>NZ_JAFBID010000123.1 GCF_016811235.1 Microvirga arabica
CGAACCAAGATGACGCCGCCGCAACTTGTTGTAATGCGTCTCCACAAAGCGAACCGTCCACTCGATAGTCGCAACGAAGAGGAAGAGCACAATCCCTATGTAAGCAGCGGAGGAGGTTGAAAGCCACGCGAACAGAAGCAAAAGCAAGAGCAGAACAGGAACATAGATATCCCGCACATAGTCACTCTGGAGCGCACGCCTTGAGAAATATAGAACGCAAAGCATCGTAACACATGTGCTGCCGTAAGTAGATGCTTCAGGCATTAAGCCGACAATACGCTTTGATCCGAGCACTTCGACCTCAACGAGGAACGAGTATGTCCCAGTCCTGAAGACATCTAGGACTGGCTTGATCGGGACATGCTGCGATGCGAAATCCAGAAGACCTGTTAGAACCAGCAATGCAGCTCCAAAAGCATAGCCATGAAGAGCTGTCTGGCGCATGTGTGGCGCTTTTAGTATCTGCGCGAAGGCACAAGCCCCGATAATTGACAAGGTTAAGTACGCTAGCTGAGAAATATTCTGCGGAGTGGCGGCTAGCGGAGTTGCAACCGAAACATCCCCGCGCATAGGTATGACCAATACGCTTCCGGCGAAGAGCCGCGGCATAAAAAGTGTTGTGACAGCGGCAACTATCCAAAACGCAAACAGGATTCCAAGCCTGCGCGGATCCAGTACCGATGATATACCTGTCAGCAGGTTTCTTTCATTGCTGAATACTTTGACTACTAGAAACACCAAAGTCATGGTTGTAGGTATTATCGTTAATCCACCGATGGCACTAGGTGGGATCACAGCAAAGGAGCCGAATGGAAAGCTGCCGAAAAACAGGTACAATAGAACAGGCCGACGCGACGTGAGCCCCCACAAGGCGATAGTCCAGTAGAGAAGGAGAGGTATCAGAGTCATTCAACCAGGGTCCTTGCTGAGGGACGACTACAAGGCATGTGAAGCCTTGTTCTGGTGGCGATCTTTAAAAAATTCCTCGCGTGAAGCGTGCCTTGCGAACGTCGTTTGCGGCTTCAGGATCAAACAAGTGCAACTTTCTCATATCAACATTAGTGATCACTACGCCGGCGACCTTGCTGAACTCCGCGTGGAAGCTAAGGAGACGTTGTAGAAGACGGCGTGACGTTTTCCCCCATTCCGCAAGGCAGATATATCCGTCGAATGCTGGTGCAAGAACACGAGCTTCGGAAACTGGCCCAGCCGGAGGGAGATCAACGATAATGCGATCGAAAGTCGAGCTCCATTCCTTAAGCTGCGCGGCAGTAATTGGCTCTCTCGCACCCTCACTGCACTCCTCGCGGGACGCAGGAATGAACACTATTCGACGCTGATCACTATCCGAAGCAGAGTCGAGTTTACGGTAGTCAGAGCCTATTTCGACCACTGGAACGCCACTCTCCTTTAACGTTGCGCTGAGATGGCTAGACTCTGCATCGCGCTCAATAAGAAGAACTTTGTAGCCTGCCTGGGCTTCGCTCTCCGCGAAGGCAAGCGCAAACAAGGATCTCGAATGGCTCGGATGAAGCGATATCACCCCCACAACTTTGTCTTGTCTATTTACGGAAAGGGCAAGTGCAATCTTGGCACGATGAAGTACAGAGGACCAGCAGTCCCCCTTTGTATTATTTGTGCCGATCCGAGCAGAGGAACTCGCAGGTCCCAGCCGATTTTGGCCCGTAGTTTCAGTTCCTTGAGCTTTTCCGATATACCCCAGAAAGTTTGCCCCATGCTCTTCAATGTCTAACCCGGTGCGAATGGTTCTATCCAGAAGTTCGCGCATGAAGCCAAGTCCTCCGCCTGCACCTGCTCCTAAAAGCAATGCGAGCGCAAAAACAAGTTTCTCCTTCGGGAAAACGGGTATGCTCGGCAGTTCAGGCTGAGATATCACGCGGCCAGATGTGAGTGACAGCGATTGCTGTTGTACAGCCTGCTGGTACCGAGCAAGATAATCTTGGTACAAAGAGTTATATGATGCTGCGCGCTGCTCAAGATTCCGCAGCATAACAAGTGTAGACATATCAGACTGTGACTGGCCGGCGGCCGCCGCGATCGCTGATTCGATTGACTTTTCTTCGGACTGGGCGACATGGAAATCCCCCCGATAACCATCCAGGATACGCTTCGCTTCATCAGTGATGAGTCCCGACAAACGTTTTCCCTCTGCGGAGAGGGCCCTCGCCTGCTCATTTTGATCCCCCCAGTCAAGAGTCACGTCGCGAGCACGAGCCGTTACCGCCACATATTCATCCACCAACGACCGGATTGGTGCATTACGGAGCGCGTCCGACGTCATTCCGACAAAGCTGATGATCTTATTTACGTCGCTGGTGCTAAGCGCATCCTCAAATACTTGAACCCTGGCGGCAGCTCGCGCGACAGCCGATTTGACGGTAATGAGTTGCTCATACAATTGTCCAAGTTGCTGATCTGAAACTAGGCGTCCGTTACTCGAGATCAGATTTTGGTCAACCCGGAACTTCTCGACGGCGGCGCTTGCCTTGAGGGATTGCTCACCTAGGGTGTTGATGCGGTCCTCTAGCCAGATTCCAGCTCTGCGCATAGCCTCAAAGCGCGCACTCAGCTGATCTGTCAAATAAGCGCGGCCATATGCGCTCGCGAGCTGCTGAGCCAGCTGGGGATCTGGATCATTCACCGCGATCTCAATCACGAGGCTCCGCCCAAGCTGATAGGCAGAGATGCTATTCATTAGCACACTAATTGTGGCTGGACTGATATTAGCTTTGACTAGATCTTCGGATGTTACTCTCATCGGGTGGGAAAGTTGTACCCTCTCCGAATCTTCCTTCGCGACGGTTGCTAAACGCGCTGTCTCATTGTCGTAAGTCAACCCAAGATCGTAAATCACACGACGGGCGATGATGTCGGAACTTATAAGGCCGAGCTGTGTCGCGATGTATTCATTGGAGTCTGCAGGCTGCTGCTCACCTGAAATCTTTGCAACGAGTTTAGTGTTTTCCTGATCTAACAGTATCTGGATCCGCGAACGATATGAGGGCTCAAGTAACCACAGCACACAGCTTGCAATCAGGATTGCGACTACAGCTCCCATGACCGCGAATGGAAGCTGACGGCGTATGATACGGCCGATCTTCGAAAGATCGGCCGCGGGCTCGACCGTCTGCGGTTCATCCAAGATTGAGGTTTTTGTTTCGCCGCGATAGTGTTTCACGATTATCTACCTTCACCCCTATCGATGTGGATCAGCATTGGACTTCGAACCAAGAGCAGCAATATCCTTTTAGGATCACAGCAGGACACCCCGACATACGTCACGACCGATTTCATGCGTCATCGAGGCACCAAATTTCAGCTGTATCGAATGCTGATCCTCTTGCAATGAGAATGACTGTTGCGGGCTGAGCCAAATTGGAACGTTGTTGATCGCTTCGACTCCGCTGCTGGTGCACGTAGGGAAGCAATACTTGGTCTTATCCGGCATCTTCGGTCTATCCACCAACCTTCATCTCATCACGAGGAGTGTTCCCGCCGTTTAGCCAGAGACTGCGATATTGATCCTGCAACTGACCGAACACTACAAACACAACAATTTGCTGACGGCGAACGGCGAAGTAGACGCCAGTTCATTCACAGTCCCAGTTTATTCTTCCGTAAGTCTTGGTGCAATCCAGCGACGCTGCTGTAGAGCCGCCATCTTCTGTCGTCCGCACGTGGAAGGTCATGCGACTGGGACGGTCAAGATAAGACGGATACTCCCTTGTTATACGTTGTGTAATTGTCGGCGCGTGATCATAACCCAGCAGGCCTGAGCTTCGTCAACCAGTCAGACGGCCGGGATCTCGCAACCAAAGGGGTACCTCGTAAACGCAAGGCGAATACCCTCGGCAAAGGCACTTGAGAAAGTTTGCAGTCGAATCTAGTATGCGCAGAATGGCGTTACCAGCAGGTTGCAGCTTTAGTATTGGTTTTATTGCGATAGGCGCATCAGCCATCGAGTTAAGGACCCGCGCTCGGGTACAGCACTAGATTAGTGGAGAGATGCTCCTATGAGGAAACTGCCGATTATGTTGACAGCAGTGGTCTGCGGGCTCTTGGCTCCGGCTGCTTCTACTGCGCAAGATCACACCGCTGCATTAGGAAATTACGTTTGTGTATCAGAGACGGTCGTCGGCATACAGTACAAAGAAGCTAAAGGACCCGCACGAAAACTCGCTCCCTATTATGCTGGAGCGATAACGGCTGAAGCACTAGGCGATCGACAGTTTTTTCTGCAGGTGAAGGCGAACGACGAGAAGGTCATGTGCAGCAGAGAAAAGTTGGAAGGAGAGATGTGTAACAAACGTTTCCGGATCTACGTCACTGCATTTCTTACGGCGCCAGAGGTCGCATATGGCGACAGCCCTTATAGCTTCTATGCTCACTCTGGAAACCTTCACATGTCGTCCGATGGAACCTTCCATGCTGCAAGGTACTTCGAGGATACGCGCGATAGTTACCTAGCCCACGGTCGCTGCGAAAAGATAAGTTACTGGGGTGAGAAATAGAGCAGGCTGGATCGTTCCAGCTCGAATACAATGGACGAGGTTACGGAGTTCAATAGGGAAATTTGTAACCGCTTCAGAAACAATGAGAACACTATAGAACTATTCGACTTGCACCTTCCAATCGAGTAATCCGACGTGGCATTTCGACACAAACGTTCTTGTCAGCGTTGATGTGAACGAATTACTTGTTCCGCTTCTAAAATGTCATCTCAGTGATGACGGGATTGCGGACGAGTTCGTCAGTCAAGGCACGTATATGCGTCTACCCTGCCGCGGACGCGACCTCCTCCCTATGTCCTGCGTCCTAATTGTGGTTCTGACCTTGCTCAACGGCTACGATCTCCCAAAAGCGTCCCTTCGAACACAAATTTTTCGACACCGCTAAACTGCTTGAAGGGTCACCCACGAACGAGGTGTCATGGCTTCCCCACCAGTTCACCTTGGTGCTTCTACGACCCTGGCGCCGCCCAAAAATGGATCGGGCCTCATCTGTTCTCACGAAGCAGTTGCTAACAGTAGCAACTGCACAGTATGAAGCAATCCATATAAACAGCTTTCGCGCGGCTATAGAAGACGGTTTTGCTTATGCCCAGACCTTCCATGGTGCCGCCCCGCCTGACCATTCCTTCTCCAAGACAATCTTGTCGCGAAGAGAGTCCATGCTTTGCCAATATCCCCTGTGCCAGTGCACACCTAATCTGCTACGTTCGAGTACGCGTTCTATAGGCTCCTCCTCCCATACAGTTTCATCATTATCAATTAGCCCGAAGACCTCAGGCTCGCAAACGAAGAAACCTCCGTTGATCAAACCGCCATCTCCAGCCGCCTTCTCGCGGAACGATCGAACCTTCTTTCCATCATCAGAGAGCCTCAAAGCTCCGTATCGTCCAGGCTGAGAGACTCCTGTCAGTGTTACCCAATTGGAGTTGGCTTCGTGAGTCCGTATAACTTGGGAAATATTGACGCTCGAGACACCATCGCCGTACGTCAGCAGAAATCGTTCCTTGCCAATAATGTGTTGCGCACGTTTCAGACGCCCGCCGGTCATCGTCTCGAGGCCAGTGTCAAGTACAGTGACTTTCCAATCCTCTGATAGCGGGCGGCTCCATAATATTTCCCCGGTACGAACGTCGACTGTAAAATCGCTGTTCATCTGTGAGAACTGAAGAAAGTATTGCTTGATATAGTCTGCTTTGTAACCGGCAAGGACCACAAATTCGTTGAAACCATAATGTGAGTAGATCTTCATAATATGCCAGATGATAGGCCTTCCCCCAATTTCCACCATTGGTTTCGGCCGCAACACTGTCTCCTCTGCGAGCCTGCTGCCATACCCACCTGCAAAAATGACGACTTTCATTGCATGGCCCTCTGTTCTTAGATCCTCTGAGTCAGACGGTCACTTGGGAAGACTCAAGCGTGATGGTCGGCAATTGCCCGTTGACCACTGGAAACAGATTATCCTGCTCACGGCGCAATTTATGCGCGACGCTGTCCAGTGGCACTTCAACATCATGGTAAGTGAGTACTTGATCACGTCTGATATCTGCCTTGAGGCGACACCCTTGAGCCAGTCCCATTGGTAGCAAATCTTCGCTACGTGATGTTTCGTAGTTCTCAGCTAGTCCATAGGTCATGAAGCCACCTATGCCATCAATTGTCTCACCGGCGTGGAGGTCTCTCTTTGCTGCCGCTACGACGTCAACCGACGGTGGCTTTGTGCCGCCAATGATTACATCCCGGCATAAAACCGCACGTGCGATCGATATTCCAAACTCAAGCGTTGTGAGGTGCCACGCTGTATAGAAACTGTATAATGGGCCGTTGCCGAGCTTTCCAAGATTTAGGTAGAAAGCTTGGTTCTCATCAAGTGCCTCTGCGACAACGTAGATGCCTGGACTCGGCTTTGCGCCAACAACATAGTCTACTATACCACCAAGGGCACGCAGCTCGTCGACATCATAGAAGTCAACTAGCGCGTCAACATGACCGTTGAACTCCCTGCCGATCATCCCGCGTTTTGAAACCTTAAGCCCCACGGCGTTGGCGACAACAGCCTGCTCAGCCATCATCTTTGTTCCATCAGCAAAGCTCGCAACCATGCTTGGGGTTTGATTCCACTGCTTCGCGAAACCAGCCTGTGTGGCGGGATTACGAAATCGGTCCTGCAATCCTTTGATGTTGCCACACACCAGTGGGCGCAAGCCCATAGCCTTAATGTGCCGTACAAGGTTCATGGTCACGCCAGGCTGGTCACCGTCGGCTCCTGTGAAGATTACCCCCTGAGCCTCCGCTCTAACGCGTAGTAACTGGCCAACCGTAGCGTCGAGCTCGACATTTAGCGACACGACATCCTTGCCGTTCTCAATACAGTCAAGTGTTACTCCTGCACCGTACTCTACGTTACCGGTAGTCTCAAAGACTACATCAATCGCCGTTGCTCTAGCGATGAGCGTCGGATCATCGGTGACAACCCTTTTGCCAATCCGAAGTGCTTGAGATAGCTCGGCAGAACTTGCGACTCGAACGATGTCCTCACGGCTAACGCCGGCGTCCTGGAAGGCGGCGACGGCTCGCTGGACGTTTCGATTGCAAATCGCGGCTACCCTAAGCACTCTCATATGGCGTTCGACGTTGATCAGCATTCCTCGCGCCATGAAACCAGCGCCATACATGCCGACCATGATGGGCTGCCCAGTTCTCAAGCGAGCCTCTATAGCGCTATCAACAATGATCATGCTCTAACTCCACTCGCCAGCGGACTGTGATCGAGTTGGATATTCTCCGCC
Organism: Microvirga arabica; assembly: GCF_016811235.1. Lineage (GTDB taxonomy): Bacteria > Pseudomonadota > Alphaproteobacteria > Rhizobiales > Beijerinckiaceae > Microvirga > Microvirga arabica. The sequence goes on from NZ_JAFBID010000123.1 coordinate 7,322, forward strand.
CCAACACCTCGGAATGCGTCGACCCCATGCAACTCGGGATCGAACAAGCTCCACGATTCGTCTTTCGCGGAGATCTTTGCTGGACGGCGTGGCCATTCGATTCCGAGGGCAGGATCGTCCCAGCGCAGGCCCCGCTCATGACCTGGCGCGTAGGGCGCGCTTACCAAGTAGAGAGCTTCCGTTTCATCGCTCAATGTAATGAACCCGTGAGCGAACCCACGGGGTACGTACATCATAACCCGGTTCTCTGCCGTCAGCGTAGCACCGTACCACTTGCGGAACGTTGGCGATGTTGGCCTGAGGTCTATGATGCAATCCCACAAAGCGCCGCTAATGCATTTCACGACCTTCACCTCGGCAGCAGGCGGTATCTGGTAATGCATTCCGCGCAACGTACCTGCAGTTGAGCTCAAGGAAGTGTTGATTTGAGGAAAGTCTGTCTCGAGGCCCGCTGCGTTAAACTCTTTCGTGCAGAACATCCGGGCAAAGAAACCACGATCGTCGCTCCTTCTGTCAAGGTCGACGAGCCAAGCGCCATCTAAACCAGTTTCACGGAAGATCATTTTACAAACCCAAATTCTATCGCGAGAGGCACAGGTTCATGCTGATGCGAATGGACGGACAGATACTTTCATCAGGCGCTATCGCGAAACTACACAGACGAGACGCCTGACATGCCTATCGCGAGCTGAGCTACGCGGCACTGGTGGTTGGCGTCGTACCAGATGGGACGGACGATCTCCGAGGGAAGTTTGGATGTGCAGTCCACCGAAGGTCACGTTGAAGCCTGCCTGCGCTGAGGTGTTGGTCGAGCACGTTGAAGCGTATGAGATTCGAGTGTCGGTAGTCGGCGTCTCTAAAACCTATACTGAGGAGCCCATCACGTATGTCTGTTATTGCCTCAGTGAGAGATACCTGTGGCTGATGATTCGGTGCGACCGACCTATAACGTGAGAAATCAACCCGGTATGACCGCTTGTCAGGTGGCGCGTCCTTGTTGATCTCTATCTTGGTTCCAGCGACGACGGACCGAACAGTCTCAGCCAATTCAGCCACTTGGTAGTTCCACTCGTCGCTTCCGATGTTGACAGCGAGGAACGGTTCATTAGCAGCCAAAGGATGAATGATTGCCCATTCGATAGCTCGTGCCATATCGTTCAGGTGAATGAGCGGACGCCACGGCGTTCCATCACTCAGAACGGAGATGCGTCCGGTCGACAGTGCAGAGGCCACTAGGTCATTTAGTACAAGATCAAGTCTAGTCCGGCCAGAGAAGCCGCACGCTGTGGCGAAGCGCAAGGCAAATACGGTCATGTCACTATTAGCAGCAACTTCCCGCAGACCCTCCTCCGCACCAACTTTGGATCTGGCGTAAGCAGTCAATGGATTTAGCGAGTCCTCCTCTGAGCGTGCTCCGCCTTCCGCGAAACCGTATATCGAGCAACTTGAGGCAAAGACGAAGCGGGAAACACCGCTTCGCGCGGCGAGTTCTGCAACTCGTATGCTCGCTGATTCATTCACTTGCTGTGTGACTTCCTCGAACCGCATGCCCATCGGGTCGTTTGAGACAGCAGCGAGATGTACAACGATATCTGCTCCTTGGAGTACATCCTCGATTGGGTCGCGGACGTCTCTGAAGACCTGAATATTGATATTGCGCTCGGGTGTCGCTCCCTGGGTTATGCAGTGCGCGAATAAGCCGGTATCGATCCCCACGGTGGTAGCCGCCGGAAAGGCGAAGCGAAGATGTGCCATTACGGCAGACCCCACATAACCCATGTTACCGGTAATTACGATCTTCATCACTATCTTCCCCCCCTTGGTTTCTTTACTTTAAGCCGTATCATCTAAACTCATCAATGAGCGGCACAGGCGCAGACAAGGCAAATAAGAACTAGTAACAAAGAGGCATGGACGCGTGAATGAGCTTGCGGCTGACTTAAATTGTGTTCCGTGAATTAGAGTTTCCCGATGTTGGTATCGCGCCCGAGCGATAGAAGGTCGCTGGCTGGGTTTACTCTGGTGGTGGGTACTAACCCTAATCCGGAATTGCTGTTTACGCGGTCGACCGTTACAGCGAGAATGAGGCGATCGGTGAGTCTTAACTGTGTGTTGGGCGAAGCGATAGGAGTGTGTCCTCCGGGCTCCTCTGGGAAGCGGCGCTGTAGCTCCGGCCGATATGAGATGAAACCTCGTCTGCAGACTCCTGGTACGTTGAGTCCGGTTCTTCACGAGCCTCTCAAAGCTTGACCCAGAGGAGGATGGCATCTGGGGAGCAAGTGGATCGGATCGTAGAGAATGGTGGCCATAATTCCAACAATCCAAGAAATCATGACGTCAGCAAATCTGTTGAAGCTTGCACTATTCTCCCGCTTGAAACGTGCAGCATCAAAACTCGGGATGAGGCCAATGAGTTACGGTCGCTCCACCTGGGTGCTTCGCGTCTTATCCATCGGCTTAGTAACTACTTTACCAACCATTGGTCATGCCGCTGATTATCAGTTGACTGTGCAAGATAAGATCCGGGTCAAAGTCGTCGAATGGCGCGCCGGGAAAAATGAGTACCATGAATGGAGCGGAATAGGTGGGGAATATGTTATTGCACCATCGGGTACGGTGCAAATTCCCTTGGTAGGCGACGTTCCAGCGGAGGGCAGCACCTCTGTGCAGGTTGCCGAGTTTATATCAGAGGCGTTGCAGAAGCGCTTCGGTATGGCTAACAAGCCTTCAACAGTAGTACAGATTGTGCAGTACCGGCCGGTCTATGTAGTGGGTGATGTCGAGAAGCCAGGAGAGTACAGCTTTCGTCCGGGCTTGACGGTCCTTCAGGCCGTTGGCATGGCTGGAGGTGAACGCCGAATCACTGATACCGGCCTCCTGCGATTGGAGCGCGAGCGTATCACTACGCAAGCTTCCGTCGAGGCGGCTCAGAATGACCTTAGAAGGGCCTATGCGCGTCACGCTCGCCTGCAGGCGGAGCTATCCGGCATCGATCACGTTCCAGTACCGAAAGAGCTCGAGGGCGATCCCAAAGCCGAACAATGGATCGCTAGCGAGAGGGACATATTGCAGAGTCGGCGCGAGTCGCTTCGCTCACAGCGCGAAGTATTGACAAACCTGAAGGATCTTCTTTCTGCCGAAGTATCGTCGCTCAACAAGAAGATTCAGGTCCAAATCAAACAGGTTGCGCTTGCGCGGCAAGAACTGTCGAAAGTTAATGGCCTAGTAGAAAAAGGTCTTGCGGTATCGTCGCGGGAATTTGCTCTGGAACGTGTCGTCGCAGATCTTGAAGGCCGTTTGCTTGATTATGAGACAGCTATACTTAGGGCGAAGCAGGGCATCAACGGGGCTGTTCAGAAAGAGGTAAGCCTTGAAAACGAAACCCGCGGGAGCCTTCTTGTCGAAACTCAACAAGCTGAGGCGAACATTGAGAGCTTAAATGCAAAGCTTCGGACGGCTACGGGCCTCCTTGAGGAGGCGGTGGTTACCGCGCCTATGCTTGCGGCGGAACGTTGGAAGCGGGATAGCTGGAAGCCCGTGTACACGTTAGTCCGGCAAGTTGATGGCCAAGAACATAAAACAACGGTCTCTGATTTCACCTCGCTCAGCCCGAATGATGTTGTCCATGTCGCATTGGGCGGCGTCGAGGACGTCTCGGCTGTCGCAGCTGAGAGTGAACTTCGAGAGGCGCTTCGTCGGAAAGTGAATCTGTCCGGGAATGTGACGGGGGCATCCGCTCAATGACAGCGTTTGCTGTTATACCCCCTGAAGTGGCTCGGTTAGTTTGAACAGCGTTTTCGGTTGTCTAAGTGGAGCGTCTGCGGGGTTAGGCCACCGCAAGTTGCGGCAGCGGATTGAAGTAGGGCTAATGGGGTGTCCTGCGGTCAAGGCTCGAATGAGGCCTCCGGCCATTGTAGAAGGTCAGATCCCGACCAATCGAAGTGTCGGCCTCCGTGACACTGTCGTAGGCCCTCAGATACACCTCCTCGTATTTGACGCTGCGCCAGAGCCGCTCAACAAGGACGTTGTCGCGCCAGGCGCCCTTGCCATCTATGGTGATGGCGATGCTGTTCTTGCTCGATACGCTCGTGAAGTCGTGACGTAAGCGCTTGGTGTGTGCCCTCTTGTGAGAGAGCCGCTTGCGCATGACGTTCTGACCTTAAGGCTCGCTTTAAGATCGGCAGATCGATGAAGATCGAAGTTCCGGCACGGAGCGCCGGTGGCGCTGGAGCCTCCAGGCCAAACTCCAGATCGTGGAAGAGACGATGCAACCGGGCGTGAAGGTCAGCGAGGTGGCCCGCTAAGGCCGGCTTGGCGACACCGGTCCTGCCTTTGTGCCGGTCGAGATCACGCCCGTCCTAGCCGCGCGCCTGGCTGGCCGACGTTCTGGCACGACTGCCGGAGCATCCCGCCGAGCTGCTGCCCTGGAACTGGAAGGCACCGCGCAACCAGCAGGCCGCCGCCTAATCTCAGGGCTGTCGCGTGAACAGCGCCTT
>NZ_JAFBID010000124.1 GCF_016811235.1 Microvirga arabica
CTCGCTTTCGGCACGATCCCGCCGCCTATCTGGCTGCTCTCGAACAGCAGGCCCGCCAGCTAACTTTGCCATCCTAGAAAAAAAGAACGCTAAAATTTGATATTGCGATGATGCTTCGACGTCAGCTTAGTCCTTGTCTTTGCCTTCTGGACTTGAGCCACTGCTCGGCTGGTGTCGTGAGCATCGTGGCTAAGACTACGACGGCTGCACCGATACACAGAGACAATGATGGAACTTCGTCGAAGTAGAGCCAGCCTGCAAAGCCCGAGAAGATGATGGACAGGTATCCGATGGGTGCCAGGAGCCGCGCCTCCTGCTTCTGGTAGGCTTGAAGCCAGCAATATTGCCCGACTTGGGCCAGGATCCCGATCAGGATGATGCTCGGTGCCTCAGCCCACGGGATCGGCACCCAGACGAGGGCCGCCGGAACGGATGTCAGGAGCGTCAGGCCCACCGTATAGAAGAGCATCAGAACAATCGTGTCCTCGCCAGCAAGGCGGCGCGTCTGCACCACGGAGAGCGCGCCGAAGAGCACGGAGCCGAAGGCGGCGAGCAGGCCGATGTTCCAGGGTATCTCGTCAGGTCGCAGCATGACGACAACGCCGAGGAAACCTAACGCCGTGAGCGCGTAGCGGATTCGGCTCACCCTCTCTCCAAGCAGAACAGCCGCCATTGCCAGCAGGATCAGGGGGCGGGTGTAGCCTATGGCGGTGACCAGGGCGAGCGGGAGGGCCGCGAAGGCTGCGAAGTTGCAAGTCAATGCCGTGGAGTTGAAGGCGACGCGCATCAGATGGCCGCGTATGTTCGACAGGTTCGTCAGCTTGGCACGGTGGCGCCACATCAGCGGCACCACGGCTAAGAACCCGACGAGAGACCGCAGAAAGACGAGCTGAACCGCCGGATAGGTGTCGCCCTTCGCCTTGACCATGGCCTGCATGATCGTGACCAAGCTCATGTCGAGCAGCAGCCATCCCGCGCTGGTCCACAGGGAGACTGCCGAGCCGGTGGATCGGCTTTCGGCTTCGACCGCCATAGCCTCAGGCAGGCTGAACGAGGTTGGCGAGCAGGCGGAACGCCCCGGGAACCAGCTTGTCAAGCTGGTGGTGCAGCACGAGCGACACATGTGTGTGCCGCCCGCGCCCTATGCGGGCGGAGATCAGGGAGCCCTTGAGCGGCTTCTCGCCCGGATCGTTCAAGGCCAGCAACTCCTCGTAAGCGGCATCGTACTCCGCCGCGAAATAGAGGCCTCTCTCCTTGTCCCAGCCCTGCCAGTCCCCAGCGTCGATACAGTTCGGGGAGGTCAGCAGGAGATGTTCCGGCTTCAGGACCCTGACGGGAGCGGCGGGATCGGTCACGCGCCAGCGCAGTGAGGGCGAGCCGATGACGAGGCGGCGGGGCGGCGTGGTCGCGGGGTCCCACGCGTCGGTGGGACGATGGTAGAGCGTCACCAGATGTCCCCCCTCCTCCACGAAACGATGCAGCCGCTCTGTGGCTGCCTGGAGATCGCGCCTGAGGCCGAATGCGAAGATGCCGACAACGATGGTGGTGAAGGCGGAGAGGGAACCCGCCTTCAGTTCAGCCTCCCCGAGATCCGTCACGTCGAGGCCGAGACGGCGCAGATGGGCGCCGACATTGTCGCTCCCGCCACCCACATAGCCAATGCGGGCCTCACCCGGGAGAGAAACGTCGAGCGAGAGGACCCTCAGCTCTACCGTCTCTATGATCGATGTCGGCCGAATGTGCGGATACGCGATGGTCCGCACCGAACTCGCAGGCCTGCCATTCACCACAGGAACGAGTGTTGCAATGCCAGCGCCAACCTCACGAGGCGGCACGGCAACCCAGGCGTCCCCTTGCTGGCGAACTGTCCACCCCACCGGCACCTGCCAATCCGTCGGCTCGACTCCAGCCGTTCGCACCCGGATTCCGGAGGCAGGTTCTCCCACCTTTATGAGTGCCACCGCAGGATCGAGAGACAGGGAGTGCCGCGGCCCGATTTTCAGGGGCTTCTCCAAATCGAGATCGACCTCGATCCTGCGTTCTCCAACCTTGCTCGCAACGCGAAGGCCTGCCTCGCCATTGCCGCCCAGCGGATCGAAGGCTTCGGGATAATTTCTCGTATGGGGCGCCGATTCCGGGATTGCAATCTCATACTGCACGAGCCCTGGCTCGTCGCGCATAGCGGTGGCGTTCACGCCTGCAGGAAGTCGGGGCGTCGTCGTAACACCAGAAAGCCCGGGCGCATCGATATGCGCCTGCAAGACCAAGCGCGCGCCTGGATGCGCTGATCCGTCGAAAACCGCCCGGGCCGTGTTGACGCTGGTTTCAAACAGAGCCGCATCAATCTCCCTCAGCTTTCGATCGAGGCGATGGCCCAATTGGCTCAGCGCCTCCTCGCCCAAGTCCTTGCGAGCTTCCTCGATCCGACGCGCCGCGTCGCTCAACGCATCGACAATTCGGGAACGATTCGGGAAAGCCGCTATGGCGGCGTCGATCTGCACCTGGGCCTCCTGCAGGGCCGCAGCAGCCGGTCTGCTCACGCCCGGCATGGCCGCGATATCGGCCAGCGTTGCGGGGACATGGTCGCGAATATCATACTCGGAACCAGCCTCGCCGCCAGACCAAACCTTCAGATGCAGACTCCACCGATCAACTGGGTTGTCGCGCCACACACCCATGCCCTGGGAAGCATGCGCAGCGCGCGACCACTCGCCGAGCTGCTTATAGGCGAGGCCCGTGACCTCGTCACCGCCGGCAGCCTCAAGGTTCAGCGTCGCAGGCGGCGGGGGCACCTCGTCGTCATAGGCGTAGCCTGCGCCCGACCAGGCCGGAAGGTAGTACTTGGACACCTGCCAGGGCCGGAGGTCGATTGCGCCATGCTCAGGAAAGGCCGACGGATCGGCCGCGAGGGCGAGGGCCGTCTCGGCCGCGCGGGTCATGGCGCGGTGGTGGCCGTGCTGGCCCGGTACGTCCAGGAAGGTCGGGATGACGATGTCCGGACGGTAGCGGCGGTAGGCGCGCACGAGGCGCTCGACGACACGCTCCTCGCCCCAGCGACGGAGCGTGTCGTCGCCGTTCTTCGAAAATCCGAAATCGTGGACCGGGTCACCGGGACCATGTCCGAGCCACGCCACATCCGCATCCATGCGGCGCGCGGCCTCTTCCATTTCAGCGGTTCGCAGCACACCGAGAACGCCGCCCCGCTCGGGCCCGAGCGCATTCTGCCCTCCCTCACCTCGGGTGGAGCAGGCCACCACGACCCGCATGCCATAGGCGAAGCGCAGGGCCGCCAGCATCCCGTTCATCTCGTCGTCCGGATGCGCGCCGGTATTCATTACTGTGAGTACGGAGCGTAAGCGGCTAAGGGCTCGATGCAGCCGGACAAGAGCCGGCTGATGGACAGCTTGGGATAAACGTCTGTGGTCATCCAACAAGTGCGATCTCCTCGTTCTTCGGTTCGCGCGCGGCTGCCTGAGCGGTGTCGAGGCGAGGTGTCATGGCTTCGAGGACTGGCAGCGCTGCGGCGCCGAGTGCCGCCGTATACCGCCCGGTGCGGCCATGGATCAGGCGTGCTTCGCTCCGGTTCCTGCGGCGCGCAACGGACAGGGGCAACGGCTGCATGGCCTTCGTGAGATCCTCCAGGAGACCCGTCGGCAAAGCACCACCGATGACAACGGCCTCGGGATCGAAGAGATTTTCGAGCATCGCAACCTGAGGCGCGAGATAACCGGCCGCTTCCGCAATCCATTCCCCGATGATCGGGTGCTGCTCACGGTGCAAGTGCTCCAGGCGCGTATAGTCGATTTCAAGAATTCCTGACGCAGCGAGCTTTTCGGCCAGAGCCTGTACGGAGGCATAGGCCTCTAGACAGCCGTGCTGACCACATGAGCAAAGGCGCCCCCCCCTTTCAATTAGCACATGCCCGATTTCGCCCGCATTGCCGTTTGCGCCTCGGTAAGGGCGCCCATCGATCATGATGCCGAGGCCGAGGCCTTGCCCGAAGTAGATCAGACAGAAGTTCTTGAAATTCTTGGCGGCGCCGTGCAGGCGTTCACCAACGGCTGCGGCGGTGGCGTCGTTCTCGAGAGTGACGGGGGTTCCGAGCATTTGGCTGATGCTGGTCACGGCATCGAAGTCTGCCCAACCCGACAGCGTTGTGGGGCCGACGGAGGTCATGCCCTCCACATTGAACGGCCCCGGCATCACCACTCCAACTCCGAGAAGCTGTGGCACGGGCGATTTCAGCTGAGCCTGTGCAGCGGCGATCTCGGCCTCGATGACGGGTAGCACGGTACCAGGATCGTTACGCGGGATCGTAACGGTACGCTGCGCCCGAACGCGCCCTCCGATGTCAACAAGGAGTGTGGAAATATGGTCGGCCGCAATTTCGATCCCGGCCGTCATCCCGCCGTTCGGATTGACCGCAAACTGGATCGGCGGCAGCCCACGCCCTGCCCGAAGTCGCCCAGTCTTAATGAGAAGGCCATCGGCGACGAGATCATCGACGATGTTCGAGACGGCTTGGGTGCTCAGATGCGCGTGGCGCGAGATCTCGGTGCGCCCAACGGGACCAAGCTGGCGCACGACGTCGAGCACCACGCGGCGGTTGTGGGAGCGGTTGCGCTCCGGATTACTGCCGATCGTCGAGCGTACCCCGGCTTTGGATTTTCTCGGCATCGCCAAACTCCACGCCGTCACGATGAACCGGCGAATGGAATAACTCAAGTGAATTATCTTATTGACAGCTTGCCAACTCTAAGGGAGCCTCAAGGTTGGATCGGCCGCAAAGGCCGGCACCAGAGAAGGATCGGCGCCCAGCGCCAGCAAGAATGGAGAGGGACATGCGTTTCGGTCATATGCTCGCGAGCGTTGCCTTCGGCTTCGCCACCCTGGCCTCCACCGGCGCCAAGGCGGTCGAGATCGAATACTGGCAATACGTATTCGACACCCGCGTCAAAGCGATGAACCAGCTCATCGCCAAGTTCCAGGAGGCGAATCCGGACATCAAGGTCAAGCAGACCACATTCCCCTATGCCGATTACCAGACCAAGGTCGCGGCCGCGATTCTGGCGGGCCAGGGACCTGACGTCGTGCAGCTGTTCTACGGCTGGACCGACAATTTCATCGCCGGCAAGATGATCCGCCCCTTGCGCGCAGAAGCCTTCCCGGCCGCCGAGATCGAGCGCGATTTCTTCCCGATCGTGAGCGCCATGAAGCGCGGCAACGAGTATTACGGCCTGCCTACCGCGGTGCGTTCGCTGGCCCTCTTCTACAACAAGAAGGCCTTCAAGGACGCGGGCCTCGATCCCAACAATCCGCCGAAGACAATCGACGAGCTCGTGGCCGCCGCCGAGAAGACCGTGAAGCGCGACGGCAGTGGCAACATCGTCTCCGCCGGTATGACTCTCGACATGGGCGGGCAGGACCATCAATGGTGGCGCGAGGTGCTGATCCGTCAGTTCGGCGGCGCTCCGTATACGGAGAACGACACCAAGGTTGCCTATAACGATGAAGCTGGCCTGAAGGCGCTCACCTTCTACACGGACCTGCAGAAAAAGCATAAGATCGGCCAAGCCGGCTTCATGGACGAGGGACAGGCGGCTTTCCGGGCAGGCTTGGCCGCCATGACCATCGACGGCACCTTCCGTCTCGGCTCCTTCGGTACGATCAAGGCCTTCGAGTGGGGCGTGACCGAGCTCCCTGCCAACGCCCAAGGCGTACGCAGCAACTATGCAAGCTACTTCGCCAATGCCATCACCACGAAGGCTGAAGGCGAGAAGCTGGCGGCGGCCGAGAAGTTCCTGAAATACGTCTCCTCGCCCGAGGCCATGAAGGTCTGGATGGAGGTCGTGGGCGAGTTGCCGGCCCGCCGTGAAGTGGCCCTGACGCCTGAGAATGTTGCGCATCCGGTCTACGGCCCGTTCCTCAAGGGCCTGGAATATGCCCACACCACCCTGTTCAAGGACGAGGCGGCCCAGCGGCAGGTGGCCATCGATATGGCCAACCGCGTCCTGATCGGCGGTGAGGACCCCAAGACCTCCCTGGCCAAGGCCGCGGAAGCCGAACAGGCAATCATCGACCGCGCCAAGCGCTAACACTCGCCCGCGAGGAAGCAGCGCATGTCAGCCGTCGCACATCGGGAGGCCGCCTCCGGCGGCCTCTGGTCGAGGATGAGCCTCGGCCAGAAACAGGTGATCTGGGCATGGAGCTTTCTCGCGGTTCCGCTCGTCTTTTATGTGGTGATCCGCTTCTGGCCGACCTTCCAGGCCTTCTACCTGTCAGTGACAGATTGGACGATCACCAAGCCCGCCGCCTTCGTCGGGCTTGAGAACTACTGGAGGCTGTTCGAGGATCCGCTGTTCTGGCAGGTATTCCGCAACACCTTCATGTACCTGATCCTCGGCACCCCGATCAGCCTGCTGATCTCTTTCCTGGTCGCCTACTATCTCGACCGCGTGCGTTTCATGCACTCTTTCATCCGTGCGCTCTACTTCCTGCCCTTCCTCACCACCGCGGCGGCGATGGCTTGGGTCTGGCGCTGGTTCTACCAGCCCGTTCCCATCGGGGTGATCAACGATGTTCTTTCCAGCTTCGGCATCCCGCAGCAGCCATTCCTGCGCTCCACCTCGCAGGCACTGCCGGCCGTACTAGCGCCCGCGGTCTGGGCCGGCCTCGGCTTCCAGATCATCATCTTCCTCGCAGGGCTCAGGGCCATTCCCGTCACCTATTACGAAGCCGCACGCATCGACGGCCTTTCTGAAGGCGCGATCCTGCGCAAGATCACGCTGCCGCTGCTGAAGCCGACCCTGGTGTTCTTGGTCGTGTTCTCGTCCATTGGCTTCCTGCGCATCTTCGACCAGGTCTACAACATCAACACGAACGATCCTGGCGGGCCTCTGAACTCCACAAAGCCCCTGGTGCTGATGATCTACCAGACCGCCTTCAGCTCCTACGAGATGGGATATGCGGCTGCGCAGACCGTGGTGCTGTTCGTGATCCTTCTCGTGATCTCCCTCGTCCAGTTGCGCCTCATGAGAGACCGCTGATGAAAGCCGCCGCATCCTCACACGGCCTTGCGATGCCACATATCCGGCCGGGCCGGATCGTTGCCTGGACGCTCCTGTTCATCGGCGGCGTCATCATGGTGACGCCCCTGCTCTTCATGCTCTCGACCTCCCTGAAGGACGCCTCGCAGGTCTATGACTTGCGCGTGATCCCCGAGGCGCCGACCCTCGACAACTACGTCGAGATCCTCGGCGACGGGCGCTTCACCCGCTGGCTCATCAACTCGACCATCGTGGCGGTAATCGTCACCCTCTCGAACGTGTTCTTCGATAGCCTCGTCGGCTATACGCTGGCAAAGTTCCGCTTCCGCGGTCGCTACATCATCTTCATAGCGATCCTGTCTACCCTGATGATCCCGACCGAGATGCTGGTCCTGCCCTGGTATCTCATGGCGAGCCAGTTCGGCTGGATCGACAGCTACTGGGGCATCATGTTCCCCGGCATGATGACAGCGTTCGGCACCTTCCTGATGAAGCAGTTTTTCGAAGGTGTGCCGGACGACTTCCTGGAAGCGGCAAGGATCGACGGGCTCAACGAGTTCACCATCTGGTGGAAGATCGCGATGCCGCTAGTCACTCCGGCCCTCTCGGCCCTCGCCATCTTCACCTTCCTCGGCAATTGGACGGCGTTCTTCTGGCCCCTCATCGTGACCACGAGCGCCGAACTCTACACCCTGCCCGTCGGGCTCTCCAGTTTCGCGGTCGAGCAGTCGATTCAATGGGAGAAGATCATGACCGGCGCGAGCATCGCAACCCTTCCTACCCTTATCATCTTCCTGTTCCTCCAGCGTTACATCGTCCGCGGCGTCATGCTCGCCGGGCTGAAAGGCTGAGCTGATGACTGCAGGCTCCTACAACGACAGCTCCGTATTTCCCGACCCAGCCTACAAGGAAACCGTTCTGCGCCCGCTCTTTGACGGCGCGAAGGACCATCACGTCGAGGGCTTTCGCCGGATCGACAAGGCTCACCTCGTGATGCTGCATGAGACCGGCATCCTGACGATCGAACAAGCCCGTTCGATTGCCGAGGCGCTTGAGGCAATCGACCGTGAGGTGGATGTCAGCACCCTGACCTATACCGGAGAGGTCGAGGACTTCTTCTTCCTGATCGAAAAGGAGCTGCGCGCGCGGCTCGGACCGGATCTGGCGGGTCGACTTCACACCGCACGCTCGCGCAACGACATAGACCACACTCTTTTCAAGCTTGGTCTCAAGCACCGGATTGATCCCTTGCTGGAGCGTCTCGCCCGCCTTGCTGAAACCCTGGCCTCGGTCGCCGAGCGGGAGAGCGGCACGCTCATCGTGGCCTATACGCACGGTCAGCCGGCGCAACCGACCGTCTTTGGACACTATCTCGCGGCAGTGCTGGAAACCCTGCTGCGCGACATCGCACGGTTGGAGGCAGCGCGCGACATTGTAGACCGCAGCCCCATGGGGGCTGCCGCCATCACGACGAGCGGCTTTCCCATCGACAGGGACCTGATGGCGCGGCTTCTCGGTTTCAGCCGCCCTCTGCAGAACTCTTATGGCTGCATCGCCTCCATCGACTACATCACCTCAACCTATTCCGCCATCGAGCTGGTTTTCCTGCATCTCGGCCGCTTCATCCAGGACTTGCAGTTTTGGACGAGCTTCGAGGTCGGCCAAGTTTATGTGCCCAACGCCTTCGTGCAGATCAGCTCGATCATGCCGCAGAAGCGCAACCCTGTCCCCATCGAGCACATGCGCCACCTCGCCTCCCAGACGGTCGGGCGTGCGCAGGCCATGCTCACGATCATGCATAACACGCCCTTCACTGACATGAACGACAGCGAGGGTGAGAGCCAAGGCTTCGGATATGGCGCATTTGAGAGCGGCGGGCGCGTGCTCGACCTGCTCACGGCGCTGGTCCCGGCACTGCGCATCAATCCCGATCGGGTTCGTCAGAACATCCGCCGCAGCTGCATCACGGTGACCGAGCTCGCCGACAGCCTCGTCCGCCGTGAGGGGCTTTCGTTCCGTGAGGCCCACGAGATCGCGGCGGCCGTCGCCCGCGCGGTCGTGGCCATCGAGGGTGACATCGGGATCGACGGGTATGAGGCCTTCCGTAAGGCTTTCGAGCACTGCACTGGACGTTCGACGATCATCGCCAATGATCAGTTTGCCGAAATCGTTTCGCCCGAGAACTTCGTCGCTGTACGCGACCGGTTCGGTGGACCGGCGCCTGGGGCGCTCTCCCAGGCAATCGCGGCCTACAATGCTGAGGTATCAGGCATTCGCGCACGCATGCAGAATACGGCGCAGCGCGAGCAGACCTCTGAACATGACCTTCAATCCCGTTTCATAGCACTTTTGGGAGCCCAGTAATGGCGACCATCGACCTCAACCGCCTCATCAAACGCTACGGGCAGACGACTGTAGTCCATGGAATCGACCTGTCGGTCCGTGACGGCGAATTCGTTGTCCTCGTGGGCCCGTCGGGCTGCGGCAAGTCGACGACGCTCAGGATGATCGCCGGACTTGAGGAAATCAGCGGCGGCGAAATCCGGATCGATGGGCGTGTTGTCAACGATCTTCAGCCCAGAGATCGGAACATTGCCATGGTGTTCCAGAACTATGCCATCTATCCGCACGTGACGGTCGCTGACAACATCGCCTTCGGCCTCTACCGCTCCAAGCTGTCGAAAAGCGAGAAGCGTCAGCGCGTCGAGCAGGTTGCCGAAACACTGGGTCTGTCGCAGCTACTGGATCGCCGCCCCTCGGCCCTATCGGGCGGCCAGCGTCAGCGCGTCGCTATCGGCCGGGCCATGGTGCGCGACCCAGCCGCGTTCCTGTTCGACGAGCCCCTTTCCAACCTTGATGCCCAATTACGTACCCAGATGCGCATCGAGATCAAGCGGCTCCACCACAGGCTTGGCACCACTTCGGTGTTCGTCACGCACGATCAGGTCGAGGCCATGACCATGGCCGACAGAATTGTGGTGATGCGCGACGGCCGGATCCTGCAGGTAGGCACGCCCCTTGAGCTCTACGAGAACCCGGTGGATATCTTCACCGCCCGCTTCATCGGCAGCCCAACGATGAACCTGCTGCCGGCCTCACTCCGGGACGGCGGGGCGGAGCTGTCGCTCGGTGGGTTCATTCAGGGTCCGTCGGCAAACGCGACCAGTGCTGAGATCCTGGTTGGCGCACGACCGCAGGATCTTGTCCCGAGCAGCCCGGGCGTACCGGGGCTGACCGTGTCGGGTACGGTGGCCGTCGTGGAAACCCTCGGCTCGGAGACCCTTGTGCACGTCGAGAGCGCGGGTCAGACCATCATCGGCTCCGCGCCGGGCCGGCAGATCCCGCAGATCGGCGAGCATCTGACACTCCATGCCCCGGCAGAGCGCCTCTATTATTTCGACAAAGCCACCGAGAAAGCCCTGGCAGCCCGATGACCGGAACGCCCACCGCACGCAGTAAAGTCCTATGTCTTGGACGGACTTATTGCGACATCATCTTCACTGGTCTGCACGAGATGCCAACGCTTGGCCGGGAAAGGTTTGCGGACAATGTAACCATCGCGGCTGGCGGCGGCGCCTATATCACGGCAGCGCATCTCGCCTCACTCGGGCGACCGGCTGCTCTCCTCACCCGTCTTGGTTCGGACCCGCTGTCCCAGAGCCTGAACCCGGAACTCGAAGCCAGCGGGATTGATCTGTCGTTCGTCGAGCGGTCACCTGACGCCGGACCTCAGCCGACGGTGGCCTTGGTCAGACACGGGGAAAGAGCTTTCGTGTCCCGGCGTGCCGGGGGCTCACGTCCGGCGACGCTGGACCAGGCACTCTCGGCCCCTGATGTTGCCCATCTGCACATCGCGGAATTTGCGACCCTCAAAGATTCTCCCGAGGTGATCGCTTTGGCTCGCCGGTTTGGCCTGACGATCTCCCTTGATCCGAGTTGGGACGATGAACTGATCCGCCGCGGCTCGGACTTCTTCGAGATCTGCGCAGGGATCGACCTACTGCTTCCGAATGTCGAGGAGGGAAAGGCTCTGACTGGAGAAAGTGCGGACGAGGCAATTCTGGGGAGCCTGCGCGAGCGATTTCCCTTAGTGGTGCTGAAACGCGGCGAGCACGGTGCAGTCGCGTCCTACGGATCGACCTCTGTCTCTGCTGAAGCGCTTCGGGTGAATGTGGTCGATACGACGGGAGCGGGTGATGCCTTCAATGCTGGCTTCTTGCACTCCTGGCTCAGCACCTCGGACCTTGAGAGAAGCTTAGCGGCTGGGATTGAAGCAGGAGGGCTCTCTGTCCAGTCGGCAGGCGGGGTCCCGCCGCGCATTTTCTTATAGGCTGATCATACCTTGTTATAACTTGGTGGCTGCGCGATTGCGAGCGTTCGGCCCGCGTCTGCTAATTGCTGAAGACGATAATCCTGCACGAGTTTGGGCGAAACCATCCAGATCCGCTGAAGCTGAATAAGCAGACCACTGTGTTTCGGCGTGCAATGTTGACCCTCTAAGACGGGGGATCGGCATCCAAATTTGGCTCTGACGCAGTTTTGATGCACCAGTCGCCATGAGCTGTCATTCCGCTCCAACCAATCTGGCTTGCAGGAGAT
>NZ_JAFBID010000125.1 GCF_016811235.1 Microvirga arabica
GATGATCTCCTGCACCAACACCTCTTCAACGCTCAACCCATTGCTTTGGATTTAAACCAGCTCGCAATCCGCTTTAGCAGGCTTGCTCATCCCATTGTTCTTATGCCTAAGTCACCGCCTAGGAGTTACCGTGGCAGCCCGAATAGATCGAATGCACACGCCGACAGATCGGAGGGACTCTGACTGAGGCATTGGCGCCCTTAGGGTACCCAGGTAGCATCAGGGGCAAGGTTGGACATTCCGCAGAGTGTCCCCATTCAGCAAGGCCAAGAGGTCTAAGCTTGTCTATGACGGCGTCCCAGTATCAGATATCTTTCAGAAGGTGAAGTATAGGAGGCACGCCGAGTGACAGACCAGAAAGCAGCAGAAGGACGAAAACGATGCGGCGCATCCTGACGGGGGAGAAGGGCGGCGGACAGCGCCGCGCAATGTAAGTGGCTGCAATGACTGCCGGAACGGCAAGGAGCCCAGTCAAGGTTGATGCTGACGGAGAGTCCCCCGAGAGAATCACAAGGCTGATGCGGAATACGGCGTTGAGCGCAAAAACCGTCACCAGGGTTTCACGCACTTTCACCAACGGCAAAGGCTGACGGTAGAAGTGGTACACAAGCGGCGGGCCTGCGGTTGAGAACATTCCGCCCATCATCCCAGCAATCCCACCGAAGAACAGAAATGATCCATAGCCGGACTGTGTGCTGAGCGGTTCAGGTTTTCGCGCAAGCTGCAGACTGGAGACGACAATTATGAAGCCGAGAACCATCTGCAGAAGATCGGTGCGGGATCCAGCGAGGCATCCAAGCAACCAATAGCCGACGAAGAGCATAGGAATGCTCCCGAACATGACAAGGCCAAATTCACGCCATGCTACATCACGCCAGCCCTTCAGGAGCATTTGGGAGGCATTCACGAGGGTCAACACGCTCACAATCATTGCGGCGTGAGGCAACGGGAGCAGTCCGGTGAGACCAACTCCACCCATGGTCACGAGGCCGAATGCAAAGCCCGTGAGTGTCTGTACATAAGCAGCAATGCCAGTCAGAACCAGAAAACCAATGAGTTCCATAAGCGACATACTTGGGTGTCTTTCCAGAGTGAGAGCAGGGCCTATACAGGCTTGAGATTGCGTCCATCACTTTCTACTCGGCGGCATATCATAGCTGAGCCACCAGCAAAACGTCGCCAACTCTTGGTCAATGGTGCCATACAGGCCTGGGTATGCCGACCCGCGTCGTTTCATGATATTGGCGAGCACCGCAATAGCCCATGTGAGGCAATCCTCGGCCACCAGCTTGGGCTCTCTCTCAGGCCGCTCTTAGATGTTACCCGCCTCCACCTACGCGGGGCCGCACCATGATGACAAGATGGTTGAAGGCTATTTGAACAGATTCTCACTGTAATAGAGATAGAGGAGTGGGGCTGCTGCCCAATGAGTGCGTCGAGCGCCTCCGTGCGGATCTAGGCGAAGAGGGACTGGCAGCGCTGCTCTTTTGCTCTCGATAGAGGGTTGGCTTGCGCCATGGGCAGGGACGTGCTGCGTGACTGACGTGTGGAACTCTTAGGAAAGCGTACGATTTTGTGGACGATTTGGGAGCACTTGAAGCAGCTCTCATTGAATAGTAATCAAACATATGAGGTGGCTGGCTCCTAATGATCTTCACGGAAGGCCTGCAACAGAGAGCCCTGCGTGCCGAAAGAAGCTGACGATCATCTTGGGGTGACCTTGCAAGCGACAGAATTCACGGCGGGCCAGACGGTGTAGATCAGCGACTGACCCGGGCAGCGCGTTCGCCATGGCGCCTTTGACGAGGGCATTGCATTGCTCCTCCGGGTTGAGCTCTGGCGCATAGGCCGGCAGGTAGGCCACCGCGTAGTCCTGCGGATGGGCCGCGATGAAGGCGCTGGTTGCTCGGGAGCGGTGGGCATTCAGCCGATCCCAGACCACCAGCAGCGGCGTGCCGACCTTCCGGCGGAAAGACCGCAGGGCCGCGATCACGGTGCTGCTTGTGACGCTGGTGCGGACATGGCGGGCATAGAGCCGCCCGTCCGGCGTGATCGCCACGATGCTCGAGACCTCACGCCGTTTGCTCACCCGCCGCAACACCGGGGTCTGCCCGCGTCGCGCCCAGGTCGTGGCTGGCCGGGCACAGAAGCTGTGGCCGGTCTCATCCCGGAGGAGAAGGGTGCGATGCTCCCGCTGCGCCTAATGGCATGGACCGGCTGGACGTAGCCCAGGAGCGCCGCCGCTTTCGGGTGTGGCAACGCTTCATGAATCCCAGCCGCTTTGTGTTTCTGGATGAGACCGGCACCGCCACCAACATGACCCGGCGCTATGGGCATTCGCCGCGCGGACAGCGGGTCGTCGATGCGGTACCACACGGGCACTGGCTGACCACCACCTTTGTGGCGGGCCTGCGGGAAAGTGGCATCATCGCTCCGCTCGTGGTGGACGGGCTCATGCGGGGCGAGATCTTCCGCGCCTATGTGGAGCAGATGCTGGCACCAGCCCTCTCTCCTAGTGATGTGGTGGTGCTCGACAATCTTGCAACCCACAAGGTGGCAGGCGTTGAGGAGGCGATCCGAGCCGCCGGGGCCAGCCTGCTGTACCTGCCGCCATATCGTCCCGATCTCAATCCGATCGAGATCGGACCAACGTGGAACCTCTGAACGTGAGGTTCCATTGACACCGCGAGTGGGCCATCAGGCGCTGCGCGCCTTGGCCTTATGGATGGCAGCACGCCATGACCCCGCGATCGACACCCATCCACTGGCAGGATCTGCCGCCCGACCGGCGCCGTCGCCTGGTGGTGCTGATCTCCAACCTCATCCGCCAGTCTCTGGCCGCCACACAGGAGGCGGATCATGAGCCCGGAACTCGACATCCTCGCTCCGACACTCTCCGACAAGATCCGGGCCCGCCATTGTGACCGCCAGGCGGTCGTCTATGTCCGCCAGTCCACGCTGCGGCAGATCGAGCACAACCGCGAATCCACCCGCCTGCAATACGCCCTGACGGACCGCGCCTGCCAGCTCGGCTGGCGACCCGAGCAGATCATGGTCATCGATGACGATCTCGGGCGTTCCGCCGCCTCGGCCCTCGACCGGCCCGGCTTCCAGCGCCTGGTGGCCGAGGTTGGCTTCGGCCACATCGGCCTGGTGCTCGGCATCGAGGTCTCGCGCCTGGCACGCTCGTGCCGCGACTGGCATCAGCTGCTGGAGATGTGCGCCCTCTTCGATACCCTGATCGGCGATGCCGACGGCATCTACGACCCCAGTCTCTACAACGATCGCCTGCTGCTCGGCCTGAAGGGCACCATGAGCGAGGCGGAGATCCACATCCTCAAAGCGCGCATGCTCGAGGGCCGCCGCGCCAAGGCACAGCGCGGCGAGTTGGTTCTGGGGCTGCCCCGCGGCTACGTGCTCAAGCCATCCGGTGAGGTCGCGCTCGATCCCGACGAGGAAGTGCAGGAGATCATCCGTCTGGTGTTTACCCTCTTCGAGCGGAGACGTTCGGTCAGCGGCATCCTGCGCTATCTCGTCGACCACGACCTTCGCCTACCGGACCGCATCCGCCGCGGGCCGCACAAGGGCGACGTGCACTGGACCCGGCCCAACGGGCAGACGCTGCGCGACATGCTGCGCAACCCGCTTTATGCCGGAGCATATGTCTATGGCCGGCGCACCTATGACGGCCGCCTGCGCCGGCCCGGCCAGCCGCACAGCGGCAAACGCTTCCTGCATGATCCAAAGGCCTGGAAGGTGCTGCACCAAGGCACGCGTCCGGCCTACATTGATTGGGACACCTTCGAGCGGAACCAGGAGCAGATGGCAGCCAATCGCGCCCGCCACACCGGCCTTCCCCGCGGCGGCCCCGCGCTGCTCGGCGGGCTGGTGACCTGCGGGGTCTGTGGCCGGCGCATGTGCGTCACTTACAACGACGATGGCCGGGAAGCGCGGTATGCCTGCAATCAGATGGCAACGACCTACGGCGCGCCTCAGTGCCAGTCGATCAGTGCCCGCCCGGTGGATGAGCATGTCAGTGCTTTGATGCTGGAGGCGCTCTCGCCCTCGGCGATTGAGGTCAGCCTGCAGGTGGCCGAGGATCTCGAGCTGGAGCGTCAGCAACGACGGCAGCACTGGAAGCAGCGATTGGAACGCGCAGGCTACGAGGCGGATCTGGCCCGCCGGCGCTATGAGGCGGTCGACCCGTCCAACCGCCTTGTGGCACGCACCCTGGAGCGGGATTGGGAGACGGCGCTGACAGCCCACCAGACGCTGGAGAGCGAGCACCAGCGGGCCCTGGCCCATGAGCCGGAACGGCTGACGCCGGAGGAGCAGGCGGCGGTGCACCGCTTGGCCGAGGACATTCCGGCCCTGTGGAGTGCTGCGTCCACAACGGCGCGTGACCGGCAGACGATCGCACGGACCATGCTCGATCGGGTGGTGATCCATCTGCAGGGCGCGACCGAGCGGGCGGAGATCGCATGCCACTGGGCCGGCGGCGTCATCACCCGGCATGCGGTGATCCGGCCGGTGCGGCGGTTCGAGCAGCTGGCGAACTTCGATCAGCTGCTGGCACGGGCGGTGGCGTTGCGGACGGCGGGTACCACGGCCGAGCAGATTGCCGCCCGCCTGAACGCGGAGGGCTTTCGGCCCGCCAAGCGCAGCGCCTTCAACGCTCCAATGATCCGGCGCCTGCTGCAGCGGCACGGGCATGGCACGAAGCGGCCGATCTGGTCCGGGAAAGTGCCGCGTGCGGATGATGAGGAAATGACCTTGCAGGAAGTGGCCGAGCAGCTTGGGGCACACCGGCAGACAGTATACGGTTGGCTGCGGCGGGGGACACTCAAGGGGCGGTTGGCTCAGGTAGGGACACAACGCATTTGGCTGGTGAAACTCGCCGATAGCCCCGCAGCTCGCATCAAGCCATCAGACTGAACGTCACAGGAAGCAGTCATTGAGAGGCATCATGCCAACACGATCGAGCAGCTCTTCGCCAAGCTCAAGGCGCTCCTGCGCAACGCGGGCGCACGGACCAAGGAGGCACTTTTGATAAATTATGCCATCGACTTGAATGAAAAATGCTCACGAATACTCTGAATGAAAGCTTCGGCCATCCAGGTTACAGGAAACTGCCTAGGAGTAATGACGACAACCTTCTGTGGAGGAACCATTTCAGCGATCTCAAGGCTGACCAGAGGGCGTCCATCGTAGCTGACTTGTGGATAAGGATTGGTGACCAACACAGAGATGCCATGCCCGTTTGCAACCATCCCTCTCACCATTTCCAAGGACTGCGTTTCCATCGCAATGATCGGCGTCACACCGACCAACCTAAACAGACTTAGGAAATACTCCCGGCTGTACGGCAGATTTATAAGAATCAACGGATTCTCGGCGATCTCCCTCAGTGACACAGTCCTGCGTGTGGCCCATGGATGATCGGAGCTTACAAGGGCATAGGGTTTCAGGTGTCCGACGACTTCCATGTTTCCACTTCGCCCGAGATCCAAATCGTATGTGAGCGCCACTTCAATGGAGCCGTTGTCGATCAAATGATGCAGTTGCTCAACATTCGCTTCGTGTAGCCTCACCTGAACACCAGGATTATGCTGCCGGAAGCGCCTGATGATAGCCGGCACGTGACTTGGCCCAAGCGTAATTAGACAGCCGACATCAATCCAGGCATCGCGACCATTCATGCCGTTTGGTGAGGCAATCCACGCTTTGGACTGAGAAAGCAGGCTTCGAGCTTCAGCCAGCTTAGATTTTCCCGCAGGCGTCAAGACGAGACCCTTGGCATGGTGTCGGACGAACAGCACTTCGCCGAGTGTTTCCTCGAGCTGCTTAATGGCCATCGAAACAGAAGGCTGCGAGACGTTCAGCGCATGCGCGGCTTGCGCGGTACCTCCGTGCTCAACGGCGGACACGAAATACTGTAGCTGCCGGAGCGTGAACGGGATCAAGAAAATCTATCTCCTGTATGCGTATAAATTATTTGCTTTGATCCCAAAGACGTCAATAGCCTTCAGGATAACAGGAGACAAAGCGTGCCGACAGAGCTGAACAATGTTAAAGGACCACTCAGCGGGCTGCGTGTTCTCGACTTTACGCGTGTTCTCGCAGGCCCGTTTGCGACCGCACTCCTGGCTGATGTTGGAGCAGAGGTTATCAAGGTCGAGCCTCCTCATGGAGATGACTATCGCCACATTGGACCATTTATCGACGGCGAGAGTGCGCTCTTCATGTCAACAAATCGTGGCAAGCGCAGCATTGTCCTTGACCTTAAGTCCCCCGAGGACCTCAAGGTAGCTCTAAGACTTGCCGAGACGGCAGACGTCGTAGTTGAGAATTTCCGCCCAGGCGTCGCTGACAAGCTTGGAATTGGCTACAGCACATTGTCCGCGGTGAACCCGAAACTGGTCTACCTCAGCATCTCCGGTTTTGGTCAGACAGGACCTATGCGCGACCGCCCAGCCTACGACATAATCATTCAGGCAACGAGCGGCCTCATGTCTCTAACAGGAGACCCGGACGGACCTCCCGTCATGGTCGGTGAAGCAATCGCGGATCTGGTGGCGGGTCTTTACGGGTCCTGGGCCGTGACATCCGCTCTCTGGCAGCGCGAACAGACAGGCCGAGGCTGTTACATTGATCTTGCAATGTTTGATGCCCTTCTCTCTCTTTTGCCAACTGGTGCATGTCGCCACCTCGCAAGCGGCGAGATTCCGCAGCGCGTCGGAAACCGCCACCCTCTTTCGGCACCGTTCGGCGTGTATCAGACATCCGATGGCCATGTGGCTATCGCGGTGCTCAACGAAAGGCTGTTTGAACGCTTTGCAGAGGTCATTAAGCGCCCTGATCTTGTGACTGATCCCCGATTCCGGACCGACGCGGATCGCGCTGCAAATGAGCCCTTCCTCCGCTCCGTCATCGAACAATGGTCAACCCCGCTTTCATCTGCAGAGGTTGAGAGCTGGCTCTCGAAAGCGGGTATCCCCGTTGCACCGATCCAGAATCTCGCAGAGGCAATCCATTCGGAACAGACCCGCCATCGCATGCTGTTCCGACAGGACGAGATGAGTTTCCCTCTTCCAGAGCAACCTGCGCACTTTTCCGGCACCGTTCGTGGTCGACCTGCTCCAGTCCCTAAACTCGGGCAGCATACCCAGCAAATTCTGGCCGATCTCTGGTGACCATTAGTGCAGATCTTTTCGACGCATAGCGGGTATAAACATGAACTTCCATCCAGACTCTGACGATCTTGCCGTTGCAGAGACAATTGCAAAATTCGCTGAGGCCGTATTGAAGCCCCGAGCCCAGGCGATCGACGAGACGGAAACCTTTGTCGCGGAGCACATCCCGGCGTTGGGAGACCTAGGAGTCATGGGCATGAACCTTCCCGAACGGTGGGGAGGAGCAGGCGTATCCCCGATCGCGCTTTATCTTGCCGTCGAAGCTCTGGCCGGCGCATGTGGCTCGACTGTTTCGATGGTGACAGCGCATTATCTCGCGACGGACTCAATCCTCTTGGGCGGCGGCGATGACGTTCGGGTGCAGTACCTGCCCGACGCCGCCACTGGGCGCACTCTCGGAGCTTTCGCTTTGACGGAGCCTCGAGCCGGATCAAATCCCGCTGATATGAGCACCCGGGCTGTTCGTGAGAAAGGGGGCTACCGGATCAGCGGCGTAAAACATTTTATTTCTAATGCTGCGCATGCCGATTTCATCGTCGTTTTTGCGAAGACCGATCCTG
This sequence comes from Microvirga arabica, assembly GCF_016811235.1. Classification (GTDB taxonomy): domain Bacteria; phylum Pseudomonadota; class Alphaproteobacteria; order Rhizobiales; family Beijerinckiaceae; genus Microvirga; species Microvirga arabica. Next base: position 7,754 of record NZ_JAFBID010000125.1, read on the forward strand.
CATCTGGCTACAAGGGCATCAGCGCGTTTGTTGTCGAGCCAAAAAATGGCGGTGTCCACGTCAGCGCCCCAGAGAAAACCATGGGGTTGCGAGGTGGGCACGTCTTTGAAGTTGTGTTTGACTGCTGGGTTCCTGAAAGCAATCGATTGGGACCGGAAGGCAGCGGTTTTCGAACCGCGATGAATGTGCTGGACAATGGTCGCATCGAAGTATCCGCGATGTGCACCGGCATGGCGAAAGTGGCCCTTGCTGCGGCGATCGATTGGTCGCAGACGCGCCAAGTAGACGGGCACCCGATTGCTGAGTTCCAAGGGCTGCAGTGGATCCTTGCAGATATGGCAACTGAACTCGACGCGGCTCGCTTAGTGGGATTGCGAGCGGCATCCCTGCGAGGCTCAGGGAAACGATACTCGCGAGAAGCATCCATGGCCAAGCTGTTTGCATCTGAGACCGCTGGCAGTGTCATTGATCGCGCACTGCAGATCCATGGTGGCTATGGTTACTCGCGAGACCTACCGCTCGAACGGCTCGCACGTGACGCTCGTATCATGCGTATTTACGAGGGTTCATCTGAGATCCAGCGCAACATCATTGCTCGAACGTTACTCATGTAACCTAAAATCAAGAAAGCCTAAGGATGCCGAGTCTTCCTTGATTGCTGGCTTCGATTTCTCTGTCACCGCAACCGGACAAAGCAACCTGAAGCATAGCTTCAACAGTGGAGTGGAAGCCCGGCCGGCGTGCGGAAATGTGTAGCAATAACGATCAAGGAGGATAGCTATGAAAACATCAATCTTGGGACTGACCTTAATTTGTGCGGTGGCGGGTGCCCCAGCCATGGCACAGGATGCAAAGGTGACAATTGGCATCTCGGGCTGGACGGGCTTCGCGCCCCTGACGCTCGCGAAGGAAGCCGGCATCTTCAAGAAGAACGGCTTGGACGTCACGATTAGGAAAGTCCCGCAGGCCAGCCGCCATCTCGCGATCCAGTCCGGTGACATCCAATGTGCCGCCACGACGGTCGAGACCTGGATCGTCTGGAACGCCAACGGCGTGCCTACCAAGCAGATCTTCCAGCTCGACAAGAGCTTCGGCGCCGACGGCATGGTGGTGAGGAACGACGTCGGCTCGATCAAGGACATCAAGGGTAAGCAGGTGGCGGCCTCTGCGCCCGGCACGTCGCCCTATTTCGTGCTGGCCTGGATGCTGAAGAAGAACGGGCTCTCGGTGAAGGACGTGACCGTCGTCAACATGGAACCGGGCCCAGCCGCCCAGGCCTTCATCGCCGGCCAGAACGATGCGGCCATGACCTACGAGCCGTATCTTTCCTCCGTGCGCGCCGCGCCTCAGTCCGGCAAGATCATCGCCACCACGCTCGATTACCCGGCCGTGATGGACACCTTCGGCTGCACGCCGAAATTTCTCGCCGATAACCCGAAAGCCGCCAAGGCCCTGGCCGACAGCTATTTCGAGGCCCTCGACATGATCGCCAAGGATCAGGCGAAGGCCTACGAGATCATGGGCGCGGACGTGAAGCAGACGGGCGAGGCCTTCGGTAAGTCCGCCCAGTACCTGCGCTGGCAGGACCGCGAGGCCAACAAGAAGTTCTTCGCAAGCGAGTTCAAGACCTTCTCGGCCGAGGCCGCCGACCTGCTACTCGAGACCGGCGTCATCAAGCAGAAGCCGGACATCGCCTCCATCGTCGACAGCAGCTTCGTGCAGTAGCGGCTACCAATATGGCGACGCAGGCTCGACCCATCGTGCGGCGCCTCCGCCTCTCACGATTCTCCTCCAGACTCTGAAGGTCCGATCATGCTAATGTCTCGTCCTCTCGAACCCATAGCTCTAGCGTGGCGCGTCGCCCTAGGTTTCTCCTTCTTTGTGCTTTTCGTTGCAACATGGAGCATTGCGACGCTTGGCGGATTTGTCTCAAAAACCTTCCTCGCCGACCCGATCACAATGGTTCAGGACGGATGGACGCTCCTGACACGTTTTGGATTTGTGGCCGACATTGCTATAACGATCTCACGGGTGCTCGGTGGTTTTCTCATCGCATCGATCATCGCGGTGCCCATCGGAATCCTCATGGGAGCGTACAAGCCTGTTGAGGCTTTCTTCGAGCCCTTTGTTTCGTTTGCCCGTTATCTGCCGGCCTCAGCATTTATACCGTTGCTAATTCTATGGGCTGGTATTGGTGAGACCCAAAAGCTCCTCGTCATCTTCATTGGCTCCGTGTTTCAGATCATTCTGATGGTTGCGGTCTCCGTTGGTAGCACCCGTAGAGATCTTGTCGAAGCGGCTTACACCCTCGGTGCCAGGGACAGGGGAGTGGTCCAGAGGGTTTTGATTCCTGCATCTGCGCCGGACATTGCCGAGATCTTGCGGCTCGTCCTCGGATGGGCCTGGACCTATGTCATCGTCGCTGAATTGATCGGCTCCTCGTCGGGTATCGGGCATATGATCATCGACAGTCAGGCACTGCTTGCTACGGGTCAGATGATTTTTGGCATCATCGTGATCGGCCTTATTGGTCTGGTGTCGGACTTTCTCTTCAAGATGGTAAACAAGAAATTCTTTCGCTGGAGGCTCACGTGATTGACCAAATCATAAACACTGTGCCGGCTTTCTCGACCAAGGCGCCTGCGAAGCTCCTGGTCGAGGGTGTCTCTCGCCAATTCTCTAGCGGGCGTGGACGGGCTCCAATCCGCGCGCTTGAACCGACAGATCTTGCAATCTCCGAGAATGATTTCATCACGATTCTTGGGCCGTCTGGGTGCGGAAAGTCAACACTCTTGCGGATTGTTGCTGGTCTGGCCAAGCCAACGGCCGGTCGGGTTCTGCTCGGCGGCCGACCTGTTACGGGCCCAGGACCAGACCGGGGTATGGTGTTTCAGTCGTATACTCTCTTTCCGTGGCTAACTGTGGCCGAAAATATAGCTTTCGGCTTGCGGGAGCGGGGGACCCCTGCAAAGAGGCGCTCCGAGATCGTGTCTGCGTTTGTGAGTAAAGTCGGTCTCAGCGGATTCGAAAGCCACTATCCGATGCAGCTCTCGGGAGGTATGCAACAGCGCACTGCAATCGCGCGGGCTCTTGCTAACGACCCCGAAATTTTGCTTCTCGATGAACCATTCGGCGCCCTCGATAATCAAACACGTGGACTTATGCAGGAACTCTTGCTCGGCATTTGGGAGCGCGAGCGCAAAACTGTAATCTTCGTGACGCACGACATTGAGGAAGCGATCTTTATGGCCTCACGTGTGATTGTCATGACAGCTCGACCAGGGCGTATAAAAGCCGACATTGCCGTCAACCTCCCACACCCACGCCATTACACGATAAAGACAAGCCCTGAGTTCTTGCGTCTCAAAGAGCAGTTAACCGAAGAGATTCGCGCCGAAGCCGTTATGGCCGCTCTAGAGCACTAGATCGCGAGTGGTGGCTTATACTCACCTGAGGATACCTCATACTGCGGGATGAACACACTTGTAGGCGGAGCGGCTGCGATATCATTGAGGAAAACTAGCACCATCAATGACCACCGCGTGGCCCACTCTGGTTCGAGGCCATCCTCGCTAAGATCTACCGTCGGCAGCGCTCTAGGCTACTCTCAAAAAGCAAAGGTAATCACAAGGGGACAGACGAATGAAGCTTCTTGTATGCGTGAAGCGGGTTGTGGACTACAACGTCAAGATCCGGGTGAAGCCGGATGGATCGGGCGTGGAGCTCGCCAACATCAAGATGTCCATGAACCCCTTCGACGAGATCGCCGTCGAGGAGGCCGTGCGCCTCAA
>NZ_JAFBID010000126.1 GCF_016811235.1 Microvirga arabica
GAACGAACCGCCTCAGCTTTCTTCGGAAAGCTCTTGTTACAAGGCTCACTAGGAGATCCGTTGTTGTTATTAGTGTGGCGGCGGATTTCGCCGCCATTGCCCGCTTTTAAGAACGCTTCCTCGCATGCTCTCCTCAGGGCTGTCCACTGGTCCAAAGCATCGTGGGGCATAACCTTCATGCTGCGGGCCGGTGTCCTGGCTTTCAAGCCTTTGACCTGCTCCTCAAGATCTGAGCGGTCCAGCTCCGGATGGTGCTCCGCCAAGGCGCTCAGGGCCTCCTCAGCGGCCCTGCGGGCGATGGTGATCTCGTCGAAGGCGCGCTTGCGGGCCTCGCGGGCCTGCTTCTGCTCGATCAGCCGCTCGGCCCACTCCCCTCGCCTAGCATAGACCGGCGTCAGGTCGAACCCGAAGGCATCGATGATCTCTCCCGCCAAGTCTTTGACAGCGTAGCGCTTGCCGTTGGGAGACTCCTTGGGAACGATCAGCTGCAGGTCGATCAGAACGCGGAAAGCCGCCCTGATGGCCCGCTCGGACTTCCCGGTTCGAGTCACCAGATAGTCGTTGGATGGCCATACCAGTAGCCTGTCCCACTCCTGCTCGCCCCAGCAGGCCACGAGCTCGGACAGAACCCAACGGGCTCCTGATTTTAGATTCAGGGCCTTGGCTGCCTCACGGGCGGCTGCCGATAGTTCTTTGCGCGTTACGGTGCGCCCGGTTTCGAGCGCAAGTTCTCTTGCGACCAGAGCGGCATGTCTCAGCCGCCGGCCTCCTGACGATGCGAGTTGCATCGTACCCTCCATGTTGAGGGCAAAGCGGGAGTGTTCACCGGAACCGATGCTCTTGACACGCAGCTTGTCGGGATGGCATAAGGATTGTCGCCAAACAGATCCGAATGCCCACCCTCGCGGTGGTCTCCAAAGGCCCTCGAAGTTTCCAGCTTCGTGGGCCTTTTGCTTTGCCTAGGTTACGTCACCGTGTTTGGCTCCTTCCGAACAAAGGTGGTCTCAAGGGCGTGGTTGATGGCGTCCTGGCGTGTCTTGAAGCGGCCGCTCTCGACAGCTTGGTCGATTGCAGCCCCAATCAACTGAGGAACCCAGACGTTCATCTCCCGGTCACCCCGCTCGCGGCGAGCTTTCCGGAGGCGCTGAACACGCTCGATCCCTTTCACGTCAGGCATGGCACTCCACCCCATCGCACCTGTGACAGTTACGAGAAATGATCCGATTCTGAGTTGGCTGTGGAGTCGCGCGTCAAGAATCCATTCACAATAGATCGATTCAGCGGTGGGAAACTTCTTTAGCTAGAATCATTTAGCTGAAAAGGCCGATTCAATTCGCATGTAAAAGCCCGGTTCCGAGTGATTCTCAGTTACGCACTTGATTCGAGAATGCCTAGTATTCGGCTCAAAGCTCGACTCGCGGGCTGGAATTATGATTCGAGAACGGCGCGCTGATGTGGTTAACGACTGGCAACGGAACCACAAATCCGGTTGGATATTTCAATTAGATTCAAGGCTCCCGATCGCAGATCCGTCTCGTAGACCGGTTCAATCCCAGATACCCGAAGTGCTCGAACTTCTCTTCAGGGGGATGGCAAACGAGGAAATCTACCGAGAATTCGATAGGGGCTTTGGCTTGGTGAAAGTTTACGTCGCCGCAATTTGTAGGGATTGGGCCTTCCTCATCGTGCCGTCGCCCGGAAATCTGGAGCCCAGTACCTCCAGGCGAACAAGGACGAGGGACCAGCATCTTTCGTTGCCCAGCCGCTCTCCATATGCTGGCTAATGCGACTGGTTCCCCTCCGGTGCCATCGCCGAGTTGATAAACTCCTCGATCGACAACTGCGACGAGTTCCTCGGCTTCGACTGAGAACGGCGCGGCGTCTCTTCTGGTGGCCCTGCAGTCCTGCGTCTGCTGACCGGCACATTTTCCGCCTTGGTCTTCTTGATCCGAGCTTTGGCCCGGTCCCGCGCGACCGCCTCCTCTGAGGTCGGATTTTCCTCAAGCCACTTTCCGCGCTTCAAAACCTCATTCACTCGACCCTGATTGACGCCTAGCTGGAACGCGATCTCCTGCTGGGTCATGTCACTCGTCTGGTTGAGCTCAATGATCCGCCGCGCCAGTTCCGGCGTCATCTTCTTACCAGCAATGCGACGCGCAGGCCGGATTGTCCGCTTGGCTCGGTCCCGCTCCTTGAGCTTCTCCAGGATCGCCAGCGCCATATGCATGCCCTGCTCACGCAAAGCCTCTTCAAACTCTTTCAATGTCGTCAATGAGGCTCACTCCATTGATATCAGCCAAGCCCGCCAGGTGGGTGCCGGTTGTTATAGGAATTCAACGCCATTCAATTCGGGCAAAAGTCAGCACCCCCAGAGCAATAATCCCAAGAATTTCTGATTTGCCAAGACGAACGGTCGACGATGCACCGCTCTCTTTAGGGCAACCACACGATCAACGAGAAGCAACCTTCCGATCACCGGTGCTGGCCTGCTGCCGCGCCCGCAGGAAAGCATCGCGGTTCTTCTTGAACGTGGCTGCTCTCTCCAGCGATTTCAGGATCTTCTTCTGGTTCGGTACTGTCTGCTGCGCATAACGAGCACAGAGCTTTGCGACCTGAAATTCCACTGCCCACTCCGGGATGTTGTTCGCAATCGCCGTACGGATCGCTTCAACCTGTGCACCTTCGATCGGCATCTGGCCGTCCTGGCCCAGCACGATCATGAGGTCCTTGACCACATCGGCCATAGCACGGGTCAGCTCACGTCCCGGCTTTGCACTCGCTACCTCCACGTACTCGAGACGGTTCAGGGTAATGGCGATGGTACTCTGCCTGGAGATCTTGCCGGCATCGCACAGGTCCTCCAAGGCCAGCCGGAAGCCGTGCTCCCGCGCACGAGCCGCATCGTCATGACGGGTAAATCCAGCCTTCTGTCGGATCCATGCTTCGGTCGGCCCCTTCGGTCCGACGGCCACGATGCTGGCATTCATCAGTCCCTCAGCCAGGCGCGGCTTGAGAGCTTCCTCTTTGTCTGGATCCTCAATGACAAAGAACCCGAACCCGGTCGCGGAGACCACATTGCGGATCTCGGGCAGAACGCTCGGATCATAGGTCGTGATCGAGAACGGAGCGACCTTGCGATCGAACCATAACGGTGAAATTTCGCCCAGCCTTTGCCGCAGTCGGCAATATGCCGCGAGCAGGTCGCGCCGTTGCGGCGTGATCTGGTTCGGCCGGTCCAGAATAATCGACCGGAGCTTGGGCTGGAGGCCATGAGCTCCCGTCGCCCTCTCAATCAGGCGGGTCGCGCCGGCGGCGAGTAGTGCCACCAGCAGTACGGCCCGATCTTTCAGCAGATCGATCCCGCACGCGATCTGGGTCGCGCTCATTGCATCGGTAAAGGGGACCAGCCAGGGCTGCGCTTGCGGCTTCTCCTTCTGAAGGCTGGCGAGAAACCGCCGCTGCTTGTCGCTTGGAAGGCTTTGCTCGTATTCCCCATCATAGCGGATGCCGACGAATGCCGCGTACTTACGGGCAACGTCGAGGGTCGAGCACAGGAATGCCTGCTGCGCTCCCGTCTTTTCATCGTGCGTTGCCACCAGCCAACGCGGAAGATCCTGCACGGCCTCTGCCCCATAGATCCCCGACTGGTAGAGATCACAGAACAGAGCAAGGCGGCTCGAGAACTTCTTTGTCTCGGAATCGTATCGGCGCATCCCGGCCGCCATCATGCCAAGCGCAAACGGCTTCGGCAGTGGCAGCGTATCCTCCTCGCCCCAGGACATGGAGGGATCAAGCGGGTCTTCATAATGCTCCCGATCGGACTCGCCGAGGCGCAGCCAGATCTGGCGCTGGCGTTCCTCGATCTGATCCCGAAGTGTCGGATCCTTGTCGAACCACGCCTCAAACTGCTCACGGATGGGAGCAGCAAGGCCGCGTACCTGACGCCGGCAACGTTCCGGATCATTGCGGCGCATCGCATCGATGTCGTTGAAGATCCTCAGGATCGAGTTGCCGACATCGACGAAGACCTGATGCGTCTTGCGGGTCGCCTTATGCGAGCGCTCGCCGCGGCCGCTGATCTGCTTGACCGGGCCAATCGACCGTTCCTGACACGCCAGGATATTGAGGTCGATCTGGGGAACGTCCGTCCCGACACCCAAGGCGTTCACGTTGACGAGAATATCGAACTCACCCGCTCGGGCCGTATTCAGGAGATCATCACGTTTGATCTTCCGGCCGGGCGCGTCATCCGAGCTGAGGCCGGTTTCCCGTCCATTGCGCCAGATCCTGATTTCTCCGGCAACCACGAAGGCGACCCGCGGATGCTCGCCCGCGCGGGAATGCTCCTGGGGCATCCGCTGAGCAGCCAGAGCGCCGGAAAGGGCTTTGGCAAATTCCACGCTGTCGCAATGAATCATGGCCAGAACCGCGGTGGCGGCACGAGCATCCCAGATCCGAACAAGCGCCGCGACAATGAGCTCGGCGATCGCACGGTCGCCTTCGCTCGCATCCGGCTTGAAAAAGCGGGAGAAAGCCTGCTGGGAGGCCTGGTCCACCGACTTGCTCTCGGCGAGCAGAGCCAGGAATGCCGTTTCGATCAACCGGACAGCGTCGGCGCCAAGATGGCGCTCGAACTCGCCTGTTGCGATGTCGAACCGGGTCCTCACCGTCCGACCCGACGCCAGGACTTCGTCATAGGTGGCGACGTCGATCAGATCGTGCTCGATGCTGGCACCGAACGGATCGAGAGGATCTTGCCCGTCGGTCCTGAACGGAGTGGCGGTCAGCACGATCCCCGAACCGCCTGCCCAGGCAATCCGCTGGAGAATTTTCGAGAGCTGTTCTGCGGCGGCCTTGTGTCCCTCGTCGATGAGCGCGATGCCCCCTCGCCTGCCGAACTCGTCAAGGCCGCGCAGGAAGTCCTCGTCATCCAGCTTGTTCACCAGCGACATGTTCGTCGCCATGATCACATCGGCATTGAGGCTGTTGCGGAGCATCGGGTCATTCCCGATGACCTCTGTTTTGGCAACGAAGAACGCTACCCGCGCCTTCCGCAAGGACGGGATTGCCTGCAACTGCGCATAGTTCTGGCGCAGCAGGCTGCTATCAGGATGCAGGATCAGGATGGGCTTGCCGAGATCAAAAGCGTCTTCGGCGGCAGCCGCAGCCATCAGGCTCTTACCGCTGCCTGTAGGCGCCAGAACCGCACCCGAGCGCCCGCGCCGAATTGCCTGGCGCAGCGAGAGCATGATCCGAGCTTGGTAAGGCTCGGCCTGCTTGTCACCGAGCACCCGGATCAGAGAAATGGCTGACACCCCGTCGGAAGCATCGGCGGGTTTGGAAAGAGGCCGCATCGTTCAGGAAATCAAAAATGGGTTTGGGGGGAACACTAGAAATACGTGAGCGCCCTGCTCGGACAGAGGGATCGTCCGATTCAGGTGGCCCTCAGCATCATAGAACATTTTGGGAACACGATCACCGTTAAGGTTGATTTAAAAGCACCCGACTTTACCGACTTCGAAGCTGCCCTCGCTCCTAAGCAGAGGCTTAGGGCGCCGGAACGCTTCCCGTCGAAATGTCGTGCCTGTGGGCCCAGCACGAACGCTCAGAAATGGAACCTTGACCATGAGGCGACGTTCCCATCGAAGAACGGCAGGAACTCACATGCAGATGTTTGATCTAAACAAAGTTGCACAAGCGAGCGTGGTCGCACTGGTGCTCGGCGGATCAACTCTGGCGAGTACAGCGGCCGCTGTAGCCGCGGATCTACCCCCGTATTTCGCGGATCAGGAAGCGGTTCTGGAGCGCCCGCCAGTCGGGCGTCGGCTCGCGGTCGAGGAGACGTATATCGCCCCACCAATCGAGCACGGGGTGATTGAACGGCGAGTCATCGAGCGCCGCTTTGTTGGGGGTTATGAGGGGCCGGCTCTAGTGCCGCAGCAGCCTCTGCCGATTGTGTCTGCCGAAGATAGCGAAGGTTATGAGGGTCCAGCCTTAGTCCCTCCCCAGAATGTCCCGATCGTCTCTGTGCAACAGGGCGTGCTTCCACGCGTATACCGCGACAGGATCGTAGGCATCCCTGCGCCCGTTCAGGAATGCCGCGTTATCGTAACGAAGCAGATCGACGCCTTTGGTGATGTCACATTGCGCAGAACAAGGATCTGCGACTGACTCCTGATCACCGCAACCATAACGCTTATCGCCTCCCCGGCTCCTGCAGAGAGATGCCCGCAGGCACCTTCAGCTCGCCGTCTTCCTGATCCAGGTCGATGAAATGGTTGTTCTTCGGGATGACCAACCCCTCCCCGATCTTTGGCAGCTTGGACAGGGCCGTGCAGGTGATAGTCGAGCGTTCTCCCGATGCAGTCTCGGTGCCGGTAAGCCGCGCGGTTGCTTGCGCAAGACCTGAAAGGCTCCCTTCAATCCGGATGCCCTGATCGGGAAATGCCCAGGTGAATCGCTGGCCCGTCTGCTCCCACTTGCCCGGCCATTCGCCCAGTCTCGTCCGGGAGGCATCGAAGATGTAGGGGCTCACCTCATCATTCTCGAACTCCCCTCCGCCGACGCCACCGCCCGGGTAGAAGGTGATCACGAACTGGGATCGATCAGAGGCGCGGGTGCACTCCCAGAGAGAGCCTGCAAGGGTCAGGCCGTCCGCGGTTGCTGTCGGGGATGCCAGGATAATCCCGATCGTGGCGAGCAGGAAAGTTCTCATGGGCTGTCTCCGATCAAGGACGGAGCAGCACCCTAGGCGCAGTTCCTTACTGAAACTTATCAGGCGGTGGGATTGGAGATGACGGTCAGTCGCGTCTTAGGAACTCCAATCCAGGTGGAAGGTCATGCTCTTGGCGTGCAGGCCTCATCGCCTTGATGGGGAACTTTGGTCTCGGTGGCGCCTCGTCCACAATCCAGGCGGCTTTGCCATCGTGTGTCTCGAGCGGACATGCCGCTTCGACATGGAGCATGGCTTCCTGCAGCCATTCGGCCAACTGCACAGCCGAGAACTGTGACAGGTAGCGCCGGTCCCGCTCATGGAAGGCGATCTCCAGGTCTCCGCCACCTCTGTCGATCACCTGAATCATGATGTGATCAAGAAGGCGTTCCTCAATAAGATACCCGTCCATCTGGGCGGCTGCTACAGGACCGGTGATCGTGACCAACCGCTTCATGCCGTACCCTCGCTGAAAAGCTCACGCGAGTGTAGGCAGCACCTTTGACGGAGCAGTACGCAATTCTGCGAACATCCTTAATTGCTCAACTGATCAGTCGGCGCTGCGGCTGGTCGCCGGTCAGTGCAATGATTGATTCAAAACTCCAGGAGTTCGGTACGCATCAACCTGACGCCCTCCCTCGTCACTGCAAAGCCAAGCTTCAGCGCTTGCACGGGAAGGGAACTCCGTCGCGTGTACTCTTGGGGTGAGCTTCCCGCGAACAGGAACGATAACCCGCCATCGGCTCTTGATCTGGAGAACGTAAGCCGGTGAGTGCTCTTGCCTCTTCATGAAGGCCATCCGGATTTTGGATCACCGGGTTCAAGGTAAAAGAAGTACGGTTGTTAGAGAGTTAAGCAAGCCGAGAGGTTCTGTTGCAGCAACTTTGTAAGGGCAGATGAACCCAGCCTGTTGCGCCGCTCAGACCGTAGTTCCAAAACGCTCCGTTACAAACTCTTGGTAACTGAGTTCAGATCTCACGGGAGCATGTCCGCAAGGCAGGGCGTCCCATGGAGATAGTCGAGCCCCCGGAGGTGAGCCGCATGAAGGTTCGCCTTGGCGTGCCGCAGGACCTGGCCTCGTGCCACACCGCCGAGATCGGCTATATCATCGAGGGGCACGTTCCCGCGGAGGTTCTGTTGCAGCTTTGAAGCTTGCTCGGCCTGAGCTACGACAGGAGGAGGCTGAGAGGGGCTGGCGGTGATGAAAGGCAATAAGAACCCGTTCAAGGGTCGTCAGTTCACGGCGGAGATCATCCTGTGGGCGGTCCGCTGGTACCTACAGTTCCCGATCAGCTACCGGGATCTCGCGTGCATGCTCTCCGATCGCGGCGTGCAAGTGAACCATACGACCCTCTTTCGGTGGATCCAGGCTTACGCTCCCGAACTGGACAAGCGCGTCCGTCCGCACCTGCGCATGACCAACGGCTCTTGGCGGGTGGACGAAACATACATTCGGGTGAAGGGTGAATGGGTTTATCTCTACCGTGTCGTTGATGCGACCGGGCAGACCATCGACTTTCTGCTCTCACCCAAGCGGGATGCGGCTGCCGCCCGGCGCTTTCTCCGGAAAACGCTGAAGCAGTCCCATACGGTCAATCCGCGGACCATCACGGTCGACAGGAACGCCGCCTATCCAGTTGCAATAATGGCTATGAAAGGTGCCGGCGAGATCTGGCGGTTTGCCAAGCTCCGGCAGGTGAAACTTCTCAACAACATCGTCGAGCAGGATCACCGGCGCATCAAACGGCTGGTCCGTCCTGGGCTGGGCTTCAAGAGCTTCACGACGGCCTCACGGGCAATTGCCGGCTACGAGGTCATGGCGATGATCAGCAAGGGACAGGTTGCCAGTGCACCAGCGAATGACATGGGCACTCAGCGCGACTTCATCGCTACCCTGTTCGGCGCAGCCGCATAACCAGCGTCCTTATCCGGCCTTCGCTCGAACTGCCTCAGTAGTTGCAACGGAACCCCTGATGACAGCGTCACGCTGTCGGGGAGGAACGGTTGATCCGCGGCTCAAGTCGGCTCCGGCGCCTGATGGCTTGGTGCACGCGACATAGGCACTTCTGGTTTTGAAGATGGCATCCCTAAAATGAAAGCCCTCGGGAGCGCCAAAGGACTCCCGAGGGCACGGTGTGGAGATGAGATGAGGCCGGCAGGCTGCACCGACTGCTAGAGGCCGAGCCGATGCTCGTTCGCGTGTGCCAGTCCGGTCGGCTGCCAGCCTCAGTCCTCGTCCGCTCCACCCGTTCCGATGAGGATCTCGCGCTTGCCCGCGTGGTTGGCGGGACCGACGATGCCCTCCTTTTCCATCCGCTCCATGATTGAGGCCGCCCGGTTGTAGCCGATCTGCAGCCGCCGCTGGATGTAGCTTGTCGAGGCCTTCTTGTGCCGCAGCACGATCGAGACCGCCTGATCGAACAGCTCACCCGATCCTAGCCCCATTTCGCTTTCGTCGAAGACGGGGGTCTGCTCCGGCTCAATTTCCTCGTCCTCCTCGGCCGTGACCGCCTCCACGTAGACGGGCTTTGCCTGTCGCTTGAGGTGAGCAACGACTCGTTCGACCTCCATATCTGAGACAAAGGGGCCGTGCACCCGAGCGATGCGGCCCCCTCCTTGCATATGAAGCATGTCGCCCTGGCCTAAGAGCTGCTCGGCGCCCATTTCCCCTAAGATCGTGCGGCTGTCGATCTTGGAGGTGACCTGGAACGAGATCCGCGTGGGGAAGTTCGCCTTGATCGTGCCGGTGATCACGTCAACGGACGGCCGCTGCGTCGCCAGGATCACGTGGATGCCGGCCGCTCTGGCCATCTGGGCGAGACGCTGGATTGCGCCCTCGATCTCCTTGCCGGCCACCATCATCAGGTCGGCCATCTCGTCGACGATCACCACGATGTAGGGCAGCGATGTAAGGTCCATCACTTCTTCGGTGTACGTCAGCTCCCCCGTGGCCTTGTCGAAACCCGTCTGGATGGTCCGTGTGATGACCTCCCCCTTGGCCTTGGCCTCGGAAACGCGGGCGTTGAAGCCGTCGATGTTGCGAACCCCCAGCTTCGACATCTTGCGGTAGCGGTCCTCCATCTCCCGCACGGCCCAACGCAAGGCGATGATCGCCTTCTTCGGGTCGGTGACCACAGGCGTGAGCAGATGGGGGATGCCGTCATAGACGGACAGCTCCAGCATCTTGGGATCGACCATGATCAGCCGGCACTCGGCCGGCGTGAACCGATAGACGAGAGAGAGGATCATGGTGTTGATCGCCACCGATTTGCCCGACCCGGTGGTGCCGGCCACCAGAAGATGCGGCATGCGGGCGAGGTCCGCGATGACGGCTTCACCGCCGATGGTCTTACCGAGGCAGAGGGGAAGTTTATGCTTTGAGACCTCGAAATCGTCTGACGCAAGCAGTTCGCGCAGGTACACCGTTTCGCGCGTCTCGTTCGGCAGCTCGATGCCGATGGCGTTGCGGCCTGGGATCACCGCCACGCGCGCGGAGACAGCACTCATCGAGCGTGCGATATCTTCTGAAAGTGCAATGACGCGAGATGACTTGATGCCGGGTGCAGGCTCGAATTCGTACAGCGTGACCACCGGGCCTGGGTGGACATGGATGACTTCGCCCTTCACGCCGAAGTCACGGATGACCTTCTCCAACCGCCCTGCCGTCTCCTCCAGGATGTCCTCGGTCAGCTCCTGTCCTACGCGTTCCGGCGGCTCGGCCAGAAATGCGATGTCTGGCTTCTGATACGACCAACCCTCAGGCGCTTGTGGGCGGGAGATCGGATGCCCCCAGGTCGACGGGGCTATTTTGGGGAGATCCACGACCGGGCCGGCTTCCTGAAGCGGTTGGATTAGGGTCACCGGTGCCTGGCCCGGCTCTGTCACAGCGTCAGGAAAGGGCACCTCCTCAATCCTCTCCAGAACTGCGTCAGCCATCTGATCAGGCACCGGGTCAGGGGCAGAGTCGACCAACGGTTCGGGCTGCGGCTGAAGGGCAACCTTCCCCGTCTGCGGTTTCTTGCTCACAGCCGGCAGGAGGTCCTCGTAGAGAGCGAGGTATCCGAGATCGACCTCCTCCTCGGTGGGATCCGACACGCTGGCACCTGGAACAGCAGGAGCCGCTTCTTCTTCCTCAACGGCGATCCCGGTCTCGACGGCCGTTTCCTGGGTCTGCTCGGATGGTAGTGCCGCTTCAGTGGAGACACCATATTCCGCTTCGGAAGCTCCATCCGGATCCGCTTGGCTGTCATTGGTGACCTCAGCGATTGCTTCAGTGGTCTCCAGGATCTGCCCATCGGCAGGGGCCTCGGACATGGCGTCCAGATCCCCTGCTGGACCGACGCCAGCCATTCGGTGTGACAATCCCTGCCACGAGAACGAGACGGCTGCGGACGTCAAGCTGAAGGGGGCGGCCAGCTCCAGCCGGGCCTCCGGGCGTTGTTTCTCCTGGGGCGCCTCATCCGTGGTAAGGGCCTCCTGCTGTGACAATGGAAGCCGTGTCGCCGTATCGATCATCCGGCGCGCGGAACCGGCCATCTCTCCGCACCCAGCGCTAGACAGGGCAGCTTCCCTGTCGGCGAGTGATGCCAGTCGTTCAGAAACCGGATCC
>NZ_JAFBID010000127.1 GCF_016811235.1 Microvirga arabica
GTCGGGTGTGATGCAGGGCTCGTTCTCCCGGTCATAGACCCGGAAGGAGTGCTGGAAGTAGCCCAGGGACCCGTCGACCTGCGCATGGTCGCGCAGGGTCGAGCCGCCGGCCTCCACCGCCTCGGCGAGCACGTCGCGGATGACGTCGGCAAGCTGATGCGCCTTGTCGGTCGGTTCGCCTTTCTTGGTTACGAGCGATCCGGCCGGGGCCTCCGGGTGCAGGCCGGTGCGGAACAGGGCCTCGCACACATAGATGTTGCCGAGGCCTGCGATCAGGCGCTGGTCGAGAAGGGCTGCCTTCAAGGGCGTGCGCTTGCCCGCGAACAGCCGGGCGATGGTCTCGCCTGAAAGCTCGTTGCCGAGGGGCTCGATGCCCATGCCGGCAAAATGCTTCGAGGTCTCGATCCCGGATCGTGGCACCAGATCCATGAAGCCGAAGCGGCGAGCGTCATTATAAGTGATGGTTGCGCCGTTGGAGAGCCCGAACACTACATGGTCGTGGGCGCCGAGGCCTCCATGCTCGTGATGGAACTCGCCGGGCATCCGGGTCGCCCCGTCTTGCATCACCAAGAACCGGCCGGACATGCCCAGATGCATGACCAGCACCTCCCCGGAGGAGAGATCGGCCAGCAGATACTTGGCCCGCCGGCCGAGCGCTGTGACCTCCTGCCCCTCCAGGCGTTCGACAAACCGCTCGGGAAAGGGAAAGCGCAGGTCGGGCCGCCGCTGGATCACCCTGGTGAAGCGGGCTCCCACCATGGCGGGTTCCAGGCCCCGGCGCACGGTTTCAACTTCGGGCAGTTCGGGCATCAACCATCTCTCGGCTTCTTGAGGGCTCTTACATAGCCATCTGGCCCCGCTTCCGCTATGGATCGCGACAACAGGTATATAAGGTTGGATGTAAGACCATGACCGACGAGAACACCCATTTCGGGTTCCAGTCCGTGCCCCTGGGTGAGAAGCAGGGCAAGGTCAACGAGGTCTTCCGCTCGGTGGCCGGCCGCTACGACCTCATGAACGACCTCATGTCCGCAGGTCTCCACCGCCTCTGGAAGGACGCGCTGATCTCCACCCTGCGCCCGCCCCGCGACCGGCCGTTCCGCCATCTGGATGTGGCCGGCGGCACCGGGGACGTGGCCTTCCGTATTCTCGACCAGGGTGGGCCGCAGACCCGCGTGACCGTGCTCGACATCAACGGCGAGATGCTCAAAGTCGGCGCCGAGCGGGCCGGCCACCGCTATGAGGGCCGCATCGATTTCGTCGAGGCCAATGCGGAAGAGCTGCCGCTCGAGCCTAAGACCTATGATGCCTACACCATCGCGTTCGGCATCCGGAACGTGCCGCGCATCGATGCGGCCTTGCGCGAGGCGCACCGGGTGCTGAAACCCGGCGGGCGCTTCCTGTGCCTGGAATTCTCCAAGGTCGACGTGCCCGTGCTCGACAGGATCTACGACGCCTATTCCTTCAACGTCATTCCGCGGCTGGGGCAGATGGTAACGGGGGATGCGGAATCCTACCAGTATCTCGTCGAGTCGATCCGCCGCTTCCCGCCGCCGGCGGCCTTCGCGCGGATGATCGAGGAGGCGGGCTTCAAGCGCGTCACCCATCGCACGCTCACGGCAGGTGTCGTGGCCATCCACTCGGGCTGGAAGATTTAAGCGCGTGATCGGCAGCCTCTTTCACCTCGCCCGTAACCTGCGCGCCGGCTTCGTCCTGGCGCGCGAAGGCGCATTGGCGCTTGTCGATCCGAGCGCGCTGCCGCCGGCCGCCCGCTTCGGCTTGAAAATGGCCCGGCTGGTCGAGCGTCCCCAGGCGGGCGACGGCGCGGCCCGTCTGTCCAAGGCGCTGACGCGGCTCGGGCCTTCTTACGTGAAGTTCGGCCAGTTCCTGGCGACCCGCCCCGACATCGTCGGCGTTGCGGCTGCCCGTGATCTGGAGCGCCTGCAGGACCGCATGCCGCCCTTCCCGCGAGCGGAAGCCGTGCGCATGGTCGAGATCGCGCTCGGGCGTCCGATTGACGTGCTTTTCCTGGAGTTCAGCGAGCCGATTGCCGCCGCGTCCATCGCGCAGGTTCACAAGGCCCGCATCCGCACCGCGGAGGGCGAGGAAACGGTGGCCGTGAAGGTGGTGCGGCCCGGCGTGCGCGAGGGCTTCGCCCGCGACCTGCAGGCCATGCGCGCCGCTGCCCGCCTGTTCGAGCGCATGGTGCCCGATGCCAAGCGCCTCAAGCCGCTGGAGATCGTGGAGGCGCTGGCTCGCTCTGTGGCCGTCGAAATGGATCTGCGCCTGGAAGCAGCGGCCGTCTCGGAGCTTGCGGAGAACACCAAGGACGATCCCGATTTCCGGGTGCCGAAGCCGGAATGGGACCTCACGGCCCGCGACGTGCTCACCACCACCTGGATCGAGGGCATCCGCCTCAACGATCTCGCGGCTATCGAGGCGGCGGGCTTCGACCGGGTGGCGCTCGGCCGCACGGTGATCCAGTCGTTCCTGCGCCATGCCATCCGCGACGGCTACTTCCACGCCGACATGCATCCCGGCAATCTGTTCATCGATGCGGAAGGGCGGCTCGTGGCCGTTGATTTCGGCATCATGGGCCGGCTCGGCATGAAGGAGCGGCGGTTCCTCGCAGAGATCCTGCTGGGCTTCATCCGTCGCGATTACCTGCGCGTGGCGCAGGTGCATTTCGAGGCGGGCTACGTGCCGCCGCACCATTCGGTGGAGGATTTCGCCCAAGCCATCCGGGCCATCGGCGAGCCGATCCACGACCGGCGGGCCGACGAGATCTCCATGGCGAAGCTGCTGACGCTTCTCTTCGAGATCACGGCGCTGTTCGACATGGCAACGCGCATCGAACTCGTCATGCTGCAGAAGACCATGGTGGTGGTGGAGGGCGTGGCCCGCAATCTCGACCCGAAGCTCGACATGTGGACCACCTCCGAGCCCGTGGTGCGCGACTGGATCGAACGCAATCTCGGCCCTCTCGGCCGCGCCGAGCAGGCCGGCCGGGGCCTTTGGACGCTGGCCGGCGTGATCGGCGACCTGCCGGATCTCGCCCTGCGCGCCGAGCGGGTGCTCAACCAGCTCGAGGACGTGACCGCGCGGGGCGTGTCCCTCAACCAGGACAGCGTCGCGGCCATCGGCCGTGCCGAGGCGCGGGGCAACCGGTGGGGCGTGGCGGCCTTGTGGATTATCGCGGCCTCGCTGATGATCATGCTGTTCAGAGGCTTCGCATGACGGCGCTTACAGGCAAACGCATCCTCCTCGTCATCGGCGGCGGCATCGCGGCCTATAAGTCCCTCGACCTCATCCGCCGCCTGCGCGAACGCGGCGCCTCCGTGCGCTGCATCCTGACCAACGGCGCACAGCAATTCATTACGCCGCTTGCGGCTTCCGCGCTTACAGGCCAGCGCTCGCACACGGATCTCTTCGACCGCGAGGACGAGGCGGATATCGGGCACATCAAGCTCGCCCGCGACGCGGATCTTGTGGTGGTCGCGCCCGCCAATGCCAATCTCATGGCGAAGATGGCGGGAGGGCACGCCAACGATCTCGCCTCCACGGTGCTGCTCGCCACCACCTTGCCGATCCTGATTGCGCCGGCCATGAACGTGCGCATGTGGCTGCACCCGGCGACAGGGCGCAATCTGAAGACGCTGCAGGCTGACGGCGTTCATGTGGTCGGCCCCAATGAGGGCGCTATGGCGGAAGCCGAGTTTGGCCCCGGGCGCATGGCCGAACCCTTGGAGATCGCCACAGCCGTCGAGCGCCTGCTGGCACCCTCGGGCCCACTCGCCGGCAAGCATGTGATCGTCACCTCCGGCCCGACGCATGAACCGATCGATCCGGTGCGCTACATCGCCAACCGCTCCTCCGGCAAGCAGGGTCACGCCATCGCGAAAGCCGCTGCCGAGGCCGGTGCGCGCGTCACCCTGATCTCCGGTCCCGTGGCGCTGCCAGATCCGGCTGGCGCAACGGTCGTGCATGTGGAAAGCGCCCGCGCCATGCTTGAGGCCGTGGAGCAGGCGCTGCCCGCCGACATCGGCATCTTCGCCGCTGCCGTGGCAGACTGGCGGGTGGCGAATGCGGGCGAGCAGAAGATCAAGAAGAAGGACGGCGCCCTGCCCAACCTGTCGCTCACCGAGAACCCCGACATCTTGGCCACTATCGCGCGCCGCACGAGCAACCGCCCGCCGCTCATGGTGGGCTTTGCGGCCGAAACCGAGAACGTGATCGAGCACGCCAAGCAGAAGCTCGCCAGGAAGGGCTGTGACCTCATCGTCGCCAACGATGTCTCGGCGGAAACGGGCGTGATGGGCGGCGACAGCAACACCGTGCATCTGGTCTCCGCGTCGGATGTGGAGACGTGGCCGACCCTCTCGAAAACCGACGTTGCAAAAAAGCTTGTCGAGCGCCTGGGTGCGATGGTTGGAGGCAAGACGCCATGAGCCATCGCCTGCGCATCCAGCGCCTTGCTCACGCGGACGGTCTGCCGCTCCCTCGTTATGAAACCGCAGGTGCGGCGGGCATGGATCTCATTGCCGCCAATCCTGCCGATGCACCGATTGTCCTGCAGCCGATGCAGCGTGCGCTGATCCCCACAGGCCTTGTGCTGCAACTCGAACCTGGCTTCGAGGCACAGGTGCGCCCGCGTTCGGGATTGGCCTTCAAGCACGGCGTCACGGTCCTCAATGCACCGGGCACCATCGATGCGGATTATCGCGGCGAGGTGCAGGTGCTGCTCGTCAATCTGGGATCGGAGCCTTTCACCGTCACGCGCGGCATGCGGATTGCTCAAGTCATCGTTGCGCCCGTCATCCAGGTGGAGCCGTTGGAAGTGGAGCAGGTGGATGAGACGCCTCGTGCCGCCGGCGGCTTCGGCTCCACGGGATTGGGATAGGGGGCATCCGCCATGAACTTTCTCTCACGCCGCTCGCTTCTCGCCATCGCAGCCGTCACGGACATTGCGCTTCATGCCCGGCCTATGCCGGTCTCCGCCAAGGCGCTGGCCGCCCGGCACAACCTGCCGCCGCGCTACTTGGAGCCGGTCCTGCAGGCTCTCGTGCGTCAAGGCATCCTCAAGGGTGTGCGTGGCCCGCGGGGCGGCTATGAGCTTGCCCGCGAACGGCGGCGGATCACGGCGGGTGACATCGTGCGCATCGCCATGGCGGCCCTGGAGGAGGACGGCTCGTCGCCGATCCCCGAATCGCGCTTGGCCGAGGCGGTGGTTAGCCCCCTGGTTCAACGCGGCACCGAAGCTTTCTTGAGCGAACTCGACCAAGTGACGGTCGAGGACCTGTGCCAGAAGGCCCAGGCGGAATCAGCCATTGAGAATGCTTCAGCAGTTGATTTCACGATTTGATATGTGAATTATTCCAAATATCGACACCTGCTGCGGAAAAAGATAAGGTTCCTCCGATCTGAAGGAGGATTCTATGGCTGACACTGTCAATGCATCCAGCGCCGGCACCAGGCCCGGACGCGGCCGCATCTACGGCTCGATTACGGAAACCATCGGCAATACCCCGCTCGTGCGCCTGAACCGGCTGCCGCAGGAGCATGGCGTCGACGCCGAAATTCTCCTCAAGCTCGAGTTTTTCAATCCGATTTCGAGCGTGAAGGACCGCATCGGCGTCAACATGATCGAGTCCATGGAGGCTGCCGGTCATATCAAACCCGGCGCGACCCTGATCGAGCCGACCTCCGGGAACACCGGCATTGCGCTGGCCTTCGTGGCAGCGGCGCGCGGCTATCGCCTGATCCTGGTGATGCCCGAGACCATGTCGCTTGAGCGGCGCAAGATGCTCGCCTTCCTGGGGGCCGAACTCGAACTCACCCCCGGTCCTCAGGGCATGAAGGGCGCCATCGCCCGTGCCGAAGAGCTGCTCCGCGAGATTCCGGGATCTGTCATCCCGCAACAGTTCAAGAACCCGGCCAATCCGGAGATCCACCGCAAGACAACCGCCGAGGAGATCTGGAACGATACAGGAGGCCAGCTCGACGCCTTCGTCTCGGCGGTGGGCACCGGCGGCACGATCACCGGCGTCGGTCAGGTGATCAAGCCGCGCCTGCCTTCCTTAAGGGTGATTGCCGTGGAGCCGGAGGATTCGCCGGTGCTGTCCGGGGGCCAGCCGGGCCCGCACAAGATCCAGGGCATCGGCGCGGGCTTCGTGCCGGATGTGCTCGACCGCTCCGTGATCGACGAGGTGGTCACCGTGGGCAACCAGACCGCTTTCGACATGGCCCGCAAGCTTGCGAAGCTGGAAGGCATTCCCGGCGGCATTTCGACGGGCGCCAATGTGGCGGCAGCCCTCGAAGTGGCCTCGCGGCCCGAGTTCAAGGGCAAGCGCATCGTCACGGTCGCGTGCTCCTTCGCCGAGCGCTATATCTCGAGTGCGCTCTTCGAAGGGCTCTGAGCTCGTCATCAAACGACAAGACCCAAGGGCGGCTTCCAGGCCGCCCTTTTTGTTTGCACCACTCCCAAGCGTAGCCAGAACTTCGCCCCGTCCGCCGGGTTCTCCTTGCACGTACGAGATTTGAACGATGTTTCAAGGAGTTCATCATGGCGGAACGCAAGGCTCCCCATTCTTTGAAGGACCAAGATGCGGACCAGATCCGCAACGAGCAGCGCGGCGGCATCGACAGCCCTGTCGATCCCAACCGGGACGGCGGCGTCGAAGGCAA
Source organism: Microvirga arabica (assembly GCF_016811235.1). Taxonomy (GTDB): domain Bacteria; phylum Pseudomonadota; class Alphaproteobacteria; order Rhizobiales; family Beijerinckiaceae; genus Microvirga; species Microvirga arabica. The sequence goes on from NZ_JAFBID010000127.1 coordinate 6,685, forward strand.
CGCCACCTTGAGGCGCGTTTGGAGCCAGCCCGGTGGCGAGGCCTATGCTTATCGCCAGGGACAGACCGGCCAGACCAGCAAGGCCGGGCATGACGGCCATGACGAACTCACGGCTGCCGAGACGCCGGAGACCACCAAGCACCTGAGCGACGCCAGCCTGTCGCCGGATGACAAGGACGCGACCGCCGAAGCCATTGAGCGGGCGACCGCCGTCAACGGCAAGGACAAGGGCTGACAGGAGAGCGCCATGGGCAATGCAGGCTACGGCAATCATACCGAAGACACGAAGCAGGACGTGGAGTCCAAGCGGCTCGATCCGCAGGGCGATAAGCAAGCCTCGTCCGACAAGCAGCCAGGCGGCAAGCAGCCGGCGGCGGGCCCTCACAGCAAGCCGTCGCTGACGAACCCGGATTCGACGCCCGGCACGGGCGCCTTGCCCGATGCCGGTGATCGGGACGCGACCGACTCCACCAGTTCATAGAGGCTTGAGAGCATCATGACCCAGAACCAGAATTCGGGACCCCGCGTCCCGACCGAGCGTCCGGATCCGGAAGAGGCTGCCCGCGATCCGGGAGCCGGCGCGGAAGACCGCCCCGGTTTCGATCTCGGCGGATCAGTGGATCCGTCCAACAAGACCCAGGTCGGCTCGGGCACCATTCCGGGCGGTCCGAAGGGCAGCACGTCCGGCGGAACCGATGCCGGCGGACGCGCGACCGGGCTCACCGATCCGAGCGGCTCGCGCTCCCTCGGCAATGAGGGCGATGCGGGATCCGATTCCGGCTCCGGACCGACCGACGGCTCCGGCGGCCCTTCCTGAATTCATGCGAGGCAAGACCATGGCTCAACCGAACGACAAGTCCAATAAGGCGACCGAAGAGGATATCAGCGCGCCGCGCCTGACCCCGCAGGGCCGCGAGAACCCCGAGGCCTCGGGCGAGGATTCGACGAACCCGATGGGCGAAGGTGCCAAGAAGGGGCAAGGCGACAAGGCTGAAGGCTGAGCTCAGACCTGTCAGCAAACATCGAGGGAAGCCACTCGTGCTTCCCTCTACAATCCTCCGTCCCTTCCATAGACTCGAAAGCCTTCACGCTCGCAGAGACGGTCGTAGTAGCGCCCGATCTCCCGCAGATGAGGGTGTTCGAGCGGAATGCTCTTCCAGCGATGGACCGACAGGCCGATGACGATGTCGGCGCAGGTGAAAGCTGGACCGGTGATGTAGGCGCCGGTGCGGGCGAGTTCCCGGTCGATCACCTGAGCGGCGGAGCAGAACGCGCTCCATGACGCGGCGATCTGCTTTTCATCCTGAAAGTTCGGGTTCCTGCGCACCGTCGCCTGGAAGACGTAGCGCCAGGTGTTGTTGAAGTCGGAGACCTGCCAGTCCATCCACTTCTCGACCTGCGCCCGCTTGGCGGGATCGGCAGGCAGCAGGTCGTCACGGCCTTCCCGCCCCGCCAGATAGCGGACGATGCTGTTCGACTCCCAGAAGAGCTGGCCCGCATCCTCCAGCACCGGGATCATGCCGACGGGATTGAGTTTTTGGAACTCCGGGTCCGTGACGGGTCGCGTGCCGCCGCCCCAGTCGATGCGCTCGAACGGGAGCCCAAGCTCCATGCAGGTCCAGAGCACCTTCCGCATATTGATGGACCCTGCGTATCCGTGAACTTTCAGCATGCTCCCTCCCGATCTCCGTTCATGAAAAAGGCCGCTCCGGAGAGCGGCCTTTGATCTGTTGCTTCAGGCGATGCCTTTAAGCGCTGAGCGCTTCCTTCTGCTTCTCGGCGCGCTTGCGGTCGTTCGGGTCGAGGATCGCCTTGCGGATGCGGATCGACTTCGGCGTCACTTCGACGAGCTCGTCGTCCTCGATCCAGGCGAGCGAACGCTCGAGGGTCATGCGGATCGGCGGCGTCAGGCGCACCGCCTCGTCCTTGGAGGTCGTGCGGATGTTGGTGAGCTTCTTGCCCTTGAGCACGTTCACCTCGAGGTCGTTCTCGCGGTTGTGCTCGCCGATGATCATGCCCTGATAGACCTTCCAGCCGGGCTCGATCATCATCGGGCCGCGGTCTTCCAGATTCCACAGGGCATAGGCCACGGCCTCGCCTGCGTCGTTGGAGATCAGCACGCCGTTGCGCCGTCCCGCGATCTCGCCCTTGTAGGGCTCGTAGGCATGGAACAGGCGGTTCATGATCGCCGTGCCGCGGGTGTCGGTCAGAAGCTCGCTCTGGTAGCCGATGAGGCCGCGGGTCGGAGCGTAGAACACGAGGCGCTGGCGGTTGCCGCCGGACGGCTTCATCTCGACCATGTCGGCGCGGCGCTCGGACATCTTCTGCACGACCACACCGGAATGCTCCTCGTCCACGTCGATGACCACTTCCTCGATGGGCTCGAGAAGCTGGCCGCTCTCGTCCTTCTCGAAGACGACGCGGGGACGCGACACGGCGAGCTCGAAGCCCTCGCGGCGCATGGTCTCGATCAGGATCGCGAGCTGCAATTCGCCACGGCCCGAGACGTAGAACGAGTCCTTGTCTGCCGCTTCCTCGATCTTGAGGGTCACGTTGCCTTCCGCTTCCTTGAACAGGCGGTCGCGGATCATGCGGCTCGTGACCTTGTCACCCTCGGTGCCGGCGAGCGGGCTGTCGTTGACGATGAACGACATGGTCACGGTCGGCGGATCGATCGGCTGGGCCTGGATCGGAATGTCGTTCTCGGGCGCGCAGAAGGTGTCGGCCACCGAGCCCTTCACCAGCCCCGCGATGGACACGATGTCGCCCGCCTCGCCGACCTCGATGGGCTGGCGCTCCAGCCCGCGGAAGGCCAGGATCTTGGACACGCGGCCGTTCTCGACCAAGTTGCCGTTGCGGTCGATCACCTTGATCGTCTGGTTCGGCTTCACGGTGCCCGAGGCGATGCGGCCGGTGACGATACGGCCCAGGAACGGGTTGGCCTCAAGCAGGGTGCCGAGCATGCGGAACGGGCCTTCCTCGGTCTTGGCCGGGGGCACGTGCTCAAGCACGAGGTCGAACAGGGGCGCCAGGCCCTCGTCGCTCGGGCCTTCCGGGGATTTGGCCATCCAGCCGTTGCGGCCGGACCCGTAGAGGATCGGGAAGTCGAGCTGCTCGTCGGTGGCGTCGAGCGCCGCGAACAGGTCGAACACCTCGTTGATGACCTCTGTGTGGCGGGCATCGGGGCGGTCGATCTTGTTGATGGCGACGATCGGCTTGAGGCCGATCTTGAGGGCCTTGGACACCACGAACTTGGTCTGCGGCATCGGCCCTTCGGCTGCGTCCACGAGAACGATGGCGCCGTCCACCATGCTCAGGATGCGCTCCACCTCGCCGCCGAAATCGGCGTGGCCGGGGGTGTCGACGATGTTGATCCGGGTGTCCTTCCAGACGACCGAGGTCGCCTTGGCCAGGATGGTGATGCCGCGCTCCTTCTCGAGGTCGTTCGAGTCCATGGCGCGCTCTTCCACGCGCTGGTTCTCGCGGAAGCTGCCTGATTGCTGGAGGAGCTTGTCGACGAGGGTGGTCTTGCCATGGTCGACGTGGGCGATGATGGCGATGTTGCGCAGCTTCATGAGGCTAGTCTTTCAAAGCAAAATGGCCCGGTTCGCGGCAAGCTTAGCCGCGCTCCTGGCTCGAACCGGGCGGAAATTCTGATGCGCTGCAATATAATGATAAGAGAGCGGCCGCAATAGGGCAGCTTGTCTTACACGCGCAAAGAACAGCCAGCACCGTGTGGCCCGCAGCCTGTGGGCTGCGAGCCTGTGGGTGAGATCGAGGGTGGCGCGTTGGGCAGCCCGGCTCGATGTGTGGTGGTGAGAATGGAAGAG
>NZ_JAFBID010000128.1 GCF_016811235.1 Microvirga arabica
TTCCGCAAGCACACCCTGCTGTCGCTGGACGATTGCCTGTACGCTCTCCAGCCCACCATCCCGCACCTGACGCGCTCATCCCTGCATCGCTGTCTGCAACGTCATGGCATCAGCCGCTTGCCCGAGGTGACCGGTGACAAGCCCGCCAAGAAGAAGTTCAAGGCCTACCCCATCGGCTACTTCCACATCGACATTGCCGAAGTGCGCACTGAGGAGGGAAGGCTCTATCTGCTGGTTGCGATTGATCGCACCAGCAAGTTCGCCTTCGTGGAACTGCACGAGAAGGTGACCACCGGGATCGCCGGCGACTTCCTGCGTGCGCTGATCAAGGCCGTGCCTTACAAGGTGCACACGGTCCTGACCGACCATGGCATTCACTTCACCACGCCCAGCAACACAGCGTCTGCAGTCCCGCTGATCAAGAAAGCGATGAAACGCGGCGAGCTCTTCCGGGCCCATGCCTTTGAGTATGCCTGTGCCCAGAACGATGTGGACCATCGCCTGACCAAGCCGAGACATCCCTGGACCAATGGTCAGGTTGAGCGGATGAACCGCACCATCAAGGACGCGACGGTCAAGCGCTACTACTACGACAGCCATGACCAACTCCGGCAGCATCTGGCTGACTTCGTGAGCGCTTACAACTTCGCTCGAAGGCTCAAGACCCTCAAAGGGCTCACACCCTACGAGTTCATCTGCAAAACCTGGCTCAAGGAGCCCAAACGCTTCAAACTTGATCCGGTCCATCAAATGCCGGGACTGAACACCTAGTGAAGGTCACGGCCATGATCTCTTCAGGCTTATAGCCGAGGACCTGGACGGCGTAGATGAACTTCGTGGCCAAGACGTGAGTTTTGCCCGTTCCCGAACTGGAAAGGACCAAAAGAGGTCTGCCGAACTCTTCGACCGCCCGTTTCTGCTGGGTGTTCAGCCCCTCTGTCAGGACAGATTGAAGCGAAGAATCTGCCGAGATCGTGGATGCTAAATCTGGCATCGCTCTCTCTTTCCGGGGTTTGGTCAAGCATTTCGGGTTCAATGAGAGGTTGGAATGGACAAGCTACTCGTCTGGCTCCATCTTTTGCCTGTTGATTCATCGGTTAACGAGCTGAGCAGAAGCGTTTGGGATCTAGACACCTAAAGGCTAAAGCACGAATAGGTCCGATCTGGCGTCTTGGATGCTAGACGATGACCTTGAGCGAGTAAGAATAATGAGAAGCCAAATACAAAAAACGATTGGGCAGGCTGCAGTTTTGGGCTCGCCCTATGTGCTGGGGGGCAGGCAATTGGCGGTACGTACAATGGGCTGGATGATCCGGCGGCGTACCGGGAGCCGCGGCAGATGCGCTGCTATGGCGTTCCGGACTTCCCGCAGCATTACAATGCCAACGTTCTGGGCGAGATGATCGGAAACCTGGTCGATAGATACAACTATGTGGAACTGCAGGGTAAGATCGGCATTCTGTATTTTGATCTGATCGAGTCTGGGAAGGATCCTAAGCGGCTCGAAGCAACCTTCACTTCGATCTCGACGCTTGATTGGAGCAAGCGGATCGGGAAGGGGCACTGCATCGTAGAGAAGTGGAAGCCGCTGAGGAAGCAGGCGAACTAACCCGAGTAGGATCCTGATCGGTGGCAGCCGGGATGAGAGGACCGGCTGCCAAAACGGGCTGCAAGTTCAGACCTACGGGACTTAACTACTGGAGAACGGGTAGCCTCAGTCGAGTTTCATCCGGCGTGCCGAAATCGGACACATGGTTACAAACTGGGCAATCAGTGTAGGCTTGCCCGATGCGCAGGATGTATCTTCGTCGTCCTTAAGAGGGAAGCGCGCCCGCTGAGCGCATTGGTCCAGAATGGTCTCGTTCAGCCCGGTCTCCGGCTAGAATGACCGCCGAAATTTAGTTCAAGGGAAGCCGAGTAGAGCTGCGGTTGCAAGATCCACCGGGATTCCCGTTGTAGCGCGTTCAGCTTCAACCATCCATTCCCGATCACCAGGGGCCAAAGATTGTGTGCCGGAATGGGCTGACGAAGAGCGAAGCGCCAACAGGTACTGCGACATGAGAGTGTCATAGGTCGCGCGGCCAACAAACCGATCCGGGTCGAGTGCGATGCAGAAATGACCTACATTCCGTGGCGTGGCGAAATCGTTTGTACCGGTCATCGGCAGCATCGCGGGATCCGGAGCTGCCCCGGTAAGCACGGCTGAGAGGATGGTTACAAGGCCCGCAAGACCAGCACCCTTGAAGCCAAATTCGGAACCTCCCAAGGGAATGAGCATCTGAGCCAGGGAGGCATCAGTCGTCGGACGGCCGCTCTGGTCTGCTGCCACATTCTCGGGCAACTGCCGGCCAAGAGTGGCATAGAGGTGGACCCGGTTCATGGGGACGGATGACGTGGCCATATCGAGAAGCCATGGGCGTTCTCCCAGTACGGGGGCCGCCATGGCTATCGGGTTCGTGCCATGGAACGGCACCACGCCGTCATGAAGCGCGACAATTGAATCAGCATTGGTCGTAGTGAGGCCGACCAAACCCATTTCGGCGGCCGCGAGCGCATAGGCGCCGGCCGCGCCGTAATGGGACGACCGACAGACGCCAACAGCGCCGACGCCGTTCTCCCGGGCCAAAGCGCAGGCTTCTTCCATGGCACGGTAGGCGGCAAGGTGGCCTAACCCGTCATCCGCATCGACAAGTGCAGCAGACACTCCCGTCCGCCGGACCGTAATGTGCGGTGCTCCCTTGATCCGACCTCCACGCAATGCCTTTGCATAGTGGGCAACGAGGCGCACACCATGGCTGTCGACACCGATCCGAGATGCATGCATGAGCGCCCGGGTCGCCGCATGCGCGGAAGGCTCATCTGCGCCTGCTTCACGAAGAACAGCGAAGGTGCGCTCCTCGAGCCGTGAGGCGTCGATCACACGAACCGAGGCGGAGAGTGAATTGTCGGTAGTTCCCATCAGCACTCGCTTTCTCAGAGGGTAAACCCGCCATCAATCACGTGAACAGCACCTGTCGTGAATGCGGAAGCATCGGAGGCAAGATAGACGGCGAGTGCTGCGATCTCCTCAGGGCGCCCCAGACGTCCCATAGGCTGGCGCGAGACGAAGTCAGCCCGGGCTTTAGCGGGATCCGGCTGCGCCTGCATACGTTCGGTGAGGGACGGCGTGTCGATAGTGCCAGGACAAATGGCATTACAGCGGATACCTTGGGAGATGAAGTCGATCGCCAGACCCTTCGTAAAGCCTATGACAGCGGCTTTGGTACAGCCATAGACAAACCGGTTCGGGACACCTTTAAGGCCGCCGGCAACCGACGGAATGTTGATGACGGTTCCTCCACCGGACGCGATCATCTTCGGCAGAAGAGCTTTCGTCATGCGGTACATGGACCGCACATTCAGATCGAAGGCGAGGCTCCAGTCATCCTCGCTGGAGTCGAGAATGGTGCCATTGTGAACAATCCCAGCGCAATTGAAAAGTACGTCCGCATTCTCAACTGCTTCAGAGAAGGCTGTGATTGCCGATGCATCCATGACATCGAGCTGCTGCGTCCGAATGGCAGGGTTCGCCGCAGCCAGAGAAGAGAGGGACGACTTCCGCGTGCTGGTCGCCAGAACATCGGCGCCTGCCTCAGCACAGGCTAGCGCGATGGCGCGCCCCATCCCCTGTCCAGCCGCGGTGATGATGCAGGTTTTGCCGTCGAGGCGGAACATCAGGGGATCCTTATATGCCGGAGGCGAGGTAGCCACCGTCCACGTTCAGCACGCTGCCTGTCACGAAGCCAGCTGCAGGTGACGCCAGATAGACGGCAGCACCCACAAGCTCATCGACCTGGCCAAACCGTCCCGTGGGAGTTCGGAGCAGGGCGTTCTCCTTTCGCTTGGGGCTCATCTTGGACTGGTTCAGCTCAGTCAAGAAAAAGCCGGGCGAAATGGCATTCACACGCACGCCCCGGTCGGCCCATTCGGCCGCAAGGGTCTTCGTCAGCCCCGCTACCCCATGCTTGCTGGCGGCATAGACCGATGCCAACGGCCAGCCACGGTGAGCCGCGAGCGACGCAATCGTGATGATAGATCCTGTGCGGCGTTCCAGCATGTGCCGGCCAAAGCGGGTACAGGTGAAAAACACGCTACGCAGGTTCGTGTGCATGACCTCGTCGTATTCGTCCGGCGTGACGTCCTCTGCTGGCTTCAGAACGGTTGTGCCCTGGCACACGACCAGCACATCTACATGCCCGAAATCTGCCAAGACTAAGGTAGCGAGACGGTCAATGGCTTCAGGTTGAGAAACGTCAACCGCATAGCCTCTCGCGTCGGGATCACCCTGTTGTAGACGCTGAGCGGCCTCTGCGAGCTTCTCTGGTGTCCGAGCAGCAACGGCGACCCGGGCACCGCTCGCCTGGAATCCGTGCGCGATTGCTTGGCCAATCCCACTCGATCCACCTACGACCAGCGCCGTCTTGCCGTGAAGAGAGAACCTCGGGGCGGAGCGCGGCTGGGCTAACGATGTCTCGCTCAAGTCTCACCTCTTTTATTCGTCACGATGCGATTTCCTCCGCCAGGACGTCCTTGCGATCGAGTACATCGAGATAAGATTGCTTCGTCTGATGAATATGAGCGCGGAGCAGAGCCTGAAGCGGTTCGACTTCTCGCGACTTGATCAGCTTCAGCATCTCCCGGTGGTCCTTCATGGAGAGGCGATTCAAGGCCGTCTCAATGGAGAGACGGGAGCGAAGCGCCTGGATCCTGAACCCTATCTGGCTGTAAGCGTCGCCGATGTAGGGATTGCCGCACAGGTCGATCATGGTCTGATGGTACTGACCATCAAGTGTGCGGTATCCCACGTTGTCCCCTGCATCGTAGGCAACCTTCATCTCGTCGAAGATTGCGCTGATGCGCTTAACCAGCTCCGCGTGGTTGCGCTGGATGGCCGCGGTAACAGCGGCGATCTCGAGGATCTCGCGCAACTCGCTGATAAGAACGACCTGGTCTGCCGCTAGACGAAAGACGTATGTTCCGCGCTGCGGAAGGACCTCGACCAAACGCTCCAGCTTCAGCTGCAGCAGGGCCTCCCTCACGGGGGTCTTAGAGAGACCGAGTTCGGCCGCCAAAGCGTTCTCGGACAGGGCGGCGCCCAGCCGCAGGCGGCCGTCCACAATTCGGGCTCTGAGCTCGTTGACAACCAGCTCACTTAGCGATTTCGGCCGCTCAATTACCATCGTCTACTCGTCAGCGATGCTCTTGCCCATGAGCCTCGTATGGTTATAATCCAGTATCTGATATACCAGATGCCAAGCGATGGACAAGGGCGCAGCGGGGGAATTAGGAAGCATGACCGGATGAGGTCGGCTGGATGGTCCAGACTTGCAGCCCGCGATGCCATTAGGCTCGCCTTGGGAAAATCCAGAACCATGGAGCGCTTCAGCCCAAGATGTTCCACCAATAAGTAGATCAACAGGCAACCATAAGGTTCACAATAGGGAGACGGAAGATGAAGACTTCAGCCAAATGGATCGCAGCCTTGTGCGGTGCAACCGCACTCGCAGCAATTGCATCAGGTTCAGCGCTCGCGCAGCAGCAGTTCACCCTGCGCTTCAACCATGTTCATAACCCAAGCGAACCCAATGCGAAGGGATTCGTAAACTGGGCCAAGCGCGTCGAGGAGCGCACAAAGGGCGGCCTCAAGATGCAGGTGTTCCACAGTGCGCAATTGGGCGTCGAGGAAGATATCATCGAGCAGATCCGGCAAGGCGCCGCCATTGGACAGAACACGGATGCCGCCCGCCTTGGGAACTACGTCAAAGAACTAGCGGTCGTAAACGGCCCCTACTTCATCGAGACCAAAGAAGACGCCTTTAAGCTCGGAAATCTTGAGTCCATCAAAAAGTGGCAGGACGAACTGGCCACGAAGCATGGAATCAAAGTCGTCTGCTCGGACTGGGTTCAGGGCAAGCGGAATTTTTTCACCAACAAGCCAGTGCGCAAGCCAGAGGATCTGGCGTCCCTTCGCATCCGTACGCCTCCTGCGCCCATTTGGCAGGAGTCAATCCGCGCGCTTGGTGCCTCACCAACTGCAATGAGCTTCGGTGATATTTATCCTGGGCTTCAGCAGCAGGCGGTTGACGGGGCCGAGCTCGTTTACCCGAACATCACCGCCTCGAACCTCAATGAAGTTCTGAAGTACGCTAACGAGACGGGGCACATCACGCTCGTGAACTTTGAGGTGGTCAGCGCCCAGTGGTTCAACAAGCTTCCGGAAGAGTATCAAACTGCCTTGGTGGAAGAGTGCAAGGCGGCCGGACAGGCTGCATCTGCGGCAATGGAAGAGGCAGCCAAGGCAGACAAGGAGAAGCTTATCAAGGCAGGAATGACAATCGTGAGCGATGTTGACCTGGCAGCGTTCAAGGCCGCTGGCGAGAAAGCCTACGAAAAGTTGAACCTCACTGAGGCTCGCAAGCAAGTCTACAAAGAGCTTGGTCGATAAGCTTCCGCGGAGAGGATCGCATGAAGACGGTGTACGGGCTTTTGACACGAACTGAGGCGATCCTCGCCGCGACCCTGCTTTTGCTCATGACGGCCCTGATATTCGTCGGCGGACTTGCACGCATGATGCACACCCCACTGAATTGGACTGTCGAACTGGCAACCTGCTGCTTCGCATGGGCCTGCTTCTTGTGCGCGGATATCGCTTGGCGAAACAACATGCTCATGTCGATCGACGCATTGGTCGAGCGTCTCCCCAAGCCGGCGCGAAGGGGGATGCTCTACTTGAACTACGCAATCATCGCATGTTTCCTCTGCTACCTTGTTTACTCCGGCGGATGGCTCGCGTGGATCAGTAGAGCCAGGAGCTTCCAGGGGATCTCAGGTGTGAGCTATTCCTGGGTGACGGCAAGCCTGCCTGTGGGAGCCGCCCTCTTGCTAGCCACCACGCTGCTTAAAGTCAGAGACGCACTGCGGCAAGACGGCATTCTGCGACCAAGTCGCGAGAGGGCATGACCAACATGCTGATCGTTGCTCTTCTCTTCTTTGTACTTATGGCGATCGGAATGCCGGTGGCTTTTGCGATCGGGATCGCAGGTGTCGTCTTCTTCGTGCAGAACCCTGATCTCCCATTCACGATTCCGGCTCAGGTCACGATCTCACAAACCCAAAACTTCGCCTTGCTCGCTGTTCCGCTCTTTATCCTTGCGGGCAACTTCATGAACCGCTCAGGCATCACTGAGCGTCTATTGGACCTCGCATCGGTGCTCACAGGCCGCCTCAAAGGTGGGTTGGCTCAGGTATCCATCCTGCTGTCAGCCCTCATGGGAGGAGTTTCAGGATCAGCCATTGCGGACGCGGCGATGCAGTCGCGGGTGCTTGGAGAGGAGATGACCCGGCGCGGAATGTCACCTGGCTTCACAGCCGGCGTTCTATCATTCGGATCAATCCTGACCCCAATTATTCCTCCTGGAATCGGTATGATCCTCTATGGAACGATCGGGCAGGTGTCGATCGGCCGGTTATTTGCCGCCGGTTTTATTCCGGCTCTGATGCTCGGGTTGGGCCTGAGCTTCGCGGTTTGGCTGACTGCTAAAAAGCGCAATTATCCTCCGCAGCGGACAACGCGGCCAAGTCTGGCTGAGTACGGAAGCGCGTTCCGGGGTGGAATATGGGCGCTTCTGTTTCCCGTGTTCCTGCTCGCGGGTCTCCGCATGGGGATCTTCACTCCCTCCGAGATCGGCGCGTTCGCCGTGGTTTACGCCCTCTTCATCGGGATCCTGGTCTATCGCAAAATGAATGCGAAGGGGTTCGTGCACGCGCTCGAGATCAGTCTCGGCGATGTCGGCGCCGTCATGTTTCTCATCAGCCTTTCCGCAATCTTCAGCTATGGCATCGTTTTCGAACGGATCCCTGAGGTGATCTCAGAAGGTATCACCAGCATCACCGACGACGTTTCCCTTGTTATGGTTCTGATTGTCATTCTGGTGATTATCGCTGGATGCTTCATCGACGCGACAGTGTTGATCATCATGATGACACCGATCTTCCTTCCTCTGGTCCGAAGCCTAGGTGGAGATCCTGTTCACTTTGGGATCGTGTTTATCGTAGCCGCGACGATCGGCAACTTCACGCCCCCCGTCGGAGCCGCGATGTATACCGTATGCTCCATCCTTAAGGTTCGGGTCGGGACGTACACCCGAGAGTCGGTGCCGTTGATGATTGCAATCGCGATTGTCAGCCTGTTACTGATCTTCGTGCCCAAGGCTGTCCTTTTCCTCCCGAACCTGCTCTTCGGATAATACCGGATGCAGGATCTATGCTCCAGGATAGCCACCAGAGGGCGCCTGTAAGCCAAGCCCGTTCTTTATAGCGCATGCTGCCGATTGGCAGCATGCGGGCCTCAGCTAGAACTGATCGTACTCTTTCCCGAGGAAGATATGAACCAGCGCTCGATACATAGTTATACGTGGATCCCGAGGTGGAGCACTGAGGACGGAAGGATGGCGGCTGAACGGGCTGCAGCTTGTGGCTTCGGACATCTTGTCATCCCCCTGCGCAACCATGAGATGATAGAACCTGCAGCGATCGCGCAGATTTGCGAGACCAACGGCATTCGGCCCGTCACCACGTCTCCTCTTCAAGCTGACAACGACATATCGAGCACCAATTCCGAAATACGCGAGCGAGGCGTCAAACGGCACCTCGCCGCTCTTGTCATGGCGCGCGACATGGGTGCCAACAGGATGGGCGGGATCGTTTATAGTGCTTTTGGGAAAGCCTCTCGGGCACCAACAGAGGATAACTTCAAGGCGGCCGCAGAAGGTCTCTACCGTGTTGCTGATGAAGCCCAAAAGCATGGAATGGTTCTGACACTGGAGGTCGTAAACCGCTACGAGAGTAATCTTGTGAACACGGCAGCCGATGCTGTTCGCCTTATCAAGATGATCGGCTTAGATAACGTCAAAGTTCACCTCGATACGTTTCACATGAACATCGAAGAAGACAGCATGCTGGGTGCGCTGGAGACTGCTCTTCCATACCTGGGTTACTTCGAGATCGACCAGAACCACCGCGGGCTCTTAAGCCGAGGAACTATCGACTTCTCACCACTTTTGCGGCGTTTGAAAGCTGCAGATTATGATCAACTGGTCGGAGTTGAGGCTTTCTCTTCGGCTATCTCGCACCCAGAAATCGCCGCTGGTGTCGCTGGATGGCGACCGCTGTTTTCTCATGGTGATGAGGTCGCCGAGGAAGCCAGATCCGTATTTGAGGCAAGCGGTTTTTGATGATGCAAGTTGCTTGCAGACCCCGATGGATAGGAGCATAGGCTCAGACATCATTGGGCCACTGCCATATTACCCCACACCTAACCCGTATCACGACGGCATTTTCTTTCTGCCTCCTCCACCTCTAGAGCAGATTCGACCTAGACGGGCTCATACCCGCAGTTCCTGATGTAGTTGCGACACTCATTGGGCTCGAAGGCGTCAAGCAGTTCTTCGATGGTGGTCCAGAGCACCTCCTTGGTCCGTGCGCCCGCCTCGCGCAGGAGCGCCTCGAGCTTGGCGAACAGTTGCTCAATCGGATTGAGATCGGGACTATACGGCGGCAGGTACAGCAGGCTGGCTCCGACACCTCGGATTGCCTCCTCAACGCCTGCCACTTTGTGAGCGGCAAGATTGTCGAGCACGACCACATCGCCAAGTGAGAGCGCTGGTGCCAGCATCTGCTCCACATAAGCCTTGAAGATCTCGCCCCGCATGGGCCCGTCTACTACGAGCGGTGCGATGATCCCGTTCCCGCGCAGGCCCGCCACAAAGGTCGTGGTGAGCCAATGTCCGTGCGGCACCGCATCGACCACCCGCTGCCTGTGCGGTACCCTGCCGTAGCGCCGGGTCATGTTGGTAGCCGTGCCCGTCTCGTCCAGGAACACGAAGCGGCTCGCATCCATGAAGCGCTGCCACACCCGAAAGCGGCGGCGCTCCTGGGCTACGTCCCGCCGGTCCTGCTCGGCCGCCCGGAGCGTCTTTTTTGTGCGTCAGGTCCATGCGCTTGAGCATCAGGTGAATGGTCGAGAGCGCCTGCACCACGATCCCGCGGGCGCGCAGCTCGGCTTGGATCTCGGCCAGCGTGATGCCGGACTTGGCGTCCACCAGGGATCGCAGCAGATCCTGATGCGGCTCCAGCACTGAGCGACGATGGCCGCCAATGCGCTCTGGGGTGACCGAGCCGGTCTCGCGCAGTCGCCGCATCAGCTTCACAGCGGCCGAGGGACTGACCTCATAACGAGCGGCCGCCTGGCGGATCGAACTGCCCGTCTCAACCGCCCGCACGATGCGCCGCCGCAGGTCCTGGGATAACGGTGTGGTCATGGCGAGCCCCTGTGCTCACGCCCCTGACCGCACCGAGTCAGACTTCCCGATTCCGTTCAACCCCAAACCGCTCTAGATGTTCAGTCCCGGCATTTGATGGACCGGATCAAGTTTGAAGCGTTTGGGCTCCTTGAGCCAGGTTTTGCAGATGAAC
>NZ_JAFBID010000129.1 GCF_016811235.1 Microvirga arabica
GAACGAACCGCCTCAGCTTTCTTCGGAAAGCTCTTGTTACAAGGCTCACTAGGAGATCCGTTGTTGTTATTAGTGTGACGGCACTGAGTTCCGGCATAGCCTGCTTTATAATAAGCTTCCTCGCACGCGCTCCTCAGAGTTTTCCACTCGTCCAGCATGTCGACCGCCATGACCTTCGTGCTGCGCAAAGGCGTCCGAGCCAGTAGCCCCTGAAGTCGGTTCTCAAGGTCGGAGCGATCTAGATCAGGATACTCCCGCGACAGGCTCCCGAGCGCTTCCTGGGCGGCTCGTCTGGCGATCGTGATCTCGTCGAAGGTGCGCTTGCGGGCTTCCCGGGCTTGCTTCTGCTCGATCAGGCGCTCGGCCCACTCCCCTCGCCTCGCGTAGACGGGCGTCAGATCGAAGCCAAAGGCGTCAACAACCTCGCCGGCTAAATCCTTGACAGCGTAGCGCTTCCCGTTGGGGGATTCCTTTGGGACGATCAGTTGCTGGTCGATGAGGACACGGAATGCTTTACGGATGCCGCGCTCGGACAGCCCTGTGCGATTGACCAGATAGTCGTTGGACGGCCAGACCAGCAGCCGCTCCCACTCCTGCTCGCCCCAGCAGGCGACGAGCTCGGAGAGGACCGACCGGGGTCCGTTCCGCAATTCCAGGGCTTTGGCAGCGTCCCGGGCTGCCGCAGATAGTTCTTTTCGCGCTACCGTGCGCCCATCTTCGAGCGCAAGCTCTCTCGCGACCAGAGCAGCATGTCTCAGCCGCCGGCCTCCTGACGATGCCAGTTGCATCGTACCCTCCATGTTGAGGGCAAAGCGGAAGCGTTCACCGAAACCGATGCTCTTGACATTCAGTTTGTCGGGATGGCATAAGGATGTTGCGACACATTCTTTACGCCGCCCCTCGCGGGTAGCTCCAAAGGCCCTCGAAGTTTCCAGCTTCGTGGGCCTTTTGCTTTGCCTGGTTTACGTCACGACATTTCGATCCTTCTGGGCGAACATGGTCTCAAGAGCATGGGTGATGACCTCCTGACGTGTCTTGAACTGGCCACTCTCGACAGCTTGGTCGATTGCAGCCCCCAGGAGCCCAGGTATCCAGACGTTCAGCTCCCGGTCGCCGCGTTCACGGCGAGCCTTACGGAAGCGTTGAACCCGCTCGATACCCTTCACGTCAGGCATGGCACTCCACCCATTGCACCTGTGACGTATCGAGAAATGCCCGATTCTGAGTTGGCTGTGGAGTCGCGCGTCAAGAATCCATTCACAATAGATCGATTCAGCGGTGGGAAACTTCTTTAGCTAGAATCATTTAGCTAAAAAGGCCGAGTCAATTCGCATGTAAAAGCCCGGTTCCGGGCGATTCGAAGTTACGCACTTGATTCGAATGTACGTAGTATTCGGAGCGAGGCTCGATTCGCGGTGCCGCATTATGATTCTGAGACAGACCAGGAAGGGTCGTTAAGATCTATGAACAGATCCAAGAACTGCCGTGGATATTCAGCCTAAATTCTTGGCGGCCATTAGAAAGTCGGTCTTGGTGAGGCGGAACAACTCCCTTGTCCATGCAGGGATGGCTCTCCGGGCAGGGAAGGCCGTAAGCCTAGTTTCCATTATGAATGGATCAGCCTAAGCGCACCGCAGGGTAGAGCCCGGTAGATGCAATTGGCTTCTCTCGCTAGCAGCGCCAGACTGATTTACGGGCGCATCATCATTGGTTGGAACGAGTGCATGGTGACACGAAATGCTCGACTAAAGGATTTCCTAACTGACGGATATCCCGACTCTGGGCTGCCGGTGCAGGTTTTGGCTGAGGATCATGTTGGAACATACATCCTTCCATTCTCGTGTGAGCGCACAAACGGCGAGTGGCGGAACGGGACGACTGGCGAGACAGTACAGGCGAACATCCTTGGGTGGCGTGAGGTGCAGACAGGAAGCCGAGGCCGCACGATCCCCGCTCAGCGGCCGACCAAAACGCAACACGGATAATCTGATCCCCTCTAGGAGCGCGACAGCCAATTCTGCTCGATTTCGAACTCGGACGGTCACCGCCCCGCGGAGGGCCGAGCCTGCGCAGCGGACAAAGGGCGCGTACTTCCACCTTGAACCACCTTGGAAGTTTTGTCACGAGATGGTCGCCACCCATGGCACTGGGTACGGAGCTCCTGCCAAAGAACCTGATGACCATCGTTTTGCGAAGATGTCGCTCTCGCATGACATCATTAGGTCACGGCAGTTCAAAGCCCTCTTAGTAACGTAGCATTCCATAGTAGCTCGGCCTGAGAGCAGCTGTTACTCTCACTCTCTAGGAAGGAGTACAACGTCCTAAGGAATAAGCTCTACAATGGCTCATACGACACCGGCAGATAGTAACCCCAAGGTCGCCTTTGAGACGAGGTACGGCCGTTTTGTGGCGCAGTTGTTCGAAAGGGAAGCGCCTATCTCCACAGCCAATCTACTCACCCGGGTCGAGAAGGGCCTCCTCGCCAATTCGTCGATCTACCGCATTGTCACTCTTGCCAATCAGCCTGACACGGTTCCGGCAAAGATCGAGGTGGTCCAGTTCGGACTACCCAGATCCAGTGCACAAGAAGCAGACCCCCTTCCGCCAATCGCTCACGAGACCACCGCTGCAACAGGGCTGCGCCACCTCGATGGAACCTTGTCGATGGCGCGCCTCGCACCTGGAACCGCGGGATCTGCATTCTTCATCTGCATCGGAGACCAGCCTGACCTGGATTTTGGCGGGCGCCGCAACCCGGATGGACAAGGCTTCGCTGCTTTCGGTCAGATTGTGGAAGGGATGGATGTCGTCCGCACGATATTTGCTCAGGCGGAGGATGCGACCGATCAGTTGTCCAACCCGCTCCCGATCGACTCCGTCAGACGAGTATGAGGGCGAAGTTTCTAGGTCTGCATTGACTTTGATCTAGAACTGCGTCGAGGTTGAGCACTCTAACTCCGGTTGGCATGAGTTTCAGGCCATACTATTCTCTACGGAGAGTAAAGGTTTCTTGAGAGTAGTCACGCTTACCGACGCTGGTCTCCCGCAGCGTCCCCTTCTTATCTGGCCGTAAACAAGGTTGAGGCCCGACGTGACTGTTGAATTTCATGGGATGAAGGACACTGGAGTGGTGGTGATGCGCAGCGGATTCTTAGCCATTCTGGCAGTCGGTATTTTCACAAGTCCGATAACCTTGGCAGCCGATTTTAGGATTGGGGTGCAGGAAGATGCAGATCCCCTTGATCCTCATCGTGCCCGAACCACAGTGGGGCGCATGGTTTTCACCTCGCTTTGCGACAAGCTTGTTGATGTCACGGACAAGCTGGAGATCGCTCCACAGCTTGCGAGCTCATGGTCATGGAGCCCCGACAACAAGACACTGACGTTCAAGTTGCGCACTGACGTACAGTTTCACGATGGCACAAAGTTTGACGCGGCGGCTGTCAAAGCGAACTTGGACCGGGCTTTGACGTTGCCGGACAGCCTACGCAAGGGGGAGTTGGGATCCATTGACCGAGTGGAGGTTATTGATCCATCGACCGTCGTGCTGTCCCTGAAGCAGCCGGACGCGACGCTGTTAGCACAATTGAGTGATCGCGCAGGCATGATGCTCTCACCGGCGACGTTCAACAGTGAGGATGTGGGCCGTAAGCCGATATGCTCCGGACCGTACCGTTTCGTGGAGCGCGTCCAGAACGACAGGATCGTACTGGAAAGGTTTGCAGATTACCGGGACGCCAAGGATTATCAGTATGACCGGGTGGTCTTCCGTCCGATCCCGGACACCACCGTGCGCCTCGCCAATCTTCGATCTGGTGATCTCGAACTTGTGGAGCGTCTGAATCCGTCTGATGCCGAGGCGGTAAAAGCTGACAAGAACCTGAAGTTCCTCGTCCTGTCAGGGCTCGGATTCCAGAACATCGTAATCAACGTGGGCGCTGGTCCTCGGGCCGACGGTCCCTTGGGCAAAGATAAGCTCGTGCGGGGGGCCTTCCAGGCAGCCATCGGCCGTGACGTCATCAATGAAGTTATTGGCCATGGGCTCTATAATCCTGCACAGCACCCATTCCCGCCAGCCAGTCCCTATTTTGACAAGCAGTATCCGGCTACGACCCGCGATGTGGCAAAGGCTAAGGCTCTGCTGGCTCAAGCCAAGCAGCCCGAAGTCGCCTTCGAGCTGTCTTTTGGCAATACGACCATCACGGCTTCGTTGGCTGAGATGATTCAGGCAATGGCCGGCGAGGCCGGGTTTAAGATCAGCCTACGGCCGATGGAATTTTCTGCCATGCTCGCAGAAATGCAGAAAGGAAACTTCCAGGCCTCCTTGAGCGGCTGGTCGGGCCGGATCGATCCCGATGGGAATATCCATCAGTTTGTGACCTGCAAAGGAACCCAGAACGACTCCAAGTACTGCAACCCGGAGGTGGACCGCCTGCTGAACGATGCGCGGCTCACGCCGGACGTTGAGGCACGTAAGAGCCTCTACAACCAGGCGATGGGAATCCTGCAGAGCGATTTGCCGATCATCTACACCTATTATTCGCCTCTCATTTACGTAGTGTCGAACCGTGTCGCGGACTTCAAACCCTATCCCGACGGCATGATCCGCCTTCGGGGCGTCCATCCGGCCAAATAGGTAGCATTATGCTAGCGCATCGGACGATCGGTTAAGCCTATCTGCTTCATGATGGAGTAAAAGCCGCGCTGCGCATCAGCCCCCACAACTCCCATCGCCCGAGTGAATGAATATGCCAGCCGAGGTCGATGGTTCCGGAGGCTGTGGGGTAAGCAGGCAGCGGCTTACCGCCCGCCACCATCTGATTGCTCAGCTGCACTGAGCTTCCGCCGTCTTCGCACGGTTCAATTATCTCGAAGCCAAGGCGGAGGCTCAGCGCTTGTGGCACCAGTGCAGGCCGCCTCGACACAAGCCGCGAGGCTTCCGAAATGGAAGCCTCGTCCCGTGAGGCCCGGGCCATAATGGGCGTACTTGCCGGAATTGGTCATGATCGTTCCAGCTGTCGGTGGAACGACCGGCTCGGTGATCATGCACCAGCAGGTATCCGTGATGAACTGAACCCCGAAGCGCTCGAGCTCCGACAGGATCCCGGCTTCCCGTATCTTGTCGTGCGTGGCGCGCCCGCAGGTCACGATAACTGTTATGTCCTTATGCTTCGTGCGACCGCGGCAGAGGGCGGCGAGCTTTTCGCATTCGCTGAAGGAGAAATGCGGATTGCCGAGCGATACGAGATCGATCGATAAGCCGGGAGCGCTGTCGAGCTCGCGCCAACTCTGAAGCAGATCCTCAATGGAAATCTCGACAGTCGGAACGCTTGTCCCGCCGGTAGCGTCGTTCAATGTCACTGCCTCGGGTGTCACGCCTAGAATGTGGAACATGGGCGCGCTTGAGGTGGTCGCGAACGCGGCCCCAAAGGCCTTGAGATCATCCTGTGAGGGCGCAGCCTGTTCGAGCCCAGTCAGGACAGGAATCCGGTTCGCGGCCACGAGGCCGACATGATAGCCGAGCAGCGGGTAAAACGCGTCGTCAACATACTTGAGCCTCGGCACGTTGATCTGGAGAGCCGCACTCCGGCCGCTCTCAATATGACATCCAGCCAGTGGTGCGCGGCCCGTGAGCGCAATGCAGATGTCGAGAAAATCTGGATATTTCATCGTCCGCGCGCCGAGCACGCTGTTGGCAAAGACGACAGCATTGGACTCAGCCCAGACGATCTGCTCGCCCTTTTGCGGTACAGATTCGAGGAGATAGGGCGCACACGTGAATGTGGGCCGCGCGCCCATATCAACATACGCGTCACCCAACTGACTCGCCGGCTCTCCAAAGGCAGGATCAACGCCCTGTGTACGCCAGCGGCGGTGATCGATGGAAATTGAGTTCAGCGTCGTCGGCACAGCAACTTTCCCACCCCAATCCCGCAACTGCTGCGCGAACCTCAGCGACCCGTGACCAGTATAGACGCAGCCGTCGATATGCGCCTGCGCGATGTCGATCAGCTGATTGGCGCCTTGCAGATGAGCCATGCGCAGAATCACCTTCATGGCTACCCGCGCGGCCTTGCCATGGGTGCCATCCAGATATGCCTGATCCGCTCTGCCCAGCTTCAGGTCAGAAACTTTGCTGGCTGGTTCTCTCCCCGCAAGCGGAAGCGCCCCTAGTGCAACAGGATCGTCGCCGCATACGACGCAATCGCCGTCAACACGCGCATAGCGCGCTGTGGCTACCTGACGGAAATCCCTTGGGTTGAGTACGACGACGGGAATGGATTTGCCGAAGACCTCTTCTGCAATGACAACACCGAGAGCGAGAATATCGTCCTCACGCTCGGTCACTATGGCTACGGGTCCCTTTCCCGTGAGAAGAAGCTCCAGGATCACGCCGCTTCCCGAGCAGGAGCCACGTCCACCCGGAATGACAAGAATCTTGCCTGTGAGGATCTGGCCGCTCAGCGGATGATGCCGGTCGATCACCTCGCCCGTGCCCGGATCGACGCCGCCCCAGAAGCTCAACTCCACATCGCTGGCGATAATCTCGCCCGCAGCCTCGCCATGAACGAGGGCAGCGCCGGAGAAGACAACTTCGCTCATGACGGCTCCACTTATCAACGCGGCAGGAGAGCCTGCAGGTCATCATAGAGTGCGTTGGGGATGCGAACGCCATTCACCTTGCTGCGCTCACGGGCCTCATAGCGGCGCTGTGAGGGCAGTCGCGCACCTTGGCCAATGATCGACTCGAACATCTTCTCGGCCCGGGATACGTGCTGCGCGGCATCGGCACCAAGAAAAACCTTTGGATCGAAGGCCAGGATCAACTCGCCGTGGCAAGGGGCGGCGCCGACCTCTTCATCGAAGGCCATGGATTCCGCACTCGTCATGTCGCCGATCAGAGGGCCCGCCATCAACTCGATCATGGCCGAGAGGGCAGAACCCTTGTGGCCACCGAAGGTCAGCATGGCACCGGCCAGAGCGGCCGTCGGATCGTTAGTGGGATTGCCTTCGCTGTCTATGGCCCAGCCGGTAGGAATGGCTTGCCCGCGCGCCGGTGCAGCTCGATCTCGCCCCGGGCAATGGCGCTGGTGGCGAAGTCGAACACGAAGGGCGGTCCATCGGGGCGCGGCCAAGCGAACGCGATCGGGTTCGTGCCGAACACGGGCTTGTTCCCACCTGCAGGCGCAACCCAGCTGTGGCTCGGGGTCATGGCGAGTGCCACAAGGCCCTCCGCACTGATCGCCTCCACCTCTGGCCAGAGAGCGGAGAAATGATAGCAGTTGTTGATCGCCATAGCGGCGAGGCCCATCCGGCGGGCTTTCTCGACGAGCATCGGCTTGCCGCGCTCAAAGGCTAGCGGAGAGAACCCGAAATGAGCATCGACACGCACGACAGCGGGCGCGTGGTCCACCACGTCC
The DNA here is from genome assembly GCF_016811235.1 of Microvirga arabica. Classification (GTDB taxonomy): domain Bacteria; phylum Pseudomonadota; class Alphaproteobacteria; order Rhizobiales; family Beijerinckiaceae; genus Microvirga; species Microvirga arabica. Next base: position 7,422 of record NZ_JAFBID010000129.1, read on the forward strand.
GGCACCGCGTTCGGGTTGACCTTGCCTTCCTTCACGGAACGCACGCAGCCGAGAAGCCGGTACAGGCCGTGGGAGTGGCACTCGTCGCGCTGGCCCGCATAGACGACCTCCGCGATGGCATGCGCATGGTCGTCGGAAAGACCGCCTGCCTTGAGAACGTCGATGCTGATCCGCCTAACCTCGTCCAGCGGGAGGGTAACTTCTTCACTCATTCGTCCAAGTCCGTTTGCGTCCGAGGCTTCCAAATATCAAATAGCGGTCTCGTCAGGTCTATATCTGCGGCCAGGTATCCGACAGCCGGTAACCATCCGGCCACGGATCGTCGGGATCGAGCATGTGCTGATGGGTGCCAGTGATCCAAGCGCGTCCGGAGATCAACGGGATGATGCCGGGCCTGCCACCCACCGTCACCTCGCCCTCGATGGCGCAGATGAATTCCGAATCGATGATCGAGCGGCCCACGAAGCTGTCGCCGACCTTCAGGATGCCGCGCGCGTGAAGCACCGCCATGCGGGCCGAGCAGCCCGTGCCGGTCGGCGAACGGTCGATCTTGCCGGGACGGACCACCACGGCGTTGGCGCCGTGCGGAACGCCGTCTCGTTCGGCGAGCGGCGCAGCGATCTGGCAGAAGGAAATGTGATCCCAGCCCGGGAGCTCGGGATGTCTGAAGCCGATCTGCTCGTTGGCCGCTCGGGTGATCTTGATTCCGATCTCCGCCAAATCCTTTGCTTCATCGGGGCGGATCGCGAAGCCGAGCGCCGTCGCATCCGTGATCACGAAGCTGTCGCCGCCATAGGCCGTGTCCACGGCGAGTGTGCCAACGCCCTGGACTTCAAGTTTCACGTCGAGCTTGTCGGCAAAGGAGGGCACATTGCGGACTGTGATCCGCTCCGCTTTGCCGGCTCGGCAGGTTGCCGTGACCTCGACGAGACCGCCTGGGGCTTCGAGAGTGAGCCGGGTTTCCGGCTCCTGCATCGGGATGATGCCGGTGTCGAGCAGGACGGTGGACACGCAGATGGAGTTGGAGCCCGACATGGGCGGAGTATCAGCGGGCTCCATGATGATCCAGCCCATCTGCGCCCGCGGGTTCTTCGGCGGCACGAGAAGATTCACGTGCCGGAAGACACCGCCGCGCGGCTCGTTCAGGACGAAGTTGCGCAGGGTCTCATCCCCGGCGATAAACCGGGACTGCTCCCAGATCGTGTCGCCTGGTGGCGGCGCGACGCCGCCGACGATCACGTCGCCCACCTCTCCTTCCGCATGGCAGCTGACGACATGAACGACCTTTGAGGTGCGCATTGAGCTCTCCGGGGCGCGGCGGATTGCGGCAGGTAGTGACGACCGTATCAAGACTATTGTGCTGCCGCTACTGCCACGAGTGTCGACTCGAGGTTGTGTAGATTGTATAAAATCGCCAATCGACCCAACTTTCAACCAATTTTTAGAATCGCGCGCATTGGCTATGCGGGTAGAAAGACTGGCTTCTGAAGGAGGACCGCGTGGAACCCAAGATTTTTTCTGGCTGCATCCCGGCGCTTATGACGCCTTGCAAGGCTGATCGCAGCCCCGACTTCGACGCTCTCGTGCGCAAAGGGGAGGAGCTGATCGCGGCCGGCATGTCTGCGGTTGTCTACTGCGGCTCGATGGGCGATTGGCCGCTCCTGACCGACGAGCAGCGCATGGAAGGTGTGGAGCGCCTGGTGAAGGCCGGTGTGCCGGTCATCGTCGGAACCGGAGCTGTCAACACCACCGCCGCAGTGGCCCACGCCGCGCACGCACAGAGGGTTGGCGCTCAGGGTCTGATGGTGATTCCGCGCGTCCTCTCCCGCGGGTCGTCGCTCACCGCGCAACGCCACCACTTCAAGGCGATCCTCGCTGCCGCTCCCGATTTGCCAGCAGTGATCTACAACAGCCCCTATTACGGCTTCGCGACCCGCGGTGATCTGTTTTTTGCTCTTCGCGCCGAGCATTCGAACCTGATCGGTTTCAAGGAATTCGGCGGTGCCGAGGCCCTGACCTATGCGGCCGAGCACATCACCAGCCAGGGCGACGGCGTGACGCTAATGGTGGGTGTCGATACTGCTGTGTTCCACGGCTTCGTGAATTGCGGTGCCACCGGTGCGATCACCGGCATTGGCAACGTGCTGCCCCGCGAGGTGCTGCACCTTTGCGCCCTTGCCCAGGCGGCTGCGAAAGGCGATGCCGAGGCTCGCCAGCGGGCGAAGGAGCTGGAGGAGGCGCTGCACGTTCTATCCTCCTTCGACGAGGGGCCTGATCTGGTATTGTACTATAAGCATCTGATGGTGCTGAAGGGTAACCCGGAATACGCGCTTCATTTCAACGAAACCGATGCGCTCTCGGATAGTCAGCGGGGCTATGCTGAGGCCCAACTCAAGCTCTTCGACGCATGGTATGCGGAGTGGAGCAGACAGTCCGGTACCGTGCAGAAATACGCCGCCTAAGTGATATGTAAGAGGCCCACTCGACAGTGGGCCTTTTTCAATTCTTGACTTCCATGAGCGCGAGGCCGTGGTTTTGAGGCTGCTTGAGCAACTCCACCTCCGAGTGTCAACGGCCCTATTAGGACGATCCCTACGAGATTGAGGGGAGAAATGCCCTACATCTTGGTTGATCCGTAGATTGTATACGGTATGCTTTCAGTTGGCTGGCAATGGAGCTGTGCGAGTGATTGAACCGAATATATTACCGGCATGTGAGCCATTGCCCAGCTCCCACATGCCGCCTTGGCCGGTACGCGCCGTCGTTGCCCTCTCTAATGGACTGCTCGCCATTGAGCGCGTCGCGATCATGAGCTTTATGGGCATCCTGACCCTGCTGATTTTGATCAATGTCACAACCCGGTATGCGGGTCTGCCAATCTACTGGATTGATGAGTCGGCCGTTTATGCGACAGTCTGGCTGACGTTCATTGGAGCCTCAGCGATGACGCGGCTTCGGCTGGACTTTGCTGTGACAATGCTCACCGAGCGGCTCTCTGCGCGTGGACAGCAGATAGC
>NZ_JAFBID010000012.1 GCF_016811235.1 Microvirga arabica
ACAACCTGGCGGTCCACAAGAGCGAAAGGGCCGCGCAGTGCCTGAAGCAACGCGGCGCCTGGTTCCTGTTTCTGCCTCCGTACAGTCCAGACATGAACCCGATTGAACAGGCCTTCGCCAAGATCAAAGCCCACCTGCGCAAAGCTGAAGCCCGAACCTTCGACGCGCTCTGGCGCGCCCTCGGTGACATCTGCGATTTGTTTGAGCCGCAAGAATGTTGGAACTTCCTCAAGGCCGCTGGCTATGCGTCCGTGTAAGCGTCCGATGCTCTAGCGCACCCCCATCTGCTCGCAGACCGGATTGAGCTGCGGATCGTAGGCCAGCACGGTGCAGCCGAAGCCTGTGAGAATCCGGCACACCACCTCGCCGATCTTGCCCGTTCCCACCACGCCGGCCGTCTTGCCTGCCAGATCGAACCCGAGGAGTCCATCCAAAGCGAAGTTGCCCTCTCGAACCCGATTATAGGCTCGATGAATGTTGCGGTTGAGGCTGAGAATGAGCGCAATCGTATGTTCGGCCACCGCATGGGGCGAATAGGCCGGCACCCGCGCCACAATGATGCTCTCGCGCCGGGCCGCTTCCAGATCGACGTTGTTGAACCCGGCGGCGCGAAGGACCACGAGCTTCACGCCCATGGCCGCCAGATCGGCAAGAACATCCGCGTTCACCTCGTCATTGACGAACACGCAAACGGCGCCAGCACCGTTGGCTAGGCTACATGTGGTGGTGGAGAGACGTGCCTCATGGAATGACAAGAAATGCCCTGCTGTGGCATTCGCCTCCTCGAGAAAGCGGCGGTCATAAGGCTTGGTGCTGAAAACCGTGACATGCATCGGCAAGGCTCCCTCCGGCTGGCGATCACAAGCCTAATCTCCACCATTATCCGGTCAGGCTGGGAGAGTAGATTATAGCGTCGCCTGGATTTGGTGCGGCGAGCAACCCGCTCCAAACATGTCTCACCAAGCCTTGGCTTTTACGGCGATCTGCGAAAGCGGTTCATCGTGATGGCCCATTGTGACGGCCAGAAGGCCAAGATGGCGACAATGGCGGTAATCAGAACGAGAGCCACCATCACCTGGGCAACGCCGAATACGGCGGCATCCCGCGCGACGAACCAGCTCGTCACAACTCCTGCGGCGATCAGAAGAACCCGGACAATCCAACCGAGCATGGCGTCCTCCATCCCCTTTTGGGCTCGTCCTGACAAGCCCTCCAACTCTGCAAGGTCGATGAACCCTTGAGGTATAATTCAAGCCGATCCTATCGGAGCGCATTGATGCAGATCAAGGCTGACGGCGACTAGGAAGCCGACGATACGTTCGGCGGTTTGAGCCTCTGACGCTGGATTGAGTTTGAGGCATCTGCGCTCAAATCTGGAGGGAGGATACCATGGTGCAGAACATTCACAGCATTCTCATCGGGATCACCGAGGAAGGCGATGCCCAGGAGCGCTCCGCAGCCTTGGCTTACGGGCTCTCACTCGCCCGTACGGCTGGGACCCATGTCACGGTCCAGGCCGCATCGCTGAAGCTGACAGTGACCCACGCCTTCATCAGCAACTTCGCCGAAGGACTCGTAGCAGCCGAGAATCGCCGCCTGGATGCCTTGGCGCATACTGTCGCTGAAGCCTCCCAACGGGCGGCGGCTGCATCGGGCGTCGCCTGCACCACGCAGGCACCGCACTTGGCCTATCCTGCCTTGGTCAAGAGCTTCACCTCTCTGGCACGGACCCATGACCTGACCGTTCTGGATTCGGAGCCGATCTCGCTCGCCGTCGACCGGGGGCTGATCGAGGCGGTGCTCACCGACAGCGGGCGACCTCTCCTGATCGTGCCACAGGGCCATGAGGCCTTCGCGGGAGACCGGATCATGGTGGCGTGGGACGGCAGCGCCAAGGCAGCGCGTGCTCTGAATGATGCCCTGCCCTTCCTGCGCGCAGCCTCGCAGGTTGAGTTGGTCAGCGTGACGGGAGAAAAGGATCTGACTCACACTGTCCCTGGAGCCGAGATTGCTCCCCATCTCGAGCGCCACGGCATCCAGGTGAATGTCCTGTCCCTGCCCGTCCAGAATGGAGATGTGGCCGAGACATTGCGCAGTCATGCGCACCTCACGAGGACCGACATGATCGTGATGGGCGCCTACGTGCATTCGCGCCTGCGGCAGATGATGTTCGGTGGCACGACGCAGTCTCTGCTCAAGAACTGCCCTGTCCCTCTATTCCTGTCTTACTGAGCGTGGGAGGGGCGAGACGTTTGTGCGAAACGTCTCGCCTGGGGCACTCTATCCCTGGATTGAGTTCAGATAGGCGAGAAGATCATTGATCTGAGCGGGGTCGAGTTCGAACTGAGGCATCGACGGGTGGCCGGTTGTAATGCCCTCGGCGAAGGCCTCCGCCAAATCCTCAATGGGGTAGAGGGTATGGAGCGTCCGGAACGGGGGTGCTTCCGGAATGGGACTGTCGCCGAAGCGGCCGATGGCATGACACTGGGAGCAGTTGGTCTGCGCGAAGGTGAAACCGCGCTGCACGCGCCCGGATTGGGCCAAGACGGCCGATGAGCCAAGGGCCAGTGCAATGCACAGAAGAGTGAGCCTCTTCATCATTGATGCTCCTCTGCTCTGGCAGGTTCTGCCTGCTTTACGGAGACCACCTGGAAGGTATGGGGCTTCTCGTCGCCATCCTGGATCGTGATGTATTCACCCTCGGCAAAGCGATGCTGATGCAGGCGATAGCCGGCCTCCTCGTCGCCAGGACGGCCCTGGTTGTAGTCGATCATCCAGGTTGCCCCGCCGGCTCCACCGGGGCTGTGGATCAGAATGCCGTGCCGCTCCCCCTCACCGGCCCAGAACCGACGAACCCGGCAATAGGCCGGTTTGTCCGCCCACTCCTCCTGATTCAAATGCCCCTGGGCATTCAGAGGCGCAGTGATCTCGTAGCCGTAGCGCGGGCTGCCCTCCGGAAACTCTCTGCTGCGGGCCAGATGAAGCGTAATATGGTAGAACATGTGTCCCTCCCAGGTTCAGGGCGCGTCCCAAGCGAAAATCGCCATTGTGGCAAAGCTTAGAAGCACGCCCCTCGAAAACCTTGATTGGGATCAATTCGATATCGATCCAGGAACAGAAGGGCAGTAGAATCACCCTCTAGAGCCGCTTTTTAGCGCATCCCGGATGCGCCGGATGATAACTCCCTTAGCCTTTTTGTCGGCGGCGGCCTCGACGGCATCGTTGATGTCAAGAAGCAGCTCCGCATAGTCGTTGTGCCAATCCCGGTGGCCGGCGCTTGAGCCAGGCAGCCGCGCCTCATGGCGTTCGACACGCGCGGGTTGCTCGCCGCTCAGATCATAGACATCGTCAATCTCAGGGATGAGTGCATCCGGCACTCGCTCCAGGTCAGCCAGCGCCGATTGCAGGGCCTTCAGGGCCGGATCCTCCCCGTGAACCAGGAAGACGCCGCGACGCACAGGCAGGCGCTCCGATAGCCATGTCTTCAACTCGGGACCGTCCGCATGACCTGAATAGAGGTCGAGCGTCCTCATCCGGGCGCGGACCTTGATCTCTTCGCCATGGATCCGGACTTTCGAAGCACCATCCTGAAGGATGCGACCAAGAGTGCCTTGCGCCTGGAAACCGACAAAGAGAACCGTCGCCTCGTCCTTCCAGAGCCAGGCCTTCAGGTGGTGCCGGATCCGACCCGCCTCGCACATGCCGCTGGCCGCTATGATGATGTGGAAGCTATGAATGCGGTCGATGGCCTTGCTCTGCTCGACACTCTCCGTGAAGCGAACCCATCTGGATTCGAGCGCCTGCACCAGGTCCGAGCCGTTCCTGAGCTCCCCGGCATGGCGCTTGAAGATGGCGCTGGCCTTCGAGGCCAGGGGCGAGTCGATAAAGATTGGAATATCTGGCAACTCGCCCGCTTCCATCAATTCCATGAGGTCGACGAGCAGTTCCTGCGTCCTCTCCACCGCGAAGGATGGAATGAGCAGAACCCCGCTCGGGCGCATGGCCGCTCGCACCTCGTCCCGCAGCATCCGCCGGCGCCGCTCGATGGTGGTACCGGCCCGATCCGTGTCGCCATAGGTCGACTCAAGGACCACGTAGTCGAGGTCGCGTGGCCCGTCTGGGTCAGGCTGAAGGAGCTTGTGGTCCGGGCCGAGATCACCGGAGAACAGAAGACGGGTCCGCTTGTCATTTTCGCCGGACGTGACCTCGATCTCGACAGAGGCCGAACCCAAAAGATGGCCTGCATTCCAGTAGCGAGCCCTAAAACCCAGAGCCACATCCTGCCATCGACCGTAAGGCACGGAACGGAACTGCCTCAGGGACGCTATGGCGTCGTCCTCCGTGTAGATCGGAGACACGGTCTCGCGTCCCCGCCGACTGTTGCGGCGGTTGAGCTGGTCGACCTCCATTTCCTGAATGTAGCCCGAGTCCGGAAGCATGATCGAGGCGAGATTGGCCGTCCCGTCCGTCGCGTAGATCGGACCGTCGAAGCCGGCTTTCACCAGCTTCGGCACGAGGCCGCTATGGTCAATATGCGCATGGGTGAGGCAGAGCGCATCGATGCCGGCCGCACGGAAGGGGAGATGCTGGTAGTTGAGCTCCCGCTCCTCCTTCGATCCCTGAAACATGCCGCAATCGACCAGGATACGGGCAGCATCCGTCTCAAGCAGGAAGCAGGAGCCGGTCACGGTGCGGGCGGCGCCAAAAATGTGGAGACGAAGCGACAAGGGGAGCTCCGATGTATGACGAATGATCAGGCGGGGCGATCATGACCTCTCACACGTCATCGTCCAGCTTGGTTTGTCCAATCATGGTCTGATCTTACTCCTGAAAGAGACTTTCGCCTCATCGCAATTTCGTCCAGCTCCCGCGGACGGGATAGCGCACCGCACATTCTACCGAGCCCGCACCCCGAGCTGACGAACGGCGTTGAGCCATGCTGTCCGCTTGGCATCGCTCATGCCTTCGATCATGCCGATGAGCGTGTGCCGGTTGGGGCCGATCCCGACGAGGGACAGGATGCTGCGCTTGAGGCTCTTGAGGCTGTGCGCACCGAAGTACCAGCGATAGGCAAAGCCCGGCATGCCCATGGTGATGATGATTCGGGAGGAGCGGCCCTTGAGGGCTGTCTTCCAGTTCGCCCCTCGGCTAGCTCCTCCGGTCATGAAAGCCGGGCGGAACGCCTGCTCCATGAAACCCTTGAGGAGGGCAGGCATTCCGCCGAGCCAGAGAGGATAGATGATGACGAGATGCTCAGCCCAGGCGAGCGCCTGCTGAGCGTCAGCAATGGCAGGCGGCGGAGGTGCGCCCTCCCAATCGCTTTTGGAGCGCAGCAGCATAAAATCGAGATCTGCAATCGCAATGACGCGGACCTCGTGCTCCCTTTCTGTTGCACCCTGAGCATAGGTATCGGCCAAGGCATGGCAGAAGTGCCGGCTGTTGGTGCTTGGATGACCCTGAATGATGACGATCCGAGTCATGCCGGCTCCTCGCAGCAGCTTGAGAGCTAATGGGCCATCAACACGGGACGGTCCGCGAGCGTCAGCATATCGAGGGTTGCGCCACCGAAGATCTGTTCACGCAAACGGGTATGTCCGTAGCCGCCCATGACGATGAGATCGGCGGAGACACTTTCTGCTTCCTCAAGCACGATATCTGCAACACGTCGGCCCTCGCTTTCGACGGTGATGACCTCTGACACGATTCCATGTCGATTGAGGTGAGCCTTGATCTCGGATCCGGCCTCTGCTCCCGTCTGAGGGCCAATCATGAGAACCGCAACGCGGGTGGCTTTCTCAATGAAACTCAGCCCTTCACTCAAGGCGCGAGCGGCCTCGCGGCTGCCGTTCCAGGCAACGAGAACCGTCTGAGTCGGCCCATGGTTATGCCAGCCGGGAGGCACGATCATGAGACCGCGCCCACTACCGAACAGCACGGCTTCGATAAGGTCCAACCAGACAGGCTCATCGCCAGCACCATAAGGCCGCGTCGTGACGAAGAGATCAGCATACCGGGCCTGTTCCGCGACCCTGATCGGCATCGTGCCGGGGATTTCGTCGAAACGACGCAGCTCACTTGTCGCCTGGAGGCTTGTGAGCCTCTCAGTCAAGCGCTTGGCTGCAGCGTTACCCTCCTGGCGCGCCTGCTCTTTCAGGTCCGAGACAGCCTGCACGACGGCGGCAGCACCTCCGTCGAAAGGCATGGCAATCGACAGATCCGGCAGGGAATTCGTGAAGACACCGATCAGATGTGCCTGATTAGCGGCGGCAATGGCTTGGCCATATTCAAGCCGGACTTCGTCTTCCGAGCCCCCGTCCAGATGAACCATGATGTCCTTGATCATTGCCGCCCCTCTGCTCGCCTCAACCGGTAATATCGCCGGGTCATCAATCGCAATATTGTGAGATTTAGACTGAGAAATGCTTTGATCTATCGCAAGGCACCGAGCGAAGACCGCCGGTGATCTCAGTTTCCAGAACATTGATGCTCTTAGCGCCCGCAAAAGATGAGGTGAAGGTCCGCAAGGGCCACTTTCACAACCTGCAGGCACCGGTGTCGTGAATCCTTCAGAGCCGCGGCACCGAAAGGGTTACACGCACCAACTGTGTGCGCCGCTCGTGTAACCTATCAGCCCTGATTTGCCTGGGTTCTTTTGCGGGTCAACTACTTGAGGGTTGATAATACCCTGGCGAGGATTGTGCCAGTCCGTCCCAAACCCGTTTCATTTCGAGCGCTTACCAGCTGCTTATTGTAAGCATTTTTACCACTCTTTCGGACCAACGCCGAGTTCGAAAACAGGTGCGATTTGAGAACATAGATAGCAATAAGAGCAGCTCGTACTTTTTTCCCGCTCTGCCTGACTGTCATAAAAGTGTCATCGAAACTTCACTGTTACGGTCCCGTGACGGCTGATAACGGTCGGCCATCGATCACAGGAGAAAGCCGTGGCTGCAGACAGACAGGTTATCGTTCAGGATTTGGCATACAACACTGAGAAAGCTCTCAGGCGCGGCAAGAAACTCGAGAAGACTCTCCTTAAGGTGGTTGCTCAAAGCGAGCCAGGCTCCGCTGCAGAGGAGTTTCTGACATCCGTCCGGCAGGGAATCAAAGTGTTGAAGAAGGAAGCCAAGAAGACCGAGCGGTCGCTCACTTTGGTCAAGACAAAGGCTGTGGAGAAGACGAAAGCTCCCTCCCGGAAAGAGCCGGCGCCGAAGCCCGGGACTGTCGAGGAAAAGCCCCGGCGCACGGCGAATCGGTCGAGGAAGAAGCCACCCGCCACACCAGAGAAAGCTTCCGGCTCGGGAAACGCCCAGAGCCTGACGTCGGCGGTACTCCTACAAACGCCCGTACGGGGCTCCTGACACTCCCTGCATGCGCGCCTTGATCTCCTGGGTGATGTTGTGGACATCAAGGCGGCTGCCGATGACGGTCGGGCGGATGATGATCAGAAGTTCCGTTCGACCTTGATCGTTGACGGCATCATTGGTGAAGGCCGTTCCGAGCAGGGGAATATCCTTCAGGATTGGCACGCCAGCCTTTCCTTTGGTTCGCCGGGTCGATATGAGGCCGCCGAGAACGATCTCGGTCCCGCTTTGTGCCGCAACCGAGCTGTTGATCTTGCGCTGGCGGATGGTAGGCGAGTCGATGGCAGATGTCTCATTCTGCACAACGTCGCTTGCCTCCTGGCTGATGTCGAGCATGACGAGGCCGCTCGAGTTCACCCGTGGCGTTACCGACAGGATGATGCCGGTATCCTTCATTTCGATGTCATTGACGACAGGCGTATCCGGGTTGACGACACTTCGCGCGGAGCGGGTGGCTACGGGAACTTGATCGCCCACCTTCAGGTTCGCCGTCTGGTTGTCCAGGACAGTTAAAGCGGGCGAGGAGATTACCTCGATATCCGTGATGCTTTCGAGAGCATTGAGCACGACCCTGCCGGAACCGACCTTGAATGTGTAGTTGAATCCGGGCAGATCGTTCGATTTGGCGGTGCTGCCGTCATCCAAAGATACACCGTGGTTTCCATACTGAAAGAACCAGCGCACGCCATGCTTGAGTTTATCGTTGAGCGACACCTCGACGATGGTGGCCTCGATCAGGACCTGAGTGGGGAGAACATCGAGCCGTCGTATGGCGGCTTCCACCAGCCGATAATCCTCTGGCTTCGCGATAACGACGAGGGAGTTTGTCGCGGTATCCGCCTTGATCTGCACGGCCTCGCGAAGCTGGGTCCCGTTCGGATTGATCTCCTGTCTGTTGTCTGCACTCCGCTCTGGGAGTGCTTCAGATGCCATTGCCGGCAAGGAGCTTGGGGCCGGCGTCTCGCCAGAGACACTTTGCATTGAAACCGGCGTCAAGGCAGGCGTCGTCGCCGAACCTTCCAGCTTGAGCTGCTTTGAACCTGTTTGAGTGCCGAGCATCCCATTGAGAACCTCGGCGATCTCGTTCGCCCGCCTGTTCAGGCTACAGGTTCTCGGTATCTCGGCCGCTCGTGGATCGTCACCGATTTTTCAGCCAAGCTCTCACTCATCCGGGCAGGCCTCGGATGGGGTTATGTCCCGCGTCATCTCCTCAATGCCCAAAATGTAGACGGCATCTTGCAGGAACTGGATGTCGAAGATCCCCACCGCCAGAGCGAATACCCGGTCTTTGCCGTCCATCACAAAGTACGCAAGCTCGAGCCTGCCGCACAGCGCCTTGTCGAACTCCTGTGGCAAACGACCATCTGACAGGGCCTTGAACCGACAGGCCTCAAGGACCTGGTTGCCTTCGGGTCACCTTGTCAGCATGCCGATATTCAACGGGCAGTGCTGTGTCGCAAGTCCCGCGCCGTCGATCCAGCGGTGAAGCAGGAAGCCCGGCATTTCAGCCTCATGGGTCGGACGGCCCGCTTCGAAGCTGCATGCCTCCTGATACCGGACCGGAGGAGCGATCTGGCAGATTGCGTTGCCGAACTGCCCGAGCAGGGATCGATGGTGGTGCCCGGAGAGAACGCGCTCCACCTGCCTGTGTCGGGACAGGATTCCGGAGAGTCGTTCGGCACCTTCGAACAGGCGGATGGAATCCTTCTCCTCGATCCCACACTGAAACGGCGTATGATGAACGAGGATGACAGTTGGAACGGATGTGTCGGCTGCCAGAGCATTGTCGAGAAAGTCGAGCGTCTCATCGTCGAGGGCACCTTCGACCTTGCCGGGAATGAGGCTGTCCAGCCCGATCAGCCGCACGGGCCGGGTCTCCACCACGAAATTCAGCGGACCTGAGGCAGGCATGTAGCGAAGGCCAGAGAGGGCCGAGCGCATCGCCTCCCGATCGTCGTGATTGCCAGGGACCATGTAGACCGGCATGGGCAGAGGGCAGAGATATCGCGCCAGCAGAGCGTAATCGTCGGGGCTTCCCTCGCCGACATCTCCCGTGACGACGACCACGTCGGGCTGCGGCAACAGGCGCATCAGACTTTCAACGGCCTGCTCGGTATGGACATTCGTGGCCGAGAGCGGCGCCCTGGCGCAGACATGCAGGTCGGAGAGGTGAGCGATCAGCATCTGGGCCTCACTGTCCGACCTTGGCGAGCACGTCGGCGCGCAGCAACCGCTCGACGACCAGCATGAAGCCGATTGATGGAACCAGGAGGATGAGAGCGGTAATCGAAGCAATCTGATAGTTGCCGCCAGCACTGGCCGTATAGAGCAGCAGTGGCAGGGTATTCACTTCGGGAGCCCCAACGAAGAAGGTCGCAGTGAACTCATCAAGGGATTCGAGGAACACGAAGACGGCGCTTGCCATCAGGCCCGGCATGGCCAGCGGCAGGGTAATGTCGGAGAATGTCCGCAGAGGTCCGGCCCCGGAGATGCGTGCCGCCTCTTCCAAGGCATGATCCACGGCTGCAAAGGCCGCCGTCGCGATCCAGATGGCATAGACGAGCCCGTGGACCGTATGGACCAGAACGACGCCGAGGTAGGTTCCGTTAAGCCCGACATCGTAGAAGAGGCGAGCAATGTTCATATAGACGGGCAGGTTCGGAAAGGCCTGAGGCACGAGGAACATGAGCAGGACTAAGCTCCGCATCGGGAGTTTGAGCCGCGCCAGAGCATAGCCCGCCGGGATTGCAAGCGACAGGGAGAGAACCACCACGCCAACGGCAATCGAGACGCTGTTGACCAATGACTCCACCGCATTGCCGCGCGGGGAGAACACCCGGCCCCAATAGGCGAAGCCATAAGCGGACGGCAGCTTATTTGGGAAGAACCAGCTCTCCGCGACGGTCCAGAGCAGCATGTTGAGAAGTGGCCCGAACACTGCGAAGGCGAGCAGACCGAGCGCTAAGCCTCGCAGAAGCAGGCGCAGCGCCCGGCTTGGCAACCATGTCGTGAGATGGGTTGCCGTGCTCGACGGCAAGGCTGGGGTGTTGAGAACGGAACTGCTCATGCGATCGCCCGAGATTTGTCTTTCGACGCTTGGCGCAGATAGAGCCATGCCACGCCGCTTGTCAGAAGGATCGAGATGACCCCAAGTGCGTTGGCGACGCCGTAGTCTCCATAGGAGTTGATGCGGAATGCCATATTGGCCGTGATCGTAGTGGGTGTCTGTGCGTTGATCATGAGCGGCACTGACAGGACGGACATCATGGTCACGAAGCTTAAGGTCAGACCGACCGTGAGACTGGCTCGCACCTGAGGCACGATGATCTCAAGCAGGATGCGCAGGCGCGACGCGCCAAGATTGCGTGCGGCCTCGATCATGCTCCGGTCGAGGGAGGCCATGGCTCCGGCGACAAGCAGCGCGACGAAAGGCGTCTGCTTCCAAACGAAGGTGATGACGATGCCGCGCCAGTCAAGGAGGCTTACGGCGCTGACAGGTTCGATCAGCTCCAACCCGACGAGTGTGTTGTTGAGCATGCCGTTCTTGGCCAGGAACGTGCGCATGACCTGCCCCGCAACCACGAACGGAATGAAGAGCGGCCAGCGGTAGAGCCATTTGAGAATAGCCACGGAGCGAGGATTCTCGCCCAGCACCAAATATCCTCCGATGGCGATCGAGAACACGCCGACAAGGGCGGTCGAAAGCGCAATGATCAGCACCGTGAAGACGATGTCGTTGCGATAGAGCTCGTAGGCTTTGATGAAGTTGGCCCAGCCCCAGCCTTCAGGAGACCAGAAGGCGCTGATCAGGGAATATGCTAGCGGATAAACGAAGAAGAGCACCACCATGGCAAGGGCGGGCGCAACAAGAATGGGGCCGAGAGCTCGCTGATTCATGGGTGATCCCGAAGCTGGCGGAGCCGGCCTGCATGGGGCCGGCTCCGCCGAGAGCCATTAGTTGGTCGCGGTCTGACGCTCGTAGGATTCAAGGATCGCGTCGAAGTACGGGCCGACCGGGAAAGACTTGCCCTTCGTGGCGAGGTCGTCCGGCGTCACGTCCGTGAACAGCTTCTGCCAGGTGGCACCATCGAGTTTGGCCTGCACGTGCTTGGCGTCGATGCCCGGATACCAGCTGAAGCGCTTCACGATGCCTTCGGCCTGCACCTCGGGGCTGGTGGCGAGAGCCACAAACTTCTTGGCAAGATCCGACTGAGCGGCCTTGGCCGGCACCACGTAGTACATCGGCTGGCCAGGCATGCCGGGGCCGACGAGCTTCAGCTTCATGCTGGGGTTGAGGCGGCCTTCCGCCTTCCAGGAGTAGAACATATCGACCCACACCGGGCCCATGGCGATCTCGCCGCGGTTGAGCATGTCCAGCGTACCGGCATTGCCTGGCGTGAAGGTCACGTTCTTGTTGAACTCCTTCAGGTTCGCCATGGCGTAGTTCCAAGCCTTCGACTTGGTCAGTTCGGCGTCGAAGGGACCGTTCTGCAGCTTCTTGGCATCCGGGCCATAGGCGTACATCCAGCCCATGACGAAGCTCACGCCCGACATGCCGCCCTTGATGCCGTTATAGCCGAACTGCTTCGGGTTCTTCTTCGCCCAATCGACGAGTTCGTCATAAGTGGACGGCGGGTTCTTCACGATGTCCGGGTTGTAGGCGATCGCCGTCTGGCTGTGGAACATCGGCATCACGTAGCCGTCCACCGGCGTGCCCAGGGCAGCTTTCGAAGAATCGCGAGTCGCGAGGTTGGCCGTCTGGATGCCCGAGCGGTAGTTGGCGAGCAGCTTGTCGGTCACGAGCTTGCCGGTGATCTTCTCGTGAACGACAGCCACGTCCACGTCCCAGGCAGGGGCGTTGGACTTGGCTTGGGCGTCGAGGCGCTCAAAGATCTTCTGCGAGCCGGCATCGCCGGGGCCGGTGCCCAGCGCCCGCACCTTGGTGCCCGGGTTCTGCTTCTCGAAGAGCGGGCCGAGATAGTCGTTGATGTAGTCGACCATGTTCTGGTCGCCGGCGGTAGCGACGTTGAGCGTGGTCTGCGCCTGAGCGGTCGAGGCCAAAGCAGCCGCGAACACCCCGGCGAGAAGGATCTGTGCCGGTTTCATGAAGGTTCTCCTGGTCGTCTCAAGACTGCTTATGCAGCCGGGTTGCTCAAGCGGCGGCCTGCGTGGCCCCTCCCCGCTGGAGTTCGTTCATCTCGCTTTGAGTGGCGGCCTCTGCCGGAAACACGAACAGGGCATCCGCCGGAATACGGATCCGTACATTCGCTCCCTGTGCATGACTGTTTTTGGCATCGACGAGGATCTCCTCATCTCCGACAGCAACTGCGTGCCGCCAGATACCGCCCGGATAGGAGGCATGCTTCACGATGCCCAGCAATTCGATTCCTGCTCCATTGGAGGAACCGGAGACAATCTCTGCCTCATCGCTGCGGAAATGCGCCTGCACCGGGCCGCGATACCCGGTAAGATGCTCGGGCCTTGGCACAACACCTGCACCCCCCGCCAGGGCATCGCCTTTGAGGAACAGGGTTGAGGCCTCGGTCTCCGCATGGAGGCGGATCACGTTGTCCGCACCCAGGAAAGTCGCCACGAAGGCGCTGGCGGGGTGGCGGTAGAGTTCCTCCGGGGAGCCGACCTGCTCGATCCGTCCTTGGTTGAGGATCACGATCCGATCGGCCATGACCATGGCCTCTTCGCGATCGTGGGTCACATGAACGGCCGTAATCCCGAGACGCTGCTGGAGAGAGCGGATCTCGTGTCGAACGGTTAGACGGATGCGGGCGTCGAGATTCGACAAAGGCTCATCAAGCAGCAGAATCTGCGGCGCAATCGCCAGCGCCCGCCCGAGCGCCACGCGCTGGCGCTGCCCACCCGACAAGGCTGTGACGGGCCGGTCTCCAAGTCCATCGAGACCCAGCATGGTTAGGACTTCGTCGACCCTCGCTCCGATCACGGAACGGGGAATGCCGCGCACCTTGAGGCCGTATCCCACGTTTTGCCTGACGCTCATGTGCGGCCAGAGAGCATAGGACTGGAACACGAGCGCCATGTCCCGTCGCTCGGGCGGATTATGCGTAATGTCGCGCCCGGCAACGAGGATGCGCCCTGAAGACGGCTGCATGAAGCCGGCAAGCGTGCGCAGAAGCGTCGTCTTTCCACAGCCAGACGAGCCCAATAGAGCAATGAACTCACCTTGCCCGAGCTCAAGATCGATGCCGGAGAGCACCGCATTGCGCCCATAGCCAACGCTGAGGCCTTGTATGTTCAGGAAGGTGGAAGACGTCACGCCAGAAGCTCGCCATCGGGGCCCACTCGGCCCATGGTGCGGCGTCTACAGATATTCTGTTACGCTTTTGTGACGTGTATTGCTACCTTGGCGCCTGCGTTGCCTATCATACCTCGAAACCCAGTTCACCACCTCTCTAAACATAGCAAGCTCATGAATTTTTCATGCGTTAATCGATCAACAATCATGGGTTTCTTCCTATACGAGGCCTGCATACCGGATGCGTGTCGATGATGTCCGGTGACATGAACCTCATGTAGGTCAATCCGCCCTTCTAGAATTCACTAGGTAAAGCGGATTTCCCAATGCCCGGCTGCTCGGCGCACGGCGATGAATCAGCTTCGGGGTTTAAAATGATTGAAACATATACGAGGTTAGGCTCGATCCTGGTCGTTGCCTTGAGCCTATCAACGGCTTCTCTTGCGCTCGACAATGAGTCCATCGAGCCGCCACCTCCCATATCTACCATTGGCGGACCTATCACGAGGCCGCCATTGGGGCTTGCGAGCCAGTATCGCTGTGCGCATGGAGTTACTGATCAGTTTGATAAAATGCAAAATGGCTCTTGGTATGAAAACGGAGAGCTTCGATATTCTTCAGGCAGCTTTAGTCATCCTCTTGGGGTGCGGGAGCATGACTGGATTTACGGCTGGCGTTACACGAAAACTGATCACAACATTGGACCGATTCCGGATTTCCCAGATCAGCCAGGTGGAAACAATCATTTTCAGGGATTGATCCGCTTCGGCAATCCTTGGGCGGGCTGGAATTTCATCGTCTGGTCAGGCGGCGACTGGCATTATGATTTTGAGGGCGGGTCCCATCTGTTCTTCGCTCACCTGCCGAGTCGGGAAGATACTCACATCTATCCGTTTACGAGTGGATGGGCTCAAACATCTAAGAGCAATTTTAGCTATGATTCTTGGTGGCGGTGGAACATGCCGGATGGGCGTGATCATATCTATCACAAAGTCAGGCTCGATAACAAAGCCGAAGGCCCAAACAAGCCTGGCTACTGGCATGCCGGAGGTATCCAGGAGTATGAAGGCATTATGGCCGTCGCTCTTGAAGATGGCGATTGGAATGTGGGAAAGATCGTCTTCGTTGATGTTTCCAATCCTTGGAAGCCGTACAAGATTGATGGACTGGAAATAAAAACACCACGCAAAATTGGTGCAGCGGCCATTACCCGGAACCGTGACAATCATTGGGTTGTGGCGACATGGGTCGATTATGAGATGACATTTTACATCTCTCGCACACCCGATATTAGATCCGGTTTCATCCATCTAGGAATCGGAGCCTCCGATAGCGGCTACAACCATACCAAGATCCCTGGGCCTGGGAGCATCGACTCCAGCCTAGGCCGGTATCAAAGCATCAGCCTCATCAATGGTTGCGATGGTAGATTCTATATCGCCGCAACAAACAACGATGGTCTATTCGGCTCAAGTGTGATCGGCACGAATTGGATCGATATTTACGGGCTCTTCCCCGGGGATGGTGTCCCAGGGCGCTACTTCATCCGCAAGATATGGAAGAAGAAGTTTGTCCTGAGCGACAGAGTTGCTGGGCCTAAATTCGCCGACTTCAACATGGCAGCGGGAATTCATGTAAGCATCAACGGAAAGATCATGATGTACGCCTCCGACGGCTGGCGTGACATGTCAAACACCGGTGCGCGATGGCTATCGTTCCGTGAGTTCGCAGCGCCATGAATCGCGGGCGGCTCGCTGACTCCGACCGGCGGGCCGCTTCGACCTCGGTGGCTCTGATCAAATTTCCAACGATGTGGCATCCAACCGGATGCGATTGTGTCGTTCGAACAGCAAAGCGTTTAGATCGGACCCGTTCTGAGCCACGACCTCATATCTAAGTCGCCGCGCCACTGCTTCTGCTGACGAGGAGTGTCACAGTACTGGTTCAGCTCATTGACGGCAGACGAAGGCTGCAAGCGAATGAGAGTCTCATTCTCTGAGGAACTTGAGGCCAGCCGTCATATTAGCCCGATGCTTCTCAAGCTTGGCTAGTACTTCTAAATGCCTCTGCTTGGCCTCAGAAGAGAGCTCCCAGCCCCCGCGTTCATCGCGCTTGCCGATGACGGTCCGCAGGTCGTCGGAGACGCGCCTCTGCGAAATCAGTAGACTCGGTCTCGGGTTTCTTCCAGGAGTGCGATATCGAAACGGCCATGGCTACCACCCGTGGTAGCGCTCGGACCGTCTTTCAGTGTTGATTGATTCGGATTCTTTTGCGGATCAATCCTTTAGAGGATTGTTGGTGCCCAGGAGAGGACTCGAACCTCCACGGTGTTACCCGCTGCTACCTGAAAGCAGTGCGTCTACCAATTCCGCCACCTGGGCATGCCTTACCGGCGAGGCTTCGTTTACGGTGGATCGGGCGGCGCGTCAATCGCTGAAAATGCGTCAGATGCGCATTCTTCTGCCTGCACCTCTTCACAGGGGAGCGGCGTTTGACTAGAGACGTTCTACATTTCCCACCCAAGCTCCATGCAAGTCCCTCGCCGGGCAGGAGAGTTTCATGATCGGTGCCCTTCGCACGCCTGAGCAGCAAATCGTCACCGTCTTCGGCGGGTCGGGCTTCCTGGGCCGCTATGTGGTGAGCCTGCTCGCCCAGCGCGGCTACCGGGTGCTCGTGCCGACCCGGCAGCCGAACATGGCGAATTTTCTTCCCTTGGGGAAGGTGGGGCAGATCCACCCGATCCATGCCAACCTGCGCAACGAGGATTCGGTGGCCCATGCGGTGGCCCGGGCCGATCACGTGATCAACCTGGTCGGCATCCTGCAGGAGACGGGGCGCCAGCGCTTCGACACGCTGCAGGCCCAGGCGCCGGCCATGATCGCGCGGCTGGCCAAGAAGGCGGTCTCGTTCACGCATGTCTCGGCCCTTGGGGCGGATGCGAGCTCGGAGTCGGCCTATGCCCGCTCCAAGGCCGAGGGCGAGGCGGCTCTGTTGCGGGAGCGGCCGGATGCGGTGATCCTGCGCCCCTCCCTGCTGTTCGGACCCGGGGATAGCTCCTTCACCCGCTTTGCGACGCTGGCCCGCATGCTGCCCGTCCTGCCCCTGCCGGGCGCCGACACCCGCTTCCAGCCGGTCTATGCGGGCGATGTGGCGGCCGCCATCGTGGCATCAGTGGACGGCCGGGTGCCTGCCGGCCGGGTTTACGAACTCGGCGGGCCGGAGACTCGCACCCTACGCCAGATGATGGAGCTCATCTTCGAGGTCACCGAGCGCAAGCGCACCATCGTGCCCGTGCCGGCCAGTGCCGCCAGGGCCATGGGAAGCGTCATGGGCACGCTCGACTGGCTCACCCTCGGCCTCCTGCCGAACGAGCTCGTCACCACCCGCGACCAGGCGATCCTGCTCGAGAGCGACAACGTGGTGTCCGAGAGCGCCGTGGCCGAGGGCCGCACGCTCCAGGGCTTGGGCATCAACCCCACCACCATCGAAGCCATCGTGCCGAGCTATCTGGTGCGGTTCCGCAAGACCGGCCAGTTCGACCTCAAGCGCAACGCGACGCAAACGATGCCGGACCTGCTCGCTCCCCGCTCGGGAGGGCCTGCATCCGACTTCCACCCTGAGCAGGCGTCCGGCCCGGCCATCGGCCAGCAGGCGAGCCGCTGAGGGGCTTGCCTCTTTAGCGGTTCCCGAGAGAGGCTTGGCCCTCCCGGCGGTCCGGGATCGCCGCCCGGCCGCGAGTGAGCCTCTTGTGCAGGTGAACCATCATCACGGCGCCGAAGACCGGCGTGATGAGGTTCACCACCGGCACGAGCACCAGGCCGGCCAGTACGGCACCGGCACCGAGCACCGTGCCCCGGTGCTCGGTGCGCAGGCGCGCCACGTCCTCCGCGGGCCAGAAGCGGCCGGCCGCCAGCTCGAAATACTCGCGCCCGAGCAGATAGGCATTGGCCACGAAGAACGCCCCGATATTGATGCCGGGAATGAAGAACAGCAGCAGGGCGACGAGGTTCACGAGCAGCGACAGGCCGGCAAAGCGGATGCCGTAGAGAATGGCCTTGCCGAAGGGCAGAGCCCGGCCCGGCGCATCGGCCGGATAATCCTTGTGCTCCACCACCTCGGCCACGTCGTCGAGGAAGTAGCCCGCCACGATGGCCGAGACTGCCGGCAGCAGGTAGATCAGGGCCACGAAAAGCCCGAAGCCCGCGAGGAAGAACGCGAAGCTGTCGATGATCGGATAGCTGGCGCTGAGATCGTGATTGGTGAGGAAGATGTCGAACAGCCTCGTCAGGCCGAGCCAGACCAGGACAAGCAGCGCCAGGGTCAATCCGATCGATTTCCAGAGGATGCGCCGCAGCGCGGGCGAGAACACCTCGCGGACCGCCGCGAAAACCGATTGGATGAGCATCTGTCGTTCGTCCCCTCGAAACTTTAAGGCCACGCTTGATGCGCGGCGCGGAGCTTACTTATGAACGAAGCCGCCGCAAAGCGAGGGGTGGGGAAGCCTGTGCCGTTGAAAACCGGGTTGTCGATCGCCCCTGTGGCGGATCCAGACGTGATCGTCGTGGGCGCGGGCAGCGCCGGCATCGCGGCGGCGCGGCATCTCCTGGCCCAGGGGCTGACGGTCACGGTCCTGGAGGCCAGAAACCGGATCGGCGGGCGCACGCTCACGCGGAGCTTCAAGGGCCACCCGCTCGACCTCGGCGCCCATTGGCTTCATGCAGGTCCCATCAACCCGTTGGTAAAGCTCGGTCGAGAGCGCCGTGAGCCCCTGCGCCGGGCTCCCGTGGACGGACATTTCTTCGTGCGCGGCCGTCGGGGAAGCCGGGCCGAGAGCGCGGCGCTCGACCGTGCCTTTGCCATGGCCGACCGGGCCATGACGCAAGCCGCCAGAGCCCGTGAGGATCAGGCGGCCGCCAGGGTCCTGCCGCCCATGGGGCCGCAGGGGCGGCGGGTGGCGGCCATCCACGGGCTGGTCTCAGGGAGGCCGCTCGACGAGGTCAGCCTGCACGACTTCCCGAGCATGGAATATGCCGACAACCTCTTCATCGCCGGAGGGCTCGGCGCTTATGTGGGCCGCTTGGCGTGGGGCCTGCCGATTCGTCTCGGAGCGGCTGTCCGGTCCATCGACTGGTCGGCAGAAGGCGTGCGCGTGGAGAGCAGCGCCGGAACGCTGCGCGGGAAAGCCGCCATCGTGACCACGCCCATGGCGGTGCTGCAGCGGGACGCGATCCGCTTCGCTCCCGCCCTGCCGAACGCCATCCGGGAGGCGATCCACGGCTTCACCCAGGGCGTCTACGAGCATGTGGTGCTGCACTGGCCGGATTCGCCGTTCCGTGGCGCCGACCGCCTGGCGAGCCTCACCGGCACGCACCGGGAGCCGCCGGGGCTTCTCACCTGCATCGACAACACGCCGTTCCATTTCTTCGAGCTCGACCAGCCCGCAGCCGCAGGCTTCGACCGGCGGGATGCCCATGCGCCGTTCCGGTTTGCCCGCGCGGTGCTGGCGGAGCATTTCGGCCACCGGGCGATCCGCAACCTCACCACTCTGCACAGCACCGCCTGGCGCAACGATCCCTGGTCGCGCGCCTCCTGGGCGGTGGTGCCGCCGGGGCTCTACCCGATCCGCGACATCCTGAAGGCACCGGTCGGCGAGCGGATCTGGTTTGCCGGCGAGGCGCTGTCACGGGCGCAGTGGGGTACGGCGGGCGGTGCCTGGGAGGAGGGCGAACGGGCCGCCCGGGAGATCGTCAGGCAGTTGGGCGGCTGATCCGGTCAGCTCGGATTGAAGCCCGTTTCCAGCCGCGTGCGGACCCATGCCAAGGCCTGGTCAAGATCGGCGAAAACGGGCGGCGTGACGCTCATCAGGGGCCCGCAGGGGCCGAAGCCGGCCTCCAGAAACCATCCACCGACCTGCTCCCGCTCGCCCAGGGTTTCCTCTGCCGTCACACGGGAGAGAACGGCCACAGGATGCCCGGCGGCGAGGACGAGCTGTCCCTCGTGGCCGCCACCATCGGTCATCACGGATATGGGCTGCAGGGTGATTTCGGGCATCCGGTATCAGGGCCTCGGCCTATCGATCCTCGTTCTGGAGGCTGAGATAGGTCGAGGTGAACTCGCCCACCTTCTTCAGCCGCTCCCAATCGAGGATGGTCAACGCATCGCCCTGGAAACGGATCAGTCCTTCCTTGCGCAGTTCCTGCAGCACCCGGTTCACGTGGACGGTCGAGAGCCCCAGCGTGTCGCCGAGCTCGGCCTGCGTGATGGGAAGCTGGACCGAGTCGCCCTCGGCCCGGCCGACCACTTTGAGACGCAGGTAAAGCTCACAGATCAGGTGCGCCATGTGGGCCGTTGCCGAGAGCCGCCCCATGGCGGTGAGCCACTCACGGTGGATGGCGCCGTCGATCAGCGTATTGAGCCACAGCAGACGTGTGAGATGGGGAAACTCGTCGGTGATCTTTTCCAGCGTCGCATGCGGAACGGTGGCGATGCGGCAGGTGGTCAGCGCCAGAACGCCGTGATCCATGGTCTTCAGCAGAAAGCTATGCAGATCGAGGAAATCGCCCGCAACATGGAGGGCGGAAATCTGCCGCCGGCCGTTCGACACGATCTTATATCGGGCGGCAAAACCGTCCAGGAGCAGGGAACTCTCGTTCGGGCGATCCCCCTCGCGCACGATGTCCTCGTCGGCCTCGACCACCCGAACGCGCGCAATCGCATTTTCCAGGGCTCTCTTCTCTTCGTCCGAGAGCTGATCACGCTGTTCGAGCTTTAGAATCAGGGGGTTGGTCATACGGGTCGTTGTTGAGGGTAGGAACAGCCTGTACTGGCCAAACTCCGTTCTCAGCTGCACTCACATATGTTTATGCTCAAGATGGTTTTCGGTTTCATTGAGTCGCAGCCCACATTTTCACATTCAGGGGAGCGCCGTGGGTGTCGGGGCGTGCTGTCCGGATGCGGATCGGGGACGCAACGCCGCCCCTCGGCATCAGGCCAGAAGGGCCTGGATCACCACGGCCGGAGCCTTTTCGCCATACGGTTTGGCGATGAAGACGGCATCGTCAGGCAGCGAAACGCTCTCCGGCGTCAGATGGCCGGAGGTGATCACGATCAGGATATGGGGCCAGCGGCGGCGGACGAGGTCTGCGAGTTCGAGGCCATCCATGGACCCCGGCATCTTCACGTCGGTGAACAGCACCCGAATGTCGTCCCGATGCTGGAGGACCTCCAGCGCCGCCTGGGCATGGGCGGTCTCGATCACGTCGAACCCCGCGTCCGTGAGGGCATCGGCCGTTGCCATCCGGACGAGGAGTTCATCCTCCACGAGGAGCACGACGGGCCGTGAAGAAATCGAATGGCCGTTCATCGGGGAGATGGTCTCGCGACGGGAGGAAAGTCGGAGTTTAGGTAGATCGGCTCACGCGAATCACGCGGATTAACATATGTTAGCGAGACATGGATTCAAGGAAAAACCCCGCAGCGGGCACCGCATCGCCGCGCCGACAAGGGGCTGATCTAATTGCGTGGCGTGCTCAGAGCATGCTGGGCAGCACACGATCCGGCGGCTTGTGGCCGTCCACGAAGGCCCGGATGTTGACGATCACCTTCTCGCCCATGGCGACGCGCCCTTCGTGCGTCGCCGAGCCCATATGCGGCAGGAGCACCACCTTGCCCTGCTTGGCCAGCCGCACGAGGCGCGGATTGACCGCGGGCTCTTCCTCGAACACGTCGAGGCCCGCGCCCGCGATGGCGCCGGCTTCAATCAGCTTGGTCAGGGCGCCTTCGTCGATGATCTCGCCGCGGGCCGTGTTCACCAGGATCGCGTCCGGCTTCATGAGCTTGAGGCGCCGTGCGGAGAGCAGGTGGTAGGTGGCCGGCGTGTGCGGGCAGTTCACGGACACGATGTCCATGCGGGCCAGCATCTGGTCGAGGGATTCCCAGTAGGTCGCCTCGAGCTCCGCCTCGATCTTCGGCGGCACGTGACGGCGGTTATGGTAGTGGATCGACAGGCCGAAGGCTTTCGCCCGACGGGCGAGCGCCTGGCCGATGCGGCCCATGCCGACGATGCCGAGACGTTTTCCCGTGATGCGCCGCCCCAGCATCCAGGTAGGCGACCAGCCGGCCCAATCCCCGTCAGGGATCACCCGCGTGCCTTCCGGAAGGCGCCGGGCCACCGCCAGGATCAGCGCCATGGTCATGTCGGCCGTGTCCTCAGTGAGGACCCCGGGGGTGTTGGTCACGGTGATGCCCTTGGCCACCGCTGCCGACACATCGATGTTGTCGACGCCGTTGCCGAAATTGGCGATGAGCTTCAGGTTCGGTCCAGCCTGCCCGATGATGCCCGCATCGATCTCGTCGGTGATGGTGGGAACCAGCACGTCGGCCGTCTTGACCGCCTCGCTAAGCTCTTCGGCTGAGAGCGGCTTGTCCTCGAGGTTGAGGCGCGTGTCGAACAACTCGCGCAGGCGCGTCTCGATCACGTCGGGCAGGCGGCGGGTGACGACGACCAAGGGTCTTTTCTTCATCGGTTCAAAAACCCTCAGCACTGAAAAAGCCGCGAAGTCTAAAGAGTTTCACGCTCTCTTAACCCTGGTTCGGCGATCAAGGGAGACGACCCGCCGCGTGGCGGCATCCGTCAAGCTTATCTACCAGAGCCTGCCATCCAAGACAAAGTCATGATCGAGGAACCCATGCGCAAGATCGTCCTTGCCCTTGCTGTCGTGAGCCTGAGCGCCGGCGCGGCCCTTGCGCAGCAGCCTCCGGGCGGACGCCTCGGCACGGGCCTGCCCGTGCCCCGCTATGTCAGCCTCAAGACCGACCGGGTGAACCTGCGAGAAGGCCCGTCCAAGGATCACCGGACCGCCTGGGTGTTCCAGCGCGCGGGCCTCCCTGTGGAGATCATCGCCGAATACGAGACCTGGCGGCGCATCCGCGATTCGGAGGGCACGGAGGGATGGGTGCTCCATTCGCTCCTGTCGGGGCGCCGCACCGCCCTCGCCATGCCCTGGGCCAAGGGCGACCAGCCCCCGATCAGCCTGTTCGACCGGGCCGACGAGAAGAGCGCCGTGGTGGCCCATCTCCAGCCCGGCGTGATCACCAACATTAAGGGCTGCGACGGCCGGTGGTGCCGGGTGATGATCGCCATGGAGGGCGCCCGCGACGTGGACGGCTACATCCAGCAGGAGAAGCTGTGGGGCGTCTATCCCAACGAGACGGTCGAGTAGGCCTTTACCGATTTATCAAGTTTTTTCGGGCTAGAAGGCAACATCGTAACCCAATTGGCGGAAGCCTTCTCCCATGACCCTGAACCTGAGCTTCAAGCTGCTCCCGATCCTGGCCATTGTGCTGGGTATCGCCTCCCTGGTCGTTCCCCGTTTTCTCAACGTTTTCGTGGCAATCTTCCTGATCGCCTACGGCCTCGTGGGCTACGGCTTCATTCGCTGAAAAGTTAAGAGCCCTCTCTACAATGTCATTCCGGGGCCGCGCAGCGGAGCCCGGAATCCATAAACACCAGCATCTCAGGATAAAGCACCTGTCGGTGCGATTTGCCTTGCACCGTCAGCGGTTATGGATTCCGGGCTCGGCTCTTGCGAGCCGCCCCGGAATGACAATGCTGTTCAAACAACCCGGCGCCTTATGAGACGCGGGCCGAACACGTTGAAGGCGAGCCCCAGCACGATCACAGCCCCGCCGACGGCCTCGATCGGGTGCATGTCCTCCCCGAGGATCAGGACTGAGCCCAGGATCCCGGCAACGGGCACGAAGAGCGCGAAGGGCGTCACCGTGGCGGCCGGGTGGCGGGACAGCAGATAGGCCCAGATCCCGAAAGCGAAGATCGTGGTCGGATAGGCGAGATACGCCACCGCCGCGAGCGTCCCGCCGTCCATGCGGGTCAGGGCGGCGATCACCTGATCCGGTCCGTCGAGCCACAGGGACAGTCCCAGCAGCGGCAGCGGCGCGACCAGGCTCGACCAGACGATATAGCCCAGCATATCGACCCGACCGGCCCGCTTGGACACGATGTTGGCCACACCCCAGCAGGCGGCGGCGATCACCGTCATGAGGAAGGGTCCGGCGCCCCCGCCGGTCAGGCGCGGCCAGGCGATGAGGACGAGACCCAGGCCGGCCACCAAGCCGCCGGCAACCTGATGCGGCCCGGGCCGTTCGTTCATCAGGAATGCGGCAAAGAGGACCGTGAAGAAGACCTGCGCCTGCATGACCACCGAGGCGAGGCTTGCCGGCATGCCGAATGAGATGGCGGCAAAGAGCAATCCGAACTGGGCGACCCCGAGGAAGAACCCGTAGGCCACCACGTTCGTCCAGCCCGTCTTCGGGCGCGGGATGAAGAAGACCGCCGGGATTGCGGCGAAGAGGAAGCGAAGGGCCGCCAGCAGCAGGGGCGGCGTGGTGCCGACCCCGAGCTTGATGACCACGAAGCTCAGGCCCCAGATGACCGTGACCAGAAGAGCGAAGAGAGTATGGCTGAGCGGCATCGAAATAATCCGGAAGCCGCTTGAAGAGGCTGGTGATTAAGCCTTGCGACGCAGGCGCACGATCACCTCGACGCCCGCCACTTCCATGCCCTCGGGCGGCTGGGGCAGGTCGGCGACGCTCAGCCCTGAGGAGGGCATGTCCACGAGTTCGCCCTCTTCCTCCAGGAAGAAGTGGTGGTGCTCGGTGGGGTTGGTGTCGAAATAGGCCTTGGCGCCGTCTACCGCGAGCTGGCGCAGGAGGCCGGCTTCCGTGAACTGGTGCAGGGTGTTGTAGACGGTTGCCAGTGACACCGGCACGCGGGCGCGGGACGCCTCGTCGAAGAGCATTTCGGCCGTGATGTGACGGTCGCCCTTGCCGAACAGGAGCCAGCCCAGGGATACGCGCTGGCGGGTCGGGCGCAGGCCCACGCGCCGCAGCTTGTCCCGCAATTCGGACACGGGGCAGCCCTTCCGGTGAGCCGGAGCGGTGGTGGACGCGATGTAGGCGGACAAAGGATCGGTCATGTCACGGAACTGAATGGACGAATGCGCGCTTCTAACATCACGATAATAAGAAAGCGAGAGGGCTGCCGCAAGGCTGCCCCCCGGATGGCTCATGGGAGCATGGTCCTTGGCAGGGTTCCTGGGATGATGGTTGGAGGCCGCAAAGAATCCCGGCCAGGGTCCCTTTGATGGACGGCCAAGCCTGTGCTACCAGAGCCGCATCATGGCCCCGAGGCTTTCTTGAGGCCCTTTTGAGACCCTAGGGAAAGGATCGGCACCCGGCATGGCCCGCCAGTCCAGCTTTAATTATGAAGAGCTCCTTGCCTGCGGGCGCGGAGAGTTGTTCGGCCCCGGCAACGCGCAATTGCCGCTCCCGCCCATGCTGATGTTCGACCGCATCACCTCCATCGGCGAGGATGGCGGCGCCTATGGCAAGGGCCATGTGGTGGCGGAACTCGACGTGCGGCCGGACCTCTGGTTCTTCCCCTGCCACTTCAAGGGCGACCCGGTGATGCCGGGCTGCCTCGGCCTTGATGCCCTCTGGCAGATGACCGGCTTCTTCCTCGGCTGGGGCGGCTCTCCGGGCCGCGGTCGTGCGCTCGGCGTCGGCGAGGTGAAGTTCTCCGATCAGGTGCTGCCCACCGTCAAGAAGGTGGTCTACGGCGTCGATCTCAAGCGCGTGTTCCGCTCCAAGCTGGTGCTCGGCATCGCCGACGGCTGGCTCGAGGCCGACGGACGCCGGATCTACGAGGCCAAGGACATGCGCGTCGGGCTGTTCCAGGCCGAAGCCCCGGTCGGCGGCTAGAAGTCGGATGAGGCCGGCCCGGCACCAAGCTGGGCCGCATCCTATTGACAAAGCATGATCTTTTTTCAAGAACCAGCCTCATCGCTCAGCCGCAGGAGCCTTGGGACTTGGCGTCATGCTTTCGACCATTCTCGGGCTCAGTGTTGAGAATGAGCAGGGCCAGCCTTACCTGTTGAGGCGTTAGGCTTGGCATCAAGAGTTCTTTGGAGAGGTAGCTATGAGGCGCGTCGTCGTCACCGGCATGGGCATCGTGTCGTCCATCGGCAACAACACCCAGGAGGTGCTGGCCTCTCTGCGCGAAGCCAGATCCGGCATCAGCAAGGCCGAGGATTTCGCGAAATACGGCTTCCGCTGCCAGGTGCAGGGCGCCCCGAGCCTGAACCCGGAGGAGATCGTCGACCGGCGCGCCATGCGCTTCCACGCCAAGGGCACGGCCTGGAACCATGTGGCCATGGACCAGGCGATCCGCGACGCGGGCCTGGAGGAGAACGAGATCTCCAACGAGCGCACCGGCATCATCATGGGCTCGGGCGGTCCCTCCACCCGCATCATCCTTGAGGCTGGCGACATCACCCGCGAAAAGGGCCCCAAGCGCATCGGGCCGTTCGCGGTGCCCAAAGCCATGTCCTCCACGGCTTCCGCGACGCTCGCCACCTGGTTCAAGATCAAGGGCGTGAACTATTCGATCTCGTCGGCCTGCGCGACCTCGAACCATTGCGTCGGCAACGCCTACGAGATGATCCAGTACGGCAAGCAGGACGTGATGTTCGCCGGCGGCTGCGAGGACCTGGACTGGAGCATGTCCAACCTCTTCGACGCCATGGGGGCCATGTCCACCAAGTACAACGATACCCCGTCACGGGCCTCGCGGGCCTATGACGTCAACCGCGACGGCTTCGTCATCGCCGGCGGCGCGGGCGTGCTGGTGCTCGAAGAGCTGGAGCACGCCAAGGCCCGCGGCGCCCGCATCTACGGCGAGATCGTCGGCTACGGCATGACCTCGGACGGCTACGACATGGTGGCCCCGTCCGGCGAGGGCGCGATCCGCTGCATGCGCATGGCCCTCAAGGACGTGCACAACCCGGTCGACTACATCAACCCGCACGCCACCTCGACCCCCGTGGGCGACCAGAAGGAGATCGAGGCGATCCGCACGGTCTTCGGCTCCGGCGACAAGTGCCCGCCGATCTCCGCTACGAAATCGCTCACCGGGCACTCGCTCGGCGCCACCGGCGTGCAGGAGGCGGTCTACTCCCTGCTGATGATGAACAACGGCTTCATCTGCGAGAGCGCCCATATCGACGAGATCGATCCGGAATTCGCCGACATGAACATCGTGCGCAAGCGGGTCGACGATGCCCGGATCGACACGGTCCTGTCGAACTCCTTCGGCTTCGGCGGCACCAATGCCACACTCGTCTTCAGCCGCTACAACGGGTAAGACGTTGTCATAAACTTGAGACGGCCCCATGCGAAGCCCCGGTGACTCCAAGGGGACCTCGCATGGATACGCTCAATCACACCACGATTCCGGCTCGCGATGCACACTTTCATAACAATTGGCATCGCACCCTGGAGCCGATGCAGAGGGGAACCCACGTGACCGGTCTGATGCAAGGAAAGCGCGGCCTCATCATGGGCGTCGCGAACGATCACTCCATTGCCTGGGGCATCGCCAAGGCCGTGGCCGAGCAAGGGGCGGAGCTCGCCTTCACTTATCAGGGCGAGGCGCTCGGCAAGCGCGTGGCTCCGCTGGCGCAGTCGCTCGGCTCCAACCTCGTGGTCCCCTGCGACGTGGAGGATCTCGCTTCTGTCGACGCGGTGTTCGACACCCTCGACAAGGCTTGGGACGGCCTCGACTTCGTGGTTCACGCCATCGGCTTCTCCGACAAGTCGCAGCTCAAGGGCCCTTATGTGGACGTCACCACCCGGGAGAACTTCTCCCGCACCATGGTGATCTCCTGCTTCTCCTTCACGGAGATCGCCCAGCGCGCCGCCAAGCGCATGCGCAACGGCGGCTCGCTCCTGACGCTGACCTATGGCGGCTCCACCCGGGTCATGCCGAACTACAACGTGATGGGCGTGGCGAAGGCGGCCTTGGAGGCTTCGGTGCGCTACATCGCCAACGACCTCGGCCCCGCCGGCATCCGCTGCAACGCCATCTCGGCTGGTCCCGTGCGGACGCTTGCGGGCGCGGGCATCGCCGATGCGCGCCTGATGTTCACCTATCAGAAGGCCCATTCGCCCCTGCGCCAGAACATCACCATCGAGGATGTCGGCGGTGCTGCCCTCTACATGCTGTCGGATCTCTCCCGCGGCGTGACCGGCGAAATCCACTACGTGGATTCCGGCTATAACATCATCTCCATGCCGCGCCCCGAGGTGCTCAGGGCTCAGGATGCCGCCGGCGTGACGGGTGAAGAAGGCTAAAGCCAGACCTTTCGCGCCGATCCCTGAATATTCTGAGGCCGGCCGTTGCAAGACGGTCGGCCTTTTTCACGTTCGATCCAGCCGCCATCTGAAATTTTGCAGCTGGCCTTAACGGAGTCGCTTCTGAGCGGTCAGCATCCGTGCTCCCTCTGCAAGCGATCACAGTGAGCCTGCGGGAGACGTAAAGGAAAGCTCAATTACCGATTTAATTAACCCTTACAATGACAAGATATCTTTTGCCGGATGGACAGAAGGATCTACGTCGGCCAAGGTTTTTGCCTTCATCTTGTAGTATTATCAAGTCTGCTCAATGCATCGCAACCAATCCATCGCTCCTCTTGAAGGAGGTAGTCTTTATCGCGAGGCGGTATTCGATGGTGCCTGCAACGTTTTCTTTGAAAAAGAGAGTTTATACCGTTACGCCATTGAGCTGAGCCACCAGATCCTATGGGTTTCGGATACGGAAGGTCACATCCTCTATATCGGGCCGGGCTGGGCGGAGATGATCGGCTACCCTCTCGAAGACCTGCTGGGATATGGCTGGATGCAGTTCGTGCATCCGGATGACGCTGCCCGGCTGCAGCAGGCCCGGCGCGAGACCCTGATTTCAGGGGCGTCCTACGAATGCGAGTACCGGATCAGGGCGGCCGACGGCAGCTACCGGTGGTTCCGCTCCAGCGCGGGAGCGCGCCGGAACGAGGCCGGGGCGGTCATTCTCTGGTACGGCACCACCCAGGACATCCAGGACCGCAAGCTTGCCGAACTGACCCACCAGGGCCAGACGCGGGTCCTGGAGATGATCGCCGCCGGACGGCCGCTCGACGAGGTGCTGACGGCTCTCTGCCGCCTCGCCGAAGACCAGATTGCTGGAGCCCGCTGCTCGATCCTCCTCTTCGATCCGGAGCGCGGGCTGCTCCGGCACGGAGCGGCACCCAACCTTCCCCCGGCCTACAACGCGGCCATCGACCTCCTGCCCATAGGGCCGGATGCCGGGTCCTGCGGCCCCGCCGCCTACACGCGCAGCCCCGTGATCGTCTCGGACATCGCGAACGACCCGCTCTGGGCCCCATGGCGCGATCTCGCTCTGCAGCATGATCTGCAGGCCTGCTGGTCGAAGCCGATCCTGTCCCGGTCCGGCGATGTGCTCGGCACCTTCGGCTTCTACTATGCCGAACCACGCTCCCCGACCCGGAGCGAGATGGCAGGGATTGATGCCGTGTCGCATCTGGCGGCACTCGCCATCGAGCGGCAGCGGAGTGAGGCGGCCCTGCGCGACAGCGAGGAGCACTACCGCTATTCGGTTGAGCTGAACCCGCAGATTCCCTGGACGGCCGACGGGGACGGCAATGTTCTGACCACCTCCCCTCGCTGGACCCAGCTGACGGGCGGGTCCCCTGACGGGACAGCCGACTCAAACTGGGAGGAGGCCATTCATCCTCAGGACCTGCCTCTCCAGCGACAGAAATGGCTTGAGGCGGTGCGCACGAGTGAACCGCTGGATGCGCAATGCCGAGGACGTCTCGTCGACGGAAGCTACCGCTGGTTTCGGACCCGGGCGATCCCTCACCTGGCCGAGGACGGGACGGTGATCCGATGGTACGGCACGGTCGAGGACATCCATGACCGCAAGATCGCCGAGGAGCAACTCCACCGGGCAGCCTATCACGACGATCTCACCGGCCTCGCCAACCGGAGGTTCTTCCGCGAACGCCTCAAGCAGGTTCTGGACGAGGTTACCGACGAGTCCCATGCCATCGGCCTCCTGGTCATGGATCTCGACCACCTCAAGCAGATTAACGACCGGTTCGGCCATGACGCCGGTGACAATCTCCTGAAGGAGTTCGCCCAGCGCCTGCGGCAGGCGGTGAAGCCCACCGATGTGGTGGCCCGTCTGGGCGGAGACGAATTCGCCGTGATCCTGCCCGACGTCGCCGGCGAGGAGGAGGTCGCGGAGATCGCCCGAACCATTCTGTGCCGTATGCAGGAACCGCTCAAGCGCAGCGGCAAGGCGCTGGACTGTCGCACCAGCATCGGCGGCGCCATCGCGCTCGCAGCAGGAACCAGCCCCGAGGATCTCCAGAAGCAGGCGGATCTGGCGCTCTACCACAGCAAGAGTTCAGGCCGCGGGGCGTTCAAGATGTTCGTCCCGGCCCTACGCCAGGAAGCGCAGCGGACGGCCTCGGCCCTGGAGGTGGCGGCGAAAGCCGTGGAAGCCGGCTGGATCATGCCGTTCTACCAGCCCAAGGTGGTGCTGGCCTCAGGGGCCATCGGCGGCTTCGAGGCGCTGTTGCGCTGGCAGCATCCGCGCGGCGGCATCCAATCGCCGGAAAAGATCGCCCCGGCCTTCAACGACACCGAACTCGGCACCGCCATCGGCGAGCGCATGCGCGCCTGCGTATTGTCCGACATGCGCCGCTGGCTCGATGCCGGGCTCAACCTCGGGCGCATTGCCATCAATGCATCGGCGGCCGAGTTCCGTCGCGATAATTATGCCGAGCGCGTGCTCGAGGAGCTGAGGCAGGCGGGCGTGCCGGCCCATTGCCTCGAAGTGGAGGTGACCGAGAGCGTGTTTCTCGGTTCCAGCACCCAGCTGGTGGAACGGGCCCTGCGTGCCTTGAGCGCCGAGGGCGTCACCATCGCGCTCGACGATTTCGGAACGGGCTATGCTTCCCTGTCTCACCTCAAGCGCTTTCCGGTGAACACGCTCAAGATCGACCGCACCTTCGTGCAGGACCTGGAAGCGGACGCAGGGGACGCGGCCATCGTGAAGGCCGTGCTGAACCTCGGGCACAATCTCGGCATCGAGGTCGTCGCCGAGGGCGTCGAGACGGCTTTCCAGGCCTCTCTCCTGCAGCGCATGAGCTGCGACCTGGTCCAGGGTTATCATTTCGGACGCCCGATGCCGGGGAGCGACGTGCCGTCCTTCCTCGCGTCATGGCAGGGGATGTAGCCCCAAATTATTCCGGCACATCATCATAAGACAGGGCCCAGCCCGCTCCGGTAAAGCAACACCGTCCAGGCGTGGCGCTCTGCCGCCAGACCAGGCTGCGCACGAACTCCATCCCGCCGCTCTCGAAGGCGGCCTGCAGCGCCTGCCTGTCCTCTCCCGGCTGCGACAGGCGTCCCTCCGCACAGACGAAGGACACGTGGCCGAGCCATCGCACGGCAAGGCCGGCTCTCTTGCTTGTCACCAACAGCCCCGCGCCGTAGAGGGAGTGCGTCCCTCCCCCCGGGCTCGGTTTCGGCTGGGGAACGCCGAGGGGAAAGATGAGCCGGCCGTTCTGTTTGAGGCGCTCGATCCAGGCCTCGGCCGGTCTCCCGACGGCAAAATTTACATAAACCGCATCCACATCCTCGCGCGGCCATTCGGCGCCGTCGCCCTGGACGACGGTGACGTTGGGCAGGTCCGCCAGATTGTCCCGGGCGCGCTGCGCAAGAACGGGATCGAACTCGACGGCGAGCACATGCCCTCGTGTGCCGACGAGATGGGCGAGCAGCGCCGAGTAATAGCCCGTTCCCGCGCCGATATGGGCCACGCGCTCGCCCTCGCGCAGGTTTAGAGCATGCAGGCAGCGGGCATGGAGGGACGGGCTGCCGTTGTTGACGCCCTTGTCGGACGCAAGGGCGAAGAGCACATCCTGATACAGCACTGCCGGATCGTGCGATGCGACGGTGTCGTAGCCTCTCAGCCCGCGCGACATCAGCCACGGCGGCGCGCCGATGAAGCGCTCGCGCGTAACGGCGGCGAAGGCTTCCTCGAGCCTGGGATCGTCCGCGATGCCGCAGAGCGTGAGGATCTGCTTGGCATAGGCGCGCCGGATCACGGCCAGTTCGCCGTGGCTGAAAACTGAACTCATCGGGCATTCCTCGTCTGTCGCGGCGATTGTCGGCGCAAGCAGGGCCATGTGCAACTGAGTAGCCGGATGCTGTGATCGGGCCAGATTTTTCACGAGTGCGCGAGAGGGCCAACCTTGGCCTTGCCATCGCCACGATCCGGCGTCACGAGGGGCCTCCCTTCAGACGAGTCGCTTTTCATGATCCTGTCGCGCCGCACTCTTCTCGCCGGTCTCGCCGCATCCGGCGTCAACGTCCCTGCCTTCGCGCAGTCGGGGCCGGAGCCGCAGCTGGTGCCCATCGAGCTGGTGGAGGATACGCTGGCTCTTCCGTCCGCCGTGCGGCTCGGCCACAAGCATGGCGACGTGATCATGATCGAATATTTCGACTACAACTGCCCCTGGTGCAAACGCTCGGCCGGGGACCTGCCGGCGCTGCTGAAGGCGGAGCCGGACCTCTCCTACGTGCTGGTGAATTTCGCCGTTCTCGGCATCCCGTCTGTCACGGCTCACAAGGCGGCGCTCGCCTATCTCCAGCTCCATGGCCCCGAGCGCTATCTCGACCTCCACCTCGCCCTGTTCCTCCTGCGCGGCGCCCTGGATGGCGGGCGGGCGCTGGCAGAAGCCGAGCGCCTCGGCGCCGACCGGGCGCGCCTGGAGGAAGCCGCCAATGCCGAGCGCACCGCGCAATGGATGAAGGACACCCTCAAAATCGGCGATTCTCTCGGGTTCGTCGCCACCCCGTCCTTCCTGGTCGCCACGCAATCCTATGCGGGCGGCATGACGCTTGCGCAGAAGCGCGAGGCGATTGCCGCGGCGAGGGGCTGATCACCCCTTTCACGAACACCCTTTGGTGTCATTCCCGGCCGGAGCGTCAGCGGAGGGAAGGGAATCAATAGCGCTGAGCGTACGAATGGATCCCCTTCCCGCACTTCGTGCGCCGGAAATGACACAGCGCAGCACATTCTCCGCAAAAGGCAGGGAAAGTTGCACGAGACGAAGCGAACCGGTTAAGCCTCAGAGCGCATGTCGCTCATCCGCTCCTCCCTTCTGGTCAGCTTCGGCTCCGTTGCCTCGCGCATCCTCGGTTTCGCGCGCGACGTGCTGTTCGCGCAGGCCTTGGGCGCAGGTCCGGTGGCGGATGCGTTTCTTGCGGCTTTCCGCCTGCCGAACCTCGTGCGCCGCATCGTCGGCGAGGGCGGGCTCAATCCGGTGCTCGTGCCGGGTTTGAGCCGGGTGGGTCCGGACGAGGCAGTCACGATGGCGGGCGATGCGCTCAGCGTCTTCGCCCTTGCGCTGCTGGCGCTCACAGGCCTCGTAGAGATCGGTGCGGGCCTTATCGCCTTTCTCCTCGCGCCGGGCTTGCACGATAACGGGGAGACGCTGGCGCTGGTCGCGCTCTATACCCGCCTGTCGTTTCCCGTCGTGATCTGCGTGACGCTCGCCTCCATGGCGGCTGCCGTTCTCAACGGGCGCGGGCGCTTTACGGCCACGGCGCTTGCGCCGCTCGCGGTCAATGGCGGATTGATCCTGGCGCTCGTGGTGCTGGAAAGCGGGTTCGAATTCCCTCTCGCCCAAAAAGCCGCATGGCTTGCGGCTGCCTCAAGCCTCGCCGGCCTCGTCCAGCTCGGCATCGTGGCGGCAGCGCTCCTGCAGGGCTGGCCGCGCCTCGTGCGCTTTCGCCGACCGCGCTGGTCACCCTTCCTGAAGAGCCTGCTGCTGGCGGGACTGCCCGTGCTGGCAGCCAGCGGCGCGGTGCAGATCTACTTCCTGGCCGCCACCCAGATCGCCTCCTTCTGGCCCTCCGGCGTGTCCTGGCTCTACTACGCCGAGCGGGTCATGCAGCTGCCGCTCGGCCTGATGGCGGGCTTGAGCGCAGGCCTGCTCCTGCCGGAGCTGGCCCGGCGCCATCAGGCGGGCGAGCGGCAGACTTTGATAACGGCGCAGAACCGGGCCCTGGAGGTGGCGCTGCTGCTTGCCCTGCCGGCCGGTGCCGCCCTGGTCATCCTGGCCCGTCCCATCAGCACGGTTCTCTTCGAGCGCGGTGCCTTCGTGTCCACGGATGCCGATGGCACCGCCCTGGTGCTCATGGCTCTGAGCCTGGGGCTTCCCTTCGCCACGGTGGGGAAAGTCCTGAGCCAGACCCTCTTCGCCCTGAGCTCCCTGAGAACCGCGCTCGCGGCCGCCGGCCTGGGCCTCGCTGTCACCGTGACCGCCTCCCTCCTCCTCGCCTGGCCGCTCGGCCCGACCGGGATTGCGCTTGGGGTCAGCCTCGGCTGCCTCGTTCACGCGGGCGCGGTGATCCTGGCTCTGCGTCGACTCGGCCTCTGGTCGCCCGACCGCCGGAGCCTGAGCCGCCTGGCGCGAGCGGTAACGGCGACCCTCGTCATGAGCCTCGGGCTCCTCGGCGCCAGAAGCGCCCTTCCCGAGCCCGGGTCTCTCATGCTGGCAGCCCTCTGCCTCGGCGGCTTTGGGCTTTATGCCCTTGCCGCCATCGCGACCGGCGCCATGACCCGCGACGATTGGGCCTCTCTCACGAAAAAATCGTCAGAACCCTTGCGTCCCGACGCGGGCCTGTCATAACCCGCGCCGCAGAGAAGCATGTTCCGGACAGGCGGGTCCTCCGCCCTCCGTCAGGACGATGCATTGAAAATAGGGTTTAGGGCAGCGCGAGGATCCCTCCGTTCGCCTGCACGTCCCGCAGGAGTTCAAGGCGATGGCGCAGTTCAAGGAGCTGGTGTTCTCGGGCGTTCAGCCCACGGGAAACCTTCATCTCGGGAATTATCTCGGCGCCATCAAGCGCTTCGTGGCCATGCAGGAGAATTACGACTGCATCTACTGCGTCGTGGACATGCACGCGATCACGGTGCCGCAGAACCCCGCCGACCTCACCCGGCAGATCCGGGAAGTGACCGCCGCGTTCCTCGCCGCCGGCATCGACCCGAAGCGCCACATCGTCTTCAACCAGTCCCAGGTGCCCCAGCACGCGGAACTCGCCTGGGTGTTCAACTGCGTCGCGCGGCTGGGCTGGCTCAACCGCATGACCCAGTTCAAGGACAAGGCCGGCAAGGACCGTGAGAACGCCTCCGTCGGCCTCTACGCCTATCCG
Source organism: Microvirga arabica (assembly GCF_016811235.1). Classification (GTDB taxonomy): domain Bacteria; phylum Pseudomonadota; class Alphaproteobacteria; order Rhizobiales; family Beijerinckiaceae; genus Microvirga; species Microvirga arabica. Next base: position 34,783 of record NZ_JAFBID010000012.1, read on the forward strand.
AGCCTGATGGCCGCCGACATCCTGGTCTACCGCGCCACCCACGTGCCGGTGGGCGAGGACCAGAAGCAGCACCTGGAGCTGACCCGCGACATCGCCCAGAAGTTCAACAACGACTGGGCCGAGTCGATCGCAGCCCACGGCTTCGGCGAGGCTTTCTTCCCGTTGACCGAGCCCATGATCCAGGGGCCGGCCACCCGGGTCATGTCGCTGCGCGACGGCTCGAAGAAGATGTCGAAGTCGGACCCGTCCGATTACTCGCGCATCAACCTTACGGACGATGCGGACACCATCGCCCAGAAGGTGCGCAAGGCGAAGACCGATCCTGAGCCCCTGCCCTCCGAGGTCGAGGGCCTGAAGACCCGGCCGGAAGCCGAGAACCTCGTGGCGATCTATGCGGCGCTGATGGACACCACGCCCGACGAGGTGCTGCGCCAGCATGGCGGCGCGCAGTTCTCCGGCTTCAAGGCCTCCCTGGTGGACGTGGCAGTGACGAAGCTCTCGCCGGTCGCCGACGAGATGCGCCGCCTCATGGCCGATCCCGGCTACATCGACGCGGTGCTGGCGGACGGCTCCGCGCGGGCGCGGGCGCTTGCCTCCGTGACCATGGATGCGGTGAAGGATATCGTGGGATTCGTGCGCGCCCGCTGACGCATGCGCTGCTTAAATGAGCGGCATGCGACCCGCTTGCCGTTGACGCAAAGGCAGGGCAGCATCCGGTGTCATCAGGAGAGCGTTCCGTGAGCGACAAGCGTCGATCCTACGAATCGGGCCACAGGCCGAAATTCATGGTGGTGGTCGACAAGACCCCGGAATGCGCCCGCGCGGTGCATTTCGCCTCCCGCCGCGCAGCCCGCACCGGCGCCAGCATGGTAATGCTTGCGGTCGTGGATCCGCCCGACGATTTCGAATGGATCGGCGTGGGCGAGGCCATGATCGAGGAAGCGAGCGAGGAGGCTCAGAAGCTCCTCGATACAGCTGCCCGCGAGGCCCGCAATGCGGCGGGCGTAGAGCCCGAGCAGATCATCCGTGTCGGCACCCGGGCGGACGAGATCATGAAGCTGATCCAGGAGGACGAAGATATCTCCTTCCTGGTGCTCGGCGCCGGCAACAGCAAGGAGGGCCCCGGTCCCCTGGTCTCGACCCTGGGCGGCCGCGCCGCCGCCTCCTTCCCTGTGCCCATCGTGATCGTGCCGGGCGGATTGTCGGACGAGCAGATCGACGCGCTGGCGGGGTGAAGGCTTCCGTCATCCAGCACGGCGCAAGCCGATCCGGCATGACACACCTGCATGCGTCCTCCCCTTGGAATTCGTCCCGATTCAATCCACATTGGGAGAGGAATCTGTTAGAACCATTCTAAATCCACCACTCGGCCGGCCTTGAACCGGCGCAGAGGACAAACGACGATGTTTATTCAGACCGAAGCCACGCCCAATCCCGCCACCCTGAAGTTCCTGCCCGGCCGCGTCGTGATGCCGGAAGGCACCTTCGAGGCCAAGAATCCCGACCAGGGCGAAGTATCCCCCCTCGCTCAGCGCCTCTTCGCCGTTCCCGGCGTGACGGGCGTGTTCTTCGGCTACGACTTCGTCACGGTCACCAAGGCGGATGGCGAGTGGCAGCACCTGAAGCCGGCGATCCTCGGCGCCATCATGGAGCATTTCATGACTGGCGCGCCGCTCTTCGCCAACGGCTACGGCGCCTCTCAGGAGGACGGCGAGGAGTTCTTCGACGAACAGGATGCCGCCACCGTCGAGACCATCAAGGAGCTGCTCGAAACCCGCATCCGCCCGGCGGTGGCTGGCGACGGCGGTGACATCACCTTCCGGGGCTTTAAGGATGGCACCGTCTATCTCGTCATGAAGGGCGCCTGCTCCGGCTGCCCGTCCTCGACCGCCACCCTGCGCCACGGCATCCAGAACCTGCTGCGTCACTTCCTACCGGATGTGCGCGAGGTGCAGGCCGTCTGACGCCTGCGATCAAACCAGAGTTTGGGTTACCCAAGCGCGGCCTAAAAGCCGCGCTTTTCGTTCGTAGGGGATTCGCACGCTTCTTTGACGGCTCTGCCTATTCGGGAGCTGTGACCCGCTCCACGAGGCTGATCATCGCTGACTTGAATTCCGCAGGATCGGCTCCCGACTCGATGGCAAGCGCCGCGCGGTCGAAGGCTGCCGAGAGCAGGGCCGTCATGGCCGGAGTCGGAAACCGACGCTGTAGGGAGCCTGCGATCGCCTCAAGCCCTTCGCGGAGGGTCCGGGCGGCATGGGCTTCATCGATGGCCGCCATATCGGCCGACCCAAGGACCGCAGGGCCATCCACGAGGAGCAGGCGTGTGCGGCCGGGAACGGTCATGGCCTCGAGATAGGCCATGCTGCCCTCGACCAGCGCATCCTGAGGGGAGAGATCGGGAGAGGCCGAAGCTTCGATCTCCTCGGCCACTGCCTGGGCCTCCCGCTCCAGCACGGCCCGGAACAGGTCGCGCTTGTCGGCAAAATGATGATAGAGCGCGCCGCGCGTTACGTGGGCGGCCTCGACGATCTCAGGTGTGGAGGTCTCGGCGTATCCTTTCTGCACGAACAAGGAGCGGCCGGCCTGCACAAGGGCCTTCCGGGTTGCGTCGGCTCGCTCAGAATTGGATCGTCTCTGTTGCATACATACAGCCTGTATGTTATTTCCAACAAAACATGCAGATTATATGTTATCGGGCGGAGGTTGAACAGAGATGAAGATCACGAGCTATTACCCGGTGATCATGACCCGCGATGTTGCCGGCACCGCTGCCTTCTATGCCGAGCATTTCCGCTTCCAGCCGGTCTTTGCGAGCGACTGGTACGTTCACCTGCAGTTCCGCGACGATGAGGCCGTCAACCTCGCGGTTCTCGACAGCACCCACGACACAATCCCGGCCGGCAGCCGCCAGCCGGCCGCGGGGCTGCTCCTCAACTTCGAGGTCGAGGATCCGGATGCGCTCTACGACGAGGTCAGGGCCGCCGGCCTACCCATCCTTATCCCGTTGCGCGACGAGGCTTTCGGGCAGCGGCATTTCATTACGCAGGATCCGAACGGCGTGTTGATCGACGTCATCAAGCCGATCCCGCCGAGCGCTGAATTTGCCGCGCAATACGAGGCGGGTGCTCTGCCGCGGAGATAATGCACGGTTGTCGTCCCGGCGGCCGCAGGCCGGGAAGGGGATCCATCTACACGCGAGGCGTCATGGCTTCCCTTCCCCCTCGGCTGCGCTCCGGCCGGGAATGACACCTTACCCTCCGAGGGCTTTTCTGACTCCATACAGGACGCACGCCCTCAGAACCTCCGCTTGCGTCGTCCCCTGCGCCGATTCCGGGTTCCCTCCTCTTGGTCCCATGCTCTAAAGAAACAGGGAGACCTGACGGAGACTGACGTTGCGTGTCCTTGCCATCGATACCGCCCTCGGCGCCTGCTCGGCCTGCATCGTCCAGGCCGGAGAGACCGTGCCGCTGGCGGCCGACACCATCCCCATGGAGCGCGGCCACGCGGAGGCCCTGATGCCGCTGCTCGACCGGCTCTCCGCCCAGGTGGGCGGCGGGTTCGAGAGCCTCGACCGGGTCGCCGTGACGGTGGGACCCGGCAGCTATACGGGCCTGAGGGTCGGCATCAGCGCCGCCCGCGGCATCGGCCTCGCGGCCGGCATTCCCGTGGTGGGCGTGGCCACCCTGTCGGCCTTCCTGGCGCCGCTCATGGTGGGCGACAAACGCGGGCTGTTTACCGCCGCCATCGATGCCAAGCACAGCCACCTCTACATCCAGGCCGTCGCGCCGGGCGGACGCACCATCATCCCGCCGGGACTGATGACCTATCGCGACGCAATCCGGCTTCTCGGCTCGGGGCCGATCATCGTGGCCGGCTCGGCCGCCGCCATGCTGGCGGCTGAGGCCCGGATTCAGGGCGTCGATGCTCATATCAGCGACGTGTCGGCCTTTCCCGACATCGCCTGGGTGGCGCGCCTCGGGGCGCTGGCCGATCCGGCTCAGGCCCTGCCGAAGCCGCTTTACCTGCGCGAGCCCGACGCCAAGCCGCAGGACGGGGCCCGAATCGCTCGGCAGTGAAACGTCTCGCCATGAGCATTCTCGACCGCTTCCTCCAGCCGCCTGCGCCGCATGTCGTGCCTGTGGGCACCGATGCGGCTGCGCGGCTTGCGGCGATCCACGCCTCGGCCTTTCCGCGCCCGTGGAGCACCCTCGATTTCGAGCGCCTGCTCGGGGAGCGTGGCATCGTGGCGGACGGGCTCTTCATCGGCCGCACCACCAAGCCCTCTGGCTTCGTGCTGTCGCGGATCGTGCTCGACGAGGCGGAGATCATCACGGTGGCGATCGCCCCTGAGGCCCGCGGGAAAGGCCATGCACACGTCCTGCTCACGCACCATCTCGACGTCCTGTCGCGCCGCGGCGTCGCCCGCGTGCATCTGGAGGTCGAGGAGGGGAACGGGCCGGCCATCGCCCTCTACCGCCGCGCCGGGTTTCGCGAGACCGGACGGCGGGAGGGCTACTACCACAAGGCCGACGGCACGAAGGCTTCAGCGCTCACCATGGCGCTCGACCTATAGCCCCGTTCCCTCACCTACCGTATAACCCTCCGCAAGGAGTCGTTTAACCTTGGCCACACGCAACAGCACATCCGCCAGAATGCGCCGGTCGGACGCCATCGAGCGCGCCTGCCGCGAGAAGGGCCTGCGCATGACGGGCCAGCGCAAGATCATCGCGCAGGTGCTCGATGCGGCCGAGGACCATCCCGACGTGGTGGAGCTGCATCGCCGCGCGGCTGAGGTGGACGACCGCATCTCCCTCTCCACCGTCTATCGCACGGTGAAGCTGTTCGAGACGGAGGGCATTCTCGAGCGGCTCGATTTCCGCGACGGGCGCTCGCGCTACGAGCAGGCGGCCCGCGAGCACCACGACCACCTGATCAATCTCGAGACCGGCGACGTGATCGAGTTCCGCTCCGAGGAAATCGAGGCGCTGCAGAACGAAATCGCCCGGCGGCTCGGCTACAAGGTGGTGTATCACCGTCTCGAACTCTACGCGGTGCCGCTGGACAAGGACGACGCGTGACGAAAATCGCCGTCGTCTTCCGGCTGCTCCTGCTCGGCCTGTGCAGCCTTGTGCTCGTGCCGCTGCAGATGCTCGCCCTGCGTCTCGGCTGGTCGGCCACCCTGCACGTGCTGCCGATGTGGTTTCACCGGGCGCTCCTGAAAATCTTCAACGTGCGCGTCATCGAGCGCGGTACGCCGCCGGGCCGGGCGCCCACCATCGTGGTGTCGAACCACGTGTCCTGGCTCGACATTCCGGTGATCGGCTCGCTGCACCCGCTCTCCTTCATCGCGAAATCCGAGATCGAGGGCTGGCCGGTGGTGGGCTTCATGGCGACGCTCCAGCGGTCCGTGTTCATCGACCGCCAGCGCCGCAAGGCGACGGCCGAAGTCAACGACGCGCTCGCCCACCGGCTGGTGAAGGGTGAGGTGATCGTGCTGTTTGCCGAAGGCACCACGAGCGACGGCAACCGGCTCCTGCCTTTCCGCTCCTCGCTGGTGGGCGCAGCCCAGACGGCGCTCATGCATGACAGCGTCGAGCGCGTGCTCCTGCAGCCGCTCGCCATCACCTATACCCGCCGCCACGGCATGCCCGTGACCCGGCGCGACCGCCCCTTCATCGCCTGGTACGGCGACATGGATCTGGCGCCTCATCTCAAGATGTTCATTCAGGGCATTCCCATCGACGTGGTGGTGACCTGGGGCGAGCCGATGCCCTTCAACGGCAGCCGCAAGCAAGCGACCGCCTTCGCCGAGGCCGAGGTGCGCCGGGCGTTGAGGGTGGCATAGTCAGTGTCATCCCGGTGGCCTGCAGGATCGGGAAGGGGATCCACGATCAGGCTAGGCGCTATGGATTACCTTCCCCTCCGCTTTCGCTCCGGCCGGGATTGATACCACGACCGTCCGCTTCCTGCCCCCTCGCCTCGTCCAAGAGCCAGGTGCGAAAGGCCGCCAGCGCCGGCCGGTCGGCGGTCACCTCGGGGCAGACGACGTAATAGCGGTAGGCGCCTTTCACCTGATGCGGGAAGGGCTGCACCAGACGGCCCGCCTTGAGATAATCGCCGATCAGGACGCTGGTCGCCAGCGCCACGCCCTGCCCGGAGGCGGCCGCCTGCAGGCAGAGATAGGTGTGGCTGAAGCGCGGTCCCCGCGACGTGTCGATTCCCTCGACGCCAAGGGCCTTCAGCCAGGTGTCCCAGGTGGTGTAGTCCGGCACGCCGCTTGCGGCCTCATGGATGAGCATGTGGTGGCGCAGGTCGGCTGGCTCGCGCAGGGGACGCTCCGGATGGTTGAGCAGGGCCGCGCTGCAGACTGCGAAGAAGACCTCCTCCATCAGCAGGTCCGTGCGCAGGCCCGGATAGCCGCCGCGGCCGAAGCGGATCGCGATATCCACGTCCTCCCGGGCGAAATCGGTCAGCTGCATCGAAACCGAGACCCGGACGTCGAATTCCGGATGGCGCTGCTGGAAGGAACCGAGCCGGGGGATCAGCCAGTTCGAGGCGAGGCTCGGCATGGCGCTCACCGTGATCACATGGGAAGCCTCCGGCCGCAGGGCTTGGGCCGTCGCGTCGTCAAGGCGATCGAGGATGTCGGACAGTGACGCGGCATAGCGTTCGCCCAAGGGGGTGAGCACCACGCCCCGGCTCGGCTGGCGGAGGAAGAGCGGCCGCCCGAGCCAGGCCTCGAGGGATTTCACCTGCTGGCCCACGGCGCTCGCCGTGACGGCGATCTCGTCGCCGGCCTTCTCGAAGCTGAGGTGACGGGCCGCGGCCTCAAAGGCGCGCAGGGCATTGAGCGGCGGGAGACGGCGGCGGGACATGGCGGATCCGGACAGGGCTCAGCCCAAGTTTTTCTTGGGCGACGCGCAAGAACTTCTCGTTTGCTTGCAGGCTACCACAGGAGCACATTCATCTCCAGAGAAACGCCATCGAAGGAGAACCGTCATGGCGACCGGATATGCCACAGCAAATCTTGGGTTCCACACCACCCGCCGCAACCATGGGAACACGCTCATGAACCTGCTTCTGCGCTATGAGGCTTGGCTCGACCGCCGCAGGACCTTGAAGGCTCTATACGAGCTCGACGATCACGCATTGCATGATATCGGGTTGTCGCGGGCCGACGTGGAGGGCCTGAATGAGGCCTCCTGGCAGGATCACCTGCCGCCGTCCATCAGCCGATAAGCATGTTTGAAAGGCCCCCGATGAAGCTCTATTCCGGCCCCGTCAGCCTCTTCTCCCGTAAAGTGGAGATTGCCCTCTACGAGAAGGGGCTCGCCTTCGAGCGCATCGGCGTCGCCTTCAGCCAGACGAAGGGCTATGCCCCCAAGCACCCGGACGTGCTGGCGCTCAACCCCAAGGGACAGGTCCCGGTTCTCGTCGACGGGGACCTGTCCCTCTACGATTCGACCGTGATCCTCGAATACCTGGAAGACGCCTATCCCGAACCGGCGCTCTACCCGAAGGATTCGCGGGAGCGCGCCCGCTGCCGCCTGCTCGACGTGTTCGCCGACGAGATCATGCTGGCGCCCTTGCGCTTCCTGATGCACCGGACCGAGCCGAAGCCTGACGATCTTGAGCGCTGGGAGGCGAAAGAACTGAAGGCCCGCGAGGCCGAGCCTGCGCTTGCCGGCCATTTCGCCACGCTCAACCGCCAGCTCAAAGACCGGGATTACCTCTGCGGCGGTTTCTCAGCCGCGGACATCGCCGTGTTCATGACCGTTTTCTGGACCCGCCGCCTGGGCGGTCCCTCCTTGCGAGGGCATGAAAACCTGGCTGCTTGGTACGATCGGCTCAGCGCACGCCCGGCCTTCGCGAAGGTCGTTGCTGAAATTCTGGCCGCCGATGCGGAATTGTCCGCGCCGGTCGAGGGCGCGTTCCGGGAGTGAGGCAGTAGTGTCATTCCCGGCCGGAGCGGAGTGGAAGGGAATCCACCCGCACGCTCCGCACCATGGATCCCCTTCCCTCGCCTGCGGCTCGCCGGGGACAACAGACGGCGTTGAAACTCTTCAAATCTCTTGAGCCAAACAGCCGCTATTCTCTTGCACGCATAAAAGGCTTAAAAGGCGCTCATCTTCGCCCGCCCGATTGCAAGCAGAACAGGCCGACCTCGTGAAAAAAGTCTTCGTCAAATCCTATGGCTGCCAGATGAACGTCTATGACGCCGAGCGCATGGCCGACATGCTGGCCACCGAGGGCTACAGCGAAACCAAGGTCATGGAGGAGGCGGACCTCGTCATCCTCAACACATGCCATATCCGCGAGAAGGCCGCTGAGAAGGTCTATTCCGAGCTCGGCCGCGTGCGCGAACTCAAGAACGAGCGCGAGGCGGCAGGCCGGGAAACCAAGGTCGTGGTGGCCGGCTGCGTCGCCCAGGCCGAGGGCAAGGAGATCCTGCGCCGGGCTCCCGCCGTGGACGTGGTGGTGGGGCCCCAGAACTATCACAACCTGCCGAGCCTGCTGAAGAAGCCGCGCTCCGAGCGTGTCGTCGACACGGAGTTTCCGGTCGAGGACAAGTTCGACCACCTGCCCAAGCCCTCAAAGGCGGCGATCCGGAACCGGGGCGTGTCGGCCTTCTTGACCATCCAGGAAGGCTGCGACAAGTTCTGCACCTTCTGCGTGGTGCCCTATACCCGCGGCGCCGAAGTCTCGCGTCCCGTCGCCAAGATTCTGGACGAGGCCCTGCGCTTGGCGGACGCGGGCGTGCGCGAGCTGACGCTCATCGGCCAGAACGTGAACGCCTATCACGGCGAGGGGCCTGACGGTGCCGTGTGGTCGCTTGGCCGGCTGCTGCATCGCCTGGCCGAGATCCCCGGCATCGCGCGGCTGCGCTACACCACCAGCCACCCGCGCGACATGGACGACGAGCTGATCGTCGCCCATCGCGATCTGCCGGCTCTGATGCCCTACCTGCACCTTCCGGTGCAGTCCGGCTCCGACCGCATTCTCGACGTGATGAACCGCAAGCACACGGGCGACGAGTACCGCCGCCTGATCGAGCGCATCCGCAAAGCTCAACCGAACCTGGCGCTCTCCTCCGATTTCATCGTCGGCTTCCCCGGCGAGACGGATGCGGAGTTCGAGGACACCATGCGGCTCATTTCTGACGTGGGCTTTGCCAGCTCGTTTTCGTTCAAGTACAGCCCCCGCCCCGGCACGCCCGCGGCCGACATCGAGACCCAAGTCTCCGAGGCGGTGAAGGCCGAGCGCCTGGCGCGGCTGCAGAATCTGCTCGAAATGCAGCGGCAGGCCTTCAATCACGGAACCGTCGGCCAGACCCTCGACGTTCTCTTGGAGAAGCCGGGTCGTCACCCGGGCCAGATGGCCGGCAAGTCGCCCTACCTGCAGCCCGTGCAGTTCGAGAGCGACCGCCATGCCGTCGGCGAGATCGTGACGGTGCGGATCATTCAGGCAGGCTCGAACAGCCTGTTCGGGGAATGGATCGGACCCGGCAGCCAAGCCGCGGCCTAGTCTGTTGACCGGTAAGACCCCATATCCGTCTGCCGCAACGCCTGCGACAGAGATTCAGAGGAGAGGCATTTGAGCCCAGCGGACAACGCGACCGCACGTGCACAAAAGGGACGGAACCCCGGCGGCTTGCATCCCGGCGTCGTCGAAGAGGCCGAAATCATCCTCACCTTCGACGACAACCGCCTCGCCAGCCTCGTTTTCGGACAATACGACCAGAACCTCGCCCATCTCGAGCGGCGCCTCGACGTGACGGCTATCGCCAACGGCAACCGGGTCACGGTGAAGGGCACGCCGGAAGCCTCCGAGATGGCCCGGCGCGTTCTGGAGGGCCTCTATGAGCGCGCCCGCCAGGGCGGAGCCCTCGGCACCGGCGACGTGGACGGTGCCATCGAGGAGAGCACCCTCCAGGGCAGCCTCTTCCCGGCGGCCGAGGAGCAGCCGGCTACGGGCCTCACCGCCTTCGACCAGATTTCCACCCGCCGGCGCGGGGCGGTGCGTGCCCGCAACGCCTCGCAGAACACCTATATCAAGGCGCTCAAAACCAACGAGCTCGTCTTCGCCGAGGGTCCTGCCGGCACCGGCAAGACCTGGCTGGCCGTGGGCTACGCGGTCTCGCTGCTCGAGGCCGGACAGGTGGACCGCCTGATCATTTCGCGCCCGGCCGTGGAAGCGGGCGAGCGGCTCGGCTTCCTGCCCGGCGACATGCGCGAGAAGGTCGATCCCTATCTTCGCCCGATCTACGATGCGCTCTACGACTTCATGGAGGCCCGACATGTGGACCGGGGCCTGCAGACCGGCATGATCGAGATCGCGCCTCTCGCCTTCATGCGCGGGCGCACGCTGACCAACGCCCTGGTGCTGCTGGATGAGGCGCAGAACACCACGTCGATGCAGATGAAGATGTTTCTCACCCGCCTCGGCGAAGGCTCGCGGATGATCATCACGGGCGATCCGTCGCAGATCGACCTGCCGCCGGGCCAGAAATCGGGTCTCGTCGAGGCGGTGCGCATCCTCGACGGAGTGGAAGGCATCACCCGCGTGACGTTCAAGGACGCGGACGTGGTGCGCCACGACCTCGTGCGCCGCATCGTGACCGCCTACGACAAGGCGGCCCGCGAAGCGCCGCCGGAGCCGCCGCGCCAGGATTACCGGGATCGCCGGCCGTGATCACCCTCGACATCATGATCGAGGCAGGCGACTGGGCCCGCCTCGAAGACGCCGAGGCCCTGGCGCAGAAAGCCGCCGAGGCGGCGCTCGCCGTCACTTACGAGGCGGACGAGGAGTTCGAGGCCAGCGTCATGCTCACCAACGACGCCCAGATCCGGGAGTTGAACCGCACCTGGCGGGACAAGGACAAGCCGACGAATGTGCTGTCCTTCCCGGCGCCCGAGCAGCCGGGTGCAACAGGGCCTCGCCATTTGGGCGATATTGCTCTAGCGTACGAAACCCTGGTGCGTGAATCCGAGGAGGAATCCAAGGAGCTTGCGCATCATTTCGCCCATCTGATCGTCCATGGCGTTCTGCACCTTCTCGGCTACGACCACGAGGTCGAGGCGGAGGCGGAGATCATGGAAGGTCTCGAGGTCAAGGCGCTCGCCACCCTTGGCATCGCCGACCCCTATCGCGATATGGCAGCATAACGGCTGACAACCCACGGCAATGAACGAAGATCGAAGTCGTAGCGACCGCCCTGTCCGAACCCTCACCGAGACAGACGACACACGCGACCACTGGTACGACCGGGTTTTGACCCGTCTCGGCCTGAAACCCCGCGAATCCATCCGTCACGATCTTGAGGATGCTCTCGCGGAAACCGTCGAGGATACGGACTTTTCGCCCCAGGAGCGGGCGATGCTCAAGAACGTGCTGTCCTTCCACCGCATCCGGGTGGAGGACGTCATGGTGCCCCGCGCCGATATCGTGGCGGTGGCGGCCGAGACCAATCTCGGCGAGCTCCTGAACCTCTTCCGCACGGCCGGCCACTCGCGCCTGCCGGTCTATGGCGAGACCCTGGACGATCCCAAGGGCATGGTCCACATCCGGGACTTTCTCGATTTCATTGCCATGCGGGCCGATGGCGGCGCCTCGGAAGCGGGCGCCGGCGACGCGACGGCTGCGCCGAGCCTCGGCCAGATCGACCTGTCAATGACCCTGGCGTCGGCCAACATCCTGCGCCCGGTGCTGTTCGTGCCGCGCTCCATGCCGGCCATCGACCTCCTGGTGCGGATGCAGGCAACGCGCACCCACATGGCCCTGGTGATCGACGAATACGGCGGCACCGACGGCCTCGTGTCGATCGAGGACCTTGTCGAGATGGTGGTGGGCGATATCGAGGACGAGCACGACGAGGATGCGACCCTCACGATCACGCAGGCGGCCGACGGCACCACCATCGCCGATGCCCGGGCGAGCCTCGACGAGATCAAGGAGACGCTGGGCGTCGACCTTACCGAGGAGGAGGGTGCCGAGGACATCGACACGATCGGCGGTTTCATCGTGACGCTCGCCGGCCGCGTGCCGTCCCGCAGTGAGGTCATCGTGGGTCCGGCCGGCCTCGAATTCGAGGTTTTGGACGCCGATCCCCGGCGCGTGAAGCGGCTTCGCATCCTGCGCCGCACCGTGGCCTCGACAGAAGTGGAAATCACAGAAGGCCAGCCGGTCGCCGCGCGTCCTGAAAGCGCTGCCGCCGAATGAGCCTGCTGGCGAAGCGCGATGCCTTGACCGAAACGTCGGGCATTGCAGGGATCCTGCCGGCCCTTGCCGCGCTGGGAACCCGTTCGCGCGGCTGGCGCCGCTGGCTCATGGCCGTCGCGGCCGGAGCCGTCGGCGCTCTGGCCATGCCGCCTTTCGGATTCCTGCCGGCGCTCGTCCTGTCCCTCGTGCCGGCCATCTGGCTCCTCGACGGCACCATGAAGGAGGGCTCATCCCGTTGGGCCCCGCTCAAGGTTGCGGCCCTGCTCGGCTGGTTCTGGGGCTTTGGTTATTTCGTCGCCGGGCTCTGGTGGCTCGGCGCCGCCTTCCTCGTGGAGGCCGACCAGTTCGCCTGGGCCATGCCCTTCGGGGTTCTGGGCCTGCCGGCGCTCCTCGCCTCCTTCCCGGCCTTCGGCTTCGCGCTCGCTTGCCTGCTCTGGCTTCCTGACGCCCGGCGCATCCTGGCCTTCGCGTTCGGCCTCACTGTGGCCGAGTGGCTGCGCGGGCATCTCTTCACCGGTTTCCCCTGGAACAGCCCGGGCATGGCGCTCGGCCAGAACCTCTGGCTGATGCAGTCCGCCTCCCTGGTCGGCCTCTACGGCCTCACGTTCTTGAGCTTCTGCATCGGCGCCGCACCGGCCGTCCTGCTCACCGGGCGGACAGCCCGCGCCCGCTGGACGGCTCCAGCCCTTGCGGCGGCAATGCTCGTCGGCCTTGCGGGCTTCGGCTTCTGGCGGGTGCCGGCGCAGGCCTCCGCCACGGTTCCCGACGTGCGCCTGCGCATTATGCAGCCCAATCTGCCCCAGGATGCCAAGTTCAACCCGCGCAACCGTGACGCCATCATGCGGCATTACCTGTCCCTCAGCGCGAGACCCGGTCCGAACGGCGCCGCACCAACGCATATCATCTGGCCGGAATCGGCCTTTCCGTTCCTGCTCCATCGCGATCCTGCCTCATTGGCTCAGATCGGGGCTCTTCTGGAGCCCGGCTCCGTCCTGATCACCGGGGCGGCCCGCATGGACGACCCGCTGCCCGGCGAGGCGGTGGGCAAGTTCTACAATGCCATCCAGGTGATCGACGACCGGGGCACGATCCTCGGTTCCTATGACAAGGTGCATCTGGTGCCGTTCGGCGAATACCTGCCGAAGGTACTCGATACCGTTATCCGGGCGGTGGGCCTGCGCCAGTTCGTGCATATTCCGGGTGGATTCGAGCCGGCCGAGAAGCGCATGACGCTTGCCATTCCGGGCCTGCCCCCTGTGGCCGCGACGATCTGCTATGAGGCGATTTTTCCGGGAGAGATCCTGAGCGACGGCCCCCGGCCGGACCTCATCCTGAACGTGACCAATGATGCGTGGTTCGGCGAGACACCAGGGCCCTACCAGCATTTCGCCCAAGCCCGCTTACGTGCCGTCGAGGAGGGCCTGCCTTTGGTGCGGGCCGCCAATACGGGGATCTCAGCCATTGTCGATCCTTTCGGCCGCATAGTGGAGAAACTGCCACTTTCAGTTGAAGGAACTTTGAATACAAATCTTCCAGTTGCGAAACCTGCGACTGTTTACAGCAAATCGGGCAAGTTTTCTTTGACGGTTACGCTTGTGATCTGCTTAATGCTCCTGGTTGTACGTCGTGGGCCACACTCAACTTTTCCTTAAGTAACCCATGACCTTGCGTTACACTAAGTCCAGTGAGGAAGTGGGGCCACATGAAGAAGTCGACGGGCTCTATCGATAAGGAAGTCGGAAGCCGTGTGCGCATGCGCCGCGTGTCCATCGGCATGAGCCAGGAGAAGCTTGGCGATATGCTCGGCCTGACCTTCCAGCAGGTTCAGAAATACGAAAAGGGCATGAACCGGATCAGCGTCGCTCGTCTGATCGAGATCACCAAGATCCTCGGCGTCGATGTTCATTTCTTTCTCGACGGCGTCACGAGCACCAAACCCGCCCCCGGCTTCGCGGAGGAGAGCCCGCCCACCTATGTGGCGGACATGATGGCCACTCCGGAAGGCCTGCAGCTCGTGCGGCATTTTGCCAGGATCAAGAACCCCAAGGTCCGTAAAAGCATCGTCCAGCTCGTCGCCTCGGTGGCCGCTGAGGACGATACGGAACGTTCGTCATAACGAACACGTTCGCTTGACCTTTCCTTAAGCCTGCGGCATGACCATGACTTGAGACCTGCGGGAACCCGCAGGCCCAGCTTTTCCATTGCCTTAAGGAATTCCGTCGTGCGGCGTTCGAGCTATCTTTTCACCAGTGAATCGGTGTCCGAGGGGCATCCGGACAAGGTCTGCGATCGGATTTCCGATGCCGTCGTCGATGCCTATCTGGCCGCCGAGCCCGAGGCCCGCGTGGCCTGCGAGACGCTTGCCACCACCAACCGCGTGGTCATTGCCGGCGAGGTGCGCGGCCCCGACTCCATCACCAAGGATAAGGTGATCGCGCTCGCCCGCGACGCCATCAAGGACATCGGCTACGAGCAGGACGGCTTCCACTGGAAGAACGCGGACGTCGAAGTCTACCTCCACGCCCAGTCGGCCCACATCGCCCAGGGCGTCGATGCCTCCGGCAATAAGGACGAGGGCGCAGGCGACCAGGGTATCATGTTCGGCTATGCCTGCACCGAGACGCCCGATTTGATGCCGGCACCGATCTACTACGCGCACAAGATTCTCGAGAACCTCACCGCCGCCCGTAAAGGCCGGGTGGGCGATGCCGCCAAGCTTGGCCCGGATGCCAAGAGTCAGGTCACCGTGCGCTACGAGAACGGCCGGCCCGTCTCGGCCACCCAGATCGTTCTCTCCACTCAGCACCTGGACGAGAGCCTCACCTCCGAGGACGTGCGCAGGATCGTCGAGCCGCATATCCGCCAGACCCTGCCCGAGGGCTGGATCTCGCCCGACACCATCTGGCACGTGAACCCCACGGGCAAGTTCGTGATCGGCGGCCCGGACGGCGATTGCGGCCTCACCGGCCGCAAGATCATCGTCGACACCTATGGCGGTGCGGCTCCCCACGGCGGCGGCGCCTTCTCGGGCAAGGACCCGACCAAGGTGGACCGCTCGGCGGCTTATGCCGCCCGCTATCTTGCCAAGAACGTGGTCGCCGCAGGTCTTGCCGATAACTGCACCCTGCAGCTCTCCTACGCCATTGGCGTCGCCAAGCCCCTGTCGATCTATGTGGATCTGCACGGCACCGGCAAGGTGGACGAGGGCAAGCTCGAAGCGGTGCTCATGGACGCCATGGATCTCTCGCCCCGCGGCATCCGCACGCATCTCGGCCTCAACCGGCCGATCTATGCCCGCACCTCGGCCTACGGCCATTTCGGCCGCAAGCCCGACCAGGATGGCGGCTTCTCCTGGGAGCGTACGGACCTCGCCGACCGTCTGAAGGCGGCGTTCCGCTAACGGCTGTTGCGGCAGGCTGAAGACCGTTCAGCCCACCGAGACTCACCATAAAGAGCCGGTTCCCCGCGAGGAGAACCGGCTCTCAATGCATGATGCAACGTGATAAGCACAGGCTTTCGAGCAGTCATGCCGACTCCAGGAGCATGTGTCCCATGAGCGAAGCCTCCGAACGCGCTGGCGCCTTCTTCGGACGCCGGAAAGGCAAGAAGCTTCGCGCCGGACAGGACGACCTCGTTCAGAACTTGCTGCCCGCGATCCGCGTGGTCCCCGGCCGCGACGTTCACGGCCAGTTTCCGAACCCTCAGGCGCACGAAACCTGGCTCGAGATCGGCTTCGGCGGCGGCGAGCATCTTGCAGCCCAGGCCCGTGCCCATCGCGACGTCAATATCGTCGGCTGCGAGCCCTTCGTGAACGGGATGGCGAAGCTTCTCGCCGTGGTCGAGCAGGAACATCTCGACAATGTCCGGGTCTGGGATGACGACGTCACCGACCTGCTGCCGACCTTGCCCGACGCCTCGTTCGATCGGGTCTACATTCTCTATCCGGATCCCTGGCCCAAGCGCCGGCAGCGCAAGCGCCGCCTCGTCTCCGACGAGACTCTGGAGATGCTCGCCCGCGTGATGAAGCCTGGCGCCGAGCTGCGCTTTGCCAGCGACATCGACGACTACATCGGCTGGGTGCTCGCCCGCGCCTTGCGCTCCCCGCATTTCCGCTGGACCGCCACCCGCGCCGACGATTGGCGCAGGCCCTATGAGGGCTGGCCAGGCACCCGCTACGAGGCCAAGGCCATCCGCGAGGGCCGCGTGCCGAGCTACCTGACCCTCGTTCGCATCTAACTCAGACCGCAGCCGGAGCCACGCGGTCGTCGCTCACCACCGCGCCGTCGACGAGGTGGATGCGACGGTCGACGCGGGCCGCGATGTCCATTTCGTGCGTGACCGCAATCACGGTCTTGCCGCGCTTCCTCACGAGATCCCGCAGGATCTGAAACACCTGCTCGGAGCTCTTGCTGTCGAGGCTACCGGTCGGCTCGTCGGCGAGCACCACATGGGGGTCGTTGGCGAGCGCACGGGCGACCGCCACGCGCTGGCGCTGGCCGCCGGAGAGCTGGTCGGGCCGCTTGTCGAGATGACCGGCCAAGCCGAGCTCCTCCAGCAGGCCCGCGGCGCGCTCCCGCATCTCGCCCGATGACAGGCGTCCCGCCTTGCGCATGGGCAGCTTCACGTTCTCCAGAACCGAGAATTCCGGCAGCAGGAAGTGGAACTGGAACACGAAGCCCAGCATGTCGAGGCGCAGATGCGCCAGCGCATGGTCATTCAGGGATGAAGTATCCCGCCCGGCCACCCTCAAGATCCCGCTCGTCGGGCGGTCGAGGAGGCCAAGGAGATAGAGCAGCGACGACTTGCCGGAGCCGGACGGGCCGGTGATGGCAATGAATTCCTGCTCGCCGACGGTGAGCGACACGTCGCGCACAAGGGTCACCGGCACGGTGGCGGGCAGGATGCGCGTGAGATGATCGGCTTCGATGAGCAGGCTCATGTGGCCCCCCGGATGATGTCGACCGGATTGAGCCGCGCCGCCTGCCGGGCCGGGAGATAGCCGGCCACGCCGGACGAGATCAGCGCGAAGGCGGACGCAATGGCATAGTGCCAGGGGCTCCAGAAAAGGGGCAGATTGGTCATCTCGCGCCCTATGCCTGCGCCCGACACTTTGAACTCCACCTGGGAGAGGGCGAAGCACAGGAGAAAGCCGATGAGCCAGCCCACCAGCGAGCCGGCCAGCCCTAAGGCCAGCCCCTCGACGAGGAAAAGCCGGCGCATGTTACCCTGCGTGAAGCCCAGCGACTTCAGGATAGCGATGTCGCGCGCCTTCTCGTGGGTGATGGTGGAGATGATGTTGAAGATGCCGAAGCCCGCCACCAGCAGGATCGCGCCCACCACCGTGTACATGACCACGTTACGCACCACGAGCGCTTCGAGGAGCGATTCGTTCGCCTCCTGCCAGGGCACGGCCTTGTAGCCGAGTTCGGCCTCCGCCTGGCGGGCGACGCGGGGCGCCGCCTCCGGGTCGTCCAGGCGCAGGCGGATGTCGTTGATGGCGTTGGGCCGCTCGGAGAGGATCTGGGCGCTCTTCAGGAGCACATAGGCCTCGCCCTCGTCGCGGGCGACGTTGCCGGTATGGAAGAGCCCGACGATGCGAAAGCCCCGTGACTGCCCGGTCGGCGCGACCACCTGGATCGTGGTGCCCGTCGAGGCGCCGATCCGCCGCGCGAGGCCGTCGCCGACCACGATGTTGTTGCCCCCGGCGCGCAGGGCGTCGAAGCTGCCCTCCACGAAGTCGCCGGCCACCGACGAGACCCGCGCCTCCGTCTCCGGATCGATCCCTATGATGGATACCCCCACGTCCCGCCCTGCATAACGGACGACCCCCTGGGTCCGCAGGCTCTGGGCCATGCGGCCCGGCACCCAGGAACGCAACGATGCGAAAGCGGCCGCCGGATTGAGAATGCCGCGACGATCCTCCTTCGGGCGCAGGCCCTCGAACTGGGTGGCGGCGAACAGGTCCTCGGCCGGCTGCCGGCGCGCGGTGCGGCGCTCGTCGGTGATCTGCACATGCGGCATGGTGTCGACGAGCTGGGCGATGAAATCCTTCTCGGTGCCCTGCATCAGGGCCGCCATGGCGATGGAGAAGCCGACGCCGAGCGCGACGCCGAGGATCGCCACGATGGTCTGGCGTCCGCGTCCGGCGATGTGGGTGAGGGCGAGCTCAAAGATGAGGCGCATGTCTCACCTCTTCTCCGAAACCTTCGTTCCGTCGGCGAGGTCGTCCGGGAAAGGAGCAATGATACGGTCGGTCTCGCTCAACCCCTCCAGAACCTGCGTATGTCCAGCCCCGCGGATGCCCACCTTCACGTCACGGCGGCGGGCCACGCCGTCCTCCACGGTGAAAAGGCTGCCTCCACGAAGGGCATTGCTGGGAACGAGGAGAGCCTCGGAGGCGACCCGCACGATCACGTTCACCTCGACCGTCATGCCGATGCGCAGCGGCGTGTCCTCCGGCAGGGACAGGTGGATCCGGTAGGTCTTGGCCACCGGATCGCCCTTCGGGGTGATCGAATCGACCTTCGCCTCCAGCACCTGGTCCGGAAAGGCATCGGCCTTGAGGACGGCCCGCTGCCCCACAGCGACGCGCGGGATGTCCTCCTCGTTCACGTCGGCCTCCACCTGCAAGGGCTTGGGCTCGCCCACCCAGAACAGGACCGTCCCGGGCTCGGCCACCTCCCCGACCTCCCCATCCTGGCGCAGGACGACACCGCTCACCGGCGCCCGCAGGACATAGGACTCGAGCCGGGTCTCCTGTCCGGCGAGGAGGGCCTCGATCTGCCCGAGTTCGCTGCGCGCCCGGTCGAGGGCCTGCTCGCTCGCTACCCGTCGCTCCATAAGGGCGGTGATCCGCTCGTATTCCGTCTGGGTGAATTTCTGCCGCGCCCGCAATTCGGCGAGCGCCGCCTCCGGCTGACGGCTGTCGAGGCGGGCCAGAACGGCCCCGCGCTCCACCGCTTCGCCCTCGCAATTGCACAATTCGACGATCCGCTCCCGCAGCAGCGGCGTCACCTTGGCCCAGGTACGCGGCTCGACGATGCCCGTGGCATAGACGATCTCGGCAGCATCCCCGCGCTTCGGCGGCACGACGGCGACCTCCTGCGGCTGGCTGGAATGCCAGAACGTGGCAGCGGCGGCCAGAATGACGGCGAGCAGGATGAGGAGGCGAGACAGTTTCACGGCACGGCTCTCGAAACGCCGGACTCCTCTATCATAACTGAAGCGTGGCGGCGATTGAGGACCTTTCCAGAGAGGTCTGGTCCCCTTCACATGGTTCGCCCCGACAGGTCTTCCGGAGGACCCTTGCTTTTTTGGGCTTGAATCGCTATAAGTTCGATGTCAGCTCTGGTTGCAGCGTCAAGCTGCTGGTCAAGAGTGGGCCCCGCCGGGTCCGCTCTTTTTTATTGCCTGAATGCCGGAGCGTGCGGAGAACCATGACCAACGAACGCGACAAGCGGCTGATTACCGAGAACGGCGTGGCCGCCCGAGTGGCGGCGATCGTCGAGCCCGTGATCGAGGATCTGGGCTTCAATCTGGTGCGGGTGCGGGTCACCGGCCAGAACGGATGCACCGTGCAGATCATGGCCGAGAGGCCGGACGGCACCATGTCGGTGAGCGATTGCGAGACCGTGAGCCGGGCGATTTCACCGGTGCTCGACCTCGAGGACCCGATCGATACGGCCTATTACCTCGAGATATCCTCGCCCGGGATCGACAGACCGCTCGTGCGGATCAGCGATTTCGAACGCTGGACCGGTTACGACGCCAAGATCGAAATGGCCGTGCCGCTTGAGGGCCGCAAGCGTTTCCGCGGTTTCCTCCGGGGCGTCGAGAACGGGAAGCTCGTTGTCGAGTTGCCGGACGTGAAGGAAGGCCTCGATCCCATCGCGCGCCTGCCTCTGACGGATCTGGGCGAGGCGCACCTCGTTCTGACCGACGACCTCATCCGTGAATCGCTGCGCCGGGGAACGGCGCCGACCACGGACGACCTTGATGAAGACACGGATGTGGTGGATGCGCCCGATGAGCCGCAGAACCCGTCCAACGACGCATGATCCGGTGAAGTGGATGCCGGTTCACCGGTAAGATCATGCGGCCAAGCAACGAAAAGGAATGGGATGCGGTTATTGCAGCCCGTTCTTGAGACGAAACCGAACTAAGGAGCGACCTCGATGGCTATCAGTGCCAACAGGCTTGAACTCTTGCAGATCGCCGATGCGGTCGCCCGCGAGAAGGTGATCGACAAGCAGATCGTCCTCGATGCCATGGCGGATGCCATCGCAAAAGCGGCCCGGTCCCGCTACGGCGCCGAGACCGACATTCATGCCGAGATCAACGGGAAGACCGGCGAGCTGCGCCTGGCCCGGCACCTGCTGGTGGTCGAGGACGGCGCGGTGGAGAACGATTCCCGCGAGATCACGCTGGCCGAGGCCCGCACCCGCCACAACCCGGCGGCGCAAGTTGGCGACGTGATCGCCGACACCCTGCCGCCCTTCGATTTCGGCCGCATCGCGGCACAATCGGCCAAGCAGGTGATCGTCCAGAAGGTGCGCGACGCCGAGCGCGACCGCCAGTACCAGGAATACAAGGACCGGATCGGCGAGATCGTGAACGGCGCCGTCAAGCGCGTCGAGTACGGCAACGTGATCGTCGATCTCGGCCGCGGCGAGGCCATTATCCGCCGCGACGAGCTCATTCCCCGCGAGACCTTCCGTCCCGGCGACCGCATCCGCGCCTATCTCTTCGATGTGCGCCGCGAAGCGCGCGGGCCGCAGATCTTCCTGTCGCGCACGCATCCGCAGTTCATGGCGAAGCTCTTCGCCTCCGAGGTGCCGGAGATCTATGACGGCATCGTCACGGTCCAGGCCGTGGCCCGCGATCCGGGCTCGCGCGCCAAGATCGCCGTGATCTCGCGCGACTCCTCCATCGATCCGGTCGGCGCCTGCGTCGGCATGCGCGGGTCCCGCGTCCAGGCGGTGGTGGGCGAGCTCCAGGGCGAGAAGATCGACATCATCCCGTGGTCGCCCGACCAGGCGACCTTCATCGTCAACGCGCTCCAGCCGGCCGAAGTGGTCAAGGTGGTGCTCGATGAGGAGGCCGACCGCATCGAGGTGGTGGTACCCGACGACCAGCTCTCGCTGGCCATCGGCCGCCGCGGCCAGAACGTGCGTCTGGCCTCGCAGCTCACCGGCTGGGACATCGACATCCTCACCGAGGCCGAGGAATCCGAGCGCCGTCAGAAGGAATTCGCCGAGCGCACCGAGCTGTTCATGAACGCCCTCGACGTGGACGAGGTCGTGGGCCAGCTGCTCGCCTCGGAAGGCTTCCGCTCCGTCGAGGAAATCGCCTATGTGGATGCCGGCGAAGTGGCGGCCATCGAGGGCTTCGACGAGGACACGGCCGCCGAGATCCAGAGC
Source organism: Microvirga arabica (assembly GCF_016811235.1). Taxonomy (GTDB): domain Bacteria; phylum Pseudomonadota; class Alphaproteobacteria; order Rhizobiales; family Beijerinckiaceae; genus Microvirga; species Microvirga arabica. The sequence continues at coordinate 56,424 of NZ_JAFBID010000012.1, forward strand.
CGCGCCCAGGAATACCTCGCCCGCATCGAGGCCGAGAACGACGCCCGCCGCCAGGAACTGGGCGTCTCCGACGACCTGAAGGAGATCGACGGCGTCACGACCGCCATGATGGTGGCTCTCGGCGAGAACGACATCAAGAATGTCGAGGATCTGGCCGGCTGCGCCACCGACGATCTCGTCGGCTGGACGGAAGGCCGCGGCCCCGAGGCCACCCGCTACAAGGGGGCGCTCGACGGCTTCGACGTGTCCCGTGCGGATGCCGAGAACATGATCATGGCCGCCCGCGTGAAGGCGGGCTGGATCGAGCAGCCGGAAGAGACAGTGGAGACCGAGGGATCGGCCGAAGAGGCCGAGACCGAGGCTCAGCCGTCTTAAACCGGTTATGGCAAAGCGAGGTCAGCATTCGTGCCGCGGCATGAACCGGAGCGCACCTGCATCGTCACCCGCGAGGCGAAAGCGCCCGCGGGACTGATCCGCTTTGTCCTCGGGCCCGACCACCAGGTCGTGCCCGATCTCAGGCACAAGCTGCCGGGCCGCGGCGTCTGGGTGACGGCCCGTGCCGACATGGTGGAAGAGGCGGCCAAACGTCGCCTCTTCGCCCGCGCCTTCAAGGCCGAGGCCAAGGTTCCGGAGACCCTGGCCCAGGACATCGAGCGTCTTCTCCGGGACGATCTCCGGCAGGGTCTGGCGCTCGCCAACAAGGCCGGATCGGTGATCACCGGCTTCAACAAGGTCGAGTCGACCATCACGGATAAGCCCATCGTTGCCCTTATTCATGCCGCAGAAGCGGCCGAAGATGGGCGAAGAAAATTAGCGAACCAGTTGCGAAAACGCTTCGGCGAGGCGATATCTAGCTTTCCGGTCATCCAAGAATTGTCGAATGACGAATTGGATTTGGCATTAGGCCGGTCAAATGTGATACATGCTGCCCTCGTCGCGGGCGCTGGGAGCGACGGCTTTCTGAACCGCTGGCATCGTTACCGCGTCTTTCGCGGCCTCGACGCCGATCAAACTGGCCTCGGAAACGAGACCGGCGAACCCAAGACTATGAAACCCGCAGGAACTGAGGCGGAATGACCGATACGAAAAACCAGGGCGACAAGACTCTTCATGTGTCGTCCAAGACGCTTTCTCTGAAGCGCCCCGTCGAACAGGGCGTGGTGCGCCAAAGCTTCTCCCATGGCCGATCCAAGTCGGTTGTGGTCGAGACGGTCAAGCGTCGCCCTGCCGTTGGCCCCACCGGGGGCAAGGAAGACAGGCCCGCGCCGCAACAGGCCGCGGCCCCTGCGGCTGCGCCCAAGCCTGCCGCACCGGCGGCTCCGGCCCCGAAGCCGGCGGCGCCCGCCCAGGGTGGCCGCCCGCAGCGGTCCGCTCCGAATACGCCCCGTTCAGGCGGCATGGTGCTGCAGACCCTGTCCGAGCAGGAGCGTGATGCGCGCATGAACGCGCTCGTCGATGCGCGCCGCCGCGACGAGGAAGACCGCCGCCGCCAGGCTGAAGAGGCTGCCCGCCGCGCCGAGCGCGAGGCTGAAGAGGCTAAGGACCGCGAAGCTGCCGAAGCCCGCAAGCGCGAGGAAGAGGACCGCCGCCGTCAGGACGAGGAGCGCAAGCGCCGCGCCGAGGACGAAGCCCGCCGCCGTCTCGGCGAGGAGGCTCCCCGCCAGGCCGCAGGCGCCGCTCCGGCAGCCCGCACCGGCGCCCCGCGCCCGGACGGCGGCCGTTTTGAAGGCCCTCGCCCGGATCGTCCCCGCTCCGATGGGCCGCGTCCCGCCGGCGCCCGTTCGGACGGCCCGCGCCCCGGCGGCCCGCGCCAGGATGGTCCCCGTCCGGGCGGCTATGGTGGTCCCCGCAGCGGCGGTGGCACCATGGGAGGCCGTCCGCCGAGCCTGAACCACATGGCGCGTCCTGCCGCTCCGGTCGCCCCCGATCCGGAAACGGCAAAGCCCCACGCCCGCACGGCTCCTCCCGTGGCGGCCCGCGCTGCCCTGGTGGATGACGAGGAGGGTGCACGCACCATCCGCCGTCCCGGCGTCGCGGCCAAGCCCGCCGCCCTGCCGAAGACCCCCAAGGCCGCTCCCGGCGAGGAGAAGCGCCGTGGCCGCCTGACCCTGGCCAACGCGACCTCGGGCGAAGAGGAGCGCACCCGCTCGCTCGCCGCCTTCCGTCGCCGCAACCAGCGTCTGATGGGCCACCGCCAGGTGGAGCAGAAGGAAAAGATCGCCCGTGAGGTGACGATTCCGGAGACGATCACCATCCAGGAGCTCGCCAACCGCATGTCGGAGCGTGCCGTGGACGTGATCAAGTTCCTGATGAAGCAGGGACAGATGCACAAGATCACCGACGTGATCGATGCCGATACCGCGCAGATCGTTGCGGAAGAGCTCGGCCACACGGTAAAGCGCGTAGCGGAATCGGACGTCGAGGAAGGCCTGTTCGACACCCCGGACGTGGACGAGAACCTCGTCACCCGTCCGCCGGTCGTGACCATCATGGGCCACGTCGACCACGGCAAGACCTCGCTGCTCGACGCGATCCGCAAGACCAACGTGGTGTCCGGCGAAGCCGGCGGCATCACCCAGCATATCGGCGCCTATCAGGTGACCTCGCCGCTCGGCGGCAAGATCACCTTCATCGACACGCCCGGCCACGCGGCCTTCACGGCCATGCGTGCCCGCGGCGCCAAGGTGACGGATATCGTCGTGCTGGTGGTGGCGGCCGATGACGGCGTCATGCCGCAGACCGTCGAGGCGATCAACCACGCGCAGGCGGCCGGCGTGCCCCTGATCGTGGCGATCAACAAGGTGGACAAGCCCGACGCGAACCCGCAGCGGGTGCGCACCGAGCTGCTGCAGCACTCCATCGTGGTCGAGTCCATGGGCGGCGAGACCCTCGAGTTCGAGGTTTCCGCCAAGACGGGCGACGGTCTCGAGACCCTTCTCGAAGGTCTCCAGCTGCAGGCCGAAATCCTCGAGCTCAAGGCCAATGCCGAGCGCTCGGCGGAAGGCACCGTCATCGAGGCAAAGCTCGATCGCGGCCGCGGTCCTGTGGCCACCGTGCTCGTGCAGCGCGGAACCCTGCGCACCGGCGACATCGTGGTGGCCGGCGCCGAATGGGGCCGCGTGCGTGCCCTGATCAACGATCTCGGCGCCAACGTGAAGGAGGCTGGTCCCTCGGTTCCGGTCGAGGTTCTGGGCTTCAACGGCACACCTGAGGCCGGCGACCGCGTTGCGGTGGTCGAGTCCGAGGCCCGTGCCCGTGAGGTCACCGAGTACCGCACCCGCCAGAAGCGCGAACGTCAGGCGGCCCGCATGGGTTCGGCCGGGCGCACGCTCGCCGACATGATGCACGACCTCAAGGCCGGAGCGGGCCGTAAGGAATTCCCGCTCGTGGTCCGGGCCGACGTGCAGGGCTCGGCGGAAGCCATCGTGGGCGCTCTCGAGAAGGTCGGCAACGAGGAAGTGGCCGCCCGCATCGTCCAGGCTGGCGTCGGCGGCATCTCGGAATCGGACGTCACCCTGGCGGAAGCCTCGAACGCCATCATCCTGGCCTTCAACGTGCGTGCCCACAAGGAAGCCCGTGAGGCGGCCGAGCGTGCCGGCATCGAGATCCGCTACTACAACATCATCTACGATCTCGTGGATGACGTGAAGGCGGCCATGTCCGGTCTGCTGGCTCCGACGCTCCGCGAGGAGCGGCTCGGCGAGGCGCAGATCCTCGAGGTGTTCAACGTGTCGAAGGTCGGCAAGATCGCCGGCTGCCGCGTCCTCGACGGCGTGGTCCAGCGCGGCGCCCATGTCCGCCTGATCCGCGACAACGTGGTGATCCACGAAGGCCGCTTGAGCCAGCTCAAGCGCTTCAAGGACGATGCCCGCGAGGTCACCTCGGGTCAGGAATGCGGTATGTCCTTCGAGAACTACCAGGACATGCGCGTCGGCGACCTCATCGAGTGCTACCGCGTAGAAGAGGTGAAGCGCAGCCTTTAAGGCTTCGCTTTGCGCTTCATGGCGTGATCCTGAAATAGAGACCAACATGGCCGGGTTGTCTCCCGGCCATGTTTTTTGAACCATCCGGTCCGATCCCGGTGAGATGACAATGCAAGAACAAGCAGCTGAAGGCCGCCCGGAGGTGGTACATAGCGCAAGCTACACCTATAGCTTTGCCGATTACCAAGCCTCCCGAGAAGCTCGGCGTAAGCTCAACCCTGTCCAATATGCTCTCTGGCCTTGGCGATATGCTTTGCTTGTTGGCGTTAACCTTGCCATCTTGCTGTTCTTGACCTGGGACGCCGACCTCACCGCAGAGGAGGTTTTGTCCTGGACGTACCTTTCTAAAATTTTGCCGCTTTATGCAGGTCTCCTTGTTTGCGTCGCACTTATCGATGTTCTCTTCGACCGGATTCTTCCCGCATGGGTCTTCAAGCGTTACAGCATGGCCAACAAACCTCTGGCTTTCGCGTTTCATGACGATGGGATCAGCTGGTCGAGCGAAGGCTTCAGAGGCGAGTTCGTCTGGAGCAAGGTGACGAAAATCGTCACCCTGAAAGGCAATCTGTTTCTTTTCATCAGCAAATTGGAGGCGCTTTGCATCCCGCAACGCGCTTTTCCGTCGAAGGATGCCTTCGACCGTTTCGTCTCTTATGCAAAGGAGCGCGTGAATGGCTAAGCGCTTTGAACAAACCACTGGACCCTCCCAGCGCCAGCAGCGCGTGGCCGAGCTTGTGCGTCACGCGCTTGCCGAGGTCCTCTCCCGCGGCGATGTGCAGGACGACGTGCTGACAAGAAACGTCATCACGATTCCGGAAGTGCGCATGTCGCCGGACCTTAAGCTCGCTACGGCTTACGTCATGCCGCTCGGCGGCCGTGACGAGGAAGCGGTGCTGAAAGCGCTCGACAAGCACAAGAAGGTGCTGCGCCAGGAGGTGGCCCGCCGGGTCAACCTGAAATTCGCCCCCGACCTGCGCTTCCGCCGCGACGAGAGCTTCGACGAGGCTGCCCGGATCGATGCGCTGCTGCGCACCGAGCGTGTGGCCCGCGATACGGGCAGATCCGATATCGACCTCTCCGACGACAGCGACGAGCAGGATCAATGAGCGAGGAACGCCCGCAGCGGAGGCCCCACGGGGACCGACCGAAGAAGCGCGACGTCAACGGATGGATCATCCTCGACAAGGGCGTGGGCATGACCTCGACCCATGCGGTGGCAGTAGTCAAGCGGGGCCTCTCGGCCAAGAAGGCGGGTCACGCCGGCACCCTGGATCCGCTCGCCTCCGGCATCCTGCCGATCGCTCTCGGCGAGGCGACCAAGACCGTGCCCTTCGTCATGGACGGGCGCAAATCCTACGTGTTCACCGTGGCCTGGGGGGCGGAGACCACCACGGACGATACCGAGGGCGAGGTTGTCGAGCGCACCGACAGGCTGCCCGATCCGTCTGAGATCGAGTCGTTCCTGCCCCGGTTCACAGGTCAGGTGCAGCAGGTGCCGCCGCGCTTTTCCGCCATCAAGATTGCCGGCGAGCGCGCCTATGATCTTGCCCGTGACGGCGAGGTGGTGGAACTGCAGCCGCGCACGGTGGAGATCGACCGGCTTGCCCTCGTGCACCACGACGGCAACCGCTCGGTGATCGAGGCCGATTGCGGCAAGGGCACCTATGTGCGGGCCATCGCGCGCGACCTCGGCCGGGCGCTCGGCTGCCTCGGCCATATCGCGGCGCTCCGGCGGACCCGCGTCGGTCCTTTCACGGAGCACGATGCGGTCACCGTGGACGATGTCGCCACCGATCCGGCGGCCCTGCGCCCGGTGGAGACGGCGCTGAGCGAAATCCCGTCGATTGCGGTGAGCCGCGACATGGCCGGCCGTCTCATGCGCGGCCAGTCGATTATCCTGCGCGGGCGCGAGGCGCCCCTGTCGGGGAAGGTCTATGCCACCTGCAACGGCGTGCTCATCGCGGTCGGCGACGTCGAGCGCGGCGAACTCGTGCCCCACCGGGTGTTCAATTTGGGGGCCTAAAATCCCACCCGCTGTCATTCCGGGGCCGCGCAGCGGAACCCGGAATCCATAACCGCTAACGATCCAGAAAGAGACGCGACGCTGAGCGCCCTCTCCGGCGCAGTCGAGTTTATGGATTCCGGGCTCTCGCTCCGCTCGCCCCGGAATGACGGTGAGGAGCCTTTCAGACATGGAAATGGCCGGGACAAGCCCGGCCATTTCGTTAGAAGCGTTCAGCAAGTTTACCGGTCAGCCTTCAGGCCCTGCGCCGAGCGCGTCAGGAACTTCTGGGTGATCGGCACGATCATGTCGTACACCGCCTGAGCGGTCTTTTCCTCTTCGCGCAGGCTCTCCTGGAGCGCCGGGATGAACTTCTGGTTCCCGGAGGCCTCGGCCATGGCGATGAGGGATTTGTAGGACGCGATCTCGAAATTCTCGAAGGCGTGGTTGGCGAAGGTGTTCTTCAGAACCTCGTCGGCCATCGGCATGTGGCCGGCTGCGGCCAGGTTGGCCATGAACTGCGTGGCCATGTCCTTCAGGATCGAGCGATCGGCCCCGAAGCTGTGCAGGGCCTCGTCGAGGCGGCGGATCTGGCCTTCCGTCTCGACGATGTGCCGGCGCAGAAGATCGGACATTTCGGGATAGTTCTCGAACCGCTCGACCTGCCGCTCCATGAGCTGGATGGCTTGCTTCTCAAGGGCGTGGGCGTTTTCCAGGCCGGTAATGAAGATGTTGCGGATGTCTTCCGAGGACGTGAGGTCGGCCATGCCTGTGGTGGCAGTCATGATGCTGGTTTCCTATCTTGGGGGTCTCTGGTTCACCAACCGTGACCTGGAAAACTTGTTCCGCCAGGGTTTGCCTCAAAACGGCGCATCTTATTGCTCCGCTTGAGAAAAACGATTTCTCTGGCACTCCGGCGCATTTCGTGTATGGTGCGCCATCTTTTCTGAGGCTTTAAGCCCCGAAAGACGCGTCCGGATCCGGACCGCGCTGGACGACATCCCGGCCCGGCCCTTCCGGACGAACCGGACCTGAAGCCTGAGGGCTCAAGGTCTCCTGACAAAACCAACCTGAAAGGACTGACGATGTCGATTACGGCTGAGCGCAAGAACGCGCTTGTGAAGGAATTCGCCCAGAAGGCTGGCGACACCGGCTCCCCCGAGGTGCAGGTCGCTATTCTCACCGAGCGGATCAACAACCTGACCGGTCACTTCAAGACCCACAACAAGGACAACCATTCCCGTCGTGGCCTCCTGAAGCTCGTGTCGTCGCGCCGTTCGCTTCTCGACTACCTGAAGAAGAAGGACGAGAGCCGCTACCGCACGCTGATCGAGAAGCTCGGCATCCGCCGCTAAGCTTCTTCAAAAGACTTCCGTCCGGAGCCCGGCTCCGGACGGCTTCTACACCGGTCGACGATCAAGTCCCGGTGTCCTCCGAGGAGGCGGTTGACGCGATGACCATGGCAGGATCGCAAGGGGCTTATAAGGTGGGCATGCCCACCGGCGTGAGTCTCTTGCCGTCTTGCTCATGGCATCGAGCCCCCGCTCCTGCTGTCATGAAAGACGAAAAAGCATGTTCGATATTCAACGCGAAGAACTGATCTGGGCCGGCCGCAAGCTCGTGCTCGAGACGGGCAAGATGGCCCGCCAGGCCGACGGCGCCGTCGTCGCCACCTACGGTGAGACCACCGTTCTCGCCACCGTCGTGTCGGCCAAGGAGCCGAAGCCCGGTTTCGACTTCTTCCCGCTCACGGTGAACTACCAGGAGCGCACCTACGCCGCCGGCCGCATCCCGGGCGGCTATTTCAAGCGCGAAGGCCGTCCGACCGAGAAGGAGACCCTGGTCTCCCGCCTCATCGACCGCCCGATCCGCCCCCTCTTCGTCGAAGGCTACAAGAACGACACGCAGGTTGTCGTGACCGTGCTCTCGCACGACCTTGAGAACGATCCCGACATCGTCGGCCTCGTTGCCGCCTCCGCGGCCCTGACCCTCTCCGGCGTGCCCTTCATGGGTCCCGTGGGCGCCGCCCGCGTCGGCTATATCGGCGGCCAGTACCGGCTGAACCCGCCGCTGCAGGAGATGGACCAGACCTCGCTCGACCTCGTGGTCGCCGGCACCGCCGACGCCGTGCTCATGGTCGAGTCCGAGGCCAAGGAACTGCCCGAGGATGTGATGCTCGGCGCCGTGATGTTCGGCCACAAGCACTTCCAGCCGGTGATCGAGGCCATCATCCGCCTCGCCGAGAAGGCCGCCAAGGAGCCGCGCGACTACCAGCCTGCGGATTCGTCCGAGGTTGAGCAGGCCGTTCTCGCCATCGCCGAGACCGATCTGCGCGAAGCCTACAAGATCACCAAGAAGCAGGACCGCTACGCCGCCGTCGACGCCGTGAAGGCGAAGGTGATGACCGAGCTGCTCCCGGCCGACGGCGAGCCGAAGTTCGAGCCCGAGAAGGTCAAGGCTGCCTTCAAGGAAATCCAGGCCAAGGTCGTGCGCTGGAACATCCTCGACACCGGATCCCGCATCGATGGCCGCGATCTCAAGACGGTCCGTCCGATCCAGTCGGAAGTGGGCGTTCTGCCCCGCACCCACGGTTCGGCCGTGTTCACCCGCGGCGAGACCCAGGCGTTGGTCGTGACCACGCTCGGCACCGGCGAGGACGAGCAGTTCATCGACGAGCTGGAAGGCACCCGCAAGGAAACCTTCCTGCTGCACTACAACTTCCCGCCCTACTCCGTCGGTGAGACGGGCCGCATGGGCTCGCCCGGCCGCCGCGAAATCGGCCACGGCAAGCTCGCCTGGCGCGCCATCCACCCGATGCTGCCGGCCTCTCACGAGTTCCCCTACACGATCCGCGTCGTGTCGGAGATCACGGAGTCCAACGGCTCCTCGTCCATGGCCTCCGTCTGCGGCGCTTCGCTCGCCCTGATGGATGCGGGCGTGCCGCTGCGCCGTCCGGTGGCGGGCATCGCCATGGGCCTCATCCTCGAGGGTGAGCGCTTCGCGGTCCTGTCCGACATTCTCGGCGACGAGGATCACCTCGGCGACATGGACTTCAAGGTGGCCGGAACCGAGCAGGGCATCACCTCGCTCCAGATGGACATCAAGATCGCCGGCATTACGGAAGAGATCATGCGCGTGGCGCTCGACCAGGCTCAGGCCGGCCGCACGCACATCCTCGCCGAGATGAACAAGGCGCTCACCGCACCGCGCGCCGAGCTCGGCGAGCATGCTCCGCGCATCGAGACCATGCAGATCCCGGTCGACAAGATCCGCGAAGTCATCGGTTCGGGCGGCAAGGTCATCCGCGAGATCGTGGAGAAGACCGGCGCGAAGATCGACATCAACGACGACGGCCTGATCAAGATCGCGTCGGCCGACGGCAAGTCGATCAAGGCGGCCTACAACTGGATCCGCTCCATCGTGGCCGAGCCCGAGATCAACACGATCTACGAGGGCACGGTCGTGAAGGTGATGGAATTCGGCGCCTTCGTGAACTTCTTCGGTTCCCGCGACGGCCTCGTGCACATCTCGGAGCTCGCCAAGAACCGCGTCGGCAAGGTCACCGATGTGGTCAAGGAAGGCGACAAGGTGAAGGTGAAGTTCCTCGGCATGGACGAGCGCGGCAAGGTCCGTCTCTCCATGAAGGTGGTCAACCAGGAGACTGGCGAAGACATCACCGAGCAGCTCAAGGCCGAACGCGACGCCGAGCGCGCCCAGCGCGACCAGCAGAAGGCTGCCGGCGAGTAAGATCGCTTCACTTCAGACGAAAAGAAAGCGCGGTGAAAACCGCGCTTTTTTGTTGTTTCAGCCGGGACTCGACGAACTCATGATGACCGCGCCAAACTCCCCACCTCCGGAATGATCCAACTCCCCAACGGCGCGGCCCGTCCCCGGATGGAGACGATCTGGCGGTTGCGGCTGGAGAGGTCGAGGCCGGCGCGGGTGGCGAGGTCTTCGGAGATCACCAGCTCCACGTCGAGCTCCTTGGCGAGCCCCTCCAGGCGGCTTGCTGCATTGATGGTGTCGCCCACGGCCGTGAGACTGGTCGCCTGGCCGTAGCCCATTTGGCCGACGATGGCCGGGCCCGCATGGAGGCTCATGGCGATGCGCAGGGGATGCTCGAACTCGCTGGCGTAATCCTCGTTGAGGCGGGCGAGCGCCGCCTTGATCCGGAGCGCGGCGTCGAGGGCTTGGCGTGCGGCCTCCTGCGGGGTCGTGTTGAGGCCGAACAGGGCCAGAACCCCGTCGCCGATGAACTTGTCGATATAGCCGCCCGCATCCTCCACCGCCTCGCCCACCGCCTCGAAGTAGCGGTTGAGAATGAACACCGTGTCGAAGGGCAGGCGCTTTTCGGTGAGGCTCGTGAAGCCGCGCAGGTCGCAGAACAGCACCGCCACCTCCCGCTCCTGCCCCTGGGCGCGGCCTCCGCGCACCAGCGCCGTTACGCCGTTGCGGCCCGTGGACAGGATCGGCACGACGGCGATCTCGCCGACAGGCCTGAACTGGCAGGCGAGCCTCACATTGGAGCCGGCCTTGATGCGCGCGAGCGTGCCCCGCTCCTGGGCGGTGGGCGGCGGCTGGTGCTCCAGGCCGTCGAGCACCCTCACCCGGCAGGTGGAGCAGCGGCCCCGCCCGCCGCAGACCGAGATGTGCGGGATCCCGGCCGTGCGGCTTGCTTCCAGCACGCTGAAGCCCGACGGCACGGTGACGACCTGATCGTTGGGATAGCGGATGCGGACCCGCCGCGACCACAGATTGGCGCTGCGCACGATGCGCCCGGCAATCGTCAGGGCCAGGAGACCGCCGAAGAAGGCATAGAGGCCAGGGCCAACCAGGGGCAGGAGATCGGATCCGGGAGGCGTGCGCACGGCAAACCGCTCCGGCGCCTCGGCGATCTCCCGGCCCGCTTCCGCAAAGCCGAGCAGCGCCAGAATGGGAACAAGGATGGCCTCCGTGTAGAGGAGCAGCGCCCACCTTGGAAACCAGGGTTTCGGGCGCAGCCAAAAATAGACCCCGAGGCACCCGTGCAGCCACGCGATGATGAGCGCAACCGCTTGGCGTGCGCCGATCTCGGGACTCAGCAGCCAGAGGCTCCTGACCACCTCGGGATAGCCGGAATCATGGCCGGTCAGCGCCCACTCGATCCGGGTTCCCGTCACATGCCCAATCAGGAGGAAGGGCAGGCTCAAGCCCAAAGTCAGCTGCGCCGCCTCGCGGACGGGCATGCGCAGGGTGCGGCGGCGGTAGAGGGCCTGCAGCGCCAGAAGGAAGTGGAGGAGAAGAGAGCCGTAGAGGAGGACCGTACCGACCGGGTTGCGCCATAGGCGGTTGAACCAGGCGCGCCCGGCTTCCATCGCCTCGATGGAGACGAGCCCCAGGGCATGATTGCTGAAATGGGTGAGGAGAAAGGCCGCGAGCACGAGGCCCGAGACGAGGCGGATCTCCCGCCAGGGGATGCGACCCTTAAGCAAAGCCGCCTCGGCTGCAGGTCCTGTCTCGGTTTGCTTCATGGGCGAATGACCGGTCTCGATCCTGCATCAATGGCTTGGCTCAAGCAATGGAGGTGCAGGCGCACGCGCCAATGTCAAATCACAGTCGCTGGACCGTGGCGGCGAACCGTATATTCCTAGGCACCGCACAGGCAGAACCCGAATCATGCCCCACACCATCACCAGCCTCTCCGAGCTCGAAGCCCTCTATGGGGAGGTCAACAAGGCCTCGCTCCTGAAGGAGGCGGACCGGCTCGTGCCGGAATACCGCGCCCTGATCGAGGCTTCGCCCTTCGCGGCGCTGGCCACGCGCGGTCCGGAGGGGCTCGACTGCTCGCCCCGCGGCGACGGGCCTGGATTCGTGCGCATCCGGGACGACAGGACCCTGCTCCTGCCGGACCGGCGCGGCAACAACCGGATCGATTCGCTGCGCAACATCGTGCAGGACCCGAGCGTCGCCCTGCTCTTCCTGATCCCCGGCATCGGCGAGACTTTAAGGGTGAACGGGCGTGCGGTGATTTCGGTCGAGCCAGGCCTGCTGGAGAGTTTTGCCGTCGACGGCAAGCCGCCGAAATCCGTCGTCGTGATTACCGTCGAGACGGTGTTCTTCCAATGCGCCCGCGCGATCCTGCGCTCGGAGCTGTGGAACCCGGCCCGTCATGTGCCGCGCGAGAGCCTGCCGAGCGCCGGGCAGATCCTGGCGGCGCTCACGAACAACGAGGCGGGCGGCGAGGCCTACGACAAGGCGCTGCCCGAGCGGCAGCGCACCACGCTCTATTGACGGTCTCTTGATCGAGCGCATCGCCGGGGCGGAAAACCGGACCCACTTTTACGCACGATGCGCTTGACCTCACGCCCCCTGCCCCCGAAAAGGCAGGTCCCGTTTTCGTAAAGTGAGGCTCAAGGACAATCCATGACGATCCAGCGCATCAAGCCCGGCCCGCGCATGAGCGGCGCCGTCGTTCACGGCAACACCGTCTATCTCGCAGGCCAAGTCGCTCAGGAGAGCGCAGGCAAGAGCGTCACCGAGCAGACGAAGGAAATCCTGTCCATCATCGACAGCCTGCTGGCCGAGGCCGGCACCGACAAGTCGAAGATCCTGATGGCCAATATCTGGATCACCGATATGGGCACGTTCCAGGAGATGAACGCCGTATGGGATGCCTGGGTGTCCCCCGGCAACACGCCGGCCCGCGCCACCGTCGAGGCGAAGCTCGCGACGCCCGCCTTCAAGGTCGAGATCGCCGTCATTGCGGCGAAGTAAGGCTTCCGGGCAAAAAAGAAGCGGGCCTTTCGGCCCGCTTCGTTCATGTAGACTTGCTCAATGTTACGGGCAGGGATGGCGCAGGCCATCATAGCCGAGATAAGTGCCCGAGGCCGGGTCGTAGGACTTGAAGCGCTGCGAGCAATAGGCATGGTTGCTGCCATAGACCGGAGCGGCCTGGGCCTGCGACTGAGCGAGCGCGCCGCCGATGATGGCACCGGTAGCGAGACCCAGGGCGCCGGCCGCCAGGGCGTTGCCGCGGTCGCGGCGGTAGTAGCGGCGGTCACCGTAGTAGCGACGATCCCCATAGCGCGGGCCGCCACGATAGACGCGGCGCTCCACCACGCGGGGGCTGCGGTAAACGCGGCGCTCAATATACTGCGAGTAATCGGTGTTGACGGTGCCGTTCTGAATGGCCGCGACAAGCTCATTCACGGGCGCGGTCTGCGCTTCGCCGGCGGAAGCCGGAGCCGCGAGGCCAAAGGTGCCGAGGGCGGCCGTGGCAGCCACGGCCATGAAGAATTTACGCATGGATTCACTCCTCCAAGGGTTGGGAGGCGAACGCAGAAATACGGATGTCGTTCCGTTCTCGGGGAATTTGGGACTAGCTCTCGCGGGAACGTGAGGAATGAAGATCGTCGGAAACCGCCTCGGATCTGACCGGTGAAACCCGCCTTCCCTCCACCCTGCCCTGCCCGGTCGGACACAGATCCAAGATTGCGCAGCGGTGGCAGGCCGGGTTCTTGAAGAAGCAGCAGCGCTGGCCATGCAGCATCATGACTTCGTGGTTGTCGTAAACCTGTTGCGCATCCCAATCCTCCGGCAGAAGGGCGGCGAGCACCGCATGGGACGGTCCGACAGCCGTCGATTGCGGAATGAGGGCCGTGCGCTGGGCAACGCGATGGTGGTGGCTGTCCACCGGTAGCGCCGCCTTGCGCAGCACGGAGAAGGAGAGCACCGCCGCACTCGTTTTCGGGCCGATGCCCGGAATGCTCTCGAGCCAGGCCCGCGCCTCCTCGACCGGCATATCCTTCAAGAAGTCAAGCGACAGGCTGCCATGGCGCTCTTGAATAGCGTGCAGCACCGCCTGCAGGCGCGGCGCCTTCTGCTCCGGCCAAGTCACGCCCTGGATCGTCGCCTCCACCTCTTCGGTCGGCGCGTTCATCATCGCGCGCCAGTCGCTAAAGCGTGCCCGCAGCGCCTTGAAGGCGCGGCCGGAATCCGCATTGCGGGTGCGGTGGGACAGAAGCGAGGAGATCAGCTCGCTCACCGGATCAAGAGTGTGGAAATACGGAATCGGGCAGCCATAGAGCTCACAGAGACGCTCATGGATGACGAGCGCCTTGGCTTTGAGATCCTGCAGGTCCGGATTCATCCCGGGGCAAGTCGCGAATCGGCGGGGTGGTTCCACACCTTTTCGTCATGGCCGGGACGAGCCCGGCCATGACGGGAGTGTTTCGGCTTACAAAATAAACCGGCTCAAATCCGTGTTCTTCGCCAGCTCTTCCACCTCGCCGCGCACGTAAGCGGAGTCGATCTTCACCGTTTCGCCGGAACGGTCGGGCGCCGTGTAGGACACATCGTCGAGCACGCGCTCCAGCACGGTCTGCAGGCGGCGTGCGCCGATGTTCTCGACCGTGTTGTTCACCTCCACGGCCACTTCAGCCAGCGCGTCGATGGCATCGTCGGTGAAGACGAGGTCGACGCCTTCCGTCTTCATCAGCGCAACGGATTGCTTGATGAGGCTCGCCTCCGTCTCCGTGAGGATGCGGCGGAAATCCTCGACGGTGAGCGGCGAGAGCTCCACACGGATCGGCAGGCGGCCCTGCAGCTCGGGCAAGAGATCCGACGGCTTCGACACGTGGAAGGCGCCGGACGCGATGAACAGGATGTGGTCCGTCTTCACCGGCCCGTATTTTGTCGACACTGTCGTGCCCTCGATCAGCGGCAGGAGATCGCGCTGCACGCCTTCACGTGACACATCCGCACCGGTGCGGCCCTCGCGGCCTGCGATCTTGTCGATCTCGTCGAGGAACACGATGCCGTTGTTCTCCACCTGGCGCAGGGCCTCCTGCACGATGGCGTCCTGATCGAGCATCTTGTCGGCCTCTTCCGTGACCAGCGGCTCATAGGCCTCACGCACAGTGGTGCGGCGCGTCTTGCGCTGTCCGCCGAACGCCTTGCCGAACATGTCGGAGAGATTGATCGCACCAACGGACGCGCCCGGCATGCCGGGGATCTCGAACATGGGCATCCCCTGCCCTCCGCCCGATTGCAGCTCGATCTCGATCTCCTTGTCGTCGAGCTCGTTGGCGCGCAGCTTGCGGCGGAAGGAATCGCGCGTGACGGCGCTCGCAGTGGTGCCGACCAGCGCGTCGAGCACGCGCTCTTCGGCGGCGATATGGGCCTTCGCCTGCACCTGCCGGCGGCGCTCCTCCTTCACGAGGCCGATACCGATCTCCACGAGATCGCGCACGATCTGCTCCACGTCGCGGCCCACATAGCCCACCTCCGTGAATTTGGTCGCTTCGACCTTGAGGAACGGCGCGCCCGCGAGCTTGGCGAGACGGCGGGAAATTTCGGTCTTGCCGCAGCCCGTGGGGCCGATCATCAGGATGTTCTTCGGCGCCACCTCCTCACGCAACGAGCCTTCGAGCTGCTGCCGGCGCCAGCGGTTGCGCAACGCAATGGCGACCGCGCGCTTGGCGTCGTTCTGGCCGACGATGTAGCGGTCGAGTTCGGAAACGATTTCGCGGGGAGAAAAGGTGGTCATGGGATCTCTTGGCTCTTTGTCGTCATCCCCGGACTTGTTCCGGGGATCCACGTCTTACGACGTGGCGGTTCTCAAGACGTGGATGGCCGGAACGAGCCCGGCCATGACGGGCAATCAGGTTTCCAACGTTTCGATGACGATATTCGCGTTCGTGTAGACGCAGATCTCGGCCGCTATGCCGAGCGACCGGCGGACGATTGTCTCCGGGTCCGTCTCGTATTCGGCGAGCGCTCTTGCTGCCGCGAGCGCGTAGTTGCCGCCGGACCCGATGGCCATGATGCCGTTTTCCGGCTCCAGCACGTCGCCGGCGCCGGAGAGCAGCAGGCCGACATCCTTGTCGGCCACCAGCATCATCGCCTCCAGGCGGCGAAGATAGCGGTCGGTGCGCCAGTCCTTGGTGAGCTCCACGCAGGCACGGGTGAGCTGGCCCGGATATTGCTCAAGCTTGGCCTCGAGGCGCTCGAACAGGGTGAAGGCATCCGCCGTCGAACCGGCAAAGCCGCCGATCACCCCACCCTTGGCAAGGCGCCGGACCTTCTTCGCATTGCCCTTCACCACGGTCTGGCCGAGGCTCACCTGCCCGTCGCCGCCGATGACGGTGCGGCCGCCTCTGCGGACCATGAGGATCGTGGTGGCATGCATGCGAGGGGTGGCGTCTTCGGACAAGGCAGGGCTCCGGCGGGGAAGAACTGGGCGGCCATGGGCCGTTATCCCGCTGACTTAATCATTGATCGGCCAAAAGCAACGCGGGTGGCAATTCTCCGCGCGGCTTGCTAGAAGGCGCGGGTCTCTTGTTCCGCAAAGGATTTTGATGATGCGCTCCGCGAGCGTCAGCCGTCGCACCGCCGAGACCGATGTCGCCCTGTCGATTGCCCTCGATGGCACCGGCAAGGCCGAGATCTCCACGGGGGTCGGCTTCCTCGACCATATGCTCGAACTGTTCGCCCGACACGGTCACTTCGACCTCTCCGTGAAGGTGACCGGCGACCTGCATGTGGACCAGCATCATACCACCGAGGATACCGGGATCGCGCTGGGTCAGGCCATCCTGAAGGCGCTTGGTGATAAAAAGGGCATCACGCGCTATGCCGACATCCATCTGCCGATGGACGAGACCCTGACGCGCATCGCCCTCGACATCTCGGGCCGCCCCTTCCTGGTGTTCCGCACCACCTTCCCGACGGAGAAGATCGGCGCCTTCGACACCGAGCTGGTGCGCGAGTTCTTCCAGGCGTTTGCCATCCAGTCAGGTCTGACCCTGCACGTGGAGACGCTCTACGGCGAGAACAGCCACCATATCGCCGAGAGCTGCTTCAAGGGCCTGGCACGGGCCTTGCGTCAGGCCGTGGCACTGGACCCAAGGGAAGAGGGCCGCGTTCCCTCCACCAAGGGTACGCTCTAGATCCATCAAGAGACCCCTGTCCGGTAATCCGAGGTTCACCTCACCGGGCATGGCCTGAGGAAACGTCGCCATGACCACCTATACCCTGCACCTCCCGCGCGATGCGAGGCCGGGTGATCCAAGCGCTTTGGACGAATCCGAGCTCGTGAAGGATGCCTTCTCGTGGGGCGCCTTCCTCTTCACCTTCCTGTGGTTCTTCGTCCATCGCCTGTGGCTCGCCGGCCTTGCCGTGCTGATCCTCGTCTTCGCCTTCGGTGGCCTGCTGGCCCTCTTAGACGTGCATCCGCTCGCCGGCTCCGTCGCCCAGCTCCTGCTGCAGAGCCTGATCGGCCTGGAGGCCAACAGCCTGCGGCGCTGGACCCTCGCCCGCCGCGGCCGCCCGGCGGTCGATGCGGTGACGGCCGCCGACCAGGACGAGGCGGAGGCCAAGGCCTTCGCCCGCTGGCTCGACGCCAAGCCGGCCCCCCTGCCCCGCAGCCCGGCGCCCTCGCCGATCCTGTCCACCCCGAGGCGGTCCGAGCCGGTGATCGGCCTCTTCCCCGATGCGGAGCGTCCCCGGTGAGCGTCGTCATCATCGATTACGGGTCCGGCAACCTGCACTCCGCCGCCAAGGCCTTCGAGCGGGCGGCCAGGGAGGCGGAGCTTGATCTCTCCATCACGGTCTCGTCCGACCCGAATGCTGTCGCCAAAGCCGACCAGATTGTGCTGCCGGGCGTCGGCGCCTTCGCCGATTGCCGCCGCGGCCTCGATTCCGTGCCCGGCATGGTGGAGGTGCTGCAGCGGCGCGTCCACGAGGACAAGCGTCCCTTCTTCGGCATCTGCGTGGGCATGCAGCTCATGGCCACGCGGGGCCTCGAGCATACGACCAGCTATGGTCTCGACTGGATCAAGGGCGACGTGAAGGCGATCGTGCCGAAGGATCCTGCCTTGAAGATCCCGCATATGGGCTGGAACACGCTTGAGCTGGCAAAGCCGCATCCGGTTCTCGACGGCATTCCCACCGGACCGGACGGGCTGCACGCCTATTTCGTGCATTCCTATGCGCTTAGCGCCGCCGACCCGGCCGATGTGGTCGCCACCACCGATTACGGCGGTCCAGTCACGGCCATCGTGGGGCGCGACAACCTCGTGGGCGCCCAGTTCCATCCCGAAAAGAGCCAGGCGCTCGGCCTCAGGCTCATCGCCAATTTCCTGAGGTGGCGCCCGTGATCCTCTATCCTGCCATCGACCTCAAAGAGGGACTCTGCGTCCGCCTGATCCAGGGCGACATGGACCAGGCGACCGTGTTCAACGACGATCCCGCCGACCAGGCCGCCACCTTCGAGGCTCAGGGCTTCGAATGGCTGCACGTGGTGGATCTCGACGGGGCGTTTGCTGGCAAGCCGATGAATGCCGCGGCCGTGGAAAACATCCTCAAGCGCGTGCGCATCCCGGTGCAGCTCGGCGGCGGCATCCGCGACATGAAGACCGTCGAGGGCTGGCTGTCGAAGGGCGTGTCCCGCGTGATCATCGGCACGGCCGCCGTGCGCGACCCGGACTTCGTGCGCGAGGCCGCGCGGCTCCATCCGGGCAAGATCGCGGTCGGCATCGACGCCAAGGATGGGTTGGTGGCCGTGGAGGGTTGGGCCCAGACCTCGACCCTCTCGGCCGAAGAGCTCGGCCGCCGCTTCGAGGATGCGGGCGTTGCCGCCATCATCTACACGGACATCGCTCGCGACGGCATTCTCAAAGGTCTCAACTTCCCGATGACCTTGGGATTGGCACGCGCCGTCTCGATCCCGGTGATCGCCTCCGGCGGCCTCGCCTCCATGGCCGATATCGAGCGCCTGACCCAACCCGACTGCGCCGTGCTCAACGGCGCCATCTCCGGCCGCGCCCTCTATGACGGGCGCATCGATCCGGTCGAGGCGCTGGCGCTGCTGAAAAAAGTGCCCGTTCCATCCTCCCCTTGAGGGGGAGGGTCGACGCTGCGCGAGCAGCAGCGGGGTAGGGTGGAAACACCTCGTTCTGCAAGCCTCGCGCATCCACCCCATCCCGGACCTTGCGGTCCGACCTTCCCCCTCAAGGGGAAGGTGATTAAGAGTGAACCATGCTGAAAGTGCGTCTCATTCCCTGCCTCGACGTGAAGGACGGGCGCGTCGTGAAAGGCGTGCAGTTCGTCGACCTCGTCGATGCGGGCGATCCGGTGGAAGCCGCGAAGGCCTATGATGCGGCCGGCGCCGACGAGCTGTGCTTCCTCGACATCACGGCGAGCCACGAGGCGAGGGGGATCCTGCTCGACGTGGTGCGGCGCACGGCCGAGGCGTGCTTCATGCCGCTCACCGTGGGCGGGGGCGTGCGAACCGTCGAGGACATCCGCAACCTGCTGCTCGCCGGTGCCGACAAGGTGTCGATCAACACCGCCGCGGTGAAGAACCCGGATTTCGTGCGCGAGGCGTCGGAAAAATTCGGCAACCAGTGCATTGTCGTCGCCATCGACGCGAAGAAGGTCTCAGGGGAGGGTGAGCCCGCGGCTTGGGAGATCTTCACCCATGGCGGCCGCACCGCCACCGGCATCGACGCCATCGCGTTCGCCAAGCAGGCCGCCGCGCTTGGGGCAGGGGAGCTGCTCGTCACCTCCATGGACCGGGACGGCACCAAGGGCGGCTACGATCTTCCTCTGGTGCGTGCCATCGCGGATGCGGTCTCGGTGCCGGTGATCGCCTCGGGCGGCGTCGGCAATCTCGACCATCTGGTCGACGGCGTCGAGAAGGGCCATGCCAGCGCGGTGCTCGCCGCCTCGATCTTCCACTTCGGCACGCACACGATCTCGGAAGCCAAGGGCTATATGGCGAAGGCAGGACTGAAGATGCGGCTGGATGAGCCGGCACACAGCGCTTCAATCCGGACAGCATGAAAGAACTCAGCCCATGACGGTCTCCAACGAGGACGATCTGGCCAAGCTCCAGGAGATCGGCAGGATCGTGGCCAATACCCTCGAGGCCATGGCGGCGGCGCTCGAGCCGGGCATGACCACGGCAGAACTCGATGCAATCGGCCGCAGGCTTCTCGAAAAGGCCGGCGCCCAGTCCGGCCCGGAGCTCGTTTACGATTTCCCCGGCGCCACCTGCATCAGCGTGAACGAAGAGGTCGCCCACGGCATTCCCGGCTCCCGGCGGATCGCGGCAGGAGATCTCGTCAACATCGACATCTCGGCGGAAAAGAACGGCGTGTTCGCTGATACCGGCGCGTCCTTCGCCGTTCCACCGATCACGAACGCCACCAAGCGCCTGTGCCGGGACGGCAAGCGCGCCCTATGGATCGGCTTGCGCCAAGTTGGGGCCAACAAACCGATTGCGGGGATCGGCCAGGCCATCGGGCAATTTGCCGAGAAGAACGGCTACACCCTGGTTCGCAATCTGGCGAGCCATGGCATCGGGTATTCCCTGCACGAGGAGCCGAAGGAGATCGCCACCTGGCCGGACCGCTCGGAACGCAGGATCATGAACGAGGGCTTGGTCTTCACGGTCGAGCCCTTCCTGTCCCTGGGAGCGGAATGGGCCGAGGACGGGGACGATCCCTGGACCCTGTTCAGCGAGCCGCGAGCGCCCACGGTCCAGTACGAACACACCGTCGTTGCCACCCGCAACGGCCCCCTTGTCGTGACCCTGCCGGGATAGCTCGACCATGACCTCCTTCACTCTCGACGACCTCGCCCGCATCGTAGCCGAACGTGCCGCGGCGCCCGAAACCGAGTCTTATACGGCCAAGCTCATCAGCGGCGGGCCTGCCAAGGCAGCCAAGAAGCTCGGCGAGGAGGCGGTGGAGGCCGCCATCGCGGCCGTCGAGGGCGACCGGCAGAATCTCACGGCGGAGGCCGCCGACGTGCTGTATCATCTTTTGGTCGTGTTGCAGGGCGCGGATATTCCTCTAAGTGACGTCATGGCCGAACTGGAGCGCCGCACGGCGCAGTCGGGTCTTGCGGAGAAGGCCGCGCGCAAGACCTAAAAACTCGAGAGGTGGTTCGCATGGACCAGCCCAACGTGGTTTCCGCCGTCGAGGACGATGACGGCCTCTCGCCCTATCGGGTCTTTTCCCGCGACGAATGGGCGAAGCTGCGCGCCGACGCGCCCATGACGCTCACCGCCGACGAGGTGGTGCAGCTGCAATCCCTCAACGACCCGATCTCGCTGGATGAAGTGGCGGCGATCTACTTGCCGCTGTCGCGCCTGCTCTCCCTCTACGTTGCGGCCACCCAAGGCCTGTTCAAGGCGACGCAGCGCTTCCTGCTCGCCGAGAAGGACGCCAAGGTGCCCTACATCATCGGCGTGGCGGGCTCGGTGGCGGTGGGCAAGTCCACCACGGCCCGCGTGCTCAAGGCGCTGCTGGCCCGCTGGCCCAACACCCCGAAGGTGGACCTCGTCACCACGGACGGCTTCCTCCTGCCCAACGCCGAGCTGACGCGGCTCGGGCTCATGGAGCGCAAAGGTTTTCCGGAGAGCTACGACACCGGAAAACTTCTGCACTTCCTCGCCGACATCAAGGCGGGAAAACGCAACGTGAAGGCACCGCTCTATTCGCACCTCGTCTATGACGTGGTGCCCGGCGAGGAAACCAATGTCGACCGGCCGGACATCCTCATCGTCGAGGGGCTGAACGTGCTCCAGCCGGCGCGCATGCCGAAAGACGGCACGGCCATTCCGTTCGTGTCCGACTTCTTCGACTTCTCGGTCTATATCGACGCCGATGAGGCGGACCTTCACCGCTGGTACGTGAACCGCTTCCTGCGCCTGCGCCACACCGCCTTCCGCGATCCGCTGTCCTATTTCCGGCGCTATGCGGAACTGCCCGAGGCGGAGGCGATCGGCATCGCCGAGGGCCTGTGGAACCGCATCAACCTTCTGAACCTGCAGGAGAACATCATCCCAACCCGCCAGCGCGCGAGCCTGATCCTGAAGAAAGGCGCGAGCCACCGGATCGAGACGGTGGCGCTGCGACGGCTTTGAGCCCAGCATGAAGCGGTTTGCTAAAGGGCTGGTCCTCCTCAACGTCCTGGCGCTGATCGTCACGGCTTTGGCTGTGTGGCTCCTCGACGGGCGTTCTGCCGTCGAGATGTTCGATATCTCCACCTATGTGGGATTGGGCATGGGTGGGCTCGGAGCCCTCATGTTCTTCGGCTCGACCACCGGTTCGAGTGCATCCATGGGGATGGCTGCCAGTGCGGCGGATCAGCCAAGCCGGATCATGGATGCGCTTTGGGGCGATAAGACATCGAGCCTCTCCACGGGTGCCCTGTTCGTCCTCGCCGGTCTCACATGGCTCGCAATTGCGTGGCCGCTGTCTGCACTGCTCGGCACAGGCGCCTGAAGCCAACCATTTCCCAATCTTGAGCGTTGTGCCTCCGGATGATCGGAGGATGCATGGCCACGCAGCCCGTCGACGAGAAACTCAAAGTCAGCGCCGAGCACGCCAAGGAAGCGGCCGAGCAGACCCAGGAGGCCGCCGAGCAGACCCAAGAGGCTGCGGAAAACACCCAAGAGGCGGCGGAGCATACGCAGAAAGCGGCCAAGACGACTGCCAAAGCCACCGTTCAGCTGAAGGACAGCGCCGACCGGCGCACGGAACTGGCTGCCAACCGCACGGTCTTCGCCGCCGAGCGCACCTATGCGGCCTGGGTGCGCACCGGTCTCGCCGCGCTCGCCTCCGGCATCGGGGCGCAGAAGCTGCTCGCAGGCGTGGTGCCGGATTGGATGATCCTCTCGACGGGCTCGGTGCTGATCCTGTTCAGCGCCTTCTGTTTCGCGGCCGCCGTCTGGCGCCAGGTCTTTACCGGCTCGCAGCCGCCGCACCCGGATGTGCAGCGCCTTCCACCGTTCCTGCTCGTGCTGTTCAACGGATTCCTGGCGCTCGTCTCGCTCGCGGCTCTGTTCGGGCTTTGGTTCGGGCAGACTGGAGGGAGTTAGTCTAAAACACTCGTCATGGCCGCACTTGTTGCGGCCATCCACGTCTTACATCGCGTAAAAACGTGGATCCCCGGGACAAGCCCGGGGATGACAGAGAGGGGAACGTGACTAGCCCAGCAAACCCTGCTGCTCGGCCAGCTCCTTGAGGCTCACCTGCGGGCGGGCGCCGAGATGGCTGATGATCTCGGCGGCAGCGAGGCCCCCGAGGCGGGCACAGTCGGTGAGATCCAGGTTCTTCACGAGACCGGCCAGGAATCCGGAGGCAAAGAGGTCACCGGCGCCCGTGGTGTCGACCACACGCTCCACGGGGAAGGCCGGCACGGCCCTGGTCTCACCACGGCTCACGATCAGCGCGCCGTCGGCCGAGCGGGTGATGGCGCCGAGCACGTTTTCCTCACGCAATGCTGCGAGCGCGGTGTCGGCGTCCGAGGTGCCGTAGAGGCTCTGCAGCTCGTGGATGTTGGCGAACAGGATGTCGAGGCTGCCGTCGCGCATGAGACCCAAAAACTCGTCGCGGTAGCGGTCGACGCAGAAGGCGTCGGAGAGCGTCAGCGCCACCTTGTTGCCGGCCTCGTGGGCGATCTTGACCGCCTTGCGGAAGGCTTCCTTGGCGGCCGGCGGATCCCAGAGATAGCCTTCGAGATAGACGATGGACGAGGCACGCACCGTGTCCGGGTTCACGTCGTCGGGGGTGAGGTTCTGGCAGGCCCCGAGATAGGTGTTCATCGTGCGCTCGCCGTCCGGCGTCACCAGGATGAAGCTGCGGGCGGTGGCCGGGCCGTCCTGGGCGAGCGCCACGTCGTAATGCACGTCGATGGCCTTGAGATCGTGGGCGAACAGCTTGCCCGTCTCGTCGTTCTTCACCTTGCCGATGAAGCCTGCCTTCACACCGAAGGAGGCTGCGCCCGCGGCCGTGTTGGCGCCCGAGCCCCCCGACACGATGATGGCCGGTCCCATGTCGCCGTAGAGCTCTTCCGCACGCGCCTCGTCGATCAGCTGCATGGCGCCCTTGTGGACCTTCTTACTAAGCAGGAAGGCCTCGTCCGTATGGGCGAGCACGTCAACGATGGCGTTGCCGAGGGTGAGAACGTCGATGCGGGTCTGGGACATAGGCCACCGGGTTTGTGAAAGACGGGGCGCTTTCGCATCCGAGGCAGGGGAGGTCAAGCTTTTACCGGGGTGCAACGGGGGCTTGGGCGTCGGCCGCAACACCACAGGTGGCTTGGCGCTCCCGCTCCAGCGCTTGATCGAGCACCGCCACCATCCGGTCGAGTTCCTCCGGCGTGAGGCCGCGGATCTCCCGCGCCAGGCGGTTGGCCAACAACGTGGCCTTCGGGTCGGTGTTGGCCGTGTCGATCTTCACCTTCGGATCGGACAGGTCAGCAAGACGCGTGAGTTCGTCGGCCTCGTCCCAGATGATGTGGAAATACTGCAGCACGCCCTGAATGAGCGTCCAGGTGGGCTTGCCGCGTTCACCGCGCTCCAGGGCAGAGAGATAGGCGCTCGAGACGCCGAGATGCGCGGCCATGTCCTTCAACATGCGCCCGCGCTCCTGGCGCAGCTGCCGCACCCGTTCGCCGAAGGGAGTCATCGTCTTACCCAGAGCGTTTTCCACAAAAGTGGTTGCCGGTTTTGTGACAGAAAACGCGACAAAGCAATCAACTGGAGCTCCGCCGCCGGCGGAGCCTGACATAGAGTGCACCGGATCCGCCATGCTGAGGAGAGGCCTCCTCGAAGCCGATCACCAGATGGCGCAGGTCGGGCAGGCGCAGCCAGTGCGGCACCATGCGACGCAAGACCCCGCGCTCCTCGAACAGCCCGTTGCTGACCGCTGCACCGCCCTTACCGGTGATCACCAGAACGAGGGCATGGCCGGAGCCCTGCGCGCGATGCAGAAAGCTCAGCAGAGCAAAATGCGCCTCCTCCTGGCGCATCCCGTGCAGGTCGATGACGCTGTCCACGTCCTTGCGGCCCCGGCGCAGGGCCTGGAGCGTCTTGCGCTCCACAGGGGCCATCGGGGGCAGGGCAGGTTTCGAGGGCGGGAGAGGGGGCAGGGCTGGCGGGAGCTTCGGCGCCACCGGAGCAGGGGCCGTGGTGGGCTTGGCCTCGGGCTCAGGCTCCGGCGGCAGGGCCTTGCCCTGCATGGGTTTCACGTGCCGGGCCACATGGGACCAGAGCCGCTTCTCCTCGGGGCTGAGCTGGCGGGTGCGGCTTTTGCGGGTCATGAACGGGGTTTGGGCTGCAGGACCACGAAGCGCACGGAATGGCGCAGGAGCCCGGCGCGGCGGCCCGCCTCCTCGCCGCTGCCGAAGAAGAAATCGCCCCGGGCCGGCCCGACGATGGCCGAGCCCGTATCCTGCGCGATCATGAGCCGTTGAAGCGGCTCCGCCTCGTCCAGGGTCAGGGGCAATCGCCCGTCAAGCCAGACCGGAAGGCCATAGGCCCAGAGAGAGCGGTCGACGGCGAGGCTCCGGCCGGGCACGAGCGGGTGGCCGGCCCCGCCGATGGGGCCGTCCTCCGGCGCCAGCTCCGCGGCCTCGCGAAAGAAGATGTAGGACTCGTTCTTCCGCATCAGGGCCTTGGCGGGCTCCGGATGGTCTTTCAGCCAGCCCATGAGCTTTGCGAGCGTCATGGATTCCAGGTCCATCTCGCCCTGCTGCACCAGCACCCGGCCGATGGACGTGTAGGGGCGACCGTTGCGCCCCGCATAGGCGACCCGCATGACGGAGCCGTCCGCGAGGCGGATTCGGGCGGAGCCCTGCACATGGATGATGAAGGCCTCGCCCGGCTCGCGAAGGAACACGATGGGACTGGCGAGATCTCTTAAGGCGCCGTCCTCGATGGCGGCGCGATCCGGATAGGGCTCGTAGCCGTTGGCCGTGCGCCGTGCCGCCTGAAAACCTTTCTCGATCCCCGGCAGGGTCTCGCCCTGCGGGATAGTGACGAGATCCTGCGGCCGGTCGAGGAGGGGAACCCTGTAGGTGGAATCCGGGGTGCGCGAGCCCTGGAACTCCGGCTCGTAATAGCCGGTGAGAAAGCCGCCGCCGGAATGCGGAACCACTGTATGCGGCTGGAAATGTGTCTCAAAGAAGCGTTTCGCCTCGGCCTTGCCAACCTCAGGGGTTTTCAGGGCTTCGCGGCAGACGGCGAGAAGGTTCCCTTGAGGTGCCTGGGCCGGGCGCAGCTCGGCGGAGGCAGCCTCAAGGGCCCGGCAGGAGCGCAGGAAGGCCCGGAAGGCGGCGGCGTGATCGTCCGCCTCCCAACCGGGGAGATCCTCGAAGGCGAGGGGTTCCAGGCGTGCGAGGTCCTTCAGAGCCGGTCCGGCCGCAGCACCGGACATGCTCAGCGTCCAGACAAGAAGACAGGCGACAAGGACCCGCCCGGCATCCCTCATTGCCCCGCTTCGGTCGCCACGAGCAGCCAGTTGGGATCGCGGCTGCCGAGGGTGCGGGCGAAGGTCCACACGTCGGTGACATCGGCCACGGTCTCGAGGCTGCCGTCCACCACGGCCCCGGAAGCGTCGCGGGTGGCGGTGATCAGCTTGGACAGGAAGCGCACCACCACCTGGGCATTCTTGCCCTGGAGCTCGGCCCCGGCCATCTCGGCCTTGTCGATGGACACGAAGGTGGTCTCCACCGTCTCGCCCCGGCGCTCGCGCTCGGTGATCGCCCGCTCGAAGCCCTCATAGACCTCCCGGGAGAGAAGGTCCTTGAGCGTATTGCGGTCACCCTGGGCAAACGCCGTCACGATCATCTCGTAGGCGGACTTGGCCCCCTCCAAAAATTCGGCGGCATCGAAATTCGGCTCGATGCGGGCGATGCCGTCCAGCGCCTGAGCCGTGGGCGTGCCGGGCTCGGCGATGCCCTTCCAGCGCTCGGCCGGGGGAACCTCGGCGGCAGGACGCGGCCCGTTGGCCCCGGGAAGGCGCACCACATTGTGATCGGGCTCGGCCGGCGCATTGCCTGGGCGCAAGGGGGCATCCCGGCGCGACATCGGATCGAAGGGCGGCTGTTCGCTCCCGGTCTTCTGCCCCAGAACGGAGCGGAGGCGCCAGATCACGAACACGGCGAGAACAATGAAAATGAGGGTCGTGATGTCGAAGGAATCTTGCATCGTCGATCCGTTGTGAGCCTGCCCGCGCCCGGTTGCGGCCGGGCGTTGTGTCGAGGAGGCGAAGGTGCCATTCTTCGCATATGGGGTCTTGAGGTCGTAACATCCACCTGTGCCCCCGACAAGCGAATGAGTTGGCCCAAAATCTTGCTTCCCGCATGAGAAGCATGGTAGCGCGAAGATCCATGGCCCGCCGCTAGCCGACGCCTCAGCTGACGAGGCGTTCCGCCCGGGCTCGACGAGACACTCCTAGGGAGCAAGACACCATGGCCGAGAATGCGGCAAACAACGCAGCGCCTTCGCTGAACGCCCTTGCGCAATACTGCAAGGACTTCTCCTTCGAGAACCCCAACGCGCCCCGCTCCCTGCAGCAGCAGACGGAAGGCCCGCAGATCAACCTGCAGGTCAACGTGAACGCCAAGCAGCTGGCCGAGGCCGATTTCGAGATCGACCTGACCCTCGAGGGCGATGCCAAGATCGGCGGCAAGGACGTGCTGTTCGCCTTCGAGCTCACCTATTCGGGCGTGTTCCGGATCCAGAACATCCCGCAGGAGCAGCTGCACCCGGTGGTGATGATCGAGTGCCCGCGCCTGCTCTTCCCCTTCGCCCGCCAGATGGTGGCCGATGCGGTGCGCAACGGCGGCTTCCCGCCCCTCTATATCGACCCGATCGACTTCGTGGCCCTCTACCGCCAGCGCGCCGCCGAGGTCCAGGGGCAGCAGGAGAACGGCGCCGGTCAGACGCTGTCGTAAGCGCTCCGACGAGGTTCAGAATTTTTCAGATCGGGCGAGGCGAGGGCTTCGCCCGATTTTTTGTGTCTACCACATCCTCAAACCTCATCCTGAGGAGGATTGCGTCGGCAATCCGTCTCGAAGGAGCTTCCAGAAAGCACTGGATCCTCCTTCGAGACGCAGCCTGACAGCTGCTCCTCAGGGTGAGGGCGGAGGTAGGTTCAAGATCAGGAAGTGGCCTCCGGCTTCGTCTCGCCGAGATACTCATGCCAGATCGCGCTCGGCCCGATGGACTGGATGAAGGCCTCGTGCGCGGCGCGCTCGGCGTCCGTCAGGCGGGAGATCAGGGTGCGTGGTTTCGCGTCGCGCGCGGCCCGTTCCGCCGCCGCGGCACTCCGGCGGGCCATCGGCTGCAGCGACAGGTCAAAGCCCACCTGACGGCCGCCGATCAGCTCGATATAGACCTCGGCCAGGATCTCGGCGTCGAGGAGCGCCCCGTGCTTGGTGCGCCGGGAGTTGTCGATCCCGTAGCGGGCGCACAGCGCATCGAGGTTGTTGGCCGCGCCCGGATGCTTGCGCCGGGCCATCGAGAGCGTATCGATCGCGTCGGCGAGGGCGAACTGCGGGTGGCCGGTGCGGGCAAATTCCGCGTTGAGGAAGCCGATGTCGAAGGCCGCATTGTGGATGACGAGCCGGGCGTCGGCCACGAAATCCGCAAACTCGTCCGCAATCGTCGCAAAGACCGGCTTGTCGGCGAGAAACTCGTCGGAGAGCCCGTGGACCGCGAAGGCGCCGGGTGACACGGGACATTCCGGGTTGATGTAGACGTGATAGCTCTTGCCTGTGGGGATGTGGTTGAGCATCTCCACGCAGCCGATTTCGATCACCCGGTCGCCGCTTGCATGACTGGTGCCGGTGGTTTCGGTATCGAGAACGATTTCACGCAACATCACAAACACTCTTCATCAAAAACGGTGACGCCGTCCGGGACGGCCGGCGAGGCAAACAAGGATGGAGCGCACCTGCGCCTCGGCGGAGGCGAAGCCGCGGCTGGTGTCGA
Source organism: Microvirga arabica (assembly GCF_016811235.1). Lineage (GTDB taxonomy): Bacteria > Pseudomonadota > Alphaproteobacteria > Rhizobiales > Beijerinckiaceae > Microvirga > Microvirga arabica. The sequence continues at coordinate 85,180 of NZ_JAFBID010000012.1, forward strand.
CCAGGAAGTGGGCCCGGGCGCGCTTGTCGGCGTCGGGCATCTGCTTGGCCAGGATGGCAGAAAATTTCTCCGCCGTCATGCCGGGCCGGGCGAGCACACGCTCACGCTGCACCTCAGCGGGCGCCGTGACCACCAGGGTGGCATCGCAGCGCCTGTCGCCTCCGGTCTCGAACAGCAGGGGGATATCGAGCACCGCAATGGGGAGGGCCGAAACGCGAGCGAGAAAATTCTCCTCTTCCTCCCGCACCAACGGATGCACGATGGCTTCGAGTTCTTTGAGGCGCTCCGGGCTGTTGAGAACGGCGGCGCCGAGCTTCGCACGATCGACAGTGCCGTCCGCCACGGTGCCGGGAAAGGCTTTCTCGATCAGCGGCGCGGCACGGCCGTGATAGAGCCTGTGCACGGTGGCGTCGGCATCGTGGACCGGGACGCCGAGTTGGCGAAAGAGGTCAGCGGTGGCCGACTTGCCCATGCCGATGGAGCCGGTGAGTCCAAGCACGAAGGTCATCGGGCGGCCTCGAGATCGGCCAGGATCACGGCCCGCAGCTCGGGCGTGACCTCCGGGGTGACGCCAAACCAGCGCCGGAAGCCGGGAACCGCCTGATGCAGCAGCATGCCGAGACCATCGACAGTTCGTAAGTTCTGCGCGGCGGCGGCGGCGAGCAGGGGCGTTTCGAGAGGCACATAGACGATGTCCGTCACCACGGCGTTGCGGGGCGCGCGGGAGAGGTCGATGGCGAGCGGCGGCTGGCCCGCCATGCCCAGCGACGTGGTGTTGACGATGAGCTGAGCGTGCGGGATCACCCGTCCCAGCGCCTCCCAGGCGGCGGTCTCCAGGGAGACCGCACTGCCCGGCCTGAGATCGCGGGCGAGGTCCTCCGCCTTCGACCCAGTGCGGTTTGCCACGAAGATGCGCTTGAGGGGTCGGTCCTGGAGGCCTGCCACCACGGCTCGCGCGGCACCGCCGGCCCCGAGCACGAGGACGGTCTCCACATCCTGTTCCCAGCCCGTCCCCAGGCTGGCATCGAGATTGCCGATGAAGCCGAGGGCATCCGTGTTGTCGCCCCAGAGCACGCCGTCCTTGAGCCAGAGGGTGTTGACCGCACCCACACGCTGCGCCCGCTCGGTCCTGCGCTCGACGCCGTGAAAGGCCATCTCCTTGTGGGGGAGGGTGACGTTGCCGCCGGCAAAGCCCTGCGCGTGAAAGCCGCGCAAAAAGTCCCCGAAATCCACAGGCGCTACGTCGATGCGCTCGTAGGAGCCGTCGAGCCCATAGGCTTTCAGCCAATGGCCGTGGATCAGCGGCGAGCGGGAATGCTTGATCGGATGGCCGACGACGAAGGCCTTCGTCATGAATTCTTGTCCTAAAGCGCCAGGCAGCCGAGGCGGCGCAGGGCAGCGAGAAGCGGCAGGAGGGGGAGGCCCAGGATCGTGGAGTGATCCCCCTCGACCGTCTCGAAGAGATGGATGCCAAACCCTTCGAGCTGGTAAACGCCCACGCTCTTGAGCACATCGGGCCCGGCAAGGTCGAGATAAAGATCGACAGCCTGATCCGTCAGGGGCCGCAGGGTGAGATGGGCGGTGTCCGAGAAGCGCTCCACGGCCTGCCCGCCGATCGCAAGGGCTCCGGCGGAATGGAGAGAGTGCTCCCGTCCTGCGAGGCGCATGAGCTGGGCACGGGCCGCCGCGTGGTCAGCCGGCTTGTGAAACACCTCGCCGTCGCACTCCAGCACCTGGTCGGCCCCGAGCACCACCCTGTCCGGATGGCGGCGGCTGACCGCCAGGGCCTTTTCCGCCGCAAGCCTGCCGGCGAGCGATACCGGATCGAGGCCTTCATGCGCGGCCGCCTCCTCGACGGCACGCTCGTCGATGCCGGAATTCTGCGTTTCGACCGAAAGGCCCGCGCTCACGAGCAGGCCTAAGCGGGTGGCGCTGGTGGAGGCGAGCAGCAGCTTGTCGGAGTGGGTCCAGAGGGCGGGCATGGCCTAGTCCTGGCTCAGGCGCTGGCGGCGGTCGCGGTGAAGATCGATGATTGCTGCCGCCGTCTCCTCGATGGAGCGGCGGGTCACGTCGATCACCGGCCAGCCGTTGCGGGCAAAGAGCCGCCGGGAGGCCGCCAGCTCCTCGGCCACCGCCTCGCGGTCCACGTAAGAGGTGTCGTCGTCAGCGTTCAGGCTCAAGAGCCGGTTCTGCCGGATCTGCACGATGCGTTCAGGGGTCGCCACGAGGCCGACGATCAGCGCGGTCTTGGCCGTCTCCAGGATCGCCGGCGGCGGCACGCCGGGCACCAGGGGAATGTTGGCGGTCTTGAGGCCCCGGTTGGCGAGATAGATGGAGGTCGGCGTCTTCGAGGTGCGGCTCACCCCCACCAGGATCACGTCCGCGTCGTCGAGATCGTGCGGCAGGTGCCCGTCGTCGTGCAGGAGCGTGAAGTTCATGGCGTCGATGCGCTTGAAGTATTCGGCGTTCAGCATGTGCTGGGCGCCGGGCCGGGCGGTCGAGTGCGTGCCGAGATAGGAGGAGAGCAGGGCATGGACCGGCTCGAGCACGGAGAGATGCGGCGAGCCGGTGGCGCGGCAGACCTCCTCCAGGCGGCTGGCGAGATCCTGCTCGACCAGGGTGTAGAGCACGATGCCCGGCGCGGTCTCGATCTCGTGGATCACCCGTTCGAGCTGGGTGTTGGAGCGCACGAGCGGATAGACGTGCTCGATGGCCGCCACGCCTTCATATTGCGCCACCACCGCGCGGGCGACGGTGATGAGGGTTTCACCCGTCGAGTCGGAGACGAGATGGAGATGGAAATAGCTGCGTCCCACGGCCCGATGTCTCCATGAAGAGGAGTCGATCAGTGTGGATAAAACGCTTGGGCTGAGAGGTCCAGCAAAAGGCCCTGTGGGATTCGTCGCAAACCATCAACAGAGCTCCCCGTTGTGTGAGTCTCGAATCGGCCCTTTGGGAGAATCCGGTACGAATCACTCGCGTCTTTTTGATTCAGATTTGGTTAACTTTCGTTAACGGGCTGTTAAGCTTTAAGATTTCGGAAAGGATTGTGGCGCGCCTGCCCCATTCGTTAATGAACCCTTAAAGCCTTGAGGTGTGTGGACCGCCTGTGGACGGGGTTGCGGCTTTGTGATTCACGGCCCAAGAGAAACATCAGATTCTTAGATTCAAAGATTCTTCTTTTAAGAGAGGGCCTGTGAGCACACGTTCCACCAAGGCGATTTTGCGCGTGCTGAACGGCGAGCCGGTCTGGCCTCTGCCGATCTGGATCATGCGTCAGGCCGGCCGTTATCTGCCGGAATACCGGGAGACCCGCAAGCAGGCCGGCTCCTTCCTCGATCTCTGCTACAACCCAAGGCTCGCCGAGGAGGTAACCCTTCAGCCGATCCGCCGCTTCGGCTTCGACGCCTCGATCCTGTTCTCCGACATCCTGGTCATCCCCCATGCGCTCGGCCAGGACGTGCGCTTCGTCGAGAACGAGGGACCCAAGCTCGATCCGATCACCGAAGCCAAGGACTTCTCCAGGCTGGCCGACGAGCTGCCGCTGGAGCGGCTCGATCCCGTTTTCGAAACGCTTGATCGCCTGAGCAAGAGCCTGCCGAAGGAGACCACGCTGCTCGGCTTCTGCGGCGCGCCCTGGACGGTGGCGAGCTACATGATCGCCGGTAAGGGCACGCCGGACCAGGCGCCTGCCCGGATCACCGCCTATCGCGACCCGGCCTTCATGGACGCGCTCATCGACCGCCTCGTGCGCGCCTCCACGGCCTATCTCATCCGCCAGATCGATGCGGGCGCCGAGGCCGTGCAGATCTTCGAGAGCTTCGGGTCGGCCCTGCCGCCGGCGCTGTTCGACCGGCTGTCGCTCAGCCCGATCCGCCGCATGGTGGAAGGTCTCAAAGCGGCACGGCCCGACGCCAAGGTGATCGTTTTCGTGCGCGGCGGCGGTGCCAACCTCCACCGCTTCGCCGCGGCCGGCATCGGCGACGGGCTGGCCCTCGACTGGACGCTCGATCCGGCCGTCGTGCTCCCGACTCTGCCCAACACGCTCGCCACCCAGGGCAACCTCGATCCGCTGGCCCTGATCGCTGGCGGACAGCCGCTGGAGCAGGGCATCGACCATGTCCTCGCAGCGGCCCGCGGCCGCCCGCACATCTTCAATCTCGGGCACGGCATCCTGCCGGAGACACCGGTCGAGCACGTGGCGCAGATGATCGCCCGCGTGCGGGGGGCTTAAAACACAATGCTGTATCTGTGGCTCAAGGCGTTTCACGTCATCGCCGTCATCGCCTGGATGGCCGGCATGCTCTACCTGCCGCGCCTTTTCGTCTATCACTGCGACGCGCCCAAGGATTCGATCCAGTCCGAGACCTTCAAGATCATGGAGCGGCGCCTGCTCAAGGCGATCATCAACCCGGCCATGGCAGTCACCTGGGTGCTCGGCCTCTACCTCGTGTGGGACGGCGGCTGGTACACCTCCGGCTGGATGCACGCCAAGTTCGCCCTGGTGCTGATCATGTCGGGCCTGCACGGCGTCTATGTGCGCCGTCTCAAGGAATTCGCCGCCGACAGGAACACGCGTCCGGCGAAATATTATCGCATCCTCAACGAGGTGCCGACCGTGCTGATGATCGGCATCGTGATCCTGGTGATCGTGAAGCCGTTCTGATTTTGGCCCGGCAGTGAAATCCCCGGCGCACGAAGTGCGGGAAGGGGATCTATCGCGCTGAGGGTGTGGGTGGATTCCCTTCCCCTCCGCTGCGCTCCGGCCGGGAATGACAATGCGGTGACCCGATCCCGGATCTTCGCTACGCTGCGTCTGGGATGACCCTCACGAATGTTGTGATCCAAAGCCCCTTGAGACTTTTCCCGAAAACCGCTACATAAGAATTCTCTTCCTCAAAGACAGGTGCGCTGCACGGGCCCTCGGGGCTCTCCAGTCACGGTTCGTGAACCCGGCGGCCCTGTCGAACGTTTCCCCTGTCTCCTCCCGCGTACAGCCCAACCTGCCCGCGACCTTACCCCGAGAGTGTTCCCCGATGAGGGAAATCAAGCTTCAAGACCTGAAATCCAAGACGCCGACCGAACTCATCGCCTTCGCCGAGGAGCTCGAGGTCGAGAACGCGAGCACCATGCGCAAGCAGGAGCTCATGTTCGCGATCCTCAAGCAGCTGGCGGCGCGCGAGGTGGAGATCATCGGCGCGGGCGTCGTCGAGGTGCTGCAGGACGGCTTCGGCTTCCTGCGCTCGGCCGATTCGAACTACCTGCCCGGTCCCGACGATATCTACGTCAGCCCGAGCCAAATCCGGAAGTTCGGTCTGCGCACCGGCGACACGGTGGACGGCCCGATCCGCGGCCCGAAGGAAGGCGAGCGCTATTTCGCGCTGCTGAAGGTCAACACCATCAATTTCGAGGATCCGGAGAAGATCCGGCACAAGGTCCATTTCGACAACCTGACGCCGCTCTTCCCGCACGAGCGCTTCAACCTCGAGATCGCCGATCCCACGCGAAAAGACTTCTCGCCGCGTATCATCGACATCGTGTCGCCCATCGGCAAGGGACAGCGCGCCCTCATCGTGGCGCCGCCGCGCACGGGTAAGACCGTGCTGATGCAGAACGTGGCGCAGTCGATCACCACCAACCATCCCGAGTGCTACCTCATCGTGCTGCTCATCGACGAGCGCCCGGAGGAGGTCACCGACATGCAGCGCTCCGTGAAGGGTGAGGTCGTGGCCTCCACCTTCGACGAGCCGGCGACCCGCCACGTGCAGGTGGCCGAGATGGTGATCGAGAAGGCCAAGCGCCTGGTGGAGCACGGCCGCGACGTGGTCATTCTGCTCGATTCGATCACCCGCCTCGGCCGCGCCTACAACACGGTGGTGCCGTCCTCCGGCAAGGTGCTCACCGGCGGTGTCGACGCCAATGCGCTCCAGCGCCCGAAGCGCTTCTTCGGTGCGGCGCGCAACATCGAGGAGGGCGGCTCGCTCACCATCATCGCCACCGCGCTCATCGACACCGGCTCGCGCATGGACGAGGTGATCTTCGAAGAGTTCAAGGGCACCGGCAACTCGGAAATCATCCTGGACCGCAAGGTCGCCGACAAGCGCACCTTCCCGGCCATCGACATCACCCGCTCGGGCACCCGCAAGGAAGAGCTGCTGGTACCTAGCGACACGCTCAAGAAGATGTACGTGCTGCGCCGCATCCTCAACCCGATGGGCACAGTGGACGCCATCGAGTTCCTGCTCGACAAGCTGCGTCAGACCAAGTCGAACGGCGACTTCTTCGATTCGATGAACACCTAAGCCGGGCGGGCCGTCCGCCTGCGGAATGATGGCCCCATCCTCCGGTCTGGAGGGTGGGGTTTTTTGTTGCCGCCTGCGAACGTGGCTGGGAAGGAACCTGCACCCTTAGCTTGGGCGTTGAGTCGGCATGCTGAACTGGTTGCTGACGATCTGGGACAGTCTCAGAACAAGCCTGTGGCTGATCCCCTCCGGTTTGAGTGCTGTGGGGATCGGCATCGCGACCACCTTGCTCTGGGTGGATGCGGGTAACGGATTTGAGGATCAGGCGCACTGGTGGATCAACAGCGGTGACGGGGAGGATGCTCGCAATCTCATCTCCACGCTGCTCTCCGCCATCATCACCATGGCCAGCATGGCCTTCTCCGTGACGGTGGTGGCGATCACCCTGGCGGCCAATTCCTACGGCTCGCGGCTCATCCGCATTTTCAGGTCCGATCTGCGAACCCAGATCGTGCTTGGCATCTTCTCGATGACCACATGTACAATGTGATCGTGCTGCGCTCGATCCATGGCAATGCGCCCATGCCGCAGGTGCCGCATGCCTCCGTGACCGTGGGCACGGTTCTGTCCCTCATCTGCGTTCTGGCGCTCATAGCGTTCATCCAGGGGGTGGCCCGTCTGGTGGTGGCCGACGAGGTCGTGCGGCGGGTCCGCCGGGAACTGCACAATGCCGTGGAGGATCTACCAAAGCTCGACGGTCGTCCGCCTGAGCACGTCCCTCCTGATCTGCCCCCCGATTTCGACGAGAAGGCGGAGCGTATCGAGCTGCCCTACGGAGGCTATGTCCAGGCCATCGATTACGACGACATCCTCGAATGGACCGAGAAGCGCAACGTCATCGCGCGGCTCGATTTCCGCGCCGGCGATTTCATCGTCAACGGCGACAAGCGCGTTCTGGTCTACCCGCCGACCGGTGACCCTATGAAGGTTCGCAAGGAGATCGGCGAGTTCATCGTCAGCGGTGACGAGCGCACCCCGACCCAGGATCTGGAGTTTCCCATTCGCCATCTGGTGGAGGTGGCTCTGCGTGCCCTCTCGCCGGGGATCAACGATCCCTTTACCGCGACCGTCGTGGTCGACCGGTTGCGGGCCGGCTTATCCGAGGTCATGGGGCGGTGCCTTCCCGCTGAGACCGTGCGCGACCGTGCAGGACGTGTCCGCATCTATCGGCAGGTCACCACTTACGAGGGGATCTTCGACGCGGCCTTCCATCAGATCCGCCAGGCAGCGTCCACCCATCCGGCGGTGCTGATCCACATGCTCGAAGCCATCAGGCGTCTTGCCGAGCATATTCGTCTGGAGGAGCAACGCGATGGGCTCCTCCGCCACGCCCATCTGATCAAGGCCGCCGCCGAGCGCGATGTGGCAGAACCCGCGGACCGCAACGATGTCGAGCACAGTTTCCTGAAGGCGATCGAGGCCTGCGAGAAGGCGAGGGCCGAAGCTGCGGCCGCGTCAGAACACCCCCAGGAACGCCAGCACGATCAGGGTCAGCACGGCTGAAACCAGCAGCGAGCCCGCGCAGCCCATGCGGTTCGAGAAGAAAAAGAACATCGACGCTCCTGTGTTGTCCGAGACCTGTGCACCCTCAAGGCTTGGAGCCCTGGCTAAAGACGCCGCTAGCCAACACAACGCCGAGAGTGGCCAAAACTATCCCGGTCCAGGCGGCAGGACTTGGGATTTCTTTCAATACCGGAATGGCGATGAGAGCCGCGAGCACGATGGATAGGGGCGACACGGCGGCCGCCCGGGATGCGCCGAGGCGGTCGATGGCCATGCCGTAGAGAATGATTCCGACAACGCCCGAGAGGAGGCCCTGGAGAAGCGCCTGCAGAAGGATCGGTCCGGCCAGACCCTTGCCGAGCACCTGTACGAGCGCGGGAAGGCCGAAAGGCAGCAGGATGAGGAACGACCAGAGTCCGATGAGGGCTGCTGCCTGCAGGGCCGACAAGCCGCTGCGGCGATAGGCATGGGTGTAGATCCCCCACAGGCAGGCGCCGGTGAGCAACAGAAGGTGGCCCCGCCAGGCGCCATCGGCGGCAAACAGCACACCATAGCCGCCGATGCACACGATGCCGGTCAGGATGAGAGCAAAGCCGAAGACCCGCACGCCTGCGAGTCGCTCTCCGAAAACCAACCAGCCAATCAGCGCTACGAAGAGCGGCATGGTGCCCGGCAGAAGCGGTCCAATCTCCGCCGCGGGGGCAAACTGCATGCCCGACGCAACGATGAGAAAGAACGGGGCTCCGGAGCCGAGAAGACCGAGGCCTTTGGCCAGGCTCAGGCCCTTCGGAAACAGACCGGCTCGCCAGCTGAAGGGAAGCAACACCAGGGCCGGGACGCCGAACCGCACCAGGCCGATGGCAGCGGGCGGCATATCGTGGGTGACCGCATGGCGGGTGCCGACGGCCCAGAGGGCCCAGATCGTCACGGTGGCCAGAGCGGTGATCCAGCCAAGGAGAGCGGGACGAACTTGGCGGGGAGAGGGGGTGCAACCGAGGTCGGACATGGCAAGCCTCCTTCGATGCTCTGAAGCATAGGCTTGCGGGGCAGGGCATGTCCTTGCGAAGTTCGGCTTGCGGGGCGTCTCTTCTTAGCAGAAGATTGCGCGAAACCTCAGTAGCGGTGAAATCATGCCCTACATCGATCTCGACGGCATCGATCTGCGAATCCTCAACGCCTTGCAGGCTGACGGACGCCTGACCAACCAGGAACTCGCCGATCAGGTCGGTCTCTCGCCCTCGCCGTGCCTGCGCCGGGTCCGCCGCCTGGAGCGCGACGGTTTCATCCGCACCTATCGGGCCGTGCTCGACCGGGAATCGGTCGGTCTCGGGTTAACCGTCTTCGTCGAGATCAAGGTCGAAAAACATTCCCGCGACAATGCGCAGGCGCTGCAGGAGGCGCTCTTAGGCATGGCCGAGGTGGTGGCCTGCCACATGGTGTCCGGCACGGCCGATTTCATGGCCGAGATCGTGGTGCCGAACCTCAAGGCTTACGAGCGGCTGCTGACAGAGAAGCTTCTGACCCTGCCGATGATCGGCGACATCCGCTCGAATTTTGCCCTGACCCGGGTGAAGTCCGATACGGCTCTTCCGTTGACGCATCTGAAGCGGGAAGAGGTTAAACGAGCGCTGGATTGCTGAGACGCAGGCTCAGGCCGGCAACGCTAGCATCTCCCGCACCCGCGTCCTCAACCCCTCCGCATCCGTGACTGGCAGCGAGCAGCGCTGACCGGCGCAGACGAGGGCCTGGGCATCCGCATCCGAGGTGGCCAGGGCCTTGGCCGGGTGGTTGTCGTCGAGCGCTTCGTCCTCGCGCAGCCAGCGGACACTGCGGTCGGGATAGGGAATCTGCAGGGCCGCCTCATAGAGCGATAGCGCGTTATTGCCCGTGACCACGATGCTCAGGCCTCGCACGTGCAGGTCGAGGGCGTTGAGGATCGAGGTGTGGCCGAGGGGCGAGGCGCGGGCGACGCCGATGAGCCGGTCCAGGGTGTCGGCGGCCTGTTGGATGTCGTCAGTGGCTTCCGTGATCTGGGCCAGCCGCACGAGGGCCTCTGCAAAGACACCGTTGGCGTTCGGCACCGCCTCGTCATGAACCGGCTGGGGACGCACGACGAGGGGGTCTGCGCCTTTCGCCGTCATGGCGAGGCAGCCCGTTTCCTCGACCATGAACTCGTTGAGCAGGACGTCCCGCCAGGTCAGCGCATCCCGCAGGTAGGCGGCATCGGACGTGGCCTCGAAGAGTGCGAGCGCCGCGCGCATCATGGCGGCATGGTCGAGGGCGAAGCCGGGAAAGATCAGGGACCCGGCCCGCCAGGAATGACCGAGGTGACCATCGCGGCTCATGGACTCGGCTACGAAACGATAAGCCTGTTGCGCGAGGGCAATCCATTCAGGCTGGCCAAGCAGGGGAGCGGCTCGCACGAGGGCTCCGATCATCAGCCCGTTCCAGTCGGCCAGCACCTTGTCGTCGAGGCCGGGCCTCACCCGCGACTCGCGCCGCTCCAAGAGCTTTGCCCGCATGGCCGACAGCCGCTCCTCGGCAGCAGGTGGGGCTTCGCCGGAGATGAGCCGGTTCGGGATGTTGTGGCCCTCGAAATTGCCCGCTTCGGTTATGTCGTAGACTTTGGCGAAGAAGGCGGCGTCCTCCTCGCCCAAGGTCTCGCGGATCTCGGCCAGGCTCCAGACATAGAACCGGCCCTCCTCGCCCTCCGAATCCGCATCGAGGCTCGACGCGAAGGCGCCCTCCGGCGTGGTCATCTCCCGCTCGAGCCAGGTGACGATACCTTCCGCCGCCTGACGGAAGAGGGGGCGGCCGGTCTCCGCGAAGCCCAGGGCGTAGAGCTCCAGCAGCTGCGCATTGTCGTAGAGCATCTTTTCGAAATGCGGCACGAGCCAGCGCTCATCCACGGAGTAGCGGGCAAAGCCGCCGCCGAGATGATCCTGGATGCCGCCAAGCGCCATGCGCTCCAGGGTCAGGAGAAAGCGATGTCGCGCCGCGCCGTCATTGGCTCGCCGGGCATAGCGCAAGAGATATTCGAGGATCGGCGGGTTGGGAAACTTCGGGGTGCCCTGAAGCCCGCCATGCTCCGTGTCGATGAGCTCTGTGAGGCGCAAACCCATCCGGTCGAGATCCGCAAGACCGAGGACACCGCCGTCGCCCGCCTCGACCTTGGCGAGGTGCTGCTTGATGGCGTCGCGGTTCTTGAGAACCCGCTCGGGCTCTGCATGATAGAGGCGGCTGATCTCGCGCAGCACCTGAACGAACCCGGGGCGGCCGAAGCGCGGCTCCTTTGGGAAATAGGTGCCGCCCCAGAACGGCTCGCCCTCCGGCGTGAGAAACATGGTCAGCGGCCAGCCGCCGGGCTCGCCCAGAAGATGCAGGGCGCTCATATAGACGTGGTCCACATCGGGCCGCTCCTCCCGGTCGACCTTGATGTTCACGAACAGCTCGTTCATGACCGCGGCGGTATCCGGATCTTCGAAGCTCTCGTGCGCCATCACATGGCACCAGTGGCAGGCGGCATAGCCGATGGAGATCAGGATCGGCTTGCCCTGCCGCTTGGCCTCGGCCAGGGCTTCAGGCTCCCATTCCCACCAATGGACAGGATTGTCCCGGTGCTGCAGGAGATAAGGGGAGGAGGCGTCCTTGAGGCGGTTCATGGGTCCTGCTCCTGATTCCGGGCTAACCCGGCTGGGATGATCGATCCGAACCGATCCCGGATGCCTGTTTGTTTCAAGGTTTGCCAGAGTTAAGTCCTGTTATCCTCACGAGGTTCACGCGCATGCGGTCTGACGATACGATCTTCGCCATCGCCTCCGGCCACGGCCGGTCCGCCGTGTGCCTGATCCGGATCAGCGGCCCGGAAAGCCGCACAATCCTGGAGCGGATGGCAGGCCACGTGCCGGAGCCCCGGCGGGCGGTGGTGCGGACTTTGCGCAACCCTGAAACCGGCGATCCCCTCGATCAGGCCCTCGTGCTCTGGATGCCGGGGCCGGGGAGCTTTACCGGCGAGGATCAGGCCGAGCTGCACATCCATGGGGGACTTGCCACGCGTGTCGCCGTGCTGCGGGCGCTCGGCTCTGTCGAGAACTGTCGTCCGGCCGAGGCCGGCGAGTTCACCCGCCGGGCCTTTCTCAACGGGCGGATGGATCTCTCCCAGGTGGAGGGGCTCGCCGATATCATCGATGCTGAGACGGAAGCCCAGCGTCGTCAGGCGATGCTCCAGCTCGGTGGGCGGCTCGGGAATGCGGCCGAGGGCTGGCGCGAGAGCATCCTTCAGGTTCTGGCGCTGCTCGAAGCGAGCCTCGACTTCTCCGATGAAGGCGATGTGCCGGAGGATCTGGAGGCGGACATCCTGCGGATGATCGACGGGGTCCAGGGCGAGATCGGCCGGGCGCTGGCCAACCGCAGCGGCGAGCGGCTGCGGGAGGGACTCACAGTGGTGCTTGCGGGGCCGCCCAATGCCGGCAAGTCGACCCTGCTCAATGCGCTCGCCCAACGGGATGTCGCCATCGTGTCGCCGATTGCCGGCACCACCCGCGACGTGATCGAGGTTCATTGCGATCTTGGCGGCCTGCCGGTGATCATCGTCGACACGGCCGGCCTGCGGGAAAGCGCCGACCTCATCGAGCAGGAGGGCGTGTCCCGCGCGCGGGCGCGGGCGCAGGATGCCGACTTGGTTCTCTGGCTCGTGCCGCCGGAGGGGGAGGAGAGCGCACCTCCTCCGGCGCGACGCGTGCTGAAGGTGGGGACCAAGGCGGATGTGAGTGGAGTCCGACCCGGTTGCGACCTGATGATCGCGGCAGCAACCGGCGAGGGGCTGCGGGACCTGATCGCCCGCCTTGAGGCGGAAGCCGGCAGCCTGATGGGGCAGGGGGATGCGGTGATTACCCGCGAGCGTCATCGAAAAGCCTTGGACCGCGCTCAAGGATGCCTGATCCGGGCACGGGATATGCTGGCGACCCGGGGTCCTCTGGAGCTTGCCGCCGAAGAGGTTAGGCTTGCAGCTCGTGCCATCGGCGAGATCACCGGGCGGGTGGATGTGGAGGATGTGCTCGACCGGCTGTTCTCCAGCTTCTGCATCGGCAAATAAGCTTGCAGGCGAGCCGTGCCGCTAACCATCCGGCGAATCTTTGCAACTCCTGATTTCGGCTGTTCACGAATCGGTGGAACGGTGCTGAATCCGCTCTGGATAGCTTGTGGATCAGGTGTGTGGTGATGGGGATCGCCCAAAATGTTTCACGTGAAACATTTTGCCCTTTTGACCTGAGACCCGGCGCTGCGTAGACCCCTGTTTATGGAAAGCATCATGAGTTCTTCGTTCGACGTGATCGTCGTGGGCGGCGGCCATGCCGGAGCCGAAGCGGCTGCGGCTGCCGCGCGCATGGGCGCCCGCACGGCTCTCGTCACCCACAAGCTCTCGACCGTTGGTGCCATGTCGTGCAACCCGGCCATCGGCGGTCTCGGCAAGGGCCATCTCGTGCGCGAGATCGATGCCCTTGACGGCATCATGGGCCGCATCGCCGACCGGGCCGGCATCCAGTTCCGGCTTCTCAACCGCCGTAAAGGGCCTGCCGTGCGCGGGCCCCGCACCCAAGCCGACCGCAAGCTCTATGCCCGCGCCATGCAGGCGGAACTCCTGAACACGCCCAACCTCACCATCGTCGAGGGCGAGGCTGACGACCTTATCGTCTGCGACGACCGAGTCGCCGGCCTGCTGCTCACGGATGGGCGGCAGCTTGGGGCCGGTGCTGTGGTCATCACCACCGGCACCTTCCTGTCCGGCCTGATCCATATCGGCGAGAGGAAGATCCCGGCCGGTCGCATGGGCGAGCGCCCATCGCTCGGCCTGCCCAAGACTTTCGCGCGGCTCGGCTTCAATCTCGGCCGCCTCAAGACCGGCACCCCGCCCCGCCTTGATGGCCGCACCATCGACTGGGCCGGTGTCGACAAGCAGGCGGCTGACGACGAGCCCGTGCCGTTCTCCCTGCTCACCACCCGCATCACCAACCCGCAGATCGAGTGCGGCGTCACCCGCACCACGGCCAAGGTGCATGCGCTGATCCGGAACAACCTGCACCGCTCAGCCATGTATTCGGGCGAAATCCAGGGGACGGGACCGCGCTACTGCCCCTCCATCGAGGACAAGGTGGTGCGCTTCGGCGACCGAGACGGGCACCAGATCTTCTTGGAGCCGGAAGGCCTCGACGACATCACGGTCTATCCGAACGGCATCTCCACCTCCCTGCCGGAGGATGTGCAGCTTGAGTTTCTGAAGCACATTCCTGGCCTGGAGAGGGTGCGCATGCTCCAGCCGGCCTATGCCATCGAGTATGATTACGTCGATCCGCGCAACCTTAACGCAGGGCTTGAGACCAAGGCCGTGCAGGGGCTGTTTCTCGCCGGCCAGATCAACGGCACCACTGGCTATGAGGAGGCGGCCGCCCAAGGGTTGGTTGCTGGACTTAATGCGGCCCGTCGCGCTTGCGGCCAGGACGGTATCGTGTTCGATCGAGCCGAATCCTATATTGGGGTGCTGGTCGACGACCTGATTACCCGCGGGGTGAGCGAGCCCTACCGCATGTTCACCTCCCGGTCCGAGTACCGGCTCAGCCTGCGCATCGACAATGTGGACGAGCGGCTGACCGGCAAGGGGCTGGAGATCGGCTGCGTCGGCTCCGAGCGCGAGGCATATTTCCGGCGCTCGCAGGAGGAAATCCGGGGGACCCGGCAGCGGCTTCAGACCTTGGCGGTCACCCCGCAGGAAGCGGCGCGGCATGGACTGGGGCTGAACCAGGACGGCATCCGCCGCTCCGCCTATCAGCTTCTGTCCTATCCAACCATTGGCTGGAGCGATTTGGAGCGGGTCTGGCCTGATCTCGCTGTAGTCTCATCGTCCGTGCAGGAGCGCCTGGAGACGGATGCTACCTATGCGGTCTATCTTGACCGGCAGCAGGCGGACATCGCTGCCTATCGGCGCGATGAGGGCGTGGTGCTGGAGGAGAGCATCGACTTCCAGAGGCTTCCCGGCCTGTCGAACGAGATCAAGGCCAAGCTCGATCTGGTGCGTCCGAGAACCATCGGTCAAGCCGCCCGTATCGAAGGCATCACGCCTGCAGCCCTGACGTTGTTGGCCGCCCATGCCCGTAAAGCGCCGGCACGTTCGGTTCGGTCTGTTGATCCGGTGCAGGCATGACCTCCGGGATCACGGCATCCGATCTGAATGTTTCACGTGAAACATTCGTGAAGCTTGAGCTCTTGGAGCGCGAGCTTCGCCGCTGGCAGGCGATCAAGAACCTCGTCGGCCCGGCGACGCTCGACCAGATCTGGGAGCGCCACATCGTCGATTCGCTCCAGCTTCTCGACCTCGCGCCTGAGGCCAAGACGTGGCTCGATCTCGGTTCCGGAGCCGGTTTTCCCGGCCTCGTCCTCGCCATCGCGGGGGCGGAGAGGGGGCTGAAGGTCCACCTCGTCGAGAGCAATTCGCGCAAATGTGCCTTCCTCCGGCACATCTCCCGGGTGACCGGCTCCGCCGCGACGGTGCATGAGGCGCGGCTGGAGACCGTCATTCCGGGCTTCGTGGGCAAGGCCGATGTGGTCTCAGCCCGCGCCCTGGCATCGCTGGTTCAGCTCCTGGACTGGACCGCGCCTGTGTTGAAAGCGGGGACAATTGGCCTCTTCCCCAAGGGCCGGGACGCCGAGATCGAATTGACCGAGGCTCGGAAAAAGTGGACATTCGAGGCGGAGACCCTGCCGAGCTCGACCGATTCCAGCGCCAGGATTCTTCGCATAACCTCCATCGAGAGCCATTCATGATGACCGACCGTAACGGACCCGAAGCAGGCACGCGTGGGGTGACGCCGCGCGTTCTCGTGCTCGCCAACCAGAAGGGCGGAGTCGGCAAAACCACGACGGCGATCAACCTCGGCACGGCACTCGCCGCCATCGGCGAGAGGGTGCTGATCATCGATCTCGACCCGCAGGGCAACGCCTCCACGGGTCTCGGCATCGACCGCAAGAACCGGCAGACCTCGACCTACCATGTGCTCGCCGGCGAAGCCTCGCTGGAGGAGAGCATCACCGACACGGTGGTGCCCGGATTGTCGGTCGCGCCCTCGACTCTCGACCTCCTCGGCGTCGAGCTGGAGATCGCGAACGAGCGCAACCGGGCTCATCGCCTCCGCTCGGCCATCCAGGAACTTTCTGCCTCGGAAGTAATCGAACCTTTTACCTATATTTTGATCGATTGCCCTCCATCGCTGAATCTCCTGACCATCAACGCCCTGACCGCAGCTGACGCGGTTCTGGTGCCGCTCCAATGCGAATTTTTTGCTCTGGAAGGTCTCAGCCAGCTGCTCAAGACCGTCGAGCAGGTCCGTTCGGCCCTGAACCCCGAGCTTACTATCCACGGGGTCGTGCTGACCATGTTCGACCCGCGCAACAATCTGTCGGGACAGGTGGTGGCCGACGTGCGCCAGTTCATGGGCGCTAAGGTTTACGAGACCATGATCCCGCGCAACGTGCGCGTGTCCGAGGCGCCGTCCCACGGCAAGCCGGTTCTGCTCTACGATCTGAAATGCGCCGGCTCGCAGGCCTATCTGCGGCTGGCCTCTGAAGTCATCCAGCGCGAGCGCGCGCTGCGCGCCGCCTGAGAGTGTGAGAGACCGCAATGGCTAAAGAGATGAAATCGCTGGGCCGTGGATTGGCCGCCCTGATCGGCGAAGTCGGCGAGGAAATGGGCAATCTCGAGCGCAAGGGCTTCACGCCGAAATCCGTGCCGGTGGAGTTCCTGCGCGCGAACCCGCGCAACCCGCGCAAGGTGTTCGATGACACGGACCTGAGCGAGCTGACCCAGTCCATCAAGGACCGTGGCATCATCCAGCCCATCGTCGTCCGGCCCTTGCCGAACCATCGGGACGAATACGAGATCGTCGCCGGCGAGCGCCGGTGGCGCGCGGCCCAGAAGGCGGGGCTGCATCGGGTGCCGGTGGTGGTCGTCCAGATCGACGACAAAACCTCGCTCGAATACGCCATCCTCGAGAACGTCCAGCGTGCCGATCTCAACCCCATCGAGGAGGCGGAGGGCTATTCGCGCCTGATGGCCGAGTTCTCCTACACGCAGGAGAACCTGTCGAAGATCATCGGCAAGAGCCGCAGCCACATCGCCAATATGCTGCGCCTCACCGAGCTGCCGGCTCCGGTGCGCAAGCTTCTGATCGACCGCAAGCTCACAGCCGGGCATGGCCGCGCGCTGCTCTCCGTCAACGACCCGGTTCAGGTGGCCAAGCGCGTTATCGACGAGGGCATGAGCGTGCGCCAGGTCGAGGAGATCGCGCAGAGCGATACAGGCGGCTCGTCGAAGGCAGCGGCGAAAGCCGGCAAGCCCGGCCCGGCGGAGAAGGACCCCGACACCCGCGCGCTCGAGAAGGCCCTGCAGGACGTGCTCGGCCTCACCGTCAGCATCGACCACAAAGGTCAGGGCGGCGAATTGCGCATCAAGTACAAGACCTTGGACCAGCTCGACGGGCTCTGCCGTCGGTTGAATCCGTAAGGATCTATAAGAGCTTGGTCGAGACGCGTGGGGAGCGATGAAGACGATCCGACGGTTGATCGTTCCCGTCACTGAGCGCTAGAACGAGGGCGAGCAGGACTGGTCCTTTGTTAAGGATCCGAGCCACGACATCCGAATCTGGGAGAAGACGAACGGCACGAGATTGCCCGACGGCTACCGCCGGTTCATGCTTGCCTTCAACGGGGGCTGCGTTTATCCGCGTCTCTTCTTCTATGCCGTCCCGCTGGAGTATTACCCTTCCACAGAGCCGGTCACCTTCGTTGATTTATTCTATTCCTGGTCTGATGTCAGGAAGTATTCGGGCGGCGACGTTTACGGCAGAGGCAACCCGCCGGACATGCTGTTCATCGGCTCCACCCCAGGTGGCTTGCAGATTCTCATGTCTCTGCGCGCTGAAGAGTTCGGGCAAATTTTCTGTTGGGTGCATAACACCAACATTTGGGGCACCGACGGCAACGATCACATTTGGTACCAAGCATCATCTTTCGAGAACTTCCTCAAGTCTCTCTACGATGAGCCCGACAGATCGGACTATGACAACTGGCGCATTCCGATCTACGACAAGCTGGCTAAACCGCTCGCGTTCTAGCTTAAACAAAGATAGTCCCAAAAACAGCTCAACGCCGCGCAGTACGGGCGATGTCGAGCAATGTCTTCGCTGCAATCGTATCGCCGAGATCGGCCATGCGGCGGGTCTGGAGCAGGTTGGCCTGCAGCAGGGAGATCGCGTTTTTCAAGCTGTCGCCGGTCCAGCGCTGGAGATGGCGCTCGACCAGGGGCTTTCGCCGGAAATGCAGACTGCGCATGGTTTCCATGACGGCCGGGATCGAGCGACCTTCCTCGACGGTGAGGCGGGCCGTCAGCAGCATCAGAGCATGGCGGAGCGCCGCACCGAGCAGCACGCTCGCATTCACGCCTTCGGCCGCGAGACGCCGGGAGCCGGTCTCAAGGCCCGTGCCCTCGCCGGCGAAAGCCGCATCGATCACCGCATCCATGGCAAGGCTCGACACGTCGCTCATGATGGCGTCCACGTCGGCCAGCGTGATTTCCCGCTGGCCATGGGCATAGAGCATGAGCTTGTTGAGCTCGCCGCGCGTGGCGAGGCGGTCGCCCCCGAGGCTCGCGATCAGGGCCGTGCGGGCGTCGCGCTGGATCGAAAAGCCGCCCGCCTTCAAGGTCTCGTCGACCACGGCGCCGAGATTCTTGGCCTCGTCCGCATAGCAGGGCAGGGCGAGGGCCTTCTGCGAGCGCTCGCAGAGAGTGCGCAGGGGTGAGGACTTTTGCAGGTCGCCGCCTTCGATGACGATCACCGTATCCTGCAACTCGCCTTTCAGCACCGCGTCCACGGCTGGCGCGATGTTGCGCGAGGTGGACTTGACCCAGATGGCGCGCTTGCCCCCGAACAGCCCCATGGTGCCGGCCTCGTCGGCCAGGCGTCCGGGATCGGTCGCGATGTCGTCGCCGTCGATGCGAATGAGCTGAAACGGGTCGGAGGCGTCGTCCACGGAGCGCTCGGCCACCATGCGGGCACGCTCGTTGATGAGACCCATGTCGGGCCCATAGAACAGGAAGACGCCGATGCGCGGATCGGGACGCCGCAGCGCCCCCTCCACGTCACCGGCTTTGACGGCCACCATGATGTCAGGTTCGGGTGGCGAGCACCGCCGACAGCCGGGTTCTCACCTGGTCGGCCAGATCCTTGGAAAGCCTGATCTCCGCGTCCCGCGCCGCACGGATATTGGCGAAGCGCTGCGGGAAGCGGTCGAAGCTCGCCGTGGAGGTGGCCGTGCCCTGGGTGATCACCGTGGCTCCGTCGAGGGTGGTCAGCGTATAAGTCAGCGTTCCGCCGACGATGACGGAACTCGCCGTACCGTATTGCGAGTCGACGATCGGGCTCGTCTGCGACTTCGTGAAGGCCAGACGCAGGTTGTAGCGCTTCGGCGTCGCCGATCCCGAGCCGTTCAGCGCATAAATCAGTTCGCTGCGCAGGTAATGGCCCGCATTGGCCAGCTGAGGCGGCCATTCCACCTCCGGCACGTCGATGGAGGCAAGCTCCGTCTGGAGCGATTGCCCAGACGCCGTCGGGCCGTGGAGGGGCCGGAAGCAGGCAGACAAGCCGAGAGACAAGCCTGCCACGACAACAACGCGGGCGAGGCCCTTCAGGTTAAGCGACGACATTCACGATCCTCTGGGGAACGACGATGATCTTGCGGGCGGGCTTGCCCTCCATGGCCTTCTGCACGGCCTCGAGGGACAGCACGGCAGCCTCGACTGTAGCCTGATCCGCGTCGCGGGCAACCGTCACGTCGGCACGCTTCTTGCCGTTGACTTGCACCGGCAGGGTCACCGTGTCCTCGACCAGCAGCGAACGGTCCACCTGCGGCCAAGCCGCATCGGCCACGAGGCCGGACTGGCCCAAGGACTCCCAGCATTCCTCCGCCAGATGCGGCATCATGGGGGCGAGCAGCTGCACGAAAATGCGCCCGGCCTCGGCAAAGGCCGTGCCGACGCCCGGCTCGTCGGTGCTTTTCGCCTGGTTCGCCAGATCCTGCAGGGAATTGGCGAGTTCGTAGAGATGGGCAACGCAGCGGTTGAAGCGCAGGCGCTCCACATCCTCCTCGACGGCGGCGAGCGCCTTGTGGGCGGCCTTGCGCACGGCGAGTGCAATCGGACCCTCGGCAGCGGCACCCTTAGCGCCTGCCATCCGGTCCGCAATTTCGCCGATCAGGCGCCACACGCGCTGAATGAAGCGGCCTGCGCCCTGCACGCCCTCTTCGGTCCAGATCACGTCGCGCTCCGGCGGCGAGTCGGAGAGCATGAACCAGCGGGCGGTATCGGCCCCGTAAGAGGCGATGATCTCGTCCGGGTCCACCGTGTTCTTCTTCGACTTCGACATCTTCTCGATTGAGCCGATCTCGATCGGGGCGCCGGTCTCCACATGGAAGGCCTTGCGCACGCCGCCTTCCGTCTCGAAGCGCACGTCGGAGGGCAGCACCCAGGCGCCGCTCGCATCCTTGTAGGTCTCGTGCACCACCATGCCCTGCGTGAACAAGCCGGCAAACGGCTCGTCGAGGCCGGCATGGCCGGTCTTCTTCATCGCGCGGGTGAAGAAGCGCGAGTAGAGCAGGTGCAGGATCGCGTGCTCGATGCCGCCGATATATTGATCGACCGGCAACCATGCATCGACCGTCGCGCGATCTGTCGGCTGATCGACCAGGGTCGGGTCGGTAAAGCGGGCGAAGTACCAGGACGAATCCACGAAGGTGTCCATGGTGTCCGTCTCGCGCCGGGCCTTGGCGCCGCATTGCGGGCAATCTACATTCTTCCAGCTTGCGTGACGATCGAGCGGATTGCCCGGCATGTCGAAGGACACGTCCTCCGGCAGCACCACGGGCAGCTGGTCTTTCGGCACCGGCACGACGCCGCAGGCATCGCAATGGATGACCGGGATCGGGCAGCCCCAGTAGCGCTGGCGCGAGATGCCCCAGTCGCGCAGGCGGAAATTCACCTTGCGCTCGCCGACCGCATGGTTACCGCGGGTCTGTGTTTCCAGGCGGCGGGCGACCTCCTCCTTGGCCTCTGCGATGGTCATGCCATCGAGAAAGCGGGAGTTGATCATCCGGCCTTCGCCGTCATAGGCCACGTCGGTGATCACGAAGGTAGCCGGATCCACGTCGGGCGGGCAGACCACGGGCGTGTTGCCTAAGGCGTACTTGTTGACGAAGTCGAGGTCGCGCTGGTCGTGCGCCGGGCAGCCGAAGATGGCGCCGGTGCCGTATTCCATCAGGATGAAGTTCGCCACATAGACCGGCAGGGTCCAGCTCGGATCGAACGGGTGCTCGGCGCGGATGCCGGTGTCGAAGCCGAGTTTCTCCGCCTTGTCGATGGCCTCCTGGGCCGTGCCGACGCGCTTGCACTCCTCGATGAAGGCGGCGAGCTCCGGGTTCTTCTCGGCCGCAGCTTTCGCCAGCGGATGATCGGGCGCAACCGCCATGAATTTCGCGCCGAATAGGGTGTCGGGGCGCGTGGTGTAGATCTGCAGCTCGGTTTCGCCGTTCGGCACGGTCTCCGGCCTCAACGCGAAGCGCACCAGCAGGCCCTCGGAGCGGCCGATCCAGTTGCGCTGCATCAGGCGCACCTTCTCGGGCCAGCGGTCCAGGGTATCGAGCCGGTCGTCCAGGTCCTGGGCGAAATCGGTGATCTTCAGGAACCACTGGGTCAGCTCGCGCTGCTCCACCAGGGCGCCCGAGCGCCAGCCGCGCCCGTCGATCACCTGCTCGTTGGCGAGCACCGTGTGATCCACCGGATCCCAGTTCACCTTGGCGGTCTTGCGGTCGACCAGCCCGGCCTCCAGGAAGTCCAGGAACATGCGCTGCTGGTGCCGGTAATAGCTCGGATCGCAGGTGGCGATCTCACGGCTCCAGTCGATGGCCAGACCCATACTCTGCAGCTGGGCGCGCATGGTCGCGATGTTGGCATAGGTCCACTCCTTGGGGTGGACCTTGTTCTGCATGGCGGCATTTTCCGCCGGCATGCCGAAGGCGTCCCAGCCCATGGGATGGAGCACGTTGAAGCCGCGGGCGCGCTTGTAGCGCGCCACCACGTCGCCCATGGTGTAGTTGCGCACGTGGCCCATGTGGATGCGCCCCGACGGATATGGGAACATCTCGAGCACGTAGTATTTCGGACGCGGGTCGTCGTTGTTGGTCTTGAACAGGTCGCGGTCGTTCCAGACCTTCCGCCATTTCAGCTCGGCTTCCTTGGCGTTGTAGCGCTCGGGCCTCATTTTCCGTCTTTATCCGTCGTTTGAAGATTCAAGCGGCTTGCGCCGCCACGTTGCGGCGGACTAGGACACAGCTCTCCCGCGCGGTCAACGGTTTCGCGTTGTGGAGGCGGTCGAGATTCGATTCGGTGTGTTCCCTCCCCCTTGCGGGGAGGGGTTAGGGGTGGGGGTTGGAACGTCGGAGCGCAGCGCTTCAGCGATCAAGCTGCAAGGCTGATACAGCGCCTGATCTCGAAAGCTCTCACCCCGTCGCACCACCCCCACCCGGCCGCTGCGCGGCTCTCCCTCCCTGCAAGGGGGAGGGGAACGCGGCGGGACAGCGCACAAGAAGGGACATCTCCATGAGCGAGAACGACGCCGTCGCAGGCTTGAGGCAGGTGCAGGAGAGCATCCGGCGCTCGGCATCCGACTATGACCGGGACCCTGCCTCCGTCACCCTCGTGGCCGTCTCGAAGACGTTTCCGGCGGACGCCATCGAGCCGGTGCTCGCCGCCGGCCAGCGGATCTTCGGCGAGAACTACGTGCAGGAGGCCAAGGCGAAGTGGCCGGCCCTGCGCGAGCGCTACGATGGCGTGGAACTGCACATGATCGGACCGCTCCAGTCCAACAAGGCGAAGGAAGCGGTGGAGCTCTTCGACGTGATCCACACCCTCGACCGCCCGTCGCTGGCGGAGGCGCTGGCGAAAGAGATCGCCAAGCAGGGAAAGACGCCGCGTCTTCTCGTTCAGGTGAACACCGGCGAGGAGCCGCAGAAGGGTGGGGTGATCCCGACCGAGGTCGATGCCTTTCTCGAAGCCTGCCGCGCGAAATACGGCCTGACGATCGAGGGCCTCATGTGCATCCCGCCGGCCGAGGACCCGCCATCGCCGCATTTCGCCCTCCTCAACACTATCGCCCGGCGGCATGGCTTGACGGTGCTCTCCATGGGCATGAGCGCCGATTTCGACGCGGCCATCCAGCTCGGCGCCACCCATGTGCGGGTGGGGAGTGCGATCTTCGGGAGCCGGACGAACCGTTGAGGCGTTAGTCGACCATCAGGACACCGCTGAAGCGGTTCGTTTTTCCGTCCCAATAATAAAGAACGGTTCGGCCGTTGCCGATCCAGAGAATGCCCGGATTCCTGAGCTCCACCCGGCTGGGATAACCATCGTTGCAGGTCCCCTGATGGAACGCCCGAAAGGCATTGCCGCAGACCGTATCCCAGGGTCCAGGCGCGGCAAGCCGCAGCCCGTCTTGTGGCTCCACGTCTTCAGGTTTGATCACCTGAACCTTGCCCCTCGTGGCGACGACGAGTCCTCGGGCGCCGTTGGACCTCCTGACCGCGACCAAGGCCCTGTCTTGTCTTCCGTCTCCATCGAAGTCAGCTTCGATCATCGACGGATCAGTCTCGCCGCTCGGCGTGTCCCCGATGCGAGCCTGCTCCTCCTCGGCTGTGAGCGCGCGCCATTCTCCCAGGGCCTGGGCGATGGCCGCCGGAGGAGCCGCCACGAGGATCCCAATGCTCAGGAAGCCATGGAGGAAGAAAGGGCGCGGGCTCATGACAAAGGATAACTCTGTTGGAGGGTAGTCTTCAGGAATATAGGCAGCCTAAGGGAATTTTTACGTGAGGTATCACACAGGCCGCAACACGCGCACAAAAGCCGAAGGACCTCTGGCCGTTGCATCTGGATCTCATTGCGGTTAAGCTTATTAGATCGATCACGACTCGAACCGGGGAGGGCTGCATGATTGAAGCGATGCATCAACGCACGTTCGGCCCTGGGCACGCCCTGCAGCCACTTGTTGCAGGGCCGGCCATCGAACGGATCTGACGGTTCTCTGAAAACCGCTTCATCCCATTCTGGTCAGCTCTGAACGGCTTTTCGCGCCCAGGCTCCGCAAGGATCCGGCGCGTCTGACACGTTCACGATTCCTCGCGCTCCTTGAGGCCAAGGCCTGAGCGCGCTGCACCAGAGATTCACCCCATGCCCTCTTTGAGCCTTCGCAATGTCGGCATCGTTGCCCACACGCCCCTGTTCCAGAACCTGAACCTCGTCATCGGCGAGGGTGACCGCCTCGGCCTCGTGGCAGCCAATGGCGCCGGCAAGTCCACCCTCCTGAAATGCCTTGCCGGCCTTGACGAGCCGACGCATGGCGACATCATCCGCTCGCGGGGCTTGCGTGTCGCGCTCGTCGAGCAGGATGTTCCTGCCGGTCTCCTCGATCTGTCCTTCCACGATGTCCTGCATCGGGCGCTCCCGGCAGATGAGCGGGAGAGCCAGGAATGGCGCGTCGACATGGTTCTCGATGAATTCGACACGCCGGCCGATCTACGCCGCCTGCCCATGCGGGCACTCAGCGGCGGATGGCAGCGCCTGGCGCTTATCGCGCGCGCCTGGATTACCGAGCCGGACATCCTGCTGCTCGACGAGCCCACGAACCACCTCGACCTTGAAAAGCTGTTCAAGCTGGAGACGTGGATCAACAACGCGGGCTATACCGCGCCCATCGTGGTGGCGAGCCACGACCGTGATTTTCTCGATGCCTGCACGAGCAAGACGCTCTTCCTGCGTCCGCAGGAATCCATCACGTTCGCGCATCCCTACCGGCGCGCCCGCGATCTTCTGGAGGCGCACGATGC
>NZ_JAFBID010000130.1 GCF_016811235.1 Microvirga arabica
GTGTCCGTATCCTCCGATGGGGCGGCTATCGGTACCCAGTGGTCATGCGATCCGAGCGATATGGCATCGCTGATCGGCAAGCTCACTGTCCTTACCCATGACCTTATGGCGGCTCGGAAATAAGCCGTCGGTCTATGGGAGCGGGCATTGTGGCGTGTGGCTCCGCCTCAGCCCCCTCAGCGCTCCTCGAGGAGTCGTCCGCCGTCGGCTCTTTGCGAGGAGGCTGAACTACGTTCGTTGCGGCCTGCTTCTGAAGCCTGCGGTTCTTCCAGGGCTGCAACATCTCTTGCCTGAGCCCGAGTCTGGGCTTCGGAAGGGTCCGCCAGATCGTCAGCGTGAACGCCTTTCCCACAGCGAGAACGAGGGCCATGCCATAAAGGAAGATGTTCGGCGAGAAACTCTCATCCATTTGAGGTCATCCTCTCAGAGCCCGTCCGATCCTGTCAGCCACGAGCACTGTCGAGGCTCTGCTCACATTATAGCAAAGATCGAAGTGCGGCTTTCCCGTTCCAAAGCTTTCTACCAAAGTCTGTCTTTCTCAATCTTACAGGTTGCTAAGGACAGAAGGCGACGAACCGGCCTCAAGAGCTCCCATATCGGCCGGTCAGAGTTACTATCAAGAATGCCGAACATGAGACTGCTGCAGAAAGTGCAGACCTACTTCCGCAAGCCTGAACAGCCAGCCGCAATCCAGCGGCAAGTAACTGCTCATGACGAGCAAACTGGCAGCTCACGTTCAAAGCGCACCCAAATCCGGGACGTGCTGCGCCAGTACGAGAGAGGCAGCCTCAAGGAAGCTGAAGCTGTCGAAGAACTGCTCAAGATCCGACGCTGAGACCGATCCAGGTGTCCCTGTACCCCTGCCCTACCCGCTCCGCAGCAGATAGCCGCGTCGCCGCTTTCGCTGGAGCCAGGTCTCAAGGGCTTCCACTGCACGTGACTGGTTTTCGTAGAGCTCGATCCTTCTCTGCCCCGGCTGCCCGATGCGGCCCCATTGGCGGACCAGGGTCGCATCCCCAAACAGGCTCGGCTCGATCGACAGCACATAGTAGCGAGCCATGTTGCAGCTTGGATCGCACCTGTGCAGGACCAGATATTGGATCGTGTCTTGAGCCATGCGCCACTGTCGCGCAGGCACCTTGACAAGGTCCAATCAAAGTCCTGAATCCATTGAGCATGAACGATTCACATCAGTGATGCACCCTGCTATTGCCGCTCTGTGACCCCAGGCACGCTGGCCAGTCGGCTATCTCGCCGCGAACGGTCCACCCTCCTCATGACATTCGTCGCCTCCGCATGGCCAGGAGTTCGACGGCAAGGTCGATTTTGCCGGATTTCACCATGCGCGTGAGGGCACGGAAGTAGCCGCCCGGGTTCTTGATCCGGCTTTCGCCACCGTTCTTGGCTGCGTCGTCCTCGTAGAGCTGCAGGACGTAGATCACCGCAATGGCCGCCCTGACGGTGCCGATGTCCTCGACCGCCTCGGCCCAGGCGCTTTCATGCGCCCCGAGCGAGGCTCGCAGGTAGCGGCCGGCCGAGACGATGTCAGCAAGGTCCCGCACCGGCTGGCCGTAGTCGCTGAGGGTGGGGCAAGCCTCAAGGATCAATTCCGGTGATAGGTGCTCCGGCGTTTGTTCGGTTGAACGAACCGCCTCAGCTTTCTTCGGAAAGCCCTTGTTACAAGGCTCACTAGGAGATCCGTTGTTGTTATTAGTGTGACGGCAATCTTTGCCCCCATTGCCCGCATCAAAGAATGCGTTCTCGCAGAGTGTCCTCAGGTCTTTCCACTCGTCGAGAGGGTCCAGCGGCATCACCTTCGTGCTGCGTAATGGCGTCCGGGCTTTCAGAACCTTGAAACGTTCCTCCAGATCGGAGCGGTCCAGATCGGGATAGTGCTCGGCCAGGGCACTCAAGGCTTCTTCCGCAGCGCGGCGGGCAATGGTGATCTCGTCGAAGGCGCGCTTGCGGGCTTCCCTGAGCTGCTTTTGCTCGATCAGGCGCTCGGTCCACTCCCCTCGCCTGGCATAGACGGGCGTCAGGTCGAAACCGAACGCATCAACGATCTCGCCACCTAAGTCTTTGACAGCGAAGCGCTTCCCGTTGGGGGACTCCTTCGGAACGATCAGCTGCTGCTCGATCAGCACCCTGAAGGCATACCGAACGGACCGTTCGGACAGGCCGGTGCGGCTCATCAGGTAGTCATTGGAGGGCCAGACCAGCAGCCGCTCCCACTCCTGCTCGCCCCAGCAGGCCACGAGTTCGGAGAGGACCGACCGGGGTCCGTTCCGCAGTTCCAAGGCTTTGGCCGCCTCCCGGGCTGCCGCAGATAGTTCTTTACGCGTCACCGTGCGCCCGGTTTCGAGCGCAAGTTCTCTCGCGGCCAAAGCAGCATGTCTCAGCCGCCGGCCTCCTGACGATGCTAGCTGCATCGTACCCTCCTATGTGAGGGCAAAGCGGGAGCGTTCACCGAAACCGATGCTCTTGACAGCCAGTTTGTCGAGGTGGCATAAGGAAGGTGCTTAATCTTTCCGAATGCCCACCCCTCGCGGTGGTCTCCAAAGGCCCTCGAAGTTCCCGCTTCGTGGGCCTTTTGCTTTGCCGGGTTTACGTCACCGTGCTCTTCTCCTGTTCGAAGAATGTCGCGAGGGCATGGGTGATCGCGACCCGTCGGGAGGGGAATCGTCCCCTCGCGACGGCATCATCGATTTTCTGATCGACCTCTTTGGTCAGCCATACGTTCGTCTCTCGAAAGCCCTGCTCCTTGCGGGCCAGTCGAAGGCGTTGGACGCGTTGGCGGCTCAAAGGATCTGGCATCTCACACCCATTTAGCTCGTAACGTTACGAGCCTTGCCCGATTCTGGGTTGGCTGTGGAGTCGGAGCGCAAGAATCCATTCACAATAATCGGATTCTCCGTTGGAAAACTCCTTTAGGCAGAATCAATTAGCGCAAAAAGCCGAATCAATTCGCAAGTAAAAAGCTGGTTCCATGCGATCTGGCTTTACGCACTTGATTCTACTTCCCGAGTTGTGGGGTCTTCCCCTCGAGGCACATCTCGACTTTCCTCTCTCCAGGACTCAATGTGGTGCCTTGAAGACTGAGTGCTGGCAGCAATTCTACGATTAATATTTACGATAGACTCAAGAGAGCCGATTTTTGGCGGAGTCCCCGAGCGGTACTCGTCCAACCTATGACCACAGGAACCTGATCGGACCTCGATGGGGATTGAAGGGCCATACCCCGGTAAGGTGGCGAGGAACTCCACCTGAAGCGAGCCAGCCGGGTAGATCTACTTCACGCGGGCAGTGACATCTCAACTTGGGCGCCGAGCGAATTTCGTCGAACAAACATTTTGACAAGAAGTCTGTAACTGGTGCCGTGCGATATTCCTCCTGCAGGAGGAACTCATGCGGACCAATCAGCGGCTGGCCCAGCTCTGGCTCGATGCCTTGGCAACAGAGCTCGGGGCCTCGGCCGGTACCATCGACACCTACACCGATGACCTCAACTGCTATCTTGCCTGGCTGGACGAGAACGGGCTTAGACTGAATGACGTCAGCTTGGAGCAAGTCCGCGATTACATCTCCGCTCTCGATCAGCGCGGCTATGCCGGATCGACCATGGCCCGCAGGATCACGGTGGCGCGCGGCTTGCACAAGTTCCTGATCGCGGAAGAACTCGGCTCCTGTGATCCCACGAACAATTTGTCAACCATGCGCCGGCCTCGGAAGCTGCCCTTCGTCCTGTCGATTACCGAGACCGAGGCGCTCCTGGAGACGGCCCACGCGCTAGCTGCCGATCCCTCGGTCGGTCTCTACCGTCAGGCCGGCTATGCCCGACGGGCTGCCCTGTTCGAGACCCTGTATGCCTCGGGCATGCGCATCAGCGAGGCCCTGTCGTTGCCGTCAGACGCGGCACCACCTGGGACCCGGATGCTGCTGGTGCGCGGCAAGGGCGACAAGCAGCGGCTTGTGCCCCTGCATGACCGTGCAATTGCGGCCATTGCCCAATGGCAGAAGCTCGCCAGCGTGTATTCTGGAGGCAAGCCGAGCCAGTGGCTGTTCCATTCGGTGCGCAATGGCAGCAAGGCCCTGACGCGCCAGGCGGCGCTGCTCGAGATCAAGGAGGCTGCTGTGGCCGCGGGCCTCTCCAGTCCTGAGCGGGTCTCGCCACATGTGCTGCGGCATGCCTTTGCCACCCACATGCACTCGGGCGGCACCGACCTGCGTGTCTTACAGGAACTGCTTGGTCATGCCGGCATCGAGACCACCCAGATCTACACCCATCTGGATATCTCCCGTCTCCACCAGATGGTTCGAGACCTCCATCCACTGAATGAGGAGGACCGCACCACAGCTGACTGATACCAAGTCCCTGAAGGGCTGACTCGTTCGTGATTTCCCGGGCTGGAGTGGGCGTGATTCAGTTTGGTGAACCAGGGAGGTTTGCCATGCCGATTCCACTCCGCTCTGACTTTGATGCGTCTCAGCTTCGTGCGTTGGCCAGGAAGACCAAGGATGGCCCGCAAGCCCGCCGCCTGCTGGCTCTCGCGGCGATCTACGAGGGGGCCTCGCGCACCGAGGCGGCGCGGATCGGCGGGGTGACCCTGCAGATCGTGCGCGACTGGGTGGTCAAGTTCAACGCTCAAGGGCCTGAAGGCCTGATCGACCGCAAGCCGGCGGGCCAGCCCTCAAGACTCACCGACCAGCATCGCCAGCATCTGGTGCAGATGATCGAGGCCGGCCCGATTCCAGCCGTGCACGGAGTGGTGCGCTGGCGGCTGGTGGATCTGATCCAGTGGCTCTGGGACGAATACCGCCTGCCGATCTCAAAACAGACGCTGAGCCGGGAAGTTCGGGCGCTCGGCTACCGCAAGCTCTCGGGCCGCCCGCAGCACCATGCCAAGAGCGAGGCTGCTGTATCTGCTTTTAAAAAAGTTTTCCCGCGCGTCTGGAGGAAATCGCGACCGAAGAGGCCGATGGCAAGTCGCTAGAGATCTGGTTTGCCGATGAGGCGCGCATTGGGCAGAAGAACAAGATCACCCGGCGCTGGGCCAAACGCGGCACGCGGCCCTCGGCGCCACGGGATCTGAGGACGGCCTCGACCTACATCTTCGGGGCGATCTGCCCGGCCCAGGGCAAAGCTGCCGGCCTGGTGCTGCCGCGTTGCACCACCGAGGCGATGACGCTGCATCTGGCCGAGATCTCGCAGGCGGTGGCGCCTGACGCGTGCAGTGCTGCTGTTGGACCAAGCGGGCTGGCATGTCTCGCGCAAGCTGCAGGTGCCCTCCAACATCACCCTGGTGCCGCTGCCGGCGAAAGCGCCTGAGTTGAACCCGGTGGAGAACATCTGGCAGTATCTGCGGGAGAACTGGCTCTCCAACCGGATCTTCACCTCCTACAGCGACATTCTCGATCACTGCTGTGCGGCTTGGAACAAGCTTGCAGATCAGCCCTGGACCATCATGTCCATCGGCTTGCGTGAATGGGCGCATCAGTTCTGATCAGTGGGACTTGGTATGAGCAACTGGATCGCGACAGATCTCAATCTCTTAAAATGTTATGGTAAACATTTGTAAACAGGTTCGAGCAGACCATGTGCCCTGCGTTTTGATAGTCATTTCATTTTGCAGGTGCTCCCATGAAGAATGCTCGACGCTTCCTTATTTCTCCATGCATTGCTCGCCTCATTTCCCGAGAGCGAGGGGTCGATCGTCAAGTCGTCGAGGGCTATCTTTCATCCCAGCCCGGCAAAGACCAACTTGTACGGTTGGAGGCGGATCAAGCGCACTTTGTGCTGTCAGGACAGGATCCAGAAGGAGCCCCGGTGGAGAAGCTAGCACCGCTCCCACGGGAACATGCAGAGGCACTGTTCAGTCTGTGCATCGGGCAGATCTCCTATGACCGCCTCCATCTGCCGCCACAGAGCGGCCTGAGCCACAAGATACAGCTTGATCGCGTTGTATATCCCGGCAGCTTTGATCTCATCACCGTGGAATTTGATGACGTCCAGCAGGCAGAGGCCTTCGAGATCCCGACTTGGTTCGGGTCCGAGGTGACGACCGAATTTACTTATGAGTGGCGCTATATCGCTCTCAACGGCTTCCAGTCGAACCTTGAGGTGCCGCTCGCAAGTCAGCAGGTCGAGGCAGCGCTCGACATGCTGGATCAATCCCGGGCAGCCACGAAGGAAAGTAATATCTCGGCTGCTGACGACGTCATTGTCGCTCTCAGCCGCTCGCTTGAGACATCAGGCCTCCTGAAGGCGGCAAAGGAGACCAACCTTCCTCCAGGATCAGAGCCACTCCCTGAAGAGCTTCGTGAGTCGGTGAAGAGAACAGCCCAATAACCTGAAGCCGGGCCGGACAATACTAGAAAGCGCTGCCATGGTCAGGCAGCGCTCTTTTTGTTGGGTTCATCGCAAACTCTGGTTCTAAACAAACCCTGCATGAGTGGCTCACAACTGCCGATGCAGGGGTCATTCAGACTCGGTCGCACTGCTGATTGCCTATGTCGGCGCAAACTGTGATGGAGCAGACTGTACATTGAAATCGCCGCTGCACTAACGGGATGCAATCCGGTTCTTCGGTGTGCCACTTGAAGGCGCGTCACTCGGGCTGCTGTTTGGTGCACAAGCCGGACCGAGCGGTCTATCCGACGTGTCCTTTCGCCAACGCGATGCTTCTTGTTCCAAGCTCTGTTGCCTCCTCCAGTCTGCTGCAGCCAGCTGGAGCGGATCCGCTCCCTCCTGTAGAGACGCGAGACCCTGGATACCGCAATCGTGAGCTTTGTCGGGTGCTTGCGCTCAATGTTCTTACCTCGGCCGCGCGTGCGGATCGCCCGCTGCGGGAGCGTTCCAATTGGGGTTCCTAATTGAGTTCCCACTGCAGTGAGGTGCTGGCGAGCCCTTCGGCAGTACTCGATGCTGAGGGCGCTCATTCTGTCTGAGGCGTGCCCAGCGCGGTATTTCATCAGTGCGCGACACAGGTTGCCATCGGCCAGTCGCCAGGCTTTGGCGAGGTACCCCACACCATAGCGGAGATTGGTTTTCGGGTCGGACAGTTCGGCTGAGGATCCCTCAAACCCCAGCAGCGCGGCTGTCTTGGGTCTCACCTGCATGAGTCCAATCTCGCCGATGCTGCCAACAGCAGTCGGATCGTATCGGCTCTCAATCCGCACCACCGCATCAACAAGGGCCGGCGGCACCCCGTTGGCTGCGGCCACTTCGGCAATGGCAGGCAGGTACGTAGATCGGTCTTTGAGAGCACGGGGGAGAGAAGCAATCTCCAGAATAGTGGATGTGGTGATCGGCTCAAGATCAGGCGGCAGGGGAAGCGAGGCAAGCTGCCAATCCACATCGATTTCGGTGATGTTAAAGTCAGGCTCGGCCGATCCTGAACTTGGAACCAGAAGCAGGAATACTATTCCGCACGCCACAAGACGCAAACTGAACATAGGCCAGGATCCCTCAAGGGTGGCGCTCTACTCAGCTTTTCGCAAATATGTTGAGAGATCGTTTATAGCTGCATCCTGTGGTGCGAAAGGGGTGAGCATACGGGCCAAGCCCAACCTGAACCCGGCACGAGATAGTCTCCTGATAACATCGTCACGCTGTCGGAGAAGGATAGTTGATCCGCAGTTCAAGTCGACTCCTGCGCGTGATGGCCTGATCTTCATCCCACCTGTTTCAAAACTTTCCAAGCAGGGCTTTTGCCAGTTTATGGTATAGATTAACGTTTGATGATTGATTGGCTCTGGCGCTTTACCTGAGGCGACCACACGAGGTCCTTGCCTGTATCTCCCGGTAATCGAACTTTGCGCGGTGTGCACGCGACACAAGCACTTCATGGGTTGAAGAAGGGATCCCTAAAATGGAAGCCCTCGGGAGCACCAAAGGACTCCCGAGGGCACGGTGTGGAGATGAGATGAGGCCGGCAGGCTGCACCGACTGCTAGAGGCTGAGACGATGCTCGTTTGCGTGTGCCAGTCCGGTCCGCTCCCAGCCTCAGTCCTCGTCCGCTCCACCCGTTCCGATGAGGATTTCGCGCTTGCCTGCATGGTTGGCGGGTCCGACGATCCCTTCCTTCTCCATCCGCTCCATGATTGAGGCCGCCCGGTTGTAGCCGATCTGCAGGCGACGCTGAATGTACGAGGTAGAGGCCTTCTTGTGCCGCAGGACAATCGAGACCGCTTGGTCGAACAACTCGCCCGACCCTAGCCCGATTTCGCTCTCGTCGAAGACCGGCGTCTCCTCAAGCTCCATTTCCTCGTCCTCCTCGGCCGTGACCGCCTCCACGTAGACAGGTTTAGCCTGTCGCTTGAGGTGAGCAACGACCCGTTCGACCTCCATGTCTGAGACAAAGGGGCCGTGCACGCGTGCGATGCGCCCGCCTCCCTGCATATGTAGCATGTCGCCCTGGCCCAGCAGCTGCTCGGCGCCCATCTCGCCCAGGATGGTGCGGCTGTCGATCTTGGACGTGACCTGGAACGAAATCCGGGTCGGGAAGTTCGCCTTGATCGTGCCGGTGATCACGTCCACGCTCGGCCGCTGCGTGGCCAGGACCACGTGAATGCCCGCCGCCCGCGCCATCTGGGCCAGGCGCTGGATGGCACCCTCGATCTCCTTGCCGGCCACCATCATCAGGTCGGCCATCTCGTCGACGATCACCACGATGTAGGGCAGCGATGTAAGGTCCATGACCTCTTCGGTATACGTCAGCTCCCCCGTAGCCTTGTCGAAACCCGTCTGGATAGTCCGCGTGATGACCTCCCCCTTGGCCTTGGCCTCCACAATGCGAGCGTTGAAGCCGTCGATGTTGCGAACGCCCAACTTCGCCATCTTCTTATAGCGGTCCTCCATCTCCCGCACGGCCCAGCGTAAGGCGATGATCGCCTTCTTCGGGTCTGTGACCACAGGCGTGAGCAGGTGCGGGATGCCGTCATAGACGGAGAGTTCCAGCATCTTGGGATCGACCATGATCAGGCGGCATTCTTCCGGCGTGAAGCGGTAGACGAGGGACAGGATCATGGTGTTGATCGCCACCGACTTGCCCGACCCGGTGGTGCCGGCCACCAGCAGGTGGGGCATGCGGGCAAGGTCCGCGATGACGGCTTCACCGCCGATGGTCTTGCCGAGGCAGAGGGGCAACTTGTGCTGCGAGACCTCGAAATCGTCTGAGGCAAGCAGTTCGCGCAGGTACACTGTTTCCCGCGTTTCGTTCGGCAACTCGATGCCGATAGCATTGCGGCCTGCGATCACCGCCACGCGCGCGGAGACGGAACTCATTGAGCGCGCGATATCCTCCGACAGCGCAATCACGCGAGATGACTTGATGCCGGGTGCGGGCTCGAATTCATAGAGCGTGACTACCGGGCCTGGATGGACATGGATGACTTCGCCCTTCACGCCGAAGTCGCGGATGACCTTCTCCAACCGCCCTGCCGTCTCCTCCAGAATGTCCTCGGTCAACTCTGGTCCTTCGCGTTCCGGCGGCTCGGCCAGGAATGCGATGTCCGGCTTCTGGTACGACCAGTCCTCTGTTGCAGCAGGACGGGAGATCGGGTGCCCCCAGGTTGACGGAGCGATTTTGGGGAGATCCACGACCAAGCCGGCTTCCTGAAGCGGTTGGATCAGAGCGCCCTCTGCCTGGCCCAGCTCCGTCGCAGCATCAGGTACGGACTCTTCCTCACACCGGTCCCGAACCGGGACGGCTGTCGGATCAGGTGCCTGGGTAGGGACAGAGTCGGCCACCGGTTCAGGCTGCGGCTGAAGGGCAACCTCCTCCATCTGCAGCTTCTTGCTCACCGCCGGCAGCAGATCCTCGTAGAGAGCGAGGTATCCGAGATCGACCTCATCAATCGGATTCGAAACACTGGCACCTGGAACCACAGGAGCAGCTTCTCCTACCGCAACGGCGATCCGGGTCTCGACGGCCGTTTCCTGGGTTTGCTCAGATGGCAGCGCCGCTTGAGTAGAGACGCCATACCCCGCTTCGAAAGCTCCATCCGGATCCGCTTGGCTGTCGTTGGTGACCTCGACAGCCACGTCGGTGGTCTCCAGGATCTGCTCATCGGCAGAGGCTGCGGACAGGGCGGCCAGATTCCCCGCTGAACTGAGGCCAGCCATTCCGTATGATAGTCCCTGCCATGAGAACGAGACTGCTCCTGACGTCAAACTGAAGGGAGTGGCGGCCAGCTCCGGTTGAGTCTCCAGGCATTGTTTCGGGTGCGGGATCTCATCGGCAGCAGGAGCCTGTTGTGACGACGGAAGCCGTGTCGCCGTATCGATCATCCGGCGCGCGGAACCGACCATCTCTCCGCACCCAGCGCTAGACAGGGCAGCTTCCCTGTCGGCGAGTGATGCCAGTCGTTCAGAAACCGGATCC
>NZ_JAFBID010000131.1 GCF_016811235.1 Microvirga arabica
GCAGCCTGATCTTGTCCGACAGGCTCAACCCGATCACTCTCAGACGCCAGATGTCAGATCAAATACCAACTACTACAGTTCCGCACCTCTCGCTCTCGATACCATGGGACGGATCTGAGTAGAGGTTACGCTCATAGATGCGCTCAGTCCCGCCATAGCGGTCATACTGATACTCGCTGTAGGAAACCTCGGTGCCGGTCACGCACCCACCCAGCAATGTTGCCACGGCGATCACGGTAGCAGCGGGGGTTACTCGTCTAGACCAGCTCAACATGGGAGCCTCCCTGTGTACGCAGGCGACACCAACAGGCATCGCCCCATACCAATAGAGAGGGTCGTGCGGCACCCGTGAACCGTATCTGAACGGCTCAGCTATCATCACAGGTTCGGTAAACGAGCCTGTGGATGGGGACGCTCGCCTCAGTTGGCGTTCTCAGCCTATAGCGGCTTCAACTGGAGTGGGGTCTTTGCCGGCTCCTGCAGAAGCCCTCACGGCTTCCCAGTTAGCCAACCGATCCACCCGCTCATTTTCTGGGTGCCCGGCATGACCCTTCACCCACTTCCAGGTGATCGTACGGCCAACCATGGCAGCATCCATCTGCTGCCATAGGTCCTGGTTCAGCACAGGCTTGCCGTCTGCCTTACGCCAGCCTTTGGCCTTCCAGCCCCGGAGCCATTCGGTCGCGCCCTTGATCACGTACTGGCTGTCACTGTGGATCACAATGGGCAGATCCTTGGAGACAGCTTCAAGGGCCTTAATGGCTGCCGTCATTTCCATCTTGTTGTTCGTCGTGGATCGATCTCGGCCAACGATAATCTGCTCTTCACCTGCAATGGTGATCACAGCAGCGTATCCGCCTGGGCCAGGGTTTCCCAGGCATGCGCCGTCGGTGAAGATAATGGCTTGGTTGGTCATATGGATTTCTCGATAGGTTCGTTAGGAAATGAATTGCCCCAGTGAGCAAACTGGAAGGGCATAGAGCAGGGGAGGCTTTAAGATACCCTGACCGGATGCCAGCAATCCACAGGAGCGATTTCGCCAAAAGACAAAGCCTGTCGGGAGGAGTCTCAAGCAGCTATCGTGAGGTAGGGCAGGAAGACTGTTTTTAGCGAGTTACAGTCTTGCGTGGTATGGTCGGAAAGAAAGGGTTGCCTAAGGGGACGTGATGGACGATCAAAGGAAGGAACTTCGCAAGCTCATCGCACAACTCCGGCCCGTTCAAGGGGTTCGTTCGACTACGCGCGAGTATCGCAACTTGGACGAACAGAATGATGCAAGGACTGTCTTGGAGGCAGCCGGCCTTCAGTTCACGAGCCTACGTCACAGGGGCGAGGGAAGAGACCCACCTGACTGTGAGGTGGAGATCGACGGTGTTCGTTGTGGGATTGAACTGACTGAGTTCGTCCACAGGCGAACGCTGGAGAAGTCCATCAAGACCCACAAGACTGATAGTCGACATCGCTACTATCATGAGTGGACCCGAGAGGAATTCCTTGCGCAACTCCGAGAGGAAATTTCGAAGAAAGACCGGCCGAGGGATCTGAAAGACGGTCCTTGGCAGCGGTATTTCCTTATCTTCTGGACGGGGGAGATGCATTTAGGAATCGAGGAGCTAACGGACCTCCTTGATGGTGTTGTATTTGAGTGCGAGCTGATCACAGATGCACTCATGGGGTTGGACTACCACCCAGGCCGGGGATACCCAGCTATTCGCATTCCAGTGGTCAGGAAGCTGGCAGTCACCCGATGACTATGAGTCGTTAAGACGAGGAGCTTTCTGGGTTGCTTTGAAACTAAGAGGGTGAACAGTAGTCCAACCGGCTGAATGCATGTCTGTGGGCAAGAACCCTTTTGCACAGACAAGTGCTCGCAGGGCAGTTTTAGCTGGGCCATTTGTCAAGGTTGATCCTCAACGATGAAATTTCACCGACGCCGAGTGGTCAGTGGCCATTCAAGCGCTTCAGTGTCTCCAGGAGCCGCGTGCCAACCTCTATAGCGTGCTCTGCTGCGTCTGGATCAACATCAAGGCCGTGTGAGGCTTGGTTCATCGCTTGCAATGCGACCTCAAACTCACCCACGCCTTCCAGGGCGATTCCATCCCGCTCCACCTCCTGGAGCATAGGACCGATTCCTATGCTGCTAGTGCTTCGGCCACGTGCTTGCAGCAGCAAGCGCAACTCGCGCTCGATCTCAATCCGGAGCTTCACAGCCGACATGAAGGGGAATTCACGGGCGAGCTCCTCGGCAGTCGGCAAGTTGCCTTGAAGCTGACTTGGAAGCGAGGGGGAGAGCCGATACTCAGCAACGCCCATTGGTTTGGCGGAGTCGCGCAAGGCATACTCCACCACTACCGCATTCTTTCCCTTGCAGAGGATGATCCCAATGCTCGGCCCGTCAGTTTCGTGACGAAGCTGATCGTCGACGGCTGAGAGATAGAAGTTCATCTTGCCGGCGAACTCCGGCTTGAACTCCTCGATCTTGAGTTCGAGAACAACAAAGCAGCGTAGGCGCAGATGGTAGAAGAGCAGATCGAGGTAGTAGTCCTGGCCACCCACCTGAAGCGGATATTGGCTGCCGACGAACGCAAAGCCTTTGCCCAGTTCAAGGATGAGCGATCGGAGGTGGTCCAGGAGGCTGCGCTCGAGTTCCCGCTCAGACATGTCTGGACCGAGTGCCAAGAAGTCGAAGCTGTAGGGATCCTTGACCAGCTCCCTGGCGAGCTCTGACTGGGGAGCGGGCAGGGTCCGCTCGAAGTTGGTGATGGCTTTGCCCTGGCGATGGTACAGACCACTCTCGATCTGGTGGACCAGGATGTTGCGGCTCCAGCCATGCTCAATGGCCTGACGGGCATACCAGAGACGCTCTGCCGGATCCTTCACGGCTTCGACAAGGCGAACATTGTGGCCCCACGGCAATCGTGCAACAACCTGTTGCACGATCTCCCGATCAGGATAGGCCTCGGCGAACGCCCGCATATATTTGAGGTTTCGCCCCGAGAGGCCAGTCATCTCCGGGAATGCACGTCGCAGATCTTCGCCGAGCCGTTCGATTACGCGAGCGCCCCAGCCTTCTGTCGCCTGCCGGTCGAGGATGTCACTGCCGATGCTCCAGTAGAGAAGGATCAGCTCCTGGTTGACCGCGACCGCGGCTCGAAGGCGGGCGGCACGGATCCGCTCCTTCAGCTCACTCAGAAGTGCTGTGTATCCGTTGAGTTCCGGTGTCGGAGGTGTACGCACCATGGCATGACTTTAGCAGAGGGAAGGGAGAATCGCTGTAGCCGAAAGCTGTTACTTTTTAGCCCCTGAGCCAAGCTGATATTCAACTATATAACATTTTGGCATAATAAGCATTTGGCAAGAAGTCTGCTGTCGCTCTGCAGGATGGCGGCACAAACCCTCTGGTATGATAGCGGTTCGGCGGCCATCGAAAATTACGACGAGGATTTCGCGGGAACGCGGCCCATAAAAATTGCCACGGATGAACGGCCAAGGTTCGCTTGTGTGGTTCAGCCTCCTTGAACCGCATACGCCCTGGCTGAGGATCCACCCGATTTCCTTGGCTGGGGCTCCAATCGCCCTCAGCCGGAGGTCTGTCACGACCCTTCGGTGAGGGCGTCTTGCTGTCCGCCCAGCGATAAGGCTCCGTTAACCATACTCGCGCGACGATAGATGGCGTGATCAAGACTGGGGGAACTGGCATGAATGTCGTGGTTTTTGCTTCCCGCAAGGGAGGTTCTGGAAAGAGCACCCTTGCCGCACATCTCGGGAGCTATATGGCGGAGCATTCTCGGCCGACGCTCCTGATTGATGCGGACCCGCAGGGATCTTTGGCCCTTTGGCACCGGGTTCGGGGCTCACGGGATCTTCCGCTGAATGTGGGCACCAAGCATCTCGCGGCCACCTTGGCGAAGGCGCGGCGCGCCGGGGCTGAATGGGTCCTAATCGACACGCCACCCAACGCGGAAGCTCCCGTGACTGAGGCGATCTGGCACGCGGATCTTGTCGTGATTCCAATGCGCGCCGGGCTGTTCGATGTCGACGCCATTCAGGCCACGATCAAAATGTGCCGTGACCTCAAGAAGCCTTATGCAGTGGTAATCAACGCTGCCCCGGCCAAGAACGGCTCGGAGGATCAGAGTGTTGCGGATGCCCGCGGGGCGATGCAGGCGCTCGAGGTTCCGACTTGGAGCGGTCAGATTACACACAACCCCGACCTGTCACTCGCCCTGGCCCATGGAGTTGGTGTGAGCGAGTTCAGCATCGGGTCGTCCGGATCGGAGGAGATCGGCAGCCTCTGGCGAGCGCTCACAAGGAGCTTTGAGGCGATGAAGGCCATGTCGAGCACCCAGGCTCAATCTGCATAACGAGTTAATGTCGTCTGCCGAAATCGCCAGTTGCAGGACCTTGGTGCAAGGTAAGTTTTCGGGCGCACCGATGAGTTTTTATTAGGTGCGTCCATCCAAAACCCAACCGAAGACCTCATGGTAGGTGATCGCCGCAAAGATGAGCGGGACGATGACCGCGAAGATCCATAGCGCGTGCGACACGATGATCGTCACCACGACATCGAACACGGCATTATCGTAGCCGCGGAAGGTACCGACCGCCCGTTGCGCCTTGAACTCTTTGATCCGGCCGATCGGCGCGAGGACCGGGTTGACGGCCACGTAGCCCCTACGATCAGGCTTGAGAACCGTGTCCTGCCCTGCTCCAGATGACGCCGATAGAGCACCAGATGGTGTCGTACGGGCGAACGGGCATCCGGCATCGGGTGGGCCTTCCCCTACTCAGGTTTGCCTTTCTGGGGCGTCTTCTCCATCTCGCGCATCATCGCCTGCTCGATCTCATCAAGGTTGACCTTGAGGGTTTCACCGCTGGTCTGAGCCTTGGACCGGGTCGTTGGGACCTGCCTCGCCTTGGGCCGGTTGATGGGCAACCGCGCCCAGGCAGGAAAGCGGCCTTCCAGAGTATCGATCAGACTGTTGAGCGCCGCATCCGACAGTGGGATATCCGGAGCCTCAGCAAGGCCGTGAAGCGCAAGGGATTGGTTTGTGTAGCGAGGATCTGCCGTAACCTCAGGCCCAAACCACTCTGGCGGACGGAATGCCCCCGCCTCTTCTTCAGAAGCGAATTCCATGGTGACGAGGTGCAGGACACCGGGCCGGAGGATCTCGTCGACCAGGGCCTGACCCTCGCTGATCGGCACGGCTGTCCGGGTGTAGTCGACCTCACCGGCACAGACATCGAGCAGCGCATGAGCATGGGCCACCGGGATGTCGGTCTGGTCCTCGGCCTCACCGTCAGGCCCAACCGTCTTGAGGATCAGCAGGCCTTTGTTCTCCTCAAGCCGAACCCAGGAGGAGCGATCGCGCCGCTCGGGGAAGAAGCCCTCGACGTGACGCAGTCCGCCCCTTTCGCGCTGGATCAGGCGAGCGAAGGATGGAGCAAGCAGAAAGCGGCGGCGAACAGTCATGAAACCCCAGTGAACATAAGGGATCGAGGACGCTTGTCTTTGGTACATGGCGGAGGAAGGAGGAGGCAACCCTGAACCCTAAAATATGGTTTCCGCTCGGCCGCTGGCCTTAACCCCAAGACTTCTCCTTCTCCGGATCTGGCGTTGGGTCATGTACTCTCTTTTAGCGGAACAGGGGATCAGTGTAGGTTTGCTGGAGATCCGCAACTGATGCCCAACCACAGTGTGAGATGCGCTCGACCCAGCAAGCCTGAGTGAAGATGCAAAGATGCGTTGATCATCTAAGGGGCATACCCCGAGTACAGGCTCGTCACCAATGAGAGCGAGGTGCACACAAACGACAACGCCCTGACAGAGTTAGCCGTGCGGAGCTCACTGTCAGGGCGCTTTGTGTGATGCCGGTTGCAACACCACGCCACCACTATGCGCCATAAACGCTATAGGTGCAACCGAACGAAGCGCCCTGGCGAGAGGCTGAGCAACAGACCTCCCACCGAATACGACACAGATGTGTGGGAATCCGCCGACGAGGGTCAATTCAATTGGCGGACATCGATGGTCTGGAGGATGCATGCTTCGCGCTCAGCGCGGCATCATCAAACTGAGAGATTGATTAGGAGAACATGGTGAATGCCTGGTTCATGCGCTTCACTCGTAGCATGCGATAAGAGCACCCGAGCATGCGCCAAGTCATATTGCCGACTGCTCCTTAGAGTGGCTTTGGCGAAGTTTCGCGGCCGCGATCTGAGGGCGTGAAGCTCACTTGGGCAGGACCTCGTAAACAGAGTGCGGGTCGCACTCGTTCTTGCGGGCTGCGCACTCGTCAAAGGACCGGATGTAGTCCTCGCATTGGGAGGGGCTGGCAGCCTGCGGGGCTTCCGAGCATCTGGAATAAGCCTGCTGCACGATTGCGGCGACATCGGATGGATTGGACGCGTCTTGCGGCAATGTCTCCGTGAGCTTCTGGTGCGCAAGGATGAGAGAGGCTGGGCCTCCGAGGATGGCGAGTGCTATGAAGCCATGACGGATCTTTCGCATTGGCGTACCCCGGACCTTGATGGTTAAGGCGAAGTTAACCGATACTCACTGAAATGGAAGCGCGTAACATCCTAGCCTAAGTGGTGCCTTTCATCCTGAGGAAACGAACAAATGGCTAGACGCCCGGAGCAAGAGGACGAACAACCTGAGGCCAATGGGGCTGCCAGTACGCCGCATCTCGACAGGCTTGAGAAGCTGGCTAACGCCGCGGCCAATGCCGCGCAGGCAAAGCAGTGGCGGGCGCGCAAGAATGGTCTGCAGCAGCAGGACGAGCCCTCAGAGGTGCGCAACCTCTCGCACAACGCAGAGGCAAGGGCACAGGCTGAAGAAGCGATGCGGCAGATGATGGCAAAGCCACAAAGCAAACGGCGTGGGTAATGACGATCTTGCAATCATCAGTCGACGCTATCTCGGCTATCTGAGCGGCAGGGAACGAGTTAAGGGGCTGTTAGGTCCTTGCTCGCCATGGTCCCGCTACCTTGCCTATGCCGATGGAAGACCAGGATTAAGACGGAGTTTCACCATGTCAGAACCCAAAGCAGCCAAGAAGCCGAACCCGGCCCTGATGAAGCCGCTGCAGCCCTCAGCCGAATTGGCCGCTGTGGTCGGTTCTTCCCCGCTGCCCCGCACGGAAGTCGTGAGCAAGGTGTGGGAGTATATTAAGTCCAACAATCTGCAGAACCCCGAGAACAAGCGCGAGATCCTCGCTGATGACAAGCTTCGGGCTGTCTTTGGTGGCAAAGACAAGGTGAGCATGTTCGAGATGAACAAGCACTTTGCTCAGCATCTCTCCTGAGCGGGCACAAAAACAGGCCCGCTCCGCCAGCTTTCCGGTGGGGCGGGTGTCGCTTCAGCCATCCTGTCTACGGCTCCCGGCTAG
The DNA here is from genome assembly GCF_016811235.1 of Microvirga arabica. Classification (GTDB taxonomy): domain Bacteria; phylum Pseudomonadota; class Alphaproteobacteria; order Rhizobiales; family Beijerinckiaceae; genus Microvirga; species Microvirga arabica. Next base: position 7,392 of record NZ_JAFBID010000131.1, read on the forward strand.
ACCGCCTCCTTGAGTTCCTTGGCGGGTCGGAAGGCGATCTTCTTGGAAGCCTTGATCTTGATGGGCTCACCAGTCTGCGGGTTGCGACCCATACGGGCAGCCCGCTTGCGCACCTGCAGGATGCCAAGGCCAGTCAGGCGGATCTTGTCGCCCTTCTTCAGGCTCTTGGCGATCATCTCAATAACTTGCATCAGCATCTCGTTGGCTTGGCGCTTGGGGAACTCATGCGCTTCCGACAACTGCTCGGCGATCTGGCGCAGGGTCAGGGTCGCGCCAGCCGAGGTGCCAGCGGACTTCTTCGCCGCCTTAGGGGTGGCTTTGGGTGATGCCTTCGATGTGGTGGCCTTCGTAGACCTCCTGGCTACGACGCCGGCAGTTCCGGCCGCTTTAGCTGGTGCCGACTTCGATGTAGTCGCTTTGCGGGCCGGTGCTTTCTTAGTTGTCGTCTTGGTTGCAGCTTTCGCCATGGGTGAAACCCTCCTGATGAGCCATAATGCTAGCGATCATTCGATGGGCAGAGTGGTTACCGTACCAGATTGAAATCACCAGAGGGTAATTCCCTCAATATCCATGCCGGAACGAATTCACAGGATCTTGGGGCAGCACAGGATCCTGTGACTGATTGCGCAGCAGGACAAAACGGGCGAGCCACTCCTGTGGTGAGAAGGGCAGGGGGTTGAGTTCCGCCGCACAGGTTTGGTTGGTGCGGAACCCGGGCTTGAATCAGGCGGCAAGAAAGAGCTCGCTCTGTTGCCAAGCAGCGCCGGCTCTTCTTCCGTTCGGGCGTGCAGTGGAGATGCGCTCTTGGAATCGTGCTTGAGCTTCCTTGAGCAGACGGCGTTTGCGGGCGAGGGGCTGCGAGGCCGCTGTGGTGTCCTGCACAATAGCAGCCGCTGCCGCGTACAGGTCGGCTGTTGCGGCATCCAGCCCGGGATCTCGCTCGAACAGGACCACCAAGCCTGCCAAGTGCTGTCTGAGGAGCGTTTGAAGTTCGCGAAGGTAGGGCTGATCTCCTCCAAACTCGATAGCCTTCAACATCGGAGAGATCAGTGTCAACTTCTCTTCGATTGTATCGGTGAAACGTGTCTCCGTCATGAGGAACCGTCTCCAGGTAAGAGGGAGCCCGCCCAGTCCTACATCACGCGTGAAAGCATGCGCCTTCATGGTTAACCAACGGTTTCAATGAGTGTCCATATTCCCGAGGTGACATCAAACCGGATCCCCCCTGTGCCTTGGCAGGGTATCTGGGGCTCTGCCTCCGCTGGGCCGCCTCTGTTTCGACGGCCGTTGACGCTTATCGGGAGCAGAGGAGGATGGTGGCGCGGTGTTGCACCCGGCACCGCATGCGCCCTGATTGAAGTCTGGAAGAGGCTTCAGTTGGGGCGTTCTCATTTCGAGAGATGGCGATGTTGCCACCGATTGAGGTGAGGGGATTGGCTCCACACGGGCAAGAGAAATTAGAAAACCTGCAATCCGCTGACAGAACGCGGGGCAGCGGATGTGGAAGGGGATCGTGGTCCTGAGACTTAGCTTGCTAACTTGACGAGCTGCGGCTCCCGCAGCATGTAGCCGCGGCCCCAGACCGTCTCGATGTAGTTCCTGCCGCCCGAGGCCTCCGCAAGCTTCTTGCGCAGCTTGCAGATGAACACGTCGATGATCTTGATCTCAGGTTCATCCATCCCGCTGTACAGATGATTGAGGAACATCTCTTTGGTTAGCGTGCTCCCCTGACGCTGAGCCAGAAACGCTAGGATCTTGTACTCCGTGCCGGTCAGGTTCACCGGGCGTCCTCCGACCTCAGCCTGTTGGAGCCGGGGGTTGACCGTCAGATCGCCGCATTGCAGGACGGCTTCGGTCTGATCGGACGAGCGGCGGATGATGGCCTGCATGCGGGCGATGAGTTCATCCTTGTGAAACGGCTTGGTGAGGTAGTCATCGGCACCATAGCCGAGGCCCTTAACCTTGTTCTGGATACCGTCCAGGCCTGAGAGGATCAGGACAGGCGTGCTCACCTTGGCAAGCCGCAGCTGTCGCAGGACATCGTAGCCTGACATGTCCGGGAGGTTGAGGTCGAGCAGGATGATGTCGTAGTCAGGGAGCCGGCCGAGATCAATGCCGTGCTCGCCCAGATCGGCCACGGAGATCCGGACGTCGAGGCGCTGCAGCATGAGCTGAATGCTCTGAGTGACAGAGATGTCATCCTCGATCAGCAACACCCGCATCTCACCACCTCTCGGAGACCTCAGCTAATGTGAGGGAAGTATGGTCAACGAGGAGTTAACGCCGGCGGAAGGGTAATGCTTTTAATGCGCTGACCCTGTTCTAGTGCTCAAGAGTGTTAGCCGGCTAAATAAGTTCGCATAACAAACATTTTGACAAGAAGTCTGTAACCAGTGCCGTGGCAGGGTTCTCCTACAGGAGGATCTCATGCGGACCAATCAGCGCCTGGCCCAGCTGTGGCTCGATGCACTCGCCACGGAGCTGGGTGCCGCAGCCGGTACCATCGACACCTACACCGATGATCTCAATTGCTATCTCACCTGGTTGAGCGAGAAAAGCCTCGGATTGGACGATGTTGGGCTTGAGCAGGTCCGTGACTACATCGCCGGTCTCGATCAACGC
>NZ_JAFBID010000132.1 GCF_016811235.1 Microvirga arabica
ACCCTGGAGCGGGATTGGGAGACGGCGCTGACAGCCCACCAGACGCTGGAGAGCGAGCACCAGCGGGCCCTGGCCCATGAGCCGGACCGGCTGACGCCGGAGGAGCAGGCGGCGGTGCTCCGCTTGGCCGAGGACATTCCGGCCCTGTGGAGTGCTGCGTCCACGACGGCACGCGACCGGCAGACGATCGCGCGAACCATGCTCGATCGGGTGGTGATCCATCTGCAGGGCGCGACTGAGCGGGCGGAGATCGCGTGCCACTGGGCGGGCGGCGTCGTCACCCGGCACGAGGTCATCCGCCCGGTGCGTCGGTTCGAGCAGCTGGCGAACTTTGACCAGCTGCTGGCACGGGCGGTGGCGTTGCGGACGACTGGCGAGACGGCGGAGCAGATTGCCGCCCGCCTGAACGCGGAGGGCTATCGGCCAGCCAAGCGGAGTGCCTTCAACGCTCCGATGATCCGGCGTCTGCTGCAGCGGCACGGGCACGGCACGACCCGGCCGATCTGGTCCGGGAAAGTGCCGCGTGCGGATGATGAGGAAATGACCTTGCAGGAGGTGGCCGAGCAGCTCGGGGCACACCGGCAGACAGTCTACGGTTGGCTGCGGCGGGGGACACTCAAGGGGCGGCTGGCTCAGGTGGGGACACAACGCATTTGGCTGGTGAAACTCGCGGATAGGCCCATAGCTCGCATCCAACCAACAGACTGAACGTCACAGGAAGCAGTCATTGAGAGGCATCATGGCAACACGATCGAGCAACTCTTCGCCAAGCTCAAGGCACATCTGCGTAAAGCCGAAGCCCGCACCTTTGACGCGCTCTGGCGCGCCATTGGGGAGATCTGCGCTGGGGTCGAGGCTGAGGAATGCCGCAACTACTTCACCCACCGCCGCAGGATATGGATTCGTCTGAACCGCCGTTGCTCTAGCAATGGTACCGGGTGACCAGCTGGGCCGAGTACGATGCATCCCTGCGCCAGCGGGGAAGTCTGACGGTCTGGTTCTCCGATGAGGCGATTGCCGCCTGGCAGGCCGAGCCCCGCACGACAGCGGGCGGCCAGCCACACTACTCCACTCTGGCGATCAGGACGGCGTTGACGCTTCGGGCGGTGTTCCGGCTGGCTCTCCGCCAAACGGAAGGTCTGATCGGCTCGGTCCTGAGGCTTCTGGGACTCGATCTTGCTGTGCTGGATCACTCAACCCTGAGCCGTCGGGCAGAAACACTGGAGGTCCCAGGACCATGTCGGCACTCCGCAGGGCCTGTTCACCCATTGGTCGACAGCACAGGGCTTCGCTTATGCGGGCCCGGCGAGTGGCTGATCGAGAAGCATGGGACCCACAGACGCCGATCCTGGCGCAAGCTGCACATCGGCGTCGATGCTGACACCGGGCAGATCCTCGCATCAGAGTTGACCACGAGCGATGTCGACGACGGTTCGTAGGTCGGGGCGTTGCTCGACCAGATCACCAGTCCACTCGCTTCATTCACTGTTGATGGTGTCTACGTTCAGGCCGGCATCTACGGCACCGTCGCCCAGCGTTATCCTGATGCTGACGGGATCGTGCCACCACGATCAACAGCGGTGCCGAGCGAAAGGGCAGCGAGCACTCCAACCCAGCGTGATCGGCATCTCCAAAGCATGGCCGAGCACGGACGCATGGGCTGACAGAAGAGATCCGGGTACACTCGCCGGGCGCTGGTGGAGTCGTCCATAGGCCGCTTCAAACGAGTAGTCGGGGATACGCTGCGCTCGAGCATCGGACCTTTAAGTGGACGCACCACCGGCGGCGTCGAGATGATTCCAGGTCTGCTGAGATGCAGAACTTATTGGATCCGACTTCTCGTCCGATGCACTCGCGGACGGACCAGCGTCGTAGAACGGAGGTCACCATCGCCATTCATGCTTTGAACCGCATGCTTGAGCTTGGACGCCCAAAGTCTATCCGCGCCGCTTAACGAAAGATACAGATGGGCTCAGTCCGTTCACCAGCCGATCCGTGCAACACGGCCTGGACGTGCGCCAGTGCTGAGGCTCGACTCACGACTATGCAGGCACAGTACCTCTCCGAGTTGAAGGAGTTCCGGGACCGGATGGAAACGGAGACGAACAAGGCACAATCCGAACTTGGAGAATGGAAAGCCCGTCCATGGTGGCGGCGTCTGGCTGGCTAACGTCTATACCGTCAGCCTTGTATGGTCTCCTCGATGATCCTTAGATTAAGGTCCAACTGTGCCAACAGCGTTCAGGCCGTTCCTGTCGAAGAGCGACAGATCAATCTATGATCTGCACCGCAGCATTCCACTCGACACGGTTATAGGTAATCCAGCAATACTTCAGTGATCGCTCCTGCACCAACTCTCGGAAAGCCCGATGCTCGTGCTCTCGCCAGCCGGGTTAGTTGAAATACTCGTCGAACAGAATGACGCTGCCGGGAACGAGACGATCACCAAGCAGATTGAAGATAGTCCTGGTGGACGAGTACAGGTCGCAGTCAACGTGAAGGAAAGCGACCATTCCCTCGGTGCTCGGCGGCGAAATCAGGAAGCGTCTTGTCGAACCAGCCGACATAAAGTTTCACGTTTGAACGGACTTCAGGGGGTTTGCCTTGAGTATGGAACCAACCCTTGGAATATTCCCCAACCCAATCTTCTGGCAGACCTTCGAAGGAGTCGAAACCGTGAACTTGGCGCGATTGACCGACATGATCGGTGATCATGTTGATTGTCCTGCCACTCCACACCCCAAACTCAAGAATGAGCCCTTGGTCAGGCATCAACGCTAAAGCCCTCTTCCTCACCTCATGCTTCTCGTCGCAAGGAGCGGCACCCTTCATGTTGGTTGCGGCGAACTCCGCGCTGTCTGCAAGAGCAAGAAGCAACCCTACGGCCTGTTAGCGTCTGACAGCGTTGTCCCTCTTTGAGAGGAGGCGATGATGCTGACGGATGCACAATGGACGATCCGGGAGCCCCTGGTCGAAGCCTGCCGGCCGCATGCCAAAGTGCCCCTGTCAAATCTCCGGCGCACTATGAGCGCCATCCTGTGGCGGCATGAGAACGGAGCCAAATGGCGGTCCCTGCCGTCTGAACTCGGCCCGTGGTGGATGGCAGCCCAGACCTTCATCCGCTGGGCTCGTCTGGGTGTCTGGGAGCGCCTCCTGAACCTGGTGCAGCAACGCGGTGTTCAACTCGGCATGACGTTCCTGGACGGCACCAACGTGCGGGCGCATCAGAAGGCGGCGGGGGCTCACTGAGGAGGGGATCTCAAGCTCAACGAGACCACCGTGAGGTGAACCGCGCCGGATTTTCCGGAGGCTGATTGGCTTGGATTCTACGCGGCCATCGGCATGACCTCAAGCTTCGCATAGTAGGCCGCCTCCGCCTCGGCGGGCGGGATGTTGCCGATAGGCTCGAGCAGGCGCCGGTTGTTGAACCAGTCAACCCATTCGAGAGTGTCGAATTCGACGGCCTCAAACGAGCGCCACGGGCCACGCCGATGGATCACCTCAGTCTTGAACAGGCCGATGACGGTTTCCGCCAGAGCATTGTCGTACGAGTCGCCGACACTGCCGACGGATGGTTCAATCCCCGCCTCGGCGAGGCGCTCGGTGTACTTAATCGACACATATTGAACTCCCCTGTCGGAATGGTGAATGAGGTTGGTTCGCCAGGGCTGCCGGCCATGGAGAGCCTGCTCCAGGGCATCGAGCACGAACTCAGCCCGGGCCGAGCGTGACACACGCCAGCCCACGATCCGGCGGGCGAAGGCATCGATCACGAAGGCCACATAGACGAAGCCCGACCAGGTCGCCACATAGGTGAAGTCGCTCACCCACAAGGCGTTCGGCCGCGGCGCCGTGAACTGCCGGTTGACCCGGTCACGCGGACATGGGGCCGCGGCGTCACTGACAGTCGTCCTGATGCTCTTGCCGCGAACCACACCCTTCAGGCCCATCTGCCGCATCAGCCGGGCGACCGTGCAGCGCGCAACATCAATGCCCTCACGCTGCATCTGACGCCAGACCTTGCGCACTCCATAGACCCCGAAGTTTGCCGCGAAGACCCGGCGGATCTCCTGGCTGAGTTCGATATCCCGGCGTTCTCGTGCGGACCTTCGATCAGGATCGGCCTTGCAGGCGGCGTGCTCGTAGTAGGTGGACGGGGCGATCGGCAGCAAACGGCAGATCGGCTCGACCCCGTAGACCTCCCGATGCTCGTCGATGAAGGCCTTCATGGCTTGAAGCGGCGGTCGAGCTCCGCCTGGGCAAAATACGCGCTGGCCTTGCGCAGGATCTCGTTGGCCTGGCGCAGCTCCCGCACCTCACGCTCCAGCGCCTTGATCTTCTCCTGCTCCGTGCTCGTTGGCCCGGGGCGCAGGCCCTGGTCGCGCTCGGCCTGCCGCACCCAGTGGCGCAGTGTCTCGCCTGAGCAGCCGATCTTGGCCGCAATCGACCGGATCGCGTCATACTGCGAGGTGTACTCGTCGCGGTGCTCGAAAACCATCCGGACCGCCCGCTCGCGGACCTCTGGTGAATATGGGGGTGTTCGCTTGGTCATGGCTCCATCCTGTCAGGTGTTGGAGCCTCCGGGAATCCCGGGGCGGTTCAATTCCACTGCTCGACAGCCTGCCAGGTGAGCCAGCAGACCCAGCATGACTACACTGCGGAACTGGCGACCACTCTCCAACCCTTGGGCGGCCAACGCTGGTGGTGGATCTGCCCAGGCGTGGCGATCTTGTCGTCAAGCTCTACAAGCCCGCTAGAGGCACGCTCTTTGCCTCCCGCGAGGCCCATCGCCTCGCCTACCGCTTCCAGCGGCAAAGCCCTTATGACCGCGCCATCAGTCAGGCCTTCAAGCGCCGGGGCGTCTCGGAGCAGATGGCGGCATTGGCAACCCCATCGACAAGCCCAAGGGCATGCGCTGGGCTACCTTCGACCGCAAGATGGAGCAGGTCGAGGCCACAGCCACAGAGGTTGTCGTGAACGGACGCTTACTCCTGCTCATCCAGAAGCTCTCCCGCTTTGGATGGCGGCAAAGCAACCGCGAGTATTCATGCTGGCAGCGGCGGCTCTGTTCTGGACGCCGGCTATCCTAAATTGCTAGATAACGGCCTCACAAGCGCCGTGAATATGCTATGAAGATTACAAAAACTACTCTGAACAACGAGCTCCCGAAAACGGCACAGGTTGTGCCCTAAGCCCGATCTGGGTTCCTGACCGGCCGGTATGATGACCTTGTTGTGGCGTTCCCTTTAGCCCTGAGCCGAACGGAAGACTGTCTCCCCTACTCAGCCAATCATCGACAGAGGAACTCCTATGGCCCATCCCACAGCTTCCATCTCCACCGAGCTGACGCTAATGGCAGACGGCGGCCTTAACCTCGTGATCGCCGGTGACAGCAACGGCACCGACGACTACAGCGGCAAGGATCCTTGGATCGGCCTGAATCTGGGCCAGCCCTACGAACTGGACAATAATTCGGTCAGCGGCATCACCCTCGATACACAGGCCAATGCCAACCTGAGCGCCAACCTCGCCGACTACAAGGTCGGGGCCGACAACGTGCTGATCGTGCAGGCCGGAGCCAACGACCTGCGGGCCGACCTCCCGGCGGCATCGGTCTATGCCGATGCCATGAAGCTGGTGGCCGAGGCCGAGGCCAAGGGCTTTGACACGGTGATCGCCACCGAGCTGCCCAAGAGCCCAACCAAGGGCAACTGGGACGCCTCCGACGAGGTCGAGCGGATCGCCTACAACAAGCTTGTGCGCGGGAACAAAGCCGGTACCGATGCCGTGGCCGACGTGGCCGCCGATCCCGTCATGGGTGCGGCCTCCGCGCCCGACAACGAGACCCTGTACGTTGACGGCGTGCATGTGTCGGCTTCCGCCAACACCCAGTACCTGCAGCCAATCTACAGCAACGCGATCCTCAAGGCCCTGAACGCCGCTCCGACCCCGAGCCGGAGCCGAGTGAGCCCCTCCCTCCGCCGGACACTGGCACGGGCGAGGACACCATTACAGTGAAGATCGCGGGCACCGCCTACAAGGGTGATCCCAAGTTCGCGATCCATGTCGACGGCAAGGTGGTTGACGCCGAAACGGTCGTCACAGCGGATTATGGCACCGACTGGCAAACCTTCACCTTTACCGGCGACTTCGATGCCGCTGGCTCACAGAAGCACAAAATTGAGATTGATCTGCTCAACGACCTCTGGAGTCGTGGCAAGGGCGACCGCAATCTCTACGTAGACGCGGTCACGTTCAACGGTGTCACGCAATCGCAGGACGTGGCGATCACGAACCAGATCGATAAGGACTGGTTCTTCACCATCTGACCTTGGCTCGCACGCCGCCGGTATCCCTAGCTTGATGTCAGGGCAACCGGCGGCTGCTCAGGTGTATTCTCACGGCCTTAAGCGAAAGTACTCCTCGGTCACTGAGACCCTGCCGCGCAGGCCATGCTCCTGCGCGGATGATTCGATAGATAACTTTTTAATGACACTAATGAGGTCTTGAGATGTTGGAAAGATCAAGACTCCACCTGAGAGCATAGTCGCCGGCGAAAGGAGTACTCTGCTGGAGTTATGTAAATTCCTTGATCATTCTCCAGTATCTGCAGGGCTACCAAACCTATTTTCGATTCAGTTTGAATGAATATTATGTTGACGGTCACGAAAGTGCCGCGAATACGCTATGAAAAATTCACAACTATCACCAACGAAGGGACTTTCGGAACCTACACAGGTTGTGCTCCCTAAGCTCGATCCGGGGCCGGCCTAGTACGTTGACTTTGTTATGCGTACGCTGTGGCCCTGATCCTAACAGAATACCGTCTCTACTACCCATCCACCTCGACAGAGGAGCTCCCATGGCCCGTCCCCGTGTCTTCATCTCCACCGACATGCAGCTGATCACCGGCGTCAATGAAGTTGATGGCGACAAGGACGACGTGCAGTCGCTCGTGCATGCGCTGATGTACCAGGACAAGATCAACATTGTGGGCATCGCGTCTACGGTGTCCAAATGGCAGCCGGGCGCCAACGATGAGAGGTTCATCCACCACGTGATTGACGAGTATGGTGTCGATCACGCCAAACTCGCCGCCCATGGCCAGCCTGGCGAGTTCAAGACTGCTGCCGGCCTGCATGCTGTTACGTACCAAGGCACCAAATCAGTGGTGACGGGTGTTCCCGAAGCGACGGAGGCCTCAGCTGCAATCATCGGCGAGGCACGAGCCGCCAAAGCCGCCGGCGAGCCGCTTTATGTGGTCACCTGGGGCGGCACGGGCGATATCGCCCGTGCCCTGTATGATGCGCCTGACATTGCTGATGCAATTCGCCTGATCTCCTCCGCAGGTTCAGTGCAGGGCTCCGGGCCTTACAAATATATCCTCAACACCTTTGCCGGCCAGAAAGGCTTCTGGTGGATTGATGTCAATGACACGCTGGAGGGCGTCTTTGCCAGTGAGAACGACAAGTACCCGCTAGCGGTGTCCTTGGCTGAGGTGAAAGAGTTCGCGGACGGACACGGCAATCTGGGCACGTTCTTCTTTGAGAACAGCCAAGACCTGCGCGGAGCGGGCGGGTCCTACAGCGGCATGAAGATGGGTGACTCGCCCGGCATCCTGTACCTGATCGATCAAGCGAACAATGACAACCCGACGTCGGAGAGCTGGGGTGGCGAGTACCGTCAGGTCGGCACCAACCACTGGACCGACCTGACCGACCAAGCCCTGAATTTTTCCGACTCTAATGGCGCCCGCACCATCTACGAGGACCGGGCGGCATGGCTGGGCGACTTCAAGGCCCGCTTTGACTGGCTTTCGGGCGAGGCTCCCTCCCCACCGCCAACCGACCCGGCGCCCACTGAACCCGGACCTGTCGAGCCAGCCCCTACCGAACCCGTGCCGGTTGATCCCACCCCCCCAGAACCAACGCCCGTTGACCCGGCTCTGGACACGATCACGGTGCGCATCTCGGGCACGGAGTACAAGGGTGATCCGAACTTTGCCCTGTTGGTTGACGGCAAGACCGTTGACACCACGAACTTGGTCACGGCGGAACACAAAACAGGCCAGTGGCAGACGTTTACGTTCACGGGCGACTTCGATGCCGCTGGCACGCAAAGCCATAGCGTCGGGATCAAGTTTACTAACGACCGCTACAATAGGGACGCGGGCGACCGCAATCTTTATGTGGACGAGGTGACTTTTAACGACCAGGTCAACAGCAGTGACGCACTGCTCACGATGAACGGCGCCAAGTCTTGGGACTTTGTGCTGTGACCAAGGCCTCGTGAAAGAGTGCTCTTGGGACTAAGTACAGCGTCGGAACTCATGTGGGACGTGCACCGATGATGGTGCGCACCTTGTCCAGACTGTGGTTGCAGCGGTCGAAGAAGGTGAAGTAGTTTGGACTTAATCTGACAGACGGTGTCGTTAGGCTGAGGCCTGAGCCGAGGCCGGGCGCGGAGTGGTCGGGGTGCGTAGCGCCCGGCTTCGGCGTTCACAAGGACCACCGTCATGGCCAACGAGCAGAAGATCATCCGGGCCATGGTCGACCTGCTGGAACTGGCCAAGCAACTCGGCAACGTCAGCGGCCTTGCAAGATGATGGGCTACTCCCGCGACAGCTTCTACCGCTTCAGGGAGCTCTCCGAGACCGGCGGCGAACTGGCCCTGCAGGAGCTGACCCGGCGCAAGCCGCTGCTGGCTAACCGAACTCCGCCAGAAGTCGAGGCGGTGATCATCGAGCTGTCCCTGGAGCTGCCGGCTTTCGGCCAGATCCGCCTTGCCAACGAGGTGCGCCAGCGCGGCCATTCGATCTCGCCGGCCGGTGTGCGTGGGGTGTGGCGGCGGCACGGTCTCGAAACGATGAAGAAGCAGCTCAAAGCCTTGGAAACCAAAGTCGCGCAGGAAGGCCTGATCCTGACCGAGAGCCAGTTGGCGGCTCTGGAGAAGGCCAAGGCCGAGAAGGATGCGCATGGTGAGTTCGAGAGCGAGTGCCCCGGCTATTGCGCAGCCCAAGGCACCTTCTACGTCGGCACCATGAAAGCGGTCGGGCGCATCTATCAGCAGACCTTCATCGACACTTACACCAAGGTGGCGTCTGCCAAGCTGTATGACCGCAAGACCCTGCTCACTGCCGCCGACCTGCTCAATAACCGTGTCCTGCCGTTCTTCGACATCCACGACGTGAAGCTGTGTCAGGTGCTCACTGATCGTGGCACCGAGTACTGCGGCAATCCCGAGCGTCACGACTACGGGCTGTATCTCGCTGTGGAGGATGTGGATCACACCCGCACCAAGACCAAGAGCCCGCAGATGAACGGTATCGTTGAACGCGTCCACAAGACGGTGCTGGACGAGTTCCATCGCGTGGCATTCCGCAAGAAGATCTATAGCTCGACCGCCGAACTCCAGACTGATCTCGATGCTTGGGTTCGGAGTTATAATGAGGAGCGGCCGCACCAGGGGCGGTGGTGCTTTGGAAAGCACCGATGCAGACCTTCGTGGATGCCGTGCCGCTGGCGAAGGAGAAGATGATTGCAGCCTGACCCTGTCCGACAGGCTCAACCCGATCACTCCCTGACGCCGAATGTCAGATCAAATACCGACCACTACACTTGAGCCGCCACGGCCCGTGCGGCGCCTGGAAGTGATCACGGCTCAGGGCTTAATACTACAGCCGGGCCTTGCGTCGGCGTCGGGTGCGTTTGCGCCAGTGGCATTCGCGCGCCCGCTGCTGATGGCGCCG
>NZ_JAFBID010000133.1 GCF_016811235.1 Microvirga arabica
TTCCTGCGTCCGCAGGAATCCATCACGTTCGCGCATCCCTACCGGCGCGCCCGCGATCTTCTGGAGGCGCACGATGCGTCCGCCCAGGCGCAGCGCGAAAAAACCTTGCGCGAGGTGAAGCGTCTGCGCGAGAGCGCGCAAGAACTGCGCAACGTGGGCATCAACAGCGGCAGCGATGCCGCGCAGATCAAGTCAGCGCAGATCAAGCGCCGGGCCGACGCTTTGGAGCAGACCGCACGTTCCCTGCACAAGGAGCGCTCGGGCGAGATCCGGCTCGGCAATCGCGGCACCCATGCGCGCGTGCTCGTGGCCTTGGAGAACGTGACGGTCGAGGCGCCCGATGGGCGCAAGCTCTTCGCGATCCCCAAGCTCGAGGTGGCGCAGGGCGACCGCATCGTGGTGCTTGGACGCAACGGTACGGGCAAGTCGCAGCTGGTCCAGTTGCTGCACCGGGCGATGCTGGCGCCTGACGGTTTGCCGGGTATCCGGGTGAGTCCGAGTCTTGCGCTGGGCTACGTCGATCAGGACATGCGCCAGCTGCCCGACAAGGCGACGGCGCATGACTTCATCCTGTCGCGGTTTCGGCTCGGCGATCAACGCAGCCGCGCGGTTCTGGCGGAAGCGGGCTTTTTCATCGAGCGGCAGGGGCTGCCGATCGCCAAGCTGTCGCCGGGCCAGAAGGCGCGGCTCGGGCTTCTGGCGTTGCGCCTGTCCGAGCCGAATTTCTACCTCATGGATGAGCCCACCAATCACGTGGACATCCCGGGCCGCGAGCAGCTGGAATCTGAAATCCTCGATGCGGAAGCCACCTGCATCGTGGTCTCCCACGACCGCAGCTTCGTGAGCGCCATCGGCACCCGCTTCCTGCTGATCGATAAGGGCAAGCTGCGGGAGATCGACGAACCGGAGGCGTTCTACGAGAGCATGCAGGGGTGATGAGAGCCTGCCCGTCTCACCACGTCATGGCCGGCCTTGTGCCGGCCATCCACGTCTTCAACCTTTCGTCTCCCTCTGTCCTCATCCTGAGGAGGATTGCGTGAGCAATCCGTCTCGAAGGAGCTTCCAGAAAGCACTGGAGACGCCCTGATCCTTCGAGACGCAGCCTCACGGCTGCTCCTCAGGATGAGGTCAAAGGATGGGAAGACGCAAATGCGGGGGTGGTTACCCAAGCCGCTGAAGCACAGCCCCGACCATCACATCGGCACTGCCCGGCGCGAATTCGAGGTACAGATACGGATCGATCAGCTCCAGCTCCATCAGCACGAAACCGGCGGAGCGAACGAGCCCGTCGACGCGGGCGTAGAGCGGCGTCTGCGGCAGAAAGTCGAGGTAGGACTTCGCGGTGTCGATCACGTCTTGGCTTACCGTGACACGTTCATAGGTGGTGCCGTATTGCGCGTTGGCCCGCCACTCGCCGGCTTTAAGCACACGGCGAACCGCATGCGAGAACGTGCCATCGATGAAGGTCATCGTGGTCTCGCCGAGTGCGCCGATATCGTGTTGATATTCCTGCAGCAGCATTTCGCCCGTGGGCCATCGATCGATGTTCGACCAATCGATCTTCTGGACACCGTGCCCGCTCTGGCTCGAGACTGGTTTTGCCACGGCAACGGACCAGCCTTGCGCCTCCATCCTCTGCGCGATGGCCTGACGGTTTGCCCCCTGTAGGTGGAAGGTCTTAGGGACGGCAAGACCCGCCTCAGCCAACTCCAGCAGATAGGTCTTGCGAAAATTCCAGCGCAGCAGCTCGGGCGGGTTGAGCAGCCTTGCACCTCTGGCTTCGAGCGCATCGATCCAGGCGAGGAAGCGCCCGGGATCGTCGTAGTAATCCCAGCAGCAAAGGGGCAGCGCGGCTTCAGCCGCCGCGAAGGTCTCCAGCGGCGTCGTCTTCCAGGGCAGATAAGCCGCGTCCATGCCTTGCGCCTTCAGGGCGCTCACCAGGGCCTCAAGGCTCGGCGTCGGATGCGGGTACTCGGAACAGGTGGCGATCAGGATCATGTGGTCAGCCTAGGATTTCGATGCGCGTGTTTGGCCCGATCCGCTCCAGGAGCCGCCGGATCATGCGGCGCTCCACGGCGACGCAGCCCTCCGTGGGCAGGAAGCCCGGGCGGGCGAGGTGCAGGAAGATGGCGCTGCCGCGACCCTTGATGATCGGACCGCGGTTCCAGGCGATGTCGAGCACCACGTCGTAGAGATGGTCGTCCCGCCACATCTTTTCGTGGCTCGTGGAGCAGGGCAGGGGAACGAGGCGGTTGTAGCGCCGGTCCCGCACGTCGTCTGACCAGCCTTCATTGGGGCAGATCGCCTTCAGGGGCAGGCCGGTTCGGGGGCGCGGTCCGTGGTCGGCCCGGTAGAAGGCCTGCAGGATCTTGAATCGTCCGACCGGCGAGGCGCCGTCGCCCTCGCGCTTTGAGTGAGAGGTGCCGGAGCGTCCCAAGGCGCAGGGAATCACGAGATTGCCAGCCTGCAATCGCCCGCGCCGATGATCGAGCGGGGAACGGAAAACACGGATAACATTGACGCGAGACTGTTTCATCGGCAGTGGAAGGGCCTTGGGCACCCCTTGTTGTCAAGCTGGGAATGACTACTCTTATGCGTCGAACATGATCCGAAGCTCAAGGCTCGCGCCGGCATATCCAGCCAGGCGGCGATATTCGATCCGGATCATGGGCGGCGACAAGGGGCGAACGAACCGGCTCGAGGCTTGAGGGTTCTTCGCTTTCGAAGGGCCGCTCCAGCCAACATGCAGTTCATCGTGTGAAGGGTTTCAGATGTCGAATGCCAGCCGCCTCCTCGTCGTCGATGACGATCAGGATCTGCGCGACACCCTAGCCGAACAGCTCGGCCTCCATGACGAGTTCCAGGTCACCATCGCCGAGACGGCCAATGGGGCCATCGAGGCCGTGAAGGGCGACCGGATCGATCTCGCCATCATGGATGTGGGCCTGCCCGACATGGACGGCCGCGAGGCCGTCAAGGTCATGCGCCAGAACGGCTTCCGCAGCCCGATCATCATGCTCACCGCCCAAGGGTCGGAAACCGATACCGTGATGGGCCTCGAGGCCGGCGCCAACGATTATGTGGTGAAGCCTTTCAAGTTCGCCGTGCTGCTCGCCCGCATCCGCGCGCAGCTGCGCCAGTACGAGGCGAGCGAGGACGCAGTGTTCCAGATCGGGCCCTACATCTTCCGTCCCGGCTCCAAGCTGCTCACCACCGAGAAGGGCTCCAAGCTCAAGCTGACCGAGAAGGAGACGGCGATCCTGCGCTATCTCTACCGCGCCGGCCAGGCCGTGGTCGGGCGCGACACCCTGCTCACCGAGGTGTGGGGCTACAATTCCAACGTCACCACCCATACTCTCGAGACCCACATCTATCGTCTGCGCCAGAAGATCGAGTCGGATCCCTCGAACGCCAGCATCCTGGTGACGGAGCCGGGCGGCTACAAGCTGATCCCGTAAACACGTATCATGGCCCTCGACGACGACATCGCGACCTTAAGCCAGGCTCCGCTGTTCAACCTGCTGGAGAAGGATGCCCTGCGGCTCGTCGCCTTCGCGTCGGAGACCCGCACGTACCGCGAGGGCGATGTGCTGTTCAAGAAGGGCGATCGCTCCGACGGCGGCTATGTGGTGACCCGCGGATCCATCGCGCTCGACGCCGCTGAAGACGGCTCACCGGCTGCCTTCATGGCCGGCGCCGGCGCGCTGATCGGGCAGGCTGCCCTGTTCGCCCGCATCGAGCGCCGCGCCACCGCCACGGCGCAGGAGCCCTCGGCCATCATCCGCGTGACCCCCAGCCTCATGCGCCGGGTGCTGGAGGAGTTTCCGGACGCCGCCGCGGCCATCCACGACGCCATGGCCGAGGAGCTGACCCGCCTCACGGAAGGCCTGGAGCGCGTACGCCAGCAGCTCATCGCCATCGACGGCGAGGACCGACCGGCCGTCCCGCAGGAGGACACGTGAGGGGTTTACCCCCTCACGCCGCCTTGACGTCGGACAGGAATACATCGACCTCGCGGGAGAGGTTCTCAGCATAGCGGGCCAGTTCCTGGGCCGCATCGAGCACCTGCACCGCCGCAGCACCCGTCTCGCCTGCGCCATGCTTCACGCTGTCGATGCTCTCCGTCACCTGACCGGTGCCGCGGGCAGCCTCCTGAACGCTGCGGGAAATCTCGCTCGTGGTTGCGCCCTGCTCCTCCATGGCGGCGGCGATGCCGGTGGAGATGCTGGAGATCTGGTCGATGACGGTCTGGATGCCGTGGATGGCATCCACCGCCTCCTGCGTGGCGCCCTGGATCTGGGCGATCTGCGAGCCGATCTCCTCGGTGGCCTTGGCCGTCTGGGTGGCCAGGTTCTTCACCTCGGAGGCCACCACCGCGAAGCCCTTGCCGGCCTCGCCGGCGCGCGCCGCCTCGATGGTGGCGTTGAGGGCCAGCAGGTTGGTCTGGCTCGCGATGCTGTTGATGAGGGCAACGACTTCGCCGATGCGCTCGGCGCCATTCGCCAGGGCCTGCACGATGCCGTTGGTGCGCTTGGCGCTCTCGACGGCCTCGAACGAGATCTGCGACGACTGGGTGACCTGCCGGGCGATCTCGCGGATCGAGATCGACATCTCCTCGGTGGCGGCAGCAACCGTCTGCACGCTGCCCGAGGTCTGCTCGGCTGCGGCCGCCACGCTGACGGATTGCCGGTTGGTTCGCTCGGCCGTGGCCGTCATGGTCTGGGCGGTGGCCTCCATCTGCGAGGCTGCGGTGGCGAGCCCCTGCGTCAGAGCCGATACATTGGATTCGAACTGACGGGTCAGACCATCGAGCTTCAGGGCGCGCTGCATCTTCGCGTCGCTCTCGGCGGCCTGCTCGACCGCGAGCCGCTGACGCTCGACCGTGTTCTCACGGAAGATCTCCACCGCGCGGGCCATCTCGCCGATCTCGTTCTTCCAGGCGAGGTAGGGCACCGTCACGGAGGTGTCGCCATGGGCGAGGCCGTTCATAGTGCCGGCGAGCTTCGGGATCGGCCGGAACAGCATCCGGGCCGAGACGATTGCCGCCAGGGTCAGCACGAGGACGGCGGCAAGCGAAACCATGCCCATCTGCCACATGAGGCGGTTGGCCGAGGCTTCGAGGGCAGTGACCTGGAACCCGCTGCCGAGCACGCCCAGAACCTGCCCGCTCTGGCCGAAGACCGGCAGGTTTATCAGGAGGTAGTCTCCGCCCAGGATCTTGGCCTGGCCCACATAGGTGCCGCCCCCGGAGACGATGGGGAAGACCACGCCCTTGCGGTCCATGGCCGTGCCGACTGCACGCGTTCCGTCGGGGTTGCGCATGTTGGTGGCGCGGCGGATGAAGTCCCCGCTCGCCTTGTCCTTCACGAACAGGGTGGCGGGAGCCTGGGTTGCCTCGGCGATTCGGTCGGCGAGCTCGTCGCTGTAGAACACGGCGTCGTCATTCACCGTGATCCCGGTGACGGCACCGGTGCCGTCCTTCTTCACAGTGAGGCTGCCGATGGAGCCGCTCAGGATGCCGACGAAGGTCCGCACATTGGATTGCAGCTGCGCCAGGGCCTTGCTCTGCACGTCCGAGCGGGTCTGAAGGGACACGACCGCAAACAGGGCGGCGGCGGTCATCACGACGAAGGCCACCATGGCGGCGGTCGTGAGATGGGAAAGCTTTCGATGAGCGAGGAACTGCACGGCTGTTGACCTTAGGGAAAGTTGTCCCGCCTGTTTCGCAAAGGGCGGTTAACAATCGGTCAAGGCGGCCGCAGGCGAACTCCCGCGTGACCCAAAGGCTGAAGTGCGAGACCCTACGATCTCAGAATCTCTTCGATGAGCGAAACGACTTGGGCAGCTTCCTCGAAGGTCGCCAGCCGGTTGGGGCGGCCCTCCAGAAGCAGGGCAAGCTCCGCGATCTGGTTGGCATCGGCCCGCGCGGGCGCGATGTCGCCGCTCTCGTGAGCGAGGCGATACCACTCGCTCATGATGGCCGAGCTGCGGGACCCCTTCACCTCGAAGCGGTTGAACTCGTCTTGGTCGCCGTCCACGGCGGCATCGATGGTCATGGAGGCTGAGGCGAACCGGAGCACGGCATGGTCCCGTGTTTCCGTGCCCATAAGTCCGCGCTCGACGGTGCATTCCGCAAGGCGCCCAGGGCCGAACAGGCGCAGGGCCAGAAAGGCGAAGTGGGAGACGACCTCCCGGATGAAGCCGCCCTGCTCAGGGCCGGCGAGCCACGATGCGGCGCCCTGCTGCCATTCCCTGGGCCACTGCCGGAAGCGCAGCGTCAGGTGCGCCGACAGGTTTTCGCCGAGAGCCCCGGTATCGACCAGTTCCTTCAGGCGCACGGCTGCGGGCGCGGTGGCGAAGGGAAAGTTGACGGCGGCCGGAATGCCCGCCCGGGCAACCGCATCGACGCAGGCATGGGCCGATTCCGGCGAGGCTGCGAGCGGCTTCTCGCACAGAAGCGCCTTGCCGGCGCCCGCTACCGTCCTGACGATCTCCTCATGCGTGAGCGGAGGCGTCGCCACATAGACGCAACGGACGGACGGGTTGCCGACGAGTTCGGCGACGCTGCCGGCCATCGGGATTGCGGTTTCCGTGACGGCTGGATCGTAGGCTGCCACGATCGTGAAAGCCGGATTCGCCCTGATGCTGTCCGCGAGACGCCGCCCCATCGTGCCGAGGCCGACAATTCCAATGCCGTACATGATCAAATCCGCTGACGGGGTGAAGGTTGGAAGTCCGGCTTACAGCTCCAGCACCGCCGTCACCGGCGCGTGATCCGAAGGGCGCTCCCAGCCGCGGGTGTCGCGGGTGACGTCGATGGCGCGAAGAGTATCCTTCAGGCCCTTCGACAGCCAGATGTGATCAAGCCGGCGGCCCTTGTCTGCGGCGGCCCAATCGGGCGAGCGGTAGCTCCACCACGAATAGATCTTTTCCGGCTCGGGGCGTAGAACGCGCATGGCGTCGATCCACTCCGCCTCCTGGCGCAGTTCCTCGAGAGCTTGCGTCTCCACCGGCGTATGGCTCACCACGTCGAGCAACTGCTTGTGGCTCCACACATCGTGCTCGAGGGGCGCCACGTTGAGGTCGCCGACGAGGATCGCAGGACCCGCGGCGGGCTTCGCCTTGCTGCCCCATGCGCGCATCTCGGCCATGAAGTCGAGCTTGTGCCGGAATTTCTCGTTGATCTCGGGATCCGGAATGTCGCCGCCCGCCGGTACGTAGAAGTTATGGATGGTGAGCCCCGCCGCGGCCTTGGCCTCCCGGCTCAAGGTGACGGTGATGTGGCGGGCATCCTGGCGGCCGCACATCTCCATCACGCTCGTCTCGGCAAACGGATAGCGGGACAGGATGGCGACGCCGTTATAGCCCTTCTGTCCCATATGGACCACGAAGGGATAGCCGAAGGCCTGCAGGTCCTTCAGGGGCAGCTTGTCGTTCGGGCATTTGGTCTCCTGCAGGCACAGGATGTCCGGGCGGCGCTCCTTCAGGAAGCGGCCCACCTGATCGATGCGCAGGCGAACGGAATTGATGTTCCAGGTCGAGACGGTCAGTTGCACGGATGAGGCCCTTCGGAAGACCCTTTTCGGCTACGACAGATTCGGCCTGGAGGGAAGGGCGGGCTTCAGGGTCGTCTTACACGCGACCTCATCCTGAGGAGCCGCGCAGCGGCGTCTCGAAGGATGGTCCAGAGTGCACTGGAAACGCCTCGTCCTTCGAAACGGTCACTGACGTGACCTCCTCAGGATGAGGCTGTGAGGTGCAGAAGTCTCCCCCCGAGCCGCAGGTTATCGGTTGTTACCTGCCCCAATGATCGCCTCGTACTGGATCTTGAACAGATCCTGGTCGATCCGGCGGCCGCGTTCGACCTTGTCGAGCACCACCACGGTCTGGAAGCCCTGGGCATCGACGATGCGCCACTGGTTCAGGCTCTCCACCTGCGGGTCGAAATAGAGCGTAATCCGGGAGGTGCCGCCGAGCGTCGAGGTGTCCTCCAGGTTTATCCGCACCGCATTGCCGTCGTTGGTGATGCCGGTGATCTTGATGTCCTGGCCGAGATTGACCCGCTCGCGCAGGAGAAATTTCAGGGGCGTCTGCGAAATGGAATAGAGATCCTGCGTGGCGAGCTTGCGGTCGCGCACCGCCACCGAGCGACCGTCGGCAACCACCTGCAGGGTCGCCGGCGGATCGTATTCAAACCGCACCTTGCCGGGCCGCTGCAGATAGAGCGTGCCGCCCTGCCGGCGCCCGTCGCCGCCCACCTGCGTGAAGTCCGCCACCATGGTGTTGAGATTCGTGAAGAAGGCATTGGCCCGCTCCACCACCACGCTGTTGGGCAGCGGCTGGTTGAGCGCCACCGGAACCGCCGAAGCGGTCACGATAGGCTTGGGGGTAATGACAATCGGCTCCGGAGCCGCTTCGGGCTCGTCCCGGACTGGCCGGCTCGGCGGCAGGGGCGCCGTCGCGGCGAGCACCTGCTCCGCGTTGGCCGGTCTCGGAATCACCGGCCGGGCCGGCTGGGTCGCATGCCGCGGACGGAAGGAAGCCGTCGGCAGGGGCGCGGCCGGGCGGCTGAAACTCTGCGCAGCCGGCCGCGCGGGCGGAAGGATCATCTCGATCGGCAGCACCTGCCCCATGGCCGGCAGGATGCCCGCACACGCGGACAAGGCCGTGGCCAAAGCGACGAAGGGGAGGGGACGCATCCGAAGATTCTCCTGACCGGAACAATTATGAACGCTGCTTGGCCATTGCACATGGCTCAACAATGACGCAGGGCCGCGGCCAAGGTTCCGATGCTGGAGCTTAATCGTCGCCCACTCCCGGAGATTCAAGCAGAATTTCGCGTTTACCGGCGTGGTTTGCGGGTCCGACGATGCCCTCCTGCTCCATGCGCTCCATGAGCGAGGCCG
>NZ_JAFBID010000134.1 GCF_016811235.1 Microvirga arabica
AACGTTGAACGGCGAGCCGCCGGCCACCGCCTCTGCTGGAAAGCCTGTGGTCGTGGCGGTGCCGATGAACAGATCAATCAGGGCCTCGCCCGTAACCAAGATCATAGAATGGCTCCTAACCGGATCATAACGACATCTAAGCGGTTCAAATCGGCACGCGCTCGGCAACGTCCGACGGAGCGGGTTCTGACGACAGAGCCGCGATCCGCTTGAGGTCGCGCAACACATGGTCAAGCGCCACTGGTCCAGAGACGCCGCCGAAGCCGAAATAGAGTGCTTTGAATTGTTGGAAGAGCTGCTCGTAGACCGCGTGCGCGGCCGGATCTGGCTCGAAGATGCGGAAAGGCAGGCAAATGACAGCCTGAGCACTATCGAGATCCGGGTGCGATCCAGCCGCAAGGCTCGCAAAGATGCTGGAGCCAAGGCCGGTCGGAATGCCATTGGGCACGAGCACGGGGCGGCCGAGCACATTAGCGTAGACTTGGTTCAACACCGCATTGTGCTGCGGGATGCCGCCGGCATTGATCACGCGCTCCACCGGCACCCCGCCCTCGGCCATGCGTTCCAGGATGATCCGAGTGTGGAAGGCGGTGCCCTCGATGGCGGCAAACAGCTCGTCTTGCGCCGTGTGCAGCAGGTTCCACCCCAGCGTGACGCCGCCGAGGTCCGCCTTCACCAGAACTGTTCGGTCGCCATTGTCCCAGGTCAGCCGCAGGAGGCCTGTCTGGCCGGGGCGATACTGCTCCAGACCTTTCGAGAGCTCCCTGACGTTGGTGTTGGCGCGGCGTGCAATCGCCTCGAAAATGTCACCCGTTGCGGAGAGGCCGGCCTCGATGCCGACGAGTTCCGGATCGACGCTGCCTGGCACGACGCCGCACACGCCCTCGATAAGGTTGGTGTCATGCGCCATGGCGATGATGCAGGTGGAGGTGCCGACCACATTCACCACGTCCCCAACCCGGCAACCGGCCCCGATGGCATCCCAATGGGCGTCAAACGCTCCGACCGGGATCGGAATGCCAGGCTGCAGGCCGAGCCGCTCTGCCCAATAGGACGTAAGGTGGCCTGCAATCACGTCGGAGGTTGCGTATTCGCCGGTGAACTTATCGCGAATACCCTCAAAGAGAGGATCGACCTTGGAGAAAAACTCCTGCGGAGGCAGGCCGCCCCAGCGCGGATTCCACATCCATTTGTGACCCATGGCGCAGATGCTGCGTTTCAAAAGGCGTGGATCGGTGACGCCCGTCAGCGTCGCCGCCATCATATCGCAGTGTTCCAGGGCTGTAACGAGTAGGTCGCGCTTCTCGGGGTTGTGGCGCAGCCAGTGCAGCAGCTTGGAAAAGCCCCATTCATGAGAATAGACACCGCCGCACCATTGAATCGCTTCGAGCCCTTCCTGATGGGCAAGGCGGGTTATCTCCTCGGCCTCGGATTTGGCGCGGTGGTCGCACCACAGATAGTACTCATCGAGCGGCTCAAGGCCTTCACCCACCATCACGACGCTGGAGCCGGTAGTGTCGATCGCGAGCGCCGCCACGTCATCGCCTTTCACGCCGGCTGATTCCAGGGCGCCGCGCATGGCGCGGGACAGAGCATCCATGTGATGGGCATGGGTTTGGGTCGCGTAGTCCGGGTTCTCGCGTTTGCGGTGAAGCGGATACTCCGCCGTGGCAAGCCCAAGCGGACCCTTGTGGTCATCGACGAGGGTGACCCGTACGCTCAGAGTGCCAAAATCGACACCTGCTACAACGGCCATGGATTTCTCCAAAACAAGGATATCTGTAACTCAATGGGCAGCGTGCTACTTCTCCGCTTGGCCATAGGTGGCGCTCGCGCCATGCTTGCGGAAATAGTGCCGGTCCAGGAGGGCTTGCGACACACCTTGCGCGTCGGGCCGCAGCGAGAATGTGTACATGGCCATGCGGGCCACAGCCTCCAGCACGACGGCATTGTGCACAGCGTCATCCGGCGTCCTGCCCCAGGCGAAGGGGCCATGGCCGGCAACCAGGGCGGCAGGAACTTCCATGGGATCGCGGTTGCCGAAGGCTTCGGTGATGGCAACGCCCGTCGCACGAACATAATTGTTCTTGATCTCATCCGGCGTCAGATCCCGAGTGATGGGAACCGGGCCGTAGAAATAATCGGCATGGGTGGTGCCGAGGGGCGGGATCGGGCGACAGGCTTGCGCCCAAGCGGTGGCGTGCTCGGAATGCGTATGCACCACGCCGCCGATCTCCGAAAAGGATTTATAAAGGTGAAGATGCGTGTCGAGATCGGATGAGGGGCGCAGTTCGCCCCAGACGATCTTGCCGTCAAGGTCAGTAATCACAAGATCGTCGGCCTTCATGCGGTCATAGGGAACGCCGCTTGGCTTGATAGCGACGAGGTTGTCCTCCCGGCTGATGCCACTGACATTGCCGAAGGTGTAAAGCACGAGGCCGCGGCGCACCACTTCGAGATTGGCCTCCAGAACCTGTTCGCGCAGCTGCTTCAGCATCGGGACACCTCCTGATGGCCCATGAATGGATAGCAGCGGCCACAGCTCGCACCATGGCCGCTGCAGGTCGGAGCAGGGATCAGCGGACAGCCTGCCAGCCCTTGTAATCCTTGATGTTGTCAGCGGTGATCAGTTTGGGCTCGAGAAGGATTACGTTCTTCTCGGGCTTCTTGCCGTTCACGATGCCAACAGCGAGCTCATAGGATTGAGCCGCCATGATGTAAGGATCCTGAGAGGCGGAGGCCTTGATCAGGGAGGTGCCCGACTTCAGCTCGGTCTCGATGTCGGGAGCGCCGTCGACGCCAGTGATGATGAACTCGTTGCGGTTGAGCTGCTTCGCAGCCAGGCTGACGCCGATGGCAGTCGGATCGTTGATCGCGAAGACCGCATCGATCTTCGGGAAACGGGTCAGCAGACTCTGGCCCACGGCGAACCCGCCCTCACGGGAGCCCTTGGCATCTTGATTGTCTGAGAGAACCTTGATGTCCGGGTACTTGGAGAACACGTTCTTGCAGCCCGTGACACGGTCCACAATGGATGAGACTTGGGGGCCGTTGATGATGAGGACGTCGCCCTTGCCTTTGAGGTGATCGGCTATGTACTGGCAGGAGAGCTCGCCTGCCTTCACGTTATCAGTCATCACAGTCACGTCCGCGCCGGCCGCTGCAACGTCGAAGGCGGCAACCACCATGCCAGCGGCTTGGGCGCGCTTCACGGAGGGCTCAATGGCCTTCGGGTCGACCGCATTAATCATGACGATGTCCGTGCCGGCCGCCGAGAAGTTGTCCATCTGGGTGAACTGCTTGTTCAGATCGTAATCCGCCGACACGGATGTGATCTTCGCGGCTGGCGTGATCTCCTTCGCCTTGGCCTCGATGCCCTTGATGGTCGCGACGAAGAACGGGTTGCCGAGCAGTCCGACCGAGATGCCGACGTTCTTCACGTCCTTGGCATAGGCCGGAGCCGCAAGACCGGCGAGAACGGCAAGGCTGAGAGAGAAACGGGAAAGTGCCATAGATTCCTCCAGGTGCTTATGCTTCGCGACACCCAATGCTTGTGCATTCTTCCGGGAAGTCGCTTATACGAGCGCCGGTCAGGGCGCTTGTATCTCGTGTCAGGTGCGCGCCGATCCCTTGAGGCGGTAGCGGTCGAGCGCCACAGCCCCGATGATCACGAGCCCCTTGATGATGAACTGCCAGATGTCAGAGACGCCCACGAGGATGAGGCCATTCGACAGGATGGCAATGATGAGAGCGCCTATTAGCGTGCCCCAGATCGAGCCGATGCCGCCGACGAAGCTGGTGCCGCCCAGAATGACTGCAGCGATGGCATCCAGCTCATAGGACTGACCGAGCTGCAAGCCGTTCGCGGCGAACAGGCGAGCCGCCGACATGACGCCACCAAGGCCGGCTGCGAGGCCGGAGAAGGCATAGACGAAAAGCAGAACCGCCCAAACCTTGATGCCGGTGAGCCGTGCCGCGTCCGGATTACCGCCGACCGCATAGATGTGCACGCCAAGGACGGTTCGCCTAAGGATAAACCACGAGATGATCACCACCGCGAAGGCAATCCACACCAGCCAGGGTAAGCCGAACAGAGTGCCGTTGCCGATAAAGGCAAAGGGGAGTTGCGGGTTAAACTGGGTCGTATCACCGCCGAGAAGACGCGCAACGCCGCGCACAGCAGTGAGCGATCCGAGGGTGACGATGAAGGGCGGCAGCTTCGCAAAGGCGATCAGCGCGCCGTTCAGGAGCCCAAACCCGAGGCCTGCCAGTAGAGCTGCCGGAATACCGAGCATACCCCATTCAGGGATGAGCGATCCCAGGATTGCCACCATGGCAGCTGCTGCCAGGATCGATCCGACCGAAAGGTCAATGCCACCCGTGAGGATAACGAAAGTCATGCCTGCGGCGAGCACCGTGTTGATCGAAGCCTGCTGCATCACGATTGACAGATTCTGGAAGCTCATAAACCGACCGGACATCAGCTCGAAAACGACGCCGAGGATGATGAGCACCGGCAGCATGCCGATGGCCTGCAAGGTTGAGCGCCAGGCGAGGCGGCGCTGCTTGCTTTGAGATGCCGCATCGAGGCCTGCGGCTCCGGTCGCTTGGATAGATGCGCTGGTGTCATTCGGGGATGTCATTCGGCCGCTTCCCTTACGCCTGTCGCAATGCTGATGATGTTTTCCTGTGTCACGGGTAGGTGCCCTGCACCGCCTACTTCGCCCTCGATTCTGCCTTCGCGCATCACCAGCACGCGGTCGCAGATTCCCACGATCTCCGGCAGCTCGCTGGAGATCACGATGATACCGACACTCCGCTTCGCTAACTCATCGATGAGGCGATAGATCTCGGATTTCGCCCCGATGTCGACGCCACGGGTCGGCTCGTCGAGGATCAGGACCTTCGGCTTCGTCTCAAGAAGCCGCGACAGAAGGACCTTTTGCTGGTTGCCGCCTGAGAGGCTGCCCACAAGCACGCCGTCCCCAGCTACCCGGATGGCGAGTGCCTTGATGGCAGCTGCCGCTCGTTCCTTGGCGGACCTTAGGTTGAGCACGCCTCCCACGCGTGCATCCCGCCCGAGCACGCTCACATTCACGTTCTCGCGCACGGTGAGATCGAGGAAGAGGCCGAGGTGTTTACGGTCCTCCGTCAGATAAACGACGCCGGAGTTGATCGCGTCCTCGGGGCGGTGGATCGCAAGGTGCTTTCCCTGAAGAAAGACCTCGCCGCTTGTTCGCGGGTCGGCCCCGTAAATAAGGCGCGCTAGTTCGGTTCGACCCGCACCGACGAGGCCTGCGATACCGAGCACCTCTCCCTCATGCAGGTCGAACGAGCAGTCGTGCACACGAACGCCGTCACCCATGTTTCGGACCGCGAACATGACCGGTCCGCGGCTCTGATGGGCATCATGCTCCTTCTTATAGAATGATGAGAGATCCCGGCCCACCATCATCTGGACGAGACGCTCGGCAGAGATTTCGTCGCCTACGAGAGTGCCGACATAGGAGCCGTCGCGGAGCACCGACACGCGATCAGCGAGCTCATAGATCTCGGCCATGCGATGGCTGATATAGATAATGGCGAGACCTTCCGCTTTCAGCTGACGCACCAGCGCGAACATCGCCTCTGTTTCACGGGAAGAGAGGGAGGTCGTGGGCTCGTCCATGACCAGAATGCGGGAATTTGCAATTAGGGCGCGGGCGATCTCCACGAGTTGCCGCTCGGCCATCGAGAGTTCGCTGACCTTCGTCGTTGCCCTGAAATGCACGCCGAGGCGTCCTAGAACGTCCTGACAGGCCTTCTCCATGGAGCGGCGGTCGACCATCGGGCCGGATTTGTGCTCGCGCCCGAGCAGCATGTTCTCCGCCACCGTCAGGTTGGGGGCGAGAGAAAGCTCCTGGTAGATGATGGAGATACCGTGTTGCCGCGCCGCGAGAGGTCCATCGATGGTGACGTGCTGGCCGTTGATGCGAATCTCTCCACCTGGATCCGCCTGGTAGGCACCGGACAGAATCTTCATCAGTGTGGACTTGCCAGCGCCGTTCTCCCCCATCAGCGCATGAATTTCGCCAGGATAGACGGTGAGCGTGACATTCGTGAGCGCTTTGACCCCAGGAAAGGTCTTGGAGATGTCCTTCATCTCAAGGATCGGGGTGGATCCTGTCATGGGCGCTCCCCTAAAGGTGCTTCATCGAAGCGGCAGTAGTCTGTTCGCATTCAGCCAATCTGTGATGTTGGTCGAGCGGCTGGATGAGCAGGTGTTATGACTGCCGTAAATGCTTCATGCCAATCGGTTTTCAATCCCTCGCTTTCTCCCTCGGACAGAAGTCCACAAATTTTCTTGAGCAGTTGAGCATCGACGCTCAGGTACAGCTCTTTCTGCACTAACAGTTGCTCTCATCAAAGATGAAATAATATTGCGCTTTTCGTTTCAGGAGCGTGCGAATTCTGGTTTCAGAGCACGATAGAGGCTGCGGAACAACTCGATGCGCGGGCTATATAGTTCTGCCAGCTGCGGGTCAGGCTCGACAGCCTCGAGAACGCTCGGGGCCGTGCAAACGTCCTCCTGTGCCTCTCCGGTGGTGGCCAGACGTGCCAGACGCGCTGCGCCGAAGGCTGGTCCCTTGTCGCTGCCCTGATAGCGCGTGATGGGAATGTTCAACACGCTGGCGAAGATCCTCGTCCAGAATCGGCTCTTCGAACCTCCTCCGATGATGCCGGCCTGAGGCAGGGGCGTGCCGGCCTGCTCGAGCGCCCGCTTCGCATCGGCGAAGCTGTAGGCGACACCTTCGAGAACGGCCTGCGCCAAGTCGGTCTGCTGCGTGTTCGGAGAAAGACCGAAGAACACGCCACGCGCATGGGGATCGTTGTGCGGCGTCCGCTCGCCGGCGAGATAGGGCAGGAAGAGAACATCGGACGGCTTGCGATAAACGGCTTCCGTCTCTCTCAAGAGCTCGCCGATATCCCGCTTCAGGAGATTGGCCGCCCAGGCAAGGCAGCTTGCGCCGTTCAGCATGGCGGCCATCTGAAACCAGCGGCTGGGCACCGCATGGCAGAAGGAATGCACCAGGGCCTCAGGGGCCGGGCTGAAATCCCGCGTGGTCACGAAGAGCTGTCCCGAGGTACCGAGCGAGATGAAGGCTGCGCCGTCGTCGATGGCGCCCAGGCCGACGGCGCCTGTTGCCGCATCGCCTCCACCGCCGGCGACCACAACATCGCTACGCATGCCCCATTGCTGGACTATCTCCGGACGCAGGGTGCCGGAGGCTTGCGAACCTTCAACGAGGCTTGCCATATGGTCGCGAGTCAGGCCTGTCGCAGCCAAGGCCGCATCGGACCAGTCGCGCCTAGCTTCATCCAGCCACCATGTGCCAGCTGCGTCCGACATGTCCGTGACGATGGCGCCGGTGAGCTGGAGGCGGATGTAATCCTTCGGCAGAAGAACCTTGCGGACGGCGCGGAACGTCTCGGGCTCGTGCCGTGCAAGCCAGGCCAGCTTTGGTGCCGTAAAGCCCGGCATCGGAATGACGCCCATTGCTCGTGAGAGTTCGGGATGCTGGGCGCCGAGTTCCTGCGCCTCGCGGAAGGAGCGACCGTCGTTCCACAGAATTGCAGGGCGCAGCGGCCGGTTGCTATCATCGAGCAGCACCGCCCCATGCATCTGCCCTGACAGGCCAATGCCGCGCACATCTGCGAAGGCTGCCCCTGTTGTCACGCGGAGTTGATCGAGAGCGGCCTGCACGGCCTTCCACCAAGCTTCTGGGTCTTGCTCCGACCAGAGGTCCTGCGGGCGGGAGACCTGCAAGGGCACATCCGCTTCCGCGACCACGGCCTGCCACTCGTCCACAAGGATGACTTTCGCCGCTGAAGTGCCGACATCGATCCCAAGATAGTGAGCCACGCTTCGTGCTCCTTGAAGGTTAGTGCTGACCCTAGTTTGGATGCTGTTGAGACCACCATATAGCTCAGTCCACCGCTTGGGGATACGAGTGATAGAAGCCAAGGGTCCGGCTCGAAGAGGTAGCTCACGTGCTTGCTACGTACTTTGTTACTGTCTCAGTGGGAACATATCTTGTGCTGACCCCTCTGATCTCGGCATCCCGGACAAGTGCCAGAGAGATAGTCAGGAGTTGAGCGCTATCGAGTGGCGGGGCCTGCCACAGAGTGCCGCTAGTCCCTTCAAGGCGCACATACCCCAAACGTGGGGTCAACGTCTGTTAAGGGTCTTGGTCGTGTTAAAACGCATTGACGGAAGGAGCCTGCGGCCTGCATCTCGCCAAAGCTCGTCACCATCAGCGGTGACCGCAACTTCGCTGACAGGCGCCGGAACGGCACACCAATCGTCTGAGAAGCGGGTGCCCAGTGCCTGTTGGGCTTGAGGACGCGTGCACAGCTCTGCCCCTATGCCCTGGGTTGTGTCGCAAGCCTGGAGAGGGGACAAGAAAGGGACAACCACTCGCTAGCGCGTTCAGGCCGCGAGTAGCTCG
>NZ_JAFBID010000135.1 GCF_016811235.1 Microvirga arabica
TTGGTCCACATCCGGCTCATGTGGACTCGAGACTATCCCAATCCGACCCCGTGCGACATTCTCAAACAGGCTCTAAGGCTCACCTTCCAGAATGTCGTCCCGTGGCGCGAGCCGTCGTGCGGGAAGCCTCTCACGAAGGTGGGCTCTGGCGCAGGCATTGCTGTGCGGCTCGTGAAATGCGCGTCTGGTCCTCGGCCGTCGTGGTGTTGTTGAGCACCTTTTGCCAGAGGTCGCTTTGGCGGAGCGTCTCGACCGTACAGGAGCAGAGCGCCCGACAGGTCTGGGGCTGCGCATTCTGCAGGCAGGAGGCCTCGCACTGGATCATGAAGGGCTGCGCCTCGGCCATGCGGTTGGGGCCGACGATCTGCAGCACGCCGTAGAGAATGCCCAGCAGGATGATCTGGTGAGTCAGGTAGATCGGCAGGCTTTTGCGCCCGGCCCAGATCAGCAAACCTGAGAACCGGCCTCTGGAGCGCCAGCCGGCTAGGCTCATGGTTTTCTGCCGCGCCAACAGGATCCGGCCTGCGGCAACGCCGATCAGCACGAGGCCAAACCAGGGAAAGATCGGCACGTAATCGTTGGTGACCGGATCGGTCGAGCCGAGGCCGAGCCAGTCGAGCCATGGGGCGTCGAGAGCTGGATGAGTGAGCACAGACGGCGCCGCAAGGCACAGGGCCGCGGCGGCAAGGATCGTGAGCGGGTGAAGCCTCAGGAAGGGCAGGGCCAGCAAGCCTGAGACCGCAATGCAATGAAGGATGCCGAAGAAGATGTAGCTGTCCGGGAAGGCCAGGTACGTGGCCCCAGTCACTGCGAGAGCAGCGCCGCCCACCTTCATCAGACGCTTCAGGAAAGCCCGCCCGTTGAAGCCCTTTGCGTGGGCCAGCACAAGGCCAAGCCCCGAGAGCATCAGAAAGGATCCCGCGATGCCGCGCGCAAACCAGCGCCAGGCTGGCACCTGGAGGATGTTGGTCTCGATGAGCTGCAGGAAGCTCAGGTCCCAGCTGAAATGGTAGACGATCATCGCCAGGATCGCGACACCGCGGGCGACGTCGATGGCATCCCACCGTTGAGTCGCGATCGCTTGAGACAGGAGGGGGCTGGCCTTCACAGCCGAATGTCTCATGGGCAGGGGCGTTCCTTCCTGATCGTCCAGTCTTACATGAACGGACATGACTGAATGTCTTATCGCTTCAATCGCCACATTGCAGGACATGATTCAAGATGCCCGGATCGTGGCGGGCTTCACCGGGGCCGGAATATCGACGGAGAGCGGCATTCCCGATTTCCGTTCGCCGGATTCTCCATGGATGCGCAACAAGCCGATCCCGTTCGAGCTGTTCCTTCAGAGTCCGAAGGCGCGTCGGGAGGCTTGGCGGCGCAAGTTCACTATGGACGACCACTATCGCGGGGCTCGCCCAAGCGCCGGGCACATCGGCTTCGCGTCGCTGGTCGCCTCAGGGCGGATGCCCGCGATCATCACGCAGAACATCGATGGTCTCCATCAGGAAGCGGGCTTGAAGGGGGATCAGGTCATCGAACTGCATGGCAACGGCACCTATGCCCGGTGCCTGTCCTGCGGTCGCCGGCATGAGCTCGACTGGGTAAGATATCATTTCGAGCGGAACGGAGATCCGCCGGAGTGCATCGCCTGTGGGGGGTATCCTCAAATCGGCAACGATCTCGTTCGGGCAGGCCATGCCGGAAGGACCCATGCGGCGGGCACAGAAACTCACGGCGGCTTGCGACCTCTTCCTGGTGGCCGGCTCATCGCTGGTAGTCTTTCCTGCGGCTGCGTTTCCCGCCTTTGCCAAGGAGAACGGAGCACGTCTCGTCATCGTCAATCGGGAGCCGACGCCCCTCGATGCCTCCGCCGATCTGGTGATCCATGCGGAAATAGGCGAAGTCTTCTCAAAATTTGTTCCGTAACTTCAAGAACATGCGACGTGGTGAAAATTTCATCGGCTGTTGAGGCGTGTTTCTGGCTTCCCCTGATTCAGGACGATGTTATCCTCTTATTAAGAATCGGGTTCATGATTCGAGTTTGGGTTATTTCATGACTAGCGATTACGGCTCCAATTCTTTCAGTCTCCGAGAGGAGAATCCTTCCCTGGATCACGGACGCCGCGAGGTTTCTCAGCAGGGCTCGGAAGAGGGCGCTCTCGACCTCGTCCAGGTCAGCGGCCGTATCAAGTGGTTCGACGTGGCCAAGGGCTTCGGCTTCATCGTTCCGGACAACGGCATGCCGGATGTTCTGCTTCATGTGACGTGCCTGCGCCGCGACGGCTATCAGGCTGCCAATGAAGGAGCCAGGATCGTCGTCGAGGCCGTTCAGCGTCCCCGGGGCCTGCAGGCTTTCCGCATCCTGTCCCTCGACGAGTCGACGGCCTTGCACCCATCCGAGCTTCCGCTGCCGCGCACCCATGTTCAGGTGGTGCCGACCAGCGGCCTGGAGCCTGCCGTCGTGAAGTGGTTCAACCGCCTGCGCGGCTTCGGCTTCCTCACCCAAGGCGAAGGCAAGCCGGACATCTTCGTCCATATGGAAACGCTTCGCCGCTATGGTATTGCCGAGCTCAAGCCCGGCGAGCGGGTCTTCGTGCGGTTCGGCGACGGCTCGAAGGGGCTGATGGCTGCCGAGGTTCGTCTGGCCGAAATGGCCCTGCCGCACTCCCATTGATGAAACGATCCGTGCAAAAGCGGTTCGGGACGGTTCTCCCGGCACTGGGTTTCGTCGTCCTCCTGGCCGGCGCCGCCTATGCGCAGGCCCTCGAAGCCCTGTCGATTGCCTCCCAGGGCGGACAAAAGCAGTCCTTCCGAGTCGAGGTCGCCCGCAATGATGCGGATCGGGCGCAGGGACTGATGTACCGGCGCTCCATGCCAGCGGACCAGGGCATGCTGTTCGACTTCGGTCGCGTCGAACCTGTTTCCATGTGGATGCAGAACACCTACCTGCCGCTCGACATGCTGTTCATCCGGCCCGACGGGACGATTGCCCGCATCGCGGCGAACACCGAACCCCTGTCGACCCGCACCATCCCGTCCGGTGAGCCGGTGCTGGCTGTTCTCGAATTGAACGCCGGAACGGCAGCCAGGCTGGGCATCAAGCCGGGTGATCGGGTGGAACACCCCATCTTCAAGCGCTGAGCAGGTGCGGGCAGGGGTGTTCGGCAGGCGCATGAGGCTGGCCGCTATCCTCGTCGGCCTTGTGCCAACGGGCATGGCGCTGGCTCAGGTCGGTCCCCATGCGGTGATCAATGTCTCCCAGGCCCTCCTGCGCGTCTATAATGCGAGGGATGCCGCAGCTTTTCGCGAGCTTCTGGCGCCATCACTGCAATCGAAATACTCGGTCGAGGACCTGCAGTTGACCCTGGCGCGATGCCAAGGCCTCACTCACGAGATCGAGCGTTTCAGCCTCCCCTCCTGGGGAGCGCGCCGCTACGGCTTCTTCGGGGTCTATGCGGAAAACGCGGTTCTCGAGATGGTGCTTGAGATCGATGAGAGCGAGAAGATCGTCCATTGGGTGATCACCGATGATGTGACGGCCAAAGACCAGCAATGCTCGCTCAGCGACATACGGTGATTTGCGCCAGACTGCTTTGACCAGCCGGTAGAGCCATTTGTCCGGGGACATTCGTCCATGATGCGCGTTGGCAGGGCAGATCC
The DNA here is from genome assembly GCF_016811235.1 of Microvirga arabica. Classification (GTDB taxonomy): domain Bacteria; phylum Pseudomonadota; class Alphaproteobacteria; order Rhizobiales; family Beijerinckiaceae; genus Microvirga; species Microvirga arabica. Next base: position 3,661 of record NZ_JAFBID010000135.1, read on the forward strand.
TGAACGAACCGGGAGAGCGCCATGGACCGCCGAGACCGCAACAATGCTTTGACCGTCGCAGGCTTTGCCGGGGGCGTCGTTGCCCTTGGGGCCCTGATTACGGTCATGCTGGCGTTTGGGTGATCCTAAAAAGAAAGCGTCCATGGCTGTGCCTGGACGCTCAGTGTCCGGCCCGTAGGGGCAAAGAAGGCCGGTTCCTGCATCCTTGCTGAATGATCATGTCATCATTGCGGCAGATCTGAAAACAGCCAGATGTGACAATGATTTGATGCGATGCCGTATCTTATCCCAAAGTTTACGTATAAACGAAAATAGGTTGATCAGGCGTAAACATTGTCCTAGTGAGGATTCTCCCGTAGGGGCAATACGGGCCGGGAGGGTCGCGGACACTGTCGACAAATGGCAGGGCGCGGCCCTTTTTCCTATGGAGGAAGATTGAATGCTTTCCCGTTGTTAGGAATGCACATACATTCCAGTGTGCCAGCGAGACATTACTCTGGCTTGCCGCCAGGTGCGCACTCGACAGGTCGGCTTCACCTGCAAGCTATCCATGAGACCGGCGCATCACCCCGCTCGTGTGGCGGTTTCACAGGAACACCAGACGAGGAACTGGAGGGCTTGCACAGGGGTTCTCAAATCGATAGAGAAACCAAGCTGTTGAAGATATCGGGGTGTAGCGCAGTCTGGTAGCGCATCTGCTTTGGGAGCAGAGGGTCGCGGGTTCAAATCCTGCCGCCCCGACCATCATCACCGCGTGAGTCTTGGAGAGAGTCCAAAACCGATGCCTGCACGGATTTACAAGCCTGCCAAGTCTGCAACTCAGTCCGGGATGGCCCGGACGAAGCAGTGGCTTCTCGTCTTCGAGCAGGACAAGCCCCGCGAGATCGAGCCCCTGATGGGCTGGACCAGCTCGGGGGATACCCGCCAGCAGATCCGCCTCTGGTTCGATTCGAAGGAAGAGGCCATGGCCTACGCCGAGCGCGAGGGCATCGCTTACCGGGTCGAGGAACCGCATGAGGTCAAGCGGCGGACGATTTCCTATTCCGACAATTTCAAGTTCAACCGCGTCGGCCCCTGGACCCACTAAGGTCAAGGCAGGCTACCGGACGGCTCCGTAGCTCAGCTGGATAGAGCAGCCGCCTTCTAAGCGGCAGGTCGTAGGTTCGAGCCCTACCGGAGTCGCCACTCTCCACCTCTGGTCCTGGCCGGCGTCTCGCTGCCGCTCGCCTCCTGTGCTTGGCTCGCATCTGGGCTACAAGCGGGAGGTGTTTCCCGCGACCGGTAGCAACTTTTCGTATCGCTCGCGCAGGGCTCCGTAGCACTCACAAGCTGCCTGCTCCAGACCGGACCGATTGACGACGGTAATGCTTCCACGGCTTTGCTGGATAAGGCCCCTGGTCTGGAAACCATGCAGGATCGTGCTCACTGTCGAGCGCTGGACGCCGAGCATCTCTGCCAGAAATTCGTGTGTGAGAGGAATGTCCTTGCGGCTCATGCGGTCGCAGGTCGCGATAATCGAACGTCCGGCCCGCGCTTCGACGCTGTGGGTTGCATTGCACGCAGCCGACCGCAGGGTCAGAGACATGAGGATCTCGGTGTAGTGAAGAATCATGCTCCGGATGGCCGGTCGCGCTTCTGCCGCCTTGTGCAAGTTCCTTGTTTCGATGCGCAACGCTGTACCGGGGATTTGCACGATGTAGCGCCCGAAGGATTGGAGCGGGATACCCTCGAACGCGAGGCCCACTAGACCTTCGCGGCCGAACGTGGCCATCTCGGCAACTCTGCCGTCTTTCAACGTTTGAACAAGGGATACGACAGCAGATTGGGGAAAGTAGGTGTACTGGAGACGCTCTCCTTCTTCGGCGAGCACCTCGCCCTGCGATAGTGGCGTGCATTCGAGCTGGAGTTCCAGCCACTCGAGATCCTCAGGTGCCAGAATAGCCAGAAGCCGATTGCGAGGATCAGCCGTCATTGTTGAGCCCCATGCCACTTTGGAAACAAGATGGTATCGCTACCCGCGCCGTCATAGAAGCCATGGGTAGCGGCAATTTAGAGGGCCGGACGATCACGGCCATGTCTCGCCCTCGGATTGAGGGTGGCGAACGGCTCACTCAAGCGTGATCTCCGCTGACCCGGAACGGCAGGGACGATCAAGCGTTTGGCTTCGTCCCATTGAGAAGCCTCACCCTTGCCCCCTGCATCCGCCAACCGAAAATTCATCGGGCTCGCCGCCGCATCCGTCATCGGCTTCGTCGCCCTCATTGCTGCCTGGTTCCTGCTGCCCATGGACGAGTGGCTGCAGGGGTTCAGCCGCTGGGCGCAGGGTCTGGGGATGTTGGGTGTCGTGCTGGTCAGCATCGCCTATGTGATCTGCACGATCCTGCTCGTTCCGGGCGTGCCGCTGACGCTTGCCGTGGCTGTCGCCTATGGCTGGTGGGCGCTGGCGATCTGCTTTTTCGGCGGCATGGCGGCCGCTCTGATCTCATTCCTGATCAGTCGCTATCTTGCCCGCGAGCGCGTCAAACGGTTTCTCGACCGGCATCCTGCCATGAAGGCCGTCGATACAGTTGCTCACGAGGAGACGTTCAAGACAATCGTGCTGGCCCGTCTAACGCCTGTCACACCCTTTGCCGTCGAGAACTATGCTTTCGGCGTGACTGGCGTTCGCCTCGGATCGTTCCTCGTGGCAACGGCTATCGGGATCGTGCCTGGGACGATCCAGAATGTGTGGATCGGCGTGCTTGGACGCACCGCTGCTGAAGGAAGCGCGGGTGTGATGAACTGGATTCTGCTGACCGTCGGGCTCGTGGCAACCATCGTCCTCACCGTCTGGATGACCCGGCAGGCGAAGAGACGCATGAAGCAGCAGGCCGAGCCTGCGCTCCAGGGCTCATAATCAAACCGAGACCGCTGCCCTGCCATCCTTCTGATGCTCGTGAATGTATTTCAGGAGCGACTTCCCGGCGCCTTCGATATGGGTTTTCAGCAGCTTGCAGGCCTGTTCGATCTGCCCTTCGGCACAAAGGCGTAGCAGTTCGTCGTGTTCGGCCTCCGCCCGTGCGCGGCCATCGGTCAGGGCGAGCTGGAGGCGAGTGTGCCGGTCGCATTCCTACAGGAGGTTCGCCACGATGGCGAGCGAGCGCGGCTGACCCGCATGCTGGTACAGCACCATGTGGAATTCCCGGTTCAGCTCGCCCCAGCGGCTCACCTGCATGGCATGAAGCTCCGAGCTGTACTCCTGCAGAATGCCTCTCAGCCGCTGGTAATCCGCCGCCGCCAGGTGCGGAGCCGATGCCTTGAGGAGGCGTGGCTCGAGGAGGGCCCTGAGATCGAACAGCTCCTCGACCTCTGCTGGCGAGAGCGCTGACACGATGGCGCCCCGGTGGGGGTGAATCTTGACGAGCCCCTCGGCTTCAAGCTGCATCAGCGCCTCGCGGACGGGAATACGGCTGACGCCAAATTCCACGGCCAGTGCCTCCTGGCGCAGCTGGAAGCCAGCCTGGAACTCACCGTCCACGATGCGCCGGCGCAGTTCGCCGGCAACCGAGGCGGAAATCGTCCGGTGCTGGAAGGTCTTCTGAACGGGCTTCGGCAATGGTGCAGCTCGGTTCGTCATCAAAACTCATGGAGCGGGAGGGCAGGGTGCGCTTGACAGCGTAGATTTTATACAATCTACAATAAGGAACATCAATCCACTATCGGGAGCAAGGTCACAATGGCGAGCGAGATCGGTTGGGAAGGGGTGTTTCCCGCAGTCACCACCCAGTTCAAGTCGAACTTTGATCTCGATCTCGATGCGACGGCCAAGGTGCTGGACGGCCTAATCCGGGATGGTGTCTCGGGCCTCATCGTCTGCGGCACCGTGGGCGAGAACACGTCCCTGAGCCGCTCGGAAAAGGTAGCCGTCATGGAGACCGCCAAGAGCGTGTCCCGCGGCCGGGTGCCGGTGATCGCAGGCATTGCCGAGTTCACCACGCAGTTCGCCTCTGAAGTCGCCATGGAGGCGGCGCGCGTCGGAGTCGACGGCGTGATGGTCATGCCGGCCCTGGTCTATTCCTCCAAGCCGCATGAAACCGCCGCCCATTTCCGCGGCGTTGCCAAGGCCACCGACCTGCCGGTGATGGTCTACAACAACCCGCCGATCTACAAGAACGACGTGACGCCCGACATCCTGGCCTCGCTTGCTGATTGCGAGACCGTGGTCTGCTTCAAGGATTCGTCCGGCGACACGCGCCGCTTCATCGACACCAAGAACATCGTCGGCGACCGCTTCGTCCTGTTCGCAGGGCTCGACGATGTGGTGGTCGAGAGCGTGATGCTCGGTGCCGAGGGTTGGATCTCCGGCATGTCGAATGCTTTCCCTCAGGAGGGCGAGACCCTGTTCCGGCTGGCGAAGGCGGGTCGCTACGAGGAGGCGAGGGCGCTTTACGAATGGTTCATGCCGCTCCTGCATCTCGATGCCCGTCCGGATCTGGTGCAGTGCATCAAGCTGTGCGAAGAGATCATGGGCCGTGGCTCCGCGCTTACCCGTCCGCCGCGTCTGCCCCTCGAAGGTGCGGACCGCGCTCATGTTGAGGCTGTCATGGACAAGGCGCTCAAGAACCGTCCGACCCTGCCGGATGTGGGTCTGAGGTCAGCAGCCTGATAAATTGAGGCGGTGCGGTGACGCACCGCCTTTCATCTTCGATAAGACCTCTTGTGAACAGCGAGTGAGGCCATGGCGCGCCACACCTTCTTCTGCATCGACGGCCATACCTGCGGCAACCCGGT
>NZ_JAFBID010000136.1 GCF_016811235.1 Microvirga arabica
AAGAACCCGGGCGGCTATTTCCGCGCCATGGTCCGCATGGTGAAAGCCGGCAAGATCGACCTCGCCGTCGAACTCCTGGCCATGAGGAGGCGAAGAATGTCATAGGGGAAGATCATGCCTCTGAGCCTTTTAAAGCTCCGAAGAGTGGCGGTTAATGGCTGGCCAACTTGCCGGGCGTCAGAAGACGCAGGGTCGGAGCGTCCAGCTCGCCCGTCACATGAAGTTTGTTGGCGCGCTGGAACGCTGTGATGGCCTTGCGGGTTCCGGATCCAACGACGCCGTCGGCCTTCAGGGAGCCGTAGCCGAGTTTTGTCAGAGCTTTCTGAGCTGTGGCGGTGACAAGGTTTTGGGCATCAACCGTGCTCGTGTTGATCGAACCTGTTGTGGAAACGTCGCTGCCGGAGGTGTTCAGCTGATTGATCAGATCCTTCATCCCAGTCGCTGCAGTCACAAGTTCAGCCTGGGCAAGGTCTCTGGCTTGGGTCAGAAGGTCGGCTTATTGCCGCAACTTCGAAACTTGGGAGCGCAGTTGCTCTAGATCGCCCACGGCTGTGGTGGTGCGCTGTCGCTCAGTCAGGAGATCCATCTGCATCTGGTGCAGGTGTTTCACCTGTCCGCGCAGCTGGCTTTCTACCTCAGCAGCGGATCGGCTCGCGAGTGCATACATGCCCCACCCGGTGATGGTGCCAAAGCCGAGAGCGAGGATGATCACCCGTGAGAAATTGACAGGGGAGGGCGAATATCTCTGGGGCATGATGAACTCTCAGATGCTAAGAAAGAGGAGGGCCTCAATGGGACTCGGTTGCGGCAGGGAGAAATGAGCGGGAGTGTGGTCTGATAATGGCTCCGCTCCGGGTTTGCTCCCTCGCAAGCCAAGTGGTGTGTCTCTAGGGTGAACCAAAGGTTAACGGTGACCAGAGTGCCGTCATGTGCTCGCAGGGTGCATCACCACCGTGAATCGTTGGTCTCTAGTCGATTCAGGACTTTGATTGGACCTCGACCATACGCTTGGCCAACATGGAGGCATGCCCACAGACACGATCCAGTACCTGGTGCTCGACAGGTGTGACCCCACCTGCAACATGGCTCGCTACTATGTCCTGTCGATAGAACCCAGCCTGTTCGGTGATGCCACTTTGATCCGCGAGTAGGGTCGAATTGGCCGGCCGGGGCAGAGAAGGATCGAGCTCTACGAAAGCCAGTCACGTGCAATGGAAGCCCTTGAAACCTGGCTCCAGCGCAAGCGGCGACGCGGCTATCTCCTGCGAAGCGGGTAGGGAAAGAGTAAACTCGGGGACGTTCAGTTCACTGGTGTCCTTCCAAATTGGAGCTCATCTCCCATGCCGGTTTGATTAGCCTATGCGAACGGGTTCTTGACCTGCTGCGGCGTCTCCGCAGGGCCGATTTCATCAGGCAGTGCCTTATCATGTTCCAGGGCTTTCACGATTGCATCGACAACCGCCTTTAGTGCCTTCGCTTGCTTGAGGCCGTTCTTATCTCGCATTACGTCAAGCGAGCCATAAAGAGCGACTTTGGATGTGCCGTTCTCAATAGTGAACTCGCCTAGACAGAGCGAGGCGCTGTCGTCTGAAAACGGCTGAAACTTCTTCTTCATGGGCGACGTCCAAATTGATCAATAGCCTCAAGGATGCTTCCAATGAACCCATCCTGTGATGGGGCAGGGAGCTGTTCTTGAATATCTGCTTGAGGGGGAGGTCTACGGGTGTTTCTTCCGGGTCCTTTCGGCCGCCGAAGTTGGGGAGCAGGTAGGTTCAGGATGTTTTGCTTGATGTCTGGTGACAGCTGAGGGAACGGGTCAATGCCCGACAACTGCTGCAACTCAGCAATTGAGATAATCCTGTACTCGTCACCCTCCTGGTTGGGCGTGAGATAAGCCGCTCCAGCATTCAGTCTTGGGTCAAAGACGGCTTTTGCAATGTGGGTTGGTACCAGCACACGTCCCTTGAGAGCCTGAAGGTTATCGCCTTGAAAAAGAGGGCCGGTCACTACGTAGATTTCCTGCCGCTCTGAGTAATCGCGCACAGCGCGTTCTATGCTCTCCCATAGATTGCGATTGTTGTCGGAGTTCTGCGGCACCATGTTGGCCAAGGAGAAGGACTCATCCATTCCCTGGGGGGTGGTCATGTCTCCCGCTGGTGCCATGTGGCCGCGATCAAAGCCACTGCGGACGTAGTCGGACAATTCCGCTCTCTCGTCGGGCGGAAGGTTGGGATCGGCGTGGAAGTTGTTGACCCGATTCAGGGCACGAGCGCCGCTTGCTCGCCTGGGGGTGAGGTGCTCGGCCACCCAAAGGGGCGTGCGGGTCAGCCCGGAGTGGAGCAACGCAAACTCCGTGTAACAGATCTGCCGGGTCTTGGGCGTGAGCTTCGGATTGGCGAGTGCAGGAACGATACCGCCGAAGAAATGCTGGGGGCAAGCTGCCGCTGCTGCGTCCGAGACAACGAGAAGCACCAGCAAAACAAGGGCAGGAAAGGGCTTGGGCAGTCTCACAGTGGCCTCATGAGGCGAGCGAGTCTAGACAGGAGCATCGCTGGCCCATTCCATACCAGCAAAGCGCACCTCTTGAGGTCAATCCTGTCTCCGTCCCTCTGTCCTGGAGGGGTGTCCCGCCTGGAGGTAGGGATCCGGCGTAGCCCATAGCGCTGCAACTCAGCCTCGCTGAAAATCCGCTTAGGGCTCCGGCGTGAGCGCGGCCTCAGCGGGTTGTCCTTGCTCATCGAGGCACCTCTCTAGCAGGCGAATACAGTCTTCTTAGGTTCTCGATGCTTCACTTCAATGAGTGCAACCCGATTGATAATCGGCTGCGGACTAAATTACGCAGAACGCAGATCTCGAAACAAAGTAGCGGTAGAGATGGTGCCGCATCCTCGGTGACGACAATTTCAACTGCCGCAGAACCCAGATTAACCAGGAGTCTTCAGGTCGGGCTGTGACCACGAGGTAACAAACGACTGTGCCACTAAAGCTATAGCGCCGCGGAGCCGAAATATGGCAATCTGGTGGCAAGTTTTGCAGTACGAGGATGTTTTGTGATGCGTTGGGTTCTTCTGGTGATCGCCTTCTTTACCATGGCGGAACCAGCGGTTGCTCAACGCCGCCCTCCTGGATACCAGCAAGCCGAGCAGAGCTTCTCCCAGTTGACCGTTGACGAACGGATCAAGCTTCAGGTCCTGCTGACGGCCAACGGCTACTGGCCGGCCGTTCCGAACGTGAACTTCAGCAATCGGCTTTTCGAGGCCATTGCGAACTACCAGCGGGACTACGGACGGCTCCCGAATGGGTCCGTTGATGCAGACCTGTTCGGACAGGTGCTCAGCAGCGCGATGCCCCTTTTGCAGACGTGGAACCTGCGCGCCATTCCGCACCCGACCCGGGGCCATCCGATCTGGGTGCCGCTCGGCCTCGGACTGGTTGCCAAGAGAGACGAGAACGGCATTGCCTGGTCGGACCCCCGGGGCAGGGCATCCTTGGCCTATTCCTACTTCGGAGGCACGACCCTCGTCGCAAACTACCAGAGCGTCCTCGACAAAGTTCTGTCCGAGGGCGGCAGGGTTCACTACAAGATCCTGAAGCCGGACTTCTTTGTCGTCTCGATGTCAACGGCCAATGGGCTTGATGCCTATATCCGGTTCCATGCGGATGGGCGTGGGGTGCTGGGCTTCTTCCTGTTCTGGAAGGGTAGCGAAACCCGCCTTCACATGGAGCGGGTGGCAACCCTCATCTCCGGGTCCTTCTGGGCAACCATGACGGGGGCTCCCTTCACCGAGGCCCCGACGATGACCCCGCCTCAAGAGACGGTGGCGGTCGCTCGCCCCGAAGAGCCCCAATCTCCCAGGCCAACTCCGAAGCCGGAAGCTGACGAAAAGGGTCCATCCTCCGGTACCGGCTTCTTCGTGTCCCGGGAGGGGCATGTGCTGACGAATGCCCATGTTGTGGATCGCTGCTCATCCATCAATGTGAAAGTTGAAAATGGTGACGTGGTCGCCGGGAGGGTTCTGGCCAAAGACACTACCAACGACCTTGCTCTCCTCAGAACGGCTTTGAGGCCCGGCAAGGTAGCAGGTATGCGATTGGGCATCCGGCTCGGCGAAGGAGTAGCCGCATTCGGTTTCCCACTGACTACGCTTCTGTCCAGTTCAGGCAACTTCACCCTCGGCAATGTCACGGCCCTCTCCGGGCTCAAGGACGACAGCCGATACCTTCAGGTCTCCGCCCCGGTGCAACCGGGGAACTCGGGTGGCCCGCTCTTCGATCAGAACGGCAATGTCGTGGGTGTCGTCTCGGCCAAACTCAATGCGCTCAATGTGATGGTCGCAACGAATGGGGACATTCCTCAGAACGTCAACTTCGCCATCAAGGGATCATTGGCAGCCAGCTTCCTGGAGAGCAATCAGGTCGTCGTTGAGCAGGGCATGGCGGGTCAGGCAATGGCCCCGGCCGACCTCGCTGACCAGGCCAAGCAGATCAGTGTGCTGGTACGGTGCGAATAATCAGAAGATCAGGCGATCCACTCATAACAATTCAAAGACGCCATACGGAGAAATAAGCTTGCGTTCTGCTGTACTCGCTCTTGCCCTAATCACGTTGACATCGCCGGTGGTGGCTCAGTCCCTCTCGGGCCAAGCCGATGTTGTCGACGTGGACACCATTGCGATCCGAGGCGAGAAAACCCGCATCCGCCTGTATGGCGTTGACGGCCCGGAAAGCCAGCAGACCTGCAATGACGCATCTGGAGCTCGGTATCTCTGCGGCTCAAAAGCAGCCGATGCGCTCGCGTCGATCATCGGCCGTAGCGGGCGGGTGAGCTGCAAAGAGCAGGACCGGGATCGTTATGGCCGCATCGTTGCTACTTGCGAGGCCGATGGCCGGGACATTGGTAGTGAGCTGATCCGGCAGGGCTGGGCGGTTGAGTACATCCAGTACTCCGATGGCCGCTATTCTGACGAGGAGAAGGAAGCCCAGCGCGCCAAGCGCGGTCTGTGGGCGGGCACCTTCGTCAAGCCGTGGGACTGGCGTCGTGGCGAAAGGCTGCCCAACGAGGCCTCAACAGGGTCGGACCGCAAATGCGCCATCAAGGGCCAACATGGTCACGTCCGTCAATGAGTGTAAATTCGGGTGCGGTTTGAGTTGGCCATTGGTCAGCTCGCCTGTGGGGTGATTGCCAGAGCCTGCGGGTTGATCATGGGTGTTGCGAGTTCGGCCATTCCTTCGATCTGCATGTAACGGTGCTGGAGCTGCCAGTCGTCATTGGCCTCCAGCAATACCGCCCCGATCAGGCGCCTGATGCTGTCCTCGTTCGGGAAGATGCCCACCACGTCAGCCCGCCGTTTGATCTCCTTGTTCAGGCGCTCCAGCGGGTTCGTGCTATGCAGCTTCGTCCGGTGCTGGGCCGGGAAGCTCATATAGGCCAGCACGTCGTCCAGGCTGTCATCGACAAAGACCTTGAGCTTGGGCCAGCGGTTGTGGAGCTGGTCGGCAAAATGCGAGAGGCTGGCCCGAGCCGCCGCCTGATCGGGCTGCTGGAAGGCTTGGCGCAGCCCGGCCGCCACCATGGTCTGGTGCGCCTTGGGCACGTAGGCGAGCGCGTTCCGGGTCCAATGCACCCGACACCTCTGCCAGGTGGCGCCCAGCACCCGCCGGATCGCGGCCTTGAGGCTCTCATGCGCATCCGAGATCACCAGCTTCACGCCCGTGAGCCCGCGTTTGACCAGATCGCGCAGGAAGTCGGTCCAGAAGATCTCCGCCTCGCTCGGACCGATGTGCAGCCCGACGATCTCGCGCCGGCCGTCGGTGGTGACCGCAACAGCCACTATGACGGCCACCGAGACGACGCGGCCGCCTTCCCGCACTTTGAGATACGTGGCATCGAGCCACAGATACGGCCACTCTCCGGTGAGCGGGCGCTGCAGGAAGCTGCTCACCCGCTCGTCGATGTCCTTGCAGAGCTTGGACACGGAGGACTTCGAGATGCCGCTCAGGCCCATGGCCTGAACCAGATCATCAACCCGGCGGGTGCTCACCCCGGCAATCCAGGCTTCCTGGATCACCGCCACGAGCGCCTTCTCGGCCGTGCGCCGCGGCTCGAGGAAGCCGGGGAAATAGGCTCCGGTGCGCAGCTTGGGGATCTTGAGATTCAGGGTGCCCAGGCGCGTGTCGAGCGCCCGCTCGCGATAGCCATTGCGGTAGGTGGCTCGCTCGCCGCTGCGCTCGTAGCGGGCGGCTCCGATCACGCCCTCGACATCGGCTTCCATCAGGATCTGGAGCACGCTTTCCGCGACACTGCGCAGAAAGTCACCGTCATCGGCCTTCGCCATCAGCTCGGCCAGTGGTAGTCTGTCGTTGGTCATTGGGGTTCCTTCAGCTGGGGTGCAGTCGAGCAACTCCACCATAGCCGGTCCTCCCAATGACCACCTCATCCCAACACCCGGCGCGTCAGCGAATTTCCACCACCAGCGCGGACTCTACCGGCAACATCTCCGGCTCGGAGCGGATCTACCATCTGCCGAGTAGCCGCCACTATGCCCGCACGACCATCGATGAAGCCAAGGGCGAGCGCTGGTTCTGCTCTGAGGACGAAGCTAAGGCCGCCGGTTGGCGGGCGCCAAGAGGGTAGGGGGAGATCTCAATGCTGAAATCACTTGTCGTTGGGCTGGTGTTGGCAGGAAGCCAACTCGGATCCGCATTTGCCTTCGATCAACCTGGCTCGTCGCCTCCGATCGACAGCCTGAAGAACCTGCGACCTTTCCAGGTCGCCCAGGTCAGATCCTGCAAGGCAGCCAGCACATGCCGGGAAGCTGTTCAGATGTGGTGCGGCGGCTACCGACGCGCCGATGGCGACAATGATGGCATCCCTTGCGAGAACGTCTGTAGTTCACGCTCGGAAGTCGAGAGGCTCAAAAACGAGATCGGCTGCTAGGTTTTCGTTCCGGAGGCCTCGTTGTGAACTGCGCCCTTACGACGTCAGGGCATCACGCCGAATTCTGACGGGTTGCGCCGGTACATACACGAGCCTGCGGTGCCAGTCGCACCAGCTCGACCCTTCCGGTGTCGGGGCTCCACAGCAGACGGCGCGACGGGGATCGTCGGAGACTATATAGCGGCACTGCCGCATTCCGATCTTGAGCAGGTTCGTCCGTCGTCTGGGGTCTGGCTCTTGCATGACCGACATCTTTGCACGTTTGGTTGTATCAACGGAAGTCGCGTGTCGCGCAGCGGATAGTGGACGCTTATACATCGTATCCTGGTAGCTTGCGCACGAGCACGAGGCCAGCGACCGCCACGCACTGACAATCGCGTCCGCGATGAAGCTCGGCGCAACTCTGAATTCAGTACTCCCGCAGTTCGGCCTACAGGAAGGCGAGGAGGTGCCCTGTGATGAGTCTGATGGAACCTTGGCACGATGGAAAAGGGGAGGGGATCCACGATCCACCAGCACATACCGCGGTGAACTCGGAGCGGACGATACGGAGGCAGGGCGGAACTGCTCGACACTGGGGTTTGGAAGGGGAATGCACATGACGTGAGTCGCCACAGTCCGATCACCGAATGCTGACGTGCCATGACTGATCCGCACCCGAACTCAGTCGAACCTCAACGGCCTGACGAGACACTCGCGCTCGAATATCTCGGCTACACCATCAGGCTACAGCCGACACCACTGGAGTGGATGGCGGTTGTCACCCGACCCAATCAGCGGCCTGGCACTGTCCTGGCGGCAGATCGCGCGGCGGCACTGATCAAGGCGCGGGACTGGATCGCAGTTCAGACCAAGTCACAGGACTAGCTCAGGACCAGACGTCCGGACGACGATGCCAGAGAGGAATACACGATGTCTGTGCTCGTTGCGACGATCAGGTCTTAGGGCTGCGACGTCCCGCAGTCAGTCGAAGCGAGCCGTCTGCGCCGGCGATCTTGGGCTGAGCGAAGTTGAGGTTGCCGAGCTTCCAGGACTGGAGGACCACAGAGGTGCTCCCGACTGCCTTTGGCTTTACGCCCCCCTCAGCTACACGCTCAATGGTCAGGGTCTTGCCGCTCCAGTCCAGCAGGAGACGGTCATCTGGGCCGAAGCCAGCCTGGTCCCACAGATCCCGCGGCAGGCGGATGGAGGTGTAGAACCGGTCCGAACGCTTGGCGTCGGGTATCGACTTCACCACAATGGCCGCGGAGCCGGTGTGACGGACTTGAGCCTCGGTCTCCGTCCGACGCAGGCCCGCCCTCGAGTGCTCTTTTGCTTGGGACGCCTTCCGAAATTCTGGAGCTGAGCTGAGTTCAGGATCCTGCTGTTCGACAGGTTCAGTCTCTGGCGTAAGCGGCTCTTCTGTCTTGAGCGGCTCT
>NZ_JAFBID010000137.1 GCF_016811235.1 Microvirga arabica
GAGATCATTTCCGCGTTGACCTTGCTGCCAGGCCATAAACCCGCAGCCCATGCCGGACAAGAACCGCCAGAGGAGCAGATGACCACTTCGAATGCACTTCGAATCTTCATTGCTCTTGGGCTTCGCCAGGCACAAGGAGCTTTGCCCTCAGAACCTGCGTCCGAGTCTAGCAGACTTCGAACTGCATGTGTCTGAAGGCGCAACATCGCTCCCGGGCTATGGCTCAGGAACTGATGGTCACCGTGTCTGGGAAAACGCGCCACCTGCTGTCGCGGTGGCGCGGGGAGGGGACACATAAGCGATCCCTTAGCGAATGCAAGGGAGTTTTTTCACGCGTCCACAGAGCCTCATGCAGCCGGTTCTAATATACCGGGATTTTGGAGGAGGCTTCGAGGTCTGCCTAACTGGCAGCGCCACAAACGAGATATAGTAACAGGTATCCGGATAAGAGGGAGAGTGTACTTCGGCTTCCCCTTGTTACTCGTCAGGCCGCCTGCCGCCGCTCTCGGTCCTGCCTGGATGGTACAAACACCACGTGCCGGTGCCAAGAGCACCAGCTCGACGTCTCTGAGGTCGGCGCGCCGCAGCAAATCACCTCGTCGGCAGCCGCATTGGATACGATGAACCGGCACTGCCGTGCACGAGCATCAACAAATCGCGTCTGGTAACGCGCAGACGGCTCCGCGATATAAGTTGCGGTCATAGGCCTAACACAGCTTTGAGGGATGCCAATAAAGCCACGGCCACAGTGGCTAAGGGATACGCATTCATCCGGCGTCATCCCCGGTCCAGTAGCCGTACTCGGTTGAGCGCAAGAGCGCGACCGAGCTAAACCCTAGATGGTGGCAAGATCCGGGATTTGCAAGGGGTTGCGATCCAGCAAGCAGTTCAGCTTGACACGAACAGCGGGTTCTCCACCCAGCCGCATCCCAGACCATGCCAAAGCAAGGATTGGACAATGTGCCCGCTGATCGCACCCATGCTTTGATGGCGTTGCTCTGCTGCCCCAATATCTACTTGAGACCCGTCACCCAACGTTCAAAGGAGCTGCCGACTTCTTGTCAAAACACTAATTATGCGAAATGTTATCTCGTATAGACATCTGCAGGATCGAACTGCTCCGAATGGAAAAATAAGGGCAGCGGCTCCGATCAGCTTAGCGCACCCTACCACCATCCACCAACGACACCCGAACTGATCATGCGCCAACGTCCCTCTGGCGCTTCGCACAGCTCTGCGCTACTTCGTAGACTGTCATGCTAAAGCGCGCGAGCAACTTCGTTCAGAGCGTCCCGCTCGGGGTTGGTTATTACACCGTCCCGGAGGCCGCACGGCTGCTCAAAATTGCTCCTCGCAATATCAATCGCTGGCTGGGAGGCTATACCTACAAGGGCGGCAGGATGCCCCCGCTCTGGACTCCGGAGCTTCCCTCTTTCGAGGACCACCTCGAGATTGGGTTCCGCGACCTAATTGAGCTTCGTTTCGTGAACGCCTTTCTGGAGGCTGGTCTTGGACTCAAAACGATCCGGCACTGCCTCGACTACGCTCAGGACTACGTCAAGGACGAGCGGCCCTTCTCGACCCGCCGCTTCAAGACCGACGGTCGCACGATCTTCCTCGACAGTCTGCTCTCCACGGGAGAGTCCGAGCTGCTCGACCTGAAGAAGGGGCAGTACGTCTTCAAAGTCGCTATTGAGCGGACATTCAAAGATCTCGACATTGAGGATAATGTCGTTGCCCGCTGGCGCCCATTTCACGGAAAAGAGACGGTTGTCATAGATCCCCAACGCGCCTTTGGGCAGCCGATCGCGAGCGAGTACGGCGTTCCCACTGTTGTCCTTTCGGACGCCGTGAAAGCTGAAGGATCGATTGATCGCGTGGCTCATCTCTTCGAAGTGCCCGCGGCGGTGGTCCGCGACGCGGTGAAGTTTGAAGAATACCTGCTCGCCGCGTGAAAGTTCTCATCGACGAAAATCTGCCCCCTGCGCTGGCGCGAGCCCTTGATGCGCTCTTTGCCCCGCAGCATGAGATCGTCCACCTCCGCAAACGTTTCGGCCCCGGCGTTAAGGATGTCGAGTGGATCACGACATTGAGCCGAGAAGGTCGATGGGTGGTGATCTCGGCGGACCGCCGCATCACGCGAAACAAGTCCGAGTACAACGCCTTTCGCAGCTCCCGCCTCATTGGTTTCTTTCTGTCAGCAGGCCTAAACAAATCCCCTCTGACGAAGCAGGCTGAGCGGATCCTTGCACTATGGAACGACATAGAGATTCTGGCCGATAGGGTAGGAGGTGGCGCCATGTTCGAGTTGCCAATGACGAGTACTCGGATCAAGCAACTCAAGTAGCCCGGGCCGGTGTGTCATTGATAGATCCTGCCGAAAGCAGACACTCTACACCCGCCCTGCAGAAGCCCTTTGCGGTCTCTCCTGCGCTGGCATTGCCATTTGGAGAGGGCCTATCTGTGGATTGCTGGGATCTGGTCAGAGGATCTTAAACCCTCCCCTGCTCTATGCCCTTCCAGTTTGCTCACTGAGACAATCCATACTCTAACGAACCGATTGAGAAACTCCTATGACCAACCAAGTTACTATCTTCACGGACGGCGCATGCCTGGGAAATCCCGGACCTGGCGGCTACGCTGCAGTGATCACCATCGCAGGTGACGAGCAGATTATCGTTGGCCGAGATCAATCCACGACTAATAACAAGATGGAAATGACAGCAGCCATTAAGGCGCTGGAGGCTGTGTCTCAGGATCTGCCCATCGTGATCCACAGTGACAGCCAGTACGTAATCAAGGGAGCAACCGAGTGGCTCCGGGGGTGGAAGGCCAAAGGATGGCGCAAGGCTGACGGCAAGCCGGTCATGAATCAGGATTTATGGATGCAGATGGATGCCCTGATAGTCGGTCGACAGATCACCTGGAAGTGGGTGAAGGGTCACGCGGGCCACCCGGAAAACGAACGGGTGGATCGGCTCGCCAATTGGGAAGCCGTGAGGGCCGCGGCAGGAGGTGGAACCGACGTGAAGAGCGCTGACGCGGCGATATCCTCATAGCGGTTCTTAAGGTGATCATCTCCATCCACAGGCTCATCTCCCTAACCTGTGATGATAGCTGAGCCGTTCAGATACGGTTCAAGGCTCCCACCCGACACTCCCTGTGAGTGCTGCACGATACCTGTCGGTGTCGCCAGCGTACACAGGGAGGCTCCGATGTTGAGCTGGTCCAAACGAGTCGGTCCCGCTGCCACCTTGATCACTGTGGCAACTTTGCTCGGTGGGTGCGTGACGGGCACTGAGGTTTCCTACAGCGAGTATCAGTATGACCGCTATGGCGGGACCGAGCGCACCTATGAGCGTAACCTCTACGCAGATCCGTCCCGTGGCATTGAGAGTGAGAGGTGCCGAACCGTTATCAGACGGCGCATCAACAGCTTCGGAGAAGAGCTTGTCAGGCGGGAGCGCGTTTGTGGCCCTACAGATGCGATGGAAACCGCTGAACCTTGGTCCGGCCGGGTGCCTCACCGGAGCGTCTATTCTGGCCCTGTCGAGCCGCCGGAGGAGGTTCCATACGCCGATTGATTGAGGATGGCCCCTCAGTGAAACCTGGTTGGACCGCTTACCATCGGTCCTAGGAACTGAATATTAACCTTGGCAGTTGCAAATCACACTCGCCGGGCACGTTGCGTATCAGCCCGAGGTGGTGCGCTCAGGCACTACAGCGCCCTCGCTGAGGAAGGCCCCCTCCTCAGCGGGGGCGCTTCTCTGTGTGGAGGAGCTCTCGCATCGAGACGACGTGCCATGTGGATCCACCCAACTGCCGTCAGGATGTCATGACCCTAGCTGACTGTCCCATGGGATCATCGGCCTCACAGAACAGCGCATCGCGATACAAGCCGCTGCAGAGCATCCTCCAGCAAGCAGTCTGCCAACGGTCACTGCTTGCTCGAAGTGACAATTGATTAACCATGCGAACCCAAGGAATTCGCATGGGTCTAATTGCGCCACAAGCTCGACCCAATGCGGAGCTGATGTGAGCACCCGACGCTCCCAGACATTCAGCTAACGTTCCGCGAGTAAGTTCATAAGCTATGTGAATCACCAAGTCAGGCTGCAACTCGGCGCAACAGGTAAAGGCCTCCTGGCGGCGACGGCGATCGGCTGGACTCTATTCGTATACTCCGTCCTATCTACAGGACTTGAGGAGCATACGCTCCAACGTGAGAATCAGCAGCTTCGGCAGCAGATTGAGACTGTCACCGCAGAGCGCGATCAGCTGGCGAAAGCAAATGATCAAAAGATCCTGGCCGGTCAAGATCTGAACACTATGCTGGCGCGGATCGAAGCGGCAACCGAAGAACTTCAGCAGCTGGATTCCCTCCGGACGAGCGTCAGTCAGGCGATTGAGCAAACCCGCCTTCAATTAACCGGACCGTCAGATAAGCCTGTAACCATGTTGGAAAGTCCTGAGGTCAGCACGACGTCCGCTATTCGTCTTTCCAAGCAGGAGATCCGCACGGCACAGGAAGCGCTCGTCGACTTTGGGTATGGAAAACTGAAAGCTGATGGGGCATTAGGCCCCTCTACCCGCAAAGCCGTTGAAGCCTTTGAGCGAGCCAAAGGTCTTCCCGTTACGGGCAAGCTTGGAACTGCAACCCTTCAGGCTTTAAGAACTCACACGGCCTCGGTGACACAATAGCTGTGGCGCTATGCGAACCCTTCAAGGACGCCTGTCCGCCGATACTTTGACCTTCAAGCGTTTCTACAACAGGGAGGTTCGGCCGCAAGCAAAGGCATTTTCTTGAAGTACGCCGAAACTGTCACTGGGTCTGAGCATTACCCGAGCGGAAGCTGGCACTCCAATCCTGGCTTTCGGGAACGGGAGGCCTCCTCATCAACTGGCAACGCGGGTGGGGATAGCTTTTTATTCAATGAAACAGGTTGCGCCTCGGCAGTTGAGGGGTTGCGTCGGCCTTCTTATCCTCATCGGGCGGCTTCATCTCGGGTTCTGGCGACAGATGCGCGATAGCCGTCAGGATCGCGGCTGGCCGGAGCTTCAGCTCCTGATTAAAGGCTTTCAGAAGTTCATCGTCCTTTGCCACATACTCGAGGACGCCGAGAAGGAAATGCGATGATGTCGCCGACGTCCGGATCGTCTCAGGCTGCAAGCCCGTGACGTTCCGAAACTGGATGATCCGATCAACATCCGCGACTATGAAGTTCAGGACTTGGATGGCGACACTCTCGGCATCGCTGCGGCCGACAATGCTCCTGCCCTGGAATGTCTCGGTCATTTCAATCTCCTCCGGCAGCTGTCGACATCAAGCGTGCAAGGTTGAAGATCGCAGCACCGACACCATGGCCTCCCACCTCCCTCCTTAACTGCTAACTGCTCTGAAGTGGTTGGCACATTGCTGGTTCGGTGCTAATCCGCTGCCCATCCCTTCACCTTACCTCTCAGCGCGGAGAGATGCGGACACTGCGTCTTCCCGCCTCAAAGACCTTTTCAACGATCAGGATTTGCCAGATGCCCGGCATCGCACGCCAGTTCGAGCCGCAGATTACCCGTAGCGGTGGCGCACCCTCCAAGTACCGTTTCGTTGTCCGCTGCTCGGACTGCGTCAGTACAGACACCTATGAAGCCTCTAAGCCGACCAGCAACGAGACCGTCAAAAGCTACTTCGACGACCGGGGCTGGCTGCTGGGCCGGGACCGCTCCTATGACCTGTGCCCGGCCTGTCTCGCCCGACCGCGGCGCGACGGCAAGCCAGAGGATGGACGCAGACGGGAAACAGCCGACATCCTCGCGCGGCATCTCGGCAAGCCCGAGGCTTTGGCCGCAAAGGTCTTCCGCCCCAAGGAGGCTGCGCCACCACAACCGTCTCCGTCGAGGGACCTGCAGCAACCCAACCCCGCGCCCGCCCTGTCACCTGAGGTCGAGCAAGCCCTGTCGGGAATGGCAGCGGACCTGAAAGGTTTGCGTGCGGCGGTGGAATCTATGGCTGATCAGGTGGGCAAGCTGGTGGCGCTCAGTGGCCAGCAGATCGAAGCAATTGCAGGCTTAGCCCCTGCCCTCCTCCAATCGACTGAGGGTCTCTCAAGTGGTCTTCGGCAGATTGCTCATGCAATCCAGACAATTCAGCATCTGCCGCTCCCCCCGATGGACCAACCACCCGCAGCGGAGACTCAGGCCAGCCCCAGGCAGACGCAACTCGACGATGATGCAGAGCCCGCGTCACTATCAGAGCCGGAAGGGCAGGAGTCGCTACAGCGGATCCGAGGCAAGCGACAGTCCAGGGCGGAAGCGGGCCCGATCACATCCGCTGCAATCGTGGTGAAGTCGATTGCAGATGCCAAGCGCTCGGACCGGTACTACACCTCCATCCGCCTGCCGCGCGCTCTATGGGATCAGTCAGGCTTTGGGCCGGATGACCGTCTCCTGCTCGCCTGGAGCGGCAAGGCACTGACGATCGAGCGTGCGACCGAGGGTGGCGTGAAGCCGAAATCGATTGGTGACACGTCTGTGGTGCTGCAATCCTGGAAACTCGGCAATCTCAACCTCAATCAACCGAAGGTCGCCGGGGCTGACGGCTCTCTGCGCCTGACCGTGGGACGTCGCAGCTCTGAGGCCTGATATCGTCCTGACGAGCAACAGAGGTCAGCCACTCCTCCTCTGAACAGTAGTCCGGAGGGCATGGCATGGTCGCTCGGGAGAGGCTGAGCTAGCCCTGTGACTTGGATTGAACAGCGATCCAGTCCCGCGCCTTGCTCAGAGCCGCCTCGCGATCAGGTGCCAGGACAATGCCGCACCGCTGGTTGGGCTGGGTGATCATCGCCATCCACTCTAGCGGTGTCGGCTGCAGCCTGATGCTGTAGCCGAGGTATTTGAGCGCCAGTGCCTCATCGGGCATTTCACGGTCGGTCGGGTAAGGGTGCGGATCAGTCATGGCACGTCAGCATTTGGTGAGCAGACCAGCTATTGGGCTGTGGTGAGACATGCTCCCTTCCCTGCTGTCAATATCACCCGCCGTGTTGCTGGCCCTCAGTACCGGGGAAGATGCCTCTGGCCGGTACGGTAGCGGGTTTCAGGTGTCGTTCTCGGAGGTGAGGTGCTGCGAGCGTGTGCCATCATCTGGCTTCTGCTTCTTGAGCCGGACACCCGGCCCCTCCCCGTTCTCAGCAATGAAGATAATGCCGGCGGCCTCAAACGCCTCTCGAATGGCAGCAAGGTTGTTAGCGATCGGAATGCGCTTACCTCCTTCAAAGTCCGCAAGAGTTGCACGTGCTACGCCGGCGAGTTCCGCGAGCTTAGCCTGGGACCAGTTCAATAAGCCTCGAGCTGCCCGACACTGAGCGGGAGACATAGACATTTTGTACAACCTTATACAAAACGCTTGACTTGTGGTCAGGCGTCTCTCATGTTGCCCAACGTCGTACAAAATATCATCAAGGAATGCCACGCCATGAGTGACATGGATCGTGACGAGCAGACGCATGCCTCACGCTGGGCTGCATCGGAGAGCCCTGCTCTGACACAGCTTGAGACCACCTTCGAGGCTGTGCTGGCCGATCTAGTCGTTTCCGCCACTCGCCTGAATGAGCTCGAAGAGGCCTGGTCCCAGAAGAAGCCACCTCTGCCGGGTGTTCTTGTGACCACCCGGGCTGACGCCACGTTCGATCTGTGCCACGAGAACGAGGTCGGCTTCTACTACACCGTCCGTGACATCCCGGCCTTGTACGAGGCCGCGAAAGCCTCACCATCTCTGTGGTCCCGCGTGCAAGCGATCGTAACCGCTCTTCATCGCCATCATCATGAGATCTGGCTGGCGGCTGAGGAGATTGGCTTGACGCGAGCGTATCAGGAGAATGCGGCGCATCGGCAGGCCGTGGTCGAGGCGGCCGATGCCATACTCAGCGAGCCGGCTACCTCGATGGCGGTGCTGATCGCCAAGGCCAGGGTTCTGGTGGCAAGTCGAGGCCTCGATCTGACCCAGGATCCCTGGTCCCTGAGCTCACCCGATGAGCGCGCCCTCCTTGTTCTCGTGCAGGACCTGCTCAACACCTCCCCTGCGCCCAAGACTGACGTCTGATGGCCTCCAGAGGCTCCTGCATTCCCGCAGCACCCCCACACCGGCTGATGAGGCAGGGGTCATGAGCTTTGAGTTCTGGTTTGCCACCATCATCCTGCCGGGGATCGTCTGCTGCATGGCTTGGGGCGCCGTGCTCCTCAACGAATGGCACTACAGACGCCAAGAC
>NZ_JAFBID010000138.1 GCF_016811235.1 Microvirga arabica
GTCAACCGAGTCGAAGTCGTCGTTCGACCAGCCGTAGCCGGCGTTCACACCGACGTAGAAGCCGGTCCAGGTGAAGATCGGAGCAGCAGCAATGATCGGAGCCGGAGGAGCCGAGCGGACCGGCAGGTCAGCAGCGGCAGCAGCCCCGGCGAAGCCGAAGAGGGCGACGCTGGCGAGAAGAATCTTCTTCATGGTTTCTCTTTCCTAATCGATGTCATGCCAGCCCGACCCACTTATCGTCGGTTCAAGCCGGGCACTCCCCATTTATAGAGCGACAACCTCGCGAGGGCTGTGACCTCACAACCACAGCGGCCAAGAAGTGCTGTGGCAGGATTGTGGCGGCAATACGCAGTTGAACCCCTTGCGACATCGCTGGACCTACAACGCACAGCTTGGCCGTTGGTTCGACGCGGCAGCGAAAAAATGTCATTTTCTTGGCGAAGGCGGATAGCTGACGCTACAAGCTTACAATTCAAGAGGTTGAAATGAAAAATGCAGCTCTCGTGACAGGGGGAGCCCAGCGCATCGGACGACGAATCGTTGAGCGCCTCGCAGCAGAGGGCTTTGCGGTGGCGATCCATTGCCGCCGCTCCACGGACGAAGCGGAACGCATGGCATCCCGGATCAGGGAAGCCGGTGGAAAGGCGGCTGTCGTTCAGGCCGACCTCGCTGACGGAGAAGCCGTGGGTCGCCTGGTGCCGGAAGCCGTGCAGGCGCTTGGTCCTCTGAATCTCCTCGTGAACAATGCCTCCGAGTTCGAACCCGACGAGGTCGAGACCTTGTCGCAGGAGCGCTGGGACCGGCACTTTGCCGTCAATCTTCGGGCGCCGGCCTTCCTCGCTCGGGATTTCGCGCATCAACTGCCCGCCGACGGCCGGGGCTCCATCGTCAACATCGTCGACCAGCGGGTCTGGAAGCTGACGCCGCAGTTCTTCTCTTACACGCTCACCAAGGCCGCTCTCTTCACGGCAACCCAGACCATGGCCCAGGCCTTGGCGCCTCGGATCCGGGTGAATGCCATCGGACCCGGGCCGACCCTGTCGAATGTGCGCCAGGGGGATGAGGACTTCTCAAAGCAGAGCAGCGCCGTGCTGCTGGGCCATGGCGGAACTCCGGACGAGATCGCCGATGCCGTGCTCTACCTCGCTGAGGCCCGCAGCGTCACGGGCCAGATGATCGCCGTCGATGGCGGCCAGCATCTCGCCTGGGAGACGCCGGACGTCGCCGGCATCAGGGAGTGAGCGCGATGGCCGAGATCAAGCGGCCGTAATCCGGCTCCTGGCAGTGAGTGGTGCGACGGTAGCTGAAGAACCGATTTTCACCGGAATAGGTGCAAAGCCCGAGATCCGTGAACGTGCCGATTCCTGCGGCTTCCAGGCGGGCCCCGATGAAGCCGGGAAGATCGAACATGGCATGGCCCGGCCTCCGCGCCTCCTTGAGGAAGCGTTCATGGCCGGGCGCTTCCTTGCTGAAGCGCTCGATGAAGTCTGGGCCGACCTCATAGGCTTTCTGGCTGATCGTGGGCCCGAGCACCGCGACGATGTTTTTGCGCCTAGCACCGAGACGCTCCATGGTCTCGACAGTGGTTTCGAGAACCCCTGTCACGGCCCCGCGCCAACCCGCATGGGCCGCTCCGATCACACGGGCTTGAGCATCGGCGAACAGAACCGGCCCGCAATCCGCCGTCGTGATGCCAAGTGCGAGGCCCGGCACGGAGGTCACCATGGCATCGGCCTTGGGGCGCTCACCGCACCAGGGGCCTTCCACGATCACCGCGTCGGGTGAGTGGACCTGATAGACGCTGATGAGGGCCTCGGGCACGACGCTGAGCGCCTCGGCCATGCGCCGGCGGTTCTCCCGCACCTTTTCGGGATCGTCGGAAGAGCCGACGCCGCCGTTGAGCGAGGCATAGATCCCCTCCGAGACGCCACCCTCCCGCGTGAAGAAGGCGTGGCGAATACCGGGTTGGGATGAAAGGGCGGGGGCTTGGATGAACATGGGGCGATCTTACGAAGAGAAGGGCAGGGCGGGCAATCCGGGCACTGCCTGGATGGCTTCATCTGTAACGGCCAAAACCTTAAACAGCTCTCCCATGCCGGTCGGTCCGCGCTCGGTCAGGCGTGCGAGGGCGCGGTCGATGTCGGCGGCTTGGGCCGGCGTGGCGTGAGCCTTCAGGGCATTGGCGCGAGTTTCGATCCCTAGCGCCTGAAGGAAGTCGCCCTGGGTGACGATGCCGTGGACCCGCGATCCCTGCGCTGCGGCAGCCTGCGCGAGGCGATGGAAGTCCACATGGGTGGTCAGATCCGCCTCGCCCGGCTCCTGCAGAGGATCGACAGGCTGGTGGTTTTTTAGCGCCTGCAAGGTGTCGCCGAAGGCCGGGCCCCAATAGCCGTAATCCAGGATCAGGCCGGCTCCTCCGTCATGGGCGAGCCGGCCGGCGAGGGTGCCCACAATGTCGATCGAGACGGCGGGCCACTCAAGGATGTCGCCCAGCCGCAGCGGCTTGCCGAGTGCGGGTTCCGGCTCTGGGCGCAGGCCGAAGATCAGGTCCTCACCGTCAAGGCCTACCAGCCGCTCGCACCAGCCCCGGTCGGTGGCAGCGAACTGGCGAACCGGGAGCGCATCGAAGAACTCGTTGGTGACGAGCAGGGTTGGGCCTGACGGCACATCCTCAATCCGGTCATGCCATTGAACCGGTAAGCCTGAAGCAGCAAGGGCGGCCTGCTGGCGCTGCTTCAAGGAGGGGCTCGTCTCGACGAGGTGAACGGTGGCAGCCGCTTTGAAGCCGGGCAGGAGGCGGGTTGCCCGCAGGAGATCCGCCATCAGGGTGCCGCGCCCCGGTCCGAGTTCCACAAGGCGGCACGGGGCAGGGCGTCCCATGCCGTTCCAGACCTCCAGCATCCAGAGGCCGATCAGCTCGCCGAACATCTGGCTGATCTCCGGTGCCGTGGTGAAGTCGCCGGCGGCGCCCAGCGGGTCGCGGGTGGCGTAGTAGTGCCTGAGGCAGAGACCCATGTAGCGCTCGACCGAGATCGGCCCCTCCAGGGCAATCGTCTCGCGCAATGTTTCCTTCAGCGGCCTCACGCCGCCTCGACCGCGCGGCGGGGCCGCGTGAGGCCCCGGGCCGCCATCACGATGGCGCCGACACCCACGAGCGCCATGGGGATCGAAAGCAGCATACCCATGGTGATGCCGCCGCCCAATGCTTCCACCGAGGAGCCGAAGAGGAAGCCGAGCTGCGCGTCGGGCTCACGGAAGAACTCGGCTGCGATGCGCGCCAGGGCATAGCCCAGCACGAAGATGCCCCCGAGTAGACCCGGCCTGCGAAACCCGAAGCGCCGCGCCGCGAAGGCCATGACGATGAACAGGATCAGGCCTTCGCCGAAAGCCTCGTAGAGCTGGCTCGGGTGGCGCGGGACGGGGCCTGCATGGGGAAAGACCACCGCATAGGGAAAGTCGGGTGCCGGCCGTCCCCACAGCTCGCCGTTGATGAAGTTGGCGATGCGGCCGAAGAACAGCCCGATGGGCGTCACCACGGCGGCCATGTCGAGTATGGCGAGCGGGTTCAGCCCGCGCGAGCGGGCAAACAGCACGATGGCGAGCACGGCGCCCAGGAAGCCACCGTGGAAGGACATGCCGCCGCGCCAGACCGCGAAAATCTCCAGGGGCTGGGAGAGGTAGGAGCCCAGGTTGTAGAACAGCACGTAGCCGACCCGCCCGCCCAGCACGACGCCGAGCGCCACCCACACGATGAGATCGTCCACATCGATGGGCTTGGGCTGCCGCAAGTTGCCCCAGAGATCCGCCCTTGCCGCCAGGCGCTTGGCATAGAACCAGCCGCCCAGGAGGCCCGCCACATAGGCGAGCGCGTACCAGCGGATCGCCAGGGGGCCGATGGAGAAGGCGATCGGGTCGATGAGTGGAAAGGAGAGCGGCATGGGCGGGCCTTGATGGAACGGGCTGCCATTGGACCCTTCGGGCGAGGATCGTCAACCCTGTTGCAGTTTAGGGCGAATGCGCCCATGTGTGGCGTTCCAGGGCCGATGAGCCCCATGAGCGCTGTGGATTGACCCATGACCCAATCGTCCAACCGGATCTTCGATGAACTCGCCCGCTTTGCCACCGATGCCGCCGGCGCGGCCCAGGGCGTCCGGCGCGAGGTCGAGAGCGTGGTCCGCAGCCAATTCGAGCGGTTGATCAAGGACATGGACGTCGCCACCCGCGAAGAGGTCGAGGTCCTGCGCGAGATGGTGATCGCGGCCCGTGAGGAGAACGAGCGGCTCGACGCACGGGTAAAGGAACTCGAGGCGAAGCTCGCGTCTTCCGACCGCACGAGCGCTGCAACACCCTGAAAGGGGTGAAAAGCCGGCCTGCATCCGGCGCGGGGCTCCTGTTGTGGACAGGTGAACCCGGCGCATTGTGACAGGGGCCGAAATCTAAGACTGTCGTTTATGAGCTGATTCGAGGTTGCTGCGGCAGGAGCTCCGAATACCGAAGGTATTCCGAGGTCTTCCTCCGAAGTTTGCCCGGATTGACGCAATGGTATTGCCCGAATGTGTTTACCATGTTCGGGCGATTGAGTTGATCGGATCGACATGTCGCAGATTCATCTTGAAATCGACCGCGCGGAGCACCCTCTCGACGTGGTCGAGCGTCTGGCTGCCCTGCGGCATTGGATCTTCGATCGCGCCGAGGCAGACGAGATGTCTGTCTCCGTCGCCGGTCGCTGGGCCGATTACGACGTCGCCTTCACCTGGATCGAGGACGTGGAGGCCCTGCACATGGCCTGTGCCTTCGACCTGAAGGTGCCGGACCGGCGTCGGCAGGAGGTTGTCCAACTCATCTCCGCCGTCAACGAACAGCTCTGGGTCGGGCATTTCGATCTTTGGAGCACCGAAAACGTGGTGATGTTCCGCCACGCTCTGCTGCTCGCGGGCGGTGCCGATCCGACGGACGGGCAGTGCGAAACCATGCTGCGGGTCGCGGTGGAAGCCTGCGAGCGCTACTTCCAGGCTTTCCAGTTCGTGATCTGGGCCGGCAAGTCGGCCCGCGAAGCTCTCGACAGCGTCCTGTTTGAAACCGAAGGCGAGGCCTGAACCTGCCTCGACAGAGCCTGATCGGCAGGGATAGATAGCGGTATTCCGCATCTCTTGCGTCAGGTCAGCTTATGTCTCCGAACGCTCCCCGTCTCCCTTCGTCTCTTATCCTGGTTGGCGCCGGCAAAATGGGCGGCTCCATGCTGGAGGGGTGGCTCAAAGTCGGCATGAAGCCTGAGGGCGTTACGGTTCTCGACCCGCGCCCGTCCGAGGAGATGACCTGGTTTTGTCAGGAGCGGGGGATTGCTCTCAACCCCGCGAACCCCGCCGCGCCCGATGTGCTCGTACTCGCCATCAAGCCGCAGATGCTGGACGAGGCGGCGTCTTCGTTGAACGCCTGCCTCGGGTCTCAGACCCTTATCATCTCCATCCTTGCCGGCAAGACCATCGATGACCTGCGCTCCAGGCTTCCCGCTTCGCGCTCGATCGTGCGCGCCATGCCGAACCTGCCTGCCAGCATCGGGCGGGGCGCCACGGGTGCGGCCGCCAACGAGCAGGTGAGCGAAGAGCAGCGCCTCATGGCGGATGCGCTCTTGAGCAGCAACGGCATTGTCGAATGGTTGCCGACGGAAGACCTGATCGATGCCGTCACGGCGGTATCGGGTTCGGGGCCGGCCTATGTGTTTCATCTCGTGGAATGTCTCGCCGAGGCAGGCACCGTGGCCGGGCTCCCAAGGGAACTCGCCGAGCGCCTTGCGCGGGCTACGGTGACCGGGGCAGGGGAGCTTCTGTTCCAGAGCGATCTGCCGCCTGCGACGCTGCGCCAGAACGTCACCTCGCCCGGCGGCACCACGGCGGCGGCGCTCGAAGTGCTCATGCGTGACCCGAACGGGATGAGGGCGCTCATGCGCGAAGCCGTGGCCGCGGCGAAGCGGCGCGCAGAGGAACTCGCCGGTTGAACCTCTGAGCCTTGGGATTGCGGCGCTGCATCCCTAGATTAGCCTCAACGGCATATTTTCAGGAGGTTGATCGTGACGGCACAGGCTTCCACAGCTCCGATGGACAAGCGCAAGGCCATCATCGAAGCCCTTATGGATCTCGCCGCCCGGCGCTCCTGGCATGAGATCGAGATCACCGACATTGCGAAGGCTGCTAATGTCTCGCTCGCGGAGTTCCGCGATCTCTTCCCCTCGAAGGGTGCGGTGCTCGGCGGTCTTTCCCGCATGATCGACAAGCAGGTGCTGGAAGGCACCACGGACGACCTCGCCGGCGAGCCTGCCCGTGAGCGTATCTTCGATGTGCTGATGCGTCGCTTCGATGCGATGCAGCCCTACAAGGAGGCGCTGCGCCGGATCTCGCAGGACCTGCAATACGACCCCGTATCGCTCGCAGCGCTCAACCAGGTGGCGCTCAACTCCCAGCGCTTCATGCTGGCGGCAGCCGGCATCACCACGGAGGGGCCGCTCGGCACCTTGAAGCTCCAGGGCGCGGTGCTGGTCTATGCCAACACCATGCGCACGTGGCTTGAGGATGACGATCCCGCCCAGGCCAGGACGATGGCACGCCTCGACCGCGAATTGCGCCGCGGCGAGCGTATCGTCGAGGGGGCTGAGGATCTCCGCCGCTTGAGCGCTCCGCTGCGCGCGGTCGGCCGCGCCTTCATGCAGGGGCGCCGCTCGTCCCGCTCTGAGAGGCATCGGGCCACGGATGACAATGGCGATGCGGAGAACCCAGCAGCGGCGATCTGACAAGACGCAGAGGGGCACATGGATCAGGCGCATTCGATCCCGTCGCAGATCACCTTCGACGATTTTCTGAAGGTCGACATTCGTGTCGGGCGAATTCTTGCCGTGGATCCGTTTCCGCAGGCGCGCAAACCCGCCTTCAAGCTCACGATCGACTTCGGCCCAGAAATCGGCACGAAGCGCTCGTCGGCGCAGATCACGGTCAACCACACGCCGGAGGATCTCGTGGGAACGCTCGTGCTCGCGGTGGTGAATTTCCCGCCGCGTCAGATCGGGCCGTTCCTTTCGGAGGTGCTGACGCTCGGTGTGCCCGATGCCAACGGTGACGTCATGCTGGTCCGCCCTGATCGGGACGTGCCGGTGGGTGGAAGGCTTTACTGATCAGGCTGGCAGGCGCACCGTTGCGCGCAAGCCTCCGAGCGGGCTGTCGCCGAGCACGATGTCGCCGCCATGGGAGCGGGCGACGTCGCGGGCGATGGCGAGGCCCAGACCTGAGCCGCCCTCATCCTGATTGCGCGCCTCGTCAAGGCGCACGAAGGGCTTGAAGACCTCTTCCCGCATCTCCGATGGAATTCCCGGCCCGTCGTCATCCACATGCAGCACCAGCCAGCGTGTTTCGTGATTGGCCGTGATTTCAATCTGGTCGCCATGCCGCGCCGCGTTGCCGACCAGATTGAACAGCAGGCGGCGGAACGCATCGGGGCGCACCGTGATCATCGGATCCCCGACGATCTCGAGTTCCGTCACGTGGCCTTGCCGCTCGGCGTCCGACTGCACCTCTTCGAGCAACTGCCGCAGATCCGTCTCCACCGCCTGCTCGCCCGCATCGCCGCCTTCGCCGCGGGCGAAGGCGAGATAGCCTTCGAGCATGCGGCTCATCTCGTCCACGTCGCGCTTGAGATCTTCGACTTCGGGTGTCTGTTCGAGGAAGACGAGCGACAGCTTGAAGCGCGTCAGGATCGTGCGCAGGTCGTGACTCACGCCGTTGAGCATCGTCGTGCGCTGTTCCATGTTGCGCTCGATGCGCCGCTTCATCTCCAGGAAGGCGTGGCCAGCCTGGCGCACCTCGCGCGCGCCGCGCGGGCGGAAATCG
>NZ_JAFBID010000139.1 GCF_016811235.1 Microvirga arabica
TCCACCGGAGTGCAGCGAAGCCGCCTTGCCTCCCGCGCTTCCCTTGAGTGCCCGAGACAAGCCACGACAAAGCCCACCACCGCCACCCCACAAGGGGAGGGAGCGAATCCTTGTGCTCAAACGCGGCGGCGATCCTCCCTATGGGAGAGCGTGAGGATCAGGCGTTTCACAACCGGGCAACAAAAAGCCCGGCACGACGGCCGGGCTTCGCATTACTGAGCAGGCAGAAGGCTCATCCCTGCACGAGGCGCGGGCCGCCCGTGACCGGGTTGTCGTTCTCGGACAGGATGCCGAGCCGGCGGGCAACCTCCGTATAGGCCTCGACCAGCCCGCCCATGTCCCGGCGGAACCGGTCCTTGTCGAGCTTGTCCTTGGACTTGATGTCCCAGAGGCGGCAGGAATCAGGGGAGATCTCGTCGGCCACGACGATGCGCATCATCTCGCCTTCCCAGAGGCGCCCGGTCTCCAGCTTGAAGTCGACGAGGCGGATGCCGACGCCGAGGAAGAGGCCCGACAGGAAGTCGTTGACCCGGATGGCCAGCGCCATGATGTCGTCGATCTCCTGGGGGGAGGCCCAGCCGAAGGCGGTGATGTGCTCCTCCGAGACCAGCGGGTCGCCGAGAGCATCGTTCTTGTAATAGAATTCGATGATCGAGCGGGGAAGCTGCGTGCCCTCCTCGATGCCCAGCCGCGTGGCGAGGGATCCTGCCGCGACGTTGCGCACGACCACCTGCAGCGGAATGATCTCCACCTCGCGAATCAGCTGCTCGCGCATGTTGAGACGGCGGATGAAGTGGGTCGGGATGCCGATGTCGTTCAGATGCTGGAACAGGTATTCCGAGATCCGGTTGTTGAGCACGCCCTTGCCGTCGATCACCTCATGCTTCTTGGCATTCGCGGTGACGTTGAAAGCGGTCGCGTCATCCTTGAAGTGCTGGATGAGCGTACCGGGTTCCGGGCCCTCATAGAGGACCTTCGCCTTGCCCTCATAGATGCGACGGCGACGATTCATAGGCGTGTACCGTGGTTTGAGAAAATCCATTTGCCGTGGCTCCTGGGGGTGTTCATTTTGTAGATCCGCGGCCAGAGCATCGTGCGGAAAAGTGGATTCGGTTTTCCGGTCACACGATGCTCTCATTCAAGAAGAAAGCATCGGATCCGACCCCAAAAGTGCAAGTCCACTTTTGGGTCCGATGCTTTGACGTTAAGCGCGGCTTTTCACCGGCGCTCCGCTTGGGGCAACCTATCCGATCCCTCGGGCAAGCACAACGCGGAGGAGAGTTGAAGGCGGGCAGCGAGCCTAAGGCGCCGATCATAAAGATGGGGAGCGTCTGGCGCCGCCGCGAGTGCGCCCATATATCGCATGAAGGCCCAACCTCAGGAGAGTGACCGAATGACCTCTTTCGACGACCGCAGGAACGCCTTCGAGACGCAGTTCGCCCATGACGAGGATCTGCGCTTCAAGGCGACCGCCCGCCGTAACAAGCTTTTCG
Source organism: Microvirga arabica (assembly GCF_016811235.1). Lineage (GTDB taxonomy): Bacteria > Pseudomonadota > Alphaproteobacteria > Rhizobiales > Beijerinckiaceae > Microvirga > Microvirga arabica. Next base: position 1,494 of record NZ_JAFBID010000139.1, read on the forward strand.
GGCTCTGGGTCGCCGAGCGCCTCGGCAAGACCGGTGATGAGGCGGATGCCTATGCCAGGAGCGTCGTTCTGGCCGATTTCGAGGAAGCGGGCGACGCCGATGTCCTGCGCAAGGTGAGCCAGGATCTCGACGGCGCCGGCAAGTCGATGGGCGATTCCGACCTTCAGGCCAAGCTCAACGAGCTGACCGGACGGGCGATCGAAGAGGTCAAGGCGGGCCGGTAACGGCCCTCTCCGCCCGCTCCGCTCCACCTCAAGACCGCTAAGAACCAGCCGAAAGGGCGCCATGCCGACCCAACCCTCCTTCCCCGAGCGCCTGAAAGGCGGCACGCCCCTTCTGACGGCCTGGTGCGGCCTGCCGGATCCATCCATCGCCGCGACCCTGGCCCGCGAGGATTTCGACGCCGTGGTGCTGGACACGCAGCACGGCTCGATCGATTTTTCCGCCTCCCTCCAGGCCATTCCGCTGGTCGCGGCGGCGGGGAAGCCGGCCATCGTCCGCATCCCCGTCGGGGATTTCGCCACCGCGTCCCGCTATCTCGATGCGGGCGCCTCGGGCATCATCGCGCCCATGATCAACACGGTGGAGGATGCCCGGCGGCTCGCTGCCTTCACCAAGTTTCCGCCCGTGGGCGAGCGCAGCTGGGGCGCCTATGGGGCGCTTGCGCTTACGGGGCTCGAGCCGGGCGCGTATCTCCGGACCGCAAACGACCTTGCCGTTTCCTTCGCCATGGTGGAGACCCGGGAGGCGCTTGCCATCATCGACGACATCCTGGCTGTGCCGGGAATCGACGGGGTCTTCATCGGCCCCTCCGACCTGTCGATCGCGCTGTCTGGCGGGAAAGGGGTCGACCCGACCAGCGCCGAGGTGGACAGAGCCCTGGATCATGCCCTCGCCCGGGTGAAAGCCGCCGGCAAGATCGCGGCCATCTATGCGGTGTCGGGCGCTCGGGCGGCGGAACTCTCCGCCAAGGGCTTCCATATGGTCTCCATCGGCAGCGACATGTCCATGCTGCGCGCCGGAGCCCATGCTGCGCTGGCTGCCGCCAGAGCTTAGGCGCGTCAGGTCGGCGCTCCCTCCCGGGCCTTAGCCGCCCGGTAATAGGCCCAGAGCACCTTGGCGGCGACGCCACGCCAGGGCCTCCAGCGTTCGGCCAGGACGTTAAGCGCTTTGGCATCGGGCCTCTGCTCTAGGCCATAGGCAAGGCGGGCCGCCTCCTGCACGGCCAGGTCTCCGCTCGGAAACGCATCCGGGTACCCGAGGCAGAAGAGCAGGTAGACGTCGGCGGTCCAGGGGCCGATCCCCTTCACCCGCGTGAGGAGGCTGTGGGCCTCGTCGGCCGGATGGCTATGGAGTTCGTGGAGCGGCAGCCGCCCTTCGACGATCTCCGTCGCCACGGCACGGAGAGTTCGGACTTTTCCGGCCGAGAGGCCTGTTGTCCGCAGGCTCTCGTCGGACAAGCGCAGAAAGGCCTCCGGGGTCGCGGGTTCGAGAATGGCCCGCAGGCGGCCCCAGATCGCCGTGGCGCTCGCGGTGGAAACCTGCTGGCCCACCACGATCCAGGCGAGCCCCTCGAAACCGGGCGGGCGCTTGCGCAGCTGCGGCACGATCCCCTCGTCGGCAAGCCGCGCCATGACCGGGTCGGCCTTTGCCAGCGCCGCCAGGCCCCTCTTGAGAACCGCGTCCGTTTCGAGGAGGGTGGCCATTCCTTTTGCGCTCCTTTTGTCCCACGCAGGCTCCCGTGACGAAGCCCGTCTTTCGATTCGCCCCCAGCCCCAACGGACGGCTGCACCTGGGCCATGCCTATTCGGCCCTGCTCAATGCGGATTTCGCCCGGCGCTTCGACGGCCGCCTGCTTCTGCGCATCGAGGATATCGATACCACACGCTGCCGTCCCGAGTTCGAAGCCGCGATCTACGAGGATCTCGCCTGGCTTGGGCTCCAATGGGAAGAGCCGGTGCGGCGGCAGTCGGAGCATTTCGACGATTGCCGCGCCGCCTTCCGCATCTTGAAGGGGAGGGGAGTTGTCTATCCGTGTTTCTGCTCCCGTAAGGAAATTGCCGAGGCGGTTGCCTTCCGTGAGGCGGAGACCGGCAAGTCCTGGCCCCGCGATCCGGATGGCGCCCCGCTTTATCCAGGAACCTGCCGACACCTGCCGGTCGGTGACATCGAACGGCGCATCGCCTCCGGCGAACCTCATGCCTGGCGGCTCGATGGGGCGGCTCTGAAGAGGCAGCTGCCAGGATCCCACGGCTACTCCAGGTTCGACCACAACGGCCGCGAGGAGAGAGTGGTTGCAGATCCCTGGCGTTGGGGCGATGCGGTGATCGTGCGCAAGGATACGCCGACGAGCTATCACCTCTCCGTGGTCGTGGACGATGCGCTCCAGGGCGTTACCCATGTGGTCCGCGGCCAGGATCTCGAGGCCGCCACCGATCTCCATGTCCTGCTGCAGACACTGCTCGGGCTTCCGACGCCGCTCTACCATCACCACGGGCTCGTGCGCGACCCCGAGGGCGACAAGCTGGCCAAAAGCCGCCAGTCGCAATCCCTGGCCGAGTTGCGGGAGGCAGGGGCCTCGCCCCGGGATATCCGGCAGCGCCTGGGTTTTTGAGGCCTCAGCCAACCCCCAGCACGTAGAGCCAGACCAGGGTGCTCCCCAGGGCCAGGAAGGTCGAGAGCGTCACGGCGCTCGAGGCCAGGGCCACGCCCTCTCCGTAGCGCTCCGCGAACAGATAGGCGTTGATGCCGGACGGGCAGGAGGCGAAGAGCACCGCCACGCCCGCCCAGACCGGCGGCATCTGGAAGACCTGCGTGGCGAGGAGCAGCACCACCAGAGGATGTACCACGAGCTTCAGGAAGGAGATCAGCGTGGGCAGCTTCCAGCCCATCTGCAGGCCATAGCGGCGAAGCGCGATCCCCATCGAGATCAGGGCGCAGGGCACGGCCGCGCTCGCGAGCAGGTCCATCACCTGCCAGGCCGGCGCCGGCACATAGGAAGCGATCGGGCGGAAGGCGGATCCCGCCAGGATAGCGACCACGATCGGATGGGTCAGGAGACGGCGCAGGATGAGAAGGGGCGAGGCCTGCCGTCCCTCGGCCAGGATCGTCGCAAGCGTCATGGTGACGGGAAGATGCACGGCGATCAGAAGGAAGAGCGGCACGGCGCCCTCGTCGCCATAGGCCTTGAGGATCATCGGGATGCCGACGAACACGGTATTTGCCTGGCCGGCCGAGAACCCGGCCACGACCCCGGAGACGCCTTTGATGCCGAAGAAGTGGCGGCCAAGGGCGGTGGCCAGAAACCAGACCACGGCCACGCCGGCAAAATACGAGATCCAGTAGCCCCAGGGCTGGACGTCCGGGATCTCGGCCCGGACGAGGGTGCGGAAGATCAGGCAGGGGAGGGAGAGGGTGAAGACGAACTCGGACAGCCCTTCGCCAACCCGCTCGGAGACGAAGCCCGTCTGGCGCGCGATATAGCCGATGCCGATCAGGCCGAAGACCGGCAGGACGATCGCGAACAGGTCAAGCATTCGGGTTTATCGGAGTTCGGCGCGCTGGGAGAGGCTGACGGCGGCCACGCTGTGGGACATCAACTCGTCGACCTGTTCGCGCTGACGCTTGAACTCCACCAGCCCGCGGCCTTCGAGCTCACGCCCGCGGGGCAGGCGGATCTTCAGCGGGTCGACGAAGCTGCCGTTGATGATCACTTCATAATGGAGGTGCGGGCCTGTCGAGAGGCCGGAATTGCCCACATAGCCGATGACCTGGCCCTGCTGCACCCGCTTGCCGGGCGTGATGCCCTTGGCAAAGCTGGACATGTGGGAATAGGCCGTCACATAGCCGTTGGTGTGCTGGAGCTCGACGCGGCGGCCATAGCCCGAATCCCATTCCGCCTTGATCACCGTGCCGTTGCCTGCGGCAATGATGGGCGTGCCGACCCTGTGGGCCCAGTCGACGCCGGTATGCGGGCGCGAATAGCCCAGGATCGGATGATAGCGCGAGCCGAAGCCCGAGCGCAGGATGCCGTCGGCGATGGGTTTGCGAATGAGGAACTTCTTGAGGGAGCGGCCTGCCTCGTCGAAGAAGTCCACGGTGCCGTCGTCACCCTGGTAGCGGTAGACGCGGCGCTGCTCCCCGCCCACCGTCAGGGAGGCGTAGAGAACCTCCGGGGTTCCGCTCTCGTCGTCCGAGCCGAAGAAGACCTCGAAGGCGTCGCCCTGCGAAACCCGGCGCTGGAAGTCGACGTCATAGCCGAAGATACGCACGAGTTCGTCCACGGTCTCCCGCGGAAGATCGTTCTTGAGGGCCGTCTCGTAGAGGCTCTCGTAAAGGCGCACGCCGCCGCGGGCATCCTCCTCACCTTCCTCCTCGGATGCGTCCGCGACCTGGCGGGTCGCCGGATCCTCGGGAGGAGTCACGGACACGAAGACGCCGCGATCGTTGGTGGCTGCAATCCCCTCGATGCCCCGCTCGCCGAAGGCGATCACGCGTACGATCTGCCGGGGGTCTCCCAGGCGGGGACCCGGGGCGATCAGAATCCGCAGCCTCTGGCCCTCGGTCATGCCCTCTACCTTGATCCGGGCCGAGAGGGCGGAGGTGATGGCGGCAATCTGCTCCGGGGTTCCCCCGTAGCTGCGCAGAGCCGTCTCGAGGGTCTCGCCCTTGCGGAGAACCACGTCGCGCTCCTCGATGAGAGGAGGCATGGCCTTCTGCTCGATCTTCGCAAGATCGGTCACATTCTCCGGCACGACCCGAACCTCGATCGTGCTGAAGGGGGCATCGACCACGCGTGCATAGCCGAGGGCATCGCCGAGAGCCTCCGGCGGCCGCAATGTTCTCGATAGCATCTGCTGGGCCGGGATCGACACTGTGGTTCGGCGACCGGCCTCGTTGAAGACCCGGCGCTCCTCCTCAAGGATCGCGACAACATCATTGTCGGTCAGCGATGGGGCGCTTGCCTCGATAGCCACCGGTGCAAGATCTCGCCTGAGAACCGAAACGTCGGCATCGGCAACTTCGGGGGCCGGTTCGACCCGTCCCTCCGTCTCCTCCGCGAACAGGCGCAGGGGATTGAAAGGCGGGATGTCGGCCGCGTAGGTGCCGGCGGTGAGCGACAGGTTCGTGGCGACGCGCACGAACTGGCGTACCTTGATCGCCTCGCGCTCACCGTTGCGGATCGTCATCGGGGCCTTGAAGCTCTGGCGCGCGGAGACCGTTGTCTCGGTCATGTTCAGCCGGTCGGCCTTGCGGGCCACGTTCGTCGCCCGCTCCTCATCCTTGGGTGAAGAGGTGCGACCACTGAGGGCTGCGCGCTCCGGAGGCAATGCCGAGATCGCCGCACCTTCGAAGGTGATATAGATGGAGGCCCCGATCAGGGCGGCCCCCGTGACACCGGTCAGAACACTGGCACCGAGCCAGCGCAGGTTGACCTCCCACTTGTCGATCTCTGGTGCATTGCTGCCGCTGCTGTTCAGAGGAGGCTCATGCCCGAGATCGATCCCGGACGACAGGTGTGACGCGCTCCTATGGGCGCCTCCGGCATGGCTGTCATCGGGGGGGAGATGGCTCATGGTCCCTGTCGAGTGTCGATGCGTGTGGGTTGCTGTCACAGACACCAGAAGGCCATCTAGCACAAGAGACGGCAACCGCACAGGTCAATAGATAAGCTTGCGCAGGACACCAACTCTATAAGAGGGGAGGCCCGCTGCGGCTCTGCTTCCTGCCTTTCTGTGTCCGCAGTGAGGCAAGGCATGCAAAAACCTGTGCGGCAGGCCTCCGGACGGCGGCTTTCGCGGACCGTCAAAAAACTTTCACAAGGCCGTTGACAGGCCAAAAGGGTTCGGCCTATATACCGCCCATCGACGGCGGCCACTTTGGTGGCTGTCGGCAGGAACTTCCACAGAGGCTGGGCTGGTGGGCCTGACATTCAGTCGGGACCGAGGTCTGTTCTGCGGAAGCTCTGTTTTGTCTCTAGCGGGAATTTTGCTCTTTGACATTGTTGAGAGGGGAAGAGAAGCGTAGGCGGCGGTGTCCTTGCGCCGATCCGAGAGGA
>NZ_JAFBID010000013.1 GCF_016811235.1 Microvirga arabica
GCGTCCGTCAAGACATAGCGATCCATCAAGAGCTTGAATCATAAGCCCAACCTCATGTGAATCCCCACAGACCTTAGGCGGGAAGTCCTTTCAACAGCTTATGCTTTGAAGCGTTTGCGGGAGTGGCTCTGAGACAAATCAGGAGACTTCGATCCTTCTCCCGATGCCTGGCCTGCACGAAACCGCTGCTCTCCTCCGGTAGGGCCTTCCTGTCTGATAATTGGCCGGTATGGCTTTTCTGAAAGATTGATCGTGATCTGACAGCCGGAGATGGGATCGAAGATCGTCATGAAGGTCTGCTCTCGTCGCGGCGCGAGGATCTCGCGGCCTGCATGAGAGAAACGGCCGGACCTGAACTCTGTTCGGGTGACTCATCCTGCGGTGTGCGCTCCAGCACCAGGATGAATGAGGGCTTCAGCGATAGGGCGATGGGTTCCGGCGCGCGATGATCCAGACCGCGTGGACGATGCCGGGAATGTAGCCCAGGATCGTCAGCAGGATGTTGAGCCAGAATTGACCGCCGAGGCCTACGGTGAAGAACACGCCGACCGGTGGCAGGAGGATGGCGAGGATGATACGGAGCAGGTTTCCCATAGGTCAGATCATTGGGCTCAGGTCTTGATGAGGGTCATCAGTGGAACGGTATCGCGCCCCTCCTGTTCCACCCTCGTCACGCAATCGTCACGCCGCCGTCCACGACCACGGTCTGCCCCGTCATGAAGCTCGATGCCGACGAGGCCAGGAAGGCGGCCACGGGGCCGATCTCGTCGGGCGTGCCGATCCGGCGCAGGGGTGTCTGGCTGTTGCGCTGCTCCAGCGCCTGCGGATCTTCCCAGAGGGCGCGGGCGAAATCCGTTTTGACCAAGCCCGGCGCGATGCAGTTGATGCGCACGTTTTGCGGGCCCCACTCCACCGCGAGATTGCGGGCGAGGGCAAAGTCCGCCGCCTTCGAGATGCCGTACCCGCCGATCACGCCGGTGCCGCGCAGGCCCGCAATCGACGAGACGATCACCACCGACCCGCCGCCACGCGCGGCCATCTCCGGCATGACGAGGTTGCAGAGCCAGAGATTGCTCTTCACGTTGGCGCCCATGATCTTGTCGAAGGCCTCATCGGTGAGGCTGCTCATGGGACCGTAGACCGGATTGACGGCGGCGTTGCAGACCAGGACATCCACTGGCCCGAGCCGCTCCCGCGTCTGAGCGACGAGCGCTTCGACTTCCGCTTTGCGCGAGATGTTGCAGGCAATGGCAATGGCCTCGCCCCCTCTCGCGCAGATACCCTCGACCACAGGCTCGCAGGCCTCGATCTTGCGGCTCGACACCACAACCCTGGCTCCGAGCGACGCCATAGTTTCCGCAATGGAACGGCCGATGCCGCGGCTCGATCCAGTGACGATGGCCACTTTTCCGGAGAGGTCGAAAGGGTTGGTCATGCGGCAGGCCCTGCATTGTGCGGCCGGTCGGCCGTCTTGTATTTGGCGAGCTCGATCTTGGCGACGGTCTCGCGATGCACTTCGTCGGGACCGTCCGCGAGTCTCAGCACGCGGGCGCGGGCATAGGCGTAAGCCAAGTGGAAGTCTTGGCTGACGCCGCCGCCGCCGCAAACCTGGATCGCCCGGTCCACCACCTTCTGCGCCACGTTCGGCGCCACCACCTTGATCATGGCGATCTCGGCGCGCGCCGCCTTGTTGCCGACCTCGTCCATCATGCGGGCGGCCTGAAGCGTCAGCAGGCGTGCCTGGTCGATCTCCATGCGCGACTCGGCAATCCAGTGGCGCGTCACCCCATGGTCGGCCACTGGCCTGCCGAAGGTGCTGCGGGACATTGCACGCTTGCATAGGGTCTCCAGCGCACGCTCGGCCAAGCCGATGGAGCGCATGCAGTGGTGGATGCGGCCAGGGCCGAGCCTGCCTTGAGCGATCTCGAAGCCGCGTCCCTCGCCGAGCAGGATGTTGGAGGCGGGCACGCGCACGTTCTCGAACACAACCTCCGCATGGCCGTGCGGCGCGTCGTCATAGCCGAACACGGTGAGCGGCCGAACCACCGTCACGCCGGGCGTGTCCATCGGCACCAGGATCATCGATTGCTGCTGGTGCTTGGACGCATCAGGGTTCGTCTTGCCCATGACGATGGCGATCTTGCAGCGCGGGTCCATGGCGCCAGAGGTCCACCACTTGCGACCGTTGATCACGTATTCGTCGCCCTCGCGGCGGATCTCGGTGCGGATATTGGTGGCGTCCGACGAGGCAACTTCCGGCTCGGTCATGGCAAAGCACGAGCGGATCTCGCCGTTCATCAGAGGCTTGAGCCAGCGCTCCTTGTGCTCCTCCGTGCCGTAGAGGATGAGCGTTTCCATGTTGCCGGTATCGGGCGCGGAGCAGTTGAACGGCTCGGCTCCGATGGGCGAGCGCCCCATGATCTCGCACACCATGGCGTATTCCAGATTCGATAGGGAATCCGGGTAGTGGCGCTTAGGGAGAAACAGGTTCCACAAGCCTTGAGCCTTGGCGCGCGCCTTCAGGTCCTCCATGACCGGCGCCACGCCCCAGCGGTTCGGCATGGCGTTGAGCTGCTGCTCGAAGATCTCTTCAGCCGGATAGACATGGGCCTCCATGAATTCCGTGACGCGGTGGCGCAATTCTTGAGCCCGCGGGCTTATGGGAAACAGCATCGGTCCCTCCTATCAGGCCGCAATCAGACCACCGGTTTCGGCAAGCTTGGAGAGATGATGATCGGCATCGCCGAACAGGGTGTCGATCATCGTCACGCGCTTGAAGAGGTGGCCGACCTTGTATTCCATGGTCATGCCGACGCCGCCATGCAGCTGGATCGCCTGCTGGCCGACGAAGCGGCCGGAGCGGCCGATCTGCACTTTCGCGGCCGAGATCGCCTTGCGGCGCTCCTCGGCATTCTTCTCCTGCGCCATCATGGCGGCGAACATTGCCATGCTGCGCCCTTGCTCGACGGCAATGAACATCTCGGAGGAGCGGTGCTGCAGCACCTGGAAGGATCCGATGGTGGTGTTGAACTGCTTTCGGGTCTTGAGGTAGTCGACCGTGAGCTTGAGCATCTCGTCCATGGCGCCAATGGCCTCGGCGGCGAGAGCCGCGATGGCGATGTCGGTCACCTTCTCCACGACCGGCAGGGCGCCTTCCGGATTGCCGATGACGTTCCCGGTATCGACGCGCACGGATTCCAGCGTCACCTCGGCGGCGCGCTGCCCGTCCTGCGTCGGGTAGCCCCGGCAGGAAACCCCAGGTGCATTCGCATCGACGAGAAAGAGCCCTATGCCTTCCCGGTCGCGGCGCGAGCCCGCGACGCGTGCCGTCACCAGGATCTTGTCGGCGGTGTCGCCGTGCAGCACGACGCTCTTCTGCCCGTTGAGGATGAAGCTGCCGCCGTCACGTTGTGCCGTTGTGCCGACGTCGAAGAGATCGTAGCGCGACTGCCGCTCCGTGTGCGCGAAGGCGAGGCGAAGATCGCCTGCAGCAACTTGAGGCAGGTAAGCCGTCTTCTGCTCCTCGCTGCCGCCGTGATGCAGCAGGCCGCCGCCGAGAATGACGGTGGCGAGATAGGGCTCGAGTGCAAGCGAGCGCCCGAACGCCTCCATGATCGTCATTGTTTCCACGGGCCCGCCGCCGAAGCCGCCATGGGCCTCGTCGAAGGGAAGTGCGAGAAGGCCCAACTCCGCATAGGCGCTCCACAGCGCCTGACTCCAGCCCTCCGGCTCCTTGGCGTAGCGCTGGCGCCTTTCGAAGTCGTAGCGGTCCGCCATCAGGCGATCGACGCTGTCCTTCAAAAGGCGCTGTTCTTCGCTGAGATCAAAGTCCATGTCGTGTCTCCTTGTCATTCCCGGCCGGAGCGCAGCGGAGGGGAAGGAAATCCATCAATTCGAGTGTACGGGTGGATCCCCTTCCCGGTCCTTTCGAACCGCCGGGGATGACATTCATCGTCAGAACCCCAGGATCGCCTTGGCGATGATGTTCTTCTGAATTTCGTTCGAGCCGCCGTAGATCGAGATCTTGCGCCAGTTGAAATAGGTCGGCGCCGCGGTGCTCGCCCAGTCCGGCCCGTCGGTGGGCTCGTTGCGGCCCTCTTCCTCCGGGTGGTAGGGCATGGCGAAGGGACCGACGACCTCCATCAGCAGCTCGGTCGTGGCCTGCTGAATCTCCGAGCCCTTGATCTTCAGGATCGAGGAGGCCGGGTCGGGTTTGCCCTTCTCGCGCCGGCTCTCGGCAGCCACCACGCGCAGCTGCGTCATCTCGAGCGCCTTCAGCTCCACCTCGACGGCCGCGAGCTTCTCGCGGAAGCGGGGGACATCGATCAGCGGCACGTCGCCGATGCGCTCCAGGCTTGCGAGTTCGCGCACGCGCTTCAGGCGCGCCTTCGAGATGCCGATGCGGGCAATACCCACGCGCTCGTTGCCGAGCAGGAACTTGGCGTAGTCCCAGCCCTTGTTCTCCTGGCCGACAAGATTCTCGACCGGCACGCGCACGTCGTCGAAGAACACCTCGTTGACCTCGTGTCCGCCGTCGATGGTCTGGATCGGACGCACGGTGATTCCCAGCGTCTTCATGTCGATGAGCAGGAACGAGATGCCCTCCTGCTTCTTCACGGCGGAATCCGTGCGCGCGAGGCAGAAGATCCAGTCCGCATGCTGGGCCAGCGTTGTCCAGGTCTTCTGGCCGTTGACGATGTAGACGTCGCCCTCGCGTTTCGCCGTGGTCTTGAGCGAAGCGAGATCCGAACCGGCGCCCGGCTCCGAGAAGCCCTGGCACCACCAGTCGTCGAGATTGGCGATGCGCGGCAGGAAGCGGCGCTTCTGATCCTCGTTGCCGAAGGTGTAGATCACCGGTCCGACCATGCTGACGCCGAAGGCAAGCGGTTCAGGAGCTGGCGCCTGCTGCAGCTCGTCACGGAAGATATATTGCTTCACCGGGCTCCAGCCCGTGCCGCCCCATTCCACCGGCCAATGCGGCACGGCCCAGCCTTTGGCATTGAGGATGCGGCTCCAGGTGACGAGGTCGTCCTTGCTCGGATGATGGCCCTCGATCATCTTGCGGCGGATCGAGTCGGGCAGGGCGGTGCGGAAGAATTCACGAACCTCGTCGCGGAAGGCGAGCTCCTCATCGGTGAAGCGCAGATCCATGGGCGATATCCTCTAGGCAGAGAAATGAAGGGAATGGGGGCGGCTGGTCATGGAGCGGCGTTTTCCGCCTTGCGCCGTTCGTCATCGCGCAGCTCGATCTTCGACAGCTTGCCGACGGAAGTGCGCGGAAGCGCGTCGCGGATTTCGAGAGCTGCCGGCATTTCGTGCTTGCCGACCTTGTCGGCGAGAAACGCCTGCAGCTCTTCCAGGGTGAAGCCTGGGGAATCGTTCTTCAGCTTCACGAACACCTTGGCGGCTTCGCCCCGATAAGTGTCCGGAATGCCGATCACGAGAGCTTCCTCGACCTGCGGGTGCTCGTAGACCGCCTGCTCGATCATCTGCGGGTAAACGTTGAAGCCGCCGGAAATGATCATGTCCTTGCGGCGATCGACGATGAAGAAGTAGCCGTCCTCGTCGCGATAGCCGATGTCGCCGGTGAGAAAGCCCTCGGGGGTGAAGGCCTCGGCCGTCTCCTGCGGCTTGTTCCAGTAGCCGCGGCTGACGTTGAGTCCCCGGACGCGAAGCTCGCCCGTCTCGCGCACCCCGAGCACGCGGCGGGGCTCGTCGAGAGACACGATGTCGAGCTCGACCCCCGGCATGGGGATGCCGATGGAGCCGGGCTTCGGTGGCCCGTTCATCGGCAGGTTCGTGCCGGCAGGAGACGTTTCCGTCATGCCCCAGCCGCCGAGAAGCCGCTGCCCTGTGAGACGATGGAAGCGCTCCCCGACCTCGACCGGCAGGGGCGCTCCGCCTGAGCTGAGATGGATCACCGAGGAGAAGTCGCGGGTCTCGATCCCCGGATAATTGGCCAGCGCGATCCACATGGTGGGAACGCCCGGAAAGGCGGTCGCCCGCTTCACCTCGATGTCGCGCAGCGTGGTCTCGGGGTCGAAGCGCAGGCGCAGCAGGATCTGGTTGCCGTTCCGGATCTGGCGCAGCAGGATCGTGGTCAGGGCGAAGATGTGGAACAGCGGCAGGACGCAGATCACCTTCTGCTCGCCGGGCCGCGTGTTGAGCTGCGGGCCGAACCACACCTCGTACATGGCGACAGCCGCCGTGAGATTCCCGTGAGTGAGAATGGCGCCTTTCGGCGTGCCCGTGGTGCCGCCGGTATATTGCAGAAGCGCAATGTCGTCCGGCGTGATCCTGGGCCATTGCGGCGGTGCAGCCGTATCGCGCGTGAAACCCTCGAAGGTGACGACGTCGGGCCGCTCCGGAATCGGCATCGTGAGTGCCAGGCACGGCCCCCACACAGCATCCTCGCCGACGATCAACCGATCCACATGTCCGGCATCCAGGAGCTTGAGCGCCATGGACAGCATGCCGGCGAGATTGGTCGTCACGAGAACGCGCGCGCCGCTGTCGTGCAGCTTGTGCGCCAGCTCCCGTTCGGCATCGAGCGGGCTCAGGTGAGCGAGCCTGATTCCGGCCTTGGCGGCGCCGAAGAAGGCATATGGGTGATAGGGCGTGTTCGGCAGATAGAGCGCGACCGCTCCCGTGACGTCGATTGCCGAGCGGAGGAGGGCGGCGGCGAACGCATCGGCCTGGCGGCCGATTTCGGTGTAGCTGATGGGCCGGTCCCGGTATTCGATGGCAGGCCTGTCGCCATAGGCCGCCACTGCCTCATCGAGGAGCTTGGGCAGCGTCGACGGCACGATGGGAGCATCCCAGCGGACGCCGGGCGGATAGGAGCGCTCCCAGGGAAAGGCCGTCCGGCTCATGATGCGTCCGCCCCGTTCATGGTGACGACGATCTTGCCAAGAGCCTTGCGCGCGCTCAAGGCCGCAATGGCCTCGCCGGCGCGGGCGAGGGGCACGCGCTCGGAGATCACCGGCTTGATTTTTCCGTCTGCATAGAGATCGAGAAGTTCTCTCAGATTGGCTGCGTTGGCCTTCGGGTCGCGCTTGGCGAAGGCACCCCAGAACACGCCGACGATCTGGCAGGATTTCAGGAGCGGCAGGTTGAGAGGAAGCTTCGGGATCCCGGCCGGAAAGCCGACCACGAGGAAGCGCCCTTCCCAGGCGATGGCGCGCAAGGCCGCTTCCGAGTAATCGCCGCCTACGGGGTCATAGATCACGTCGGCACCGTTCGGACCGCAGGCTGCCTTGAACTGCTCGGCCAGAGCCTTGACGCCATCCTTGTCGAAGGGACCGGACGCATAAACGAGGCTCTCGTCGGCGCCGTGCTGTTTTGCAAGGGTCGCCTTCTCGTCCGACGAGACGGCGGCGATGACTCTCGCGCCCATTGCCTTGCCAAGTTCTACAGCCGCGAGCCCGACGCCTCCGGCTGCGCCCAGCACCAGCAGGGTCTCGCCTGCCTTCAGCCCGGCCCGGTCCTTGAGGGCATGGTAAGTGGTGCCATAGGTCATGACGAAGGCGGCTGCTTCGTCGAAGGGCATGGCGTCCGGCATCGGGATGCAGCGGTCGGCCGAGAGGGTGAGCTTCTCGGCCATGCCGCCCCAGCCGCAGGAGCCGATCACCCGGTCGCCGGCTTTCAGGAACGACACGCCTTCGCCCACCGCCTCGACGATGCCGGAGACCTCGCTGCCGGGGGCAAAGGGGCGCTCGGGCTTGAACTGGTAGCGGTCCTCGATGATCAGCGCGTCGGGATAGTTCACCCCGCAGGCCTTGACGGCCAGCAGGATTTCGCCCGGCTTCGGGCTGGGCTCGGCCACGGATTCCAGCACGAGCGTATCGGGTCCGCCCGGCTGTTTGCTGAGTAGGGCCAGCATCCTTCGCTTCCTCCCCAGAAAGCGCATAATCTTTATGAGAGGTAGGGTATCCGGGCCGTCTCCAGATGCAAGCCGATTTTTCGAAAAAATTTGGAGGCGTGAATTTTCCTCATATTTTCAAAAGGATTTGGGCTAGACAAAAACATACCGCTTTTGTCATTAATAGCACCAGACAAGGTCAGGAGCGCTCGCCGCCGCCGGCGCCGGGTGGCTTGGAATGAAGGGGCTGCAACCGCCCCAGCGATCCAGGGAGGATCCCAAGATGCGTGAAGCTGTCATCGTTTCCACCGCCCGCACCCCCATCGGAAAAGCCTATCGCGGCGCCTTCAACGACACCCAGGCTCAGGCGCTGGGCGGCCATGCCATCGCCGAGGCGGTCAAGCGCGCCGGCATCGATCCGGGCGAGATCGGCGACGTGGTGATGGGCGCGGCGCTGCAGCAGGGCTCGACCGGGTCGAACATCGCCCGCCAGGCGGCCCTGCGCGCGGGCCTGCCGACAACCGTCGCCGGCATGAGCATGGACCGGCAATGCGCTTCGGGGCTCATGGCGATCGCAACCGCCGCCAAAGAGATCGTCGTCGACGGGGTCGGCATCGCAGTGGGCGGCGGCCTCGAATCGATTTCCCTGGTCCAGAACGAGCATGCCAATCGCTATCGCGCCAAGGACCCGGCGCTCGTGGAGACGGTTCCGGCGCTCTACATGAGCATGCTCGAGACGGCCGAGACGGTGGCCGATCGCTATGGCATCTCCCGCGAAGCGCAGGACGAATACGCCTTGCAGTCGCAGCAGCGCACAGCTCAAGCCCAGGCCGAGGGTCGCTTCGCCGCCGAGATCGTGCCCATGACGACCAACATGGTCGTGGTCGACAAAGCCACTGGCGCCACCTCCCAGCGGGAGATCACGCTCTCGCAGGACGAGGGCAACCGGCCCCAGACGCGGCTCGAGGACCTCAAGGCGCTGAACCCGGTCTTCAAGGATGGGCTGCGCGTGAAGGAAGGCCGCTTCATCACGGCAGGCAACGCCTCGCAATTGTCCGATGGCGCGTCGGCGGCCGTCCTGATGGAAGCCAAGGAGGCAGAGCGTCGTGGCCTGCAGCCCCTCGGCGCCTATCGCGGCATGGCGGTGGCCGGCTGTGATCCGGACGAGATGGGCATCGGGCCCGTCTTCGCCGTACCGAAGCTGCTCAAGCAGCATGGCCTGACGGTGGACGACATCGACATTTGGGAATTGAACGAGGCCTTCGCCTGCCAGGTGCTCTATTGCCGCGACCGGCTCGGCATACCCAACGAGAAGCTCAATGTGAGCGGCGGCGCCATCTCCATCGGCCATCCCTATGGCATGTCGGGGGCGCGCATGACCGGGCACATCCTCATCGAGGGCAAGCGCCGCGGCGCGAAATACGGCGTCGTCACCATGTGCGTGGGCGGCGGCATGGGGGCTGCCGGTCTCTTCGAGATCTACTAAGACACGTCCTCAAGACAAGCGCACCGAATCAGGGGAGGAGAGCAGCATGAGCAGCGCGGCCGAGACGAGTTCCGCAACCCGCATCAATCCCGTCGTCGAGCTGAGACGCGACGGCGAGATCGCCGTGCTCGCCGTCAACTCGCCTCCCGTGAATGCGCTCTCGGCGCAGGTGCGCGAGGGCATCGTGGAAGGCATCCGGCAAGCCGGAGCGGATGCGAGCGTCAAGGCCGTGGTGCTGCATTGCGAGGGACGCACCTTCTTCGCCGGCGCCGACATCAGCGAGTTCGGCAAGCCGCCGAAGCAGCCAATGCTGCCGGAGGTGGTGGACTTCATCGAGGCTTCGTCGAAGCCGGTGATCGCCGCCCTTCACGGCACGGCGCTCGGCGGCGGTCTCGAGACGGCACTCGCCTGCCATTACCGCGTGGCCGTGCCCTCAGCCAAATGCGGCTTTCCGGAAGTGAAGCTGGGGTTGCTCCCGGGTGCCGGCGGCACGCAGCGCCTGCCGCGCCTCGTGGGGCCGGAGCGGGCCATGGAGATGGTCACCTCTGGCAGCCCGATCTCGGCGAAAGCCGCAAAAGAGATGGGCATCGTCGACGAACTCGTGGACGAGAGTGATCTTCTGGCGAGCGCTATTGCCTTCGCGCGCAAGGTGGTCGCCGAGAACCGTCCGCTCAAGAAGGTGCGCGACCTCGACGACAAGATTGCTGTGGCCCGCGGCAAGCCCGAAATCTTCGATGCATTCCGCAAGGCGAACGCGCGCAAGTTCCGCGGCTTCCAGGCGCCGGAATACAACGTCCGCTGCATCGAGGCGGCCGTGAACCAGCCCTTCGACGAGGGCATCAGATTAGAGCGCCAGCTGTTTCAGGAACTCGTGAGCGGCGAGCAGTCGGCGGCCCAGCGCCACGTGTTCTTCGCCGAGCGCCAGGTCTGGAAAATTCCGGATATCTCCGACGACACGCCCACCCTGCCGGTGAAGAAGGTCGGCGTCATCGGCGCCGGCACCATGGGCGGCGGTATCTCGATGAACTTTGCCAATGCAGGCCTGCCCGTCACCATCGTCGAGGCGAAGCCCGAGGCGCTGGAGCGGGGCCTTGGTGTGATTCGCCGCAATTACGAGAGCACGGCCAAGAAGGGCCGCATGAGCATGGAGGATGTGGAGCGCCGCATGGGGCTCCTCACCGGCAGCCTCAAGCTCGAAGACCTCGCCGATTGTGATCTCATCATCGAGGCGGTGTTCGAGAACATGGCGATCAAGAAGGAGATCTTCTCCAAGCTCGATGCCATCGCCAAGCCCGGGGCGATTCTGGCCAGCAACACGTCTTATCTCAACGTGAACGAGATCGCCGCGATGACGAAGCGGCCGGAATACGTTCTCGGCATGCACTTCTTCTCGCCGGCGAACATCATGCGCCTGCTGGAGGTCGTGCGCGGGGAGAAGACCGACAAGCGCGTGGTCGCCACCGCCATGCAGCTCGGCCGTCAGATCGGCAAGATCGCCGTGCTGGTGGGCGTCTGCCACGGCTTCGTCGGCAACCGCATGCTCGAGCCGCGCCAGCGCGAGGCCAATCGCCTGATTCTTGAGGGCGCGATGCCGTGGGATGTGGACCGCGTTCTCTACGAGTTCGGCTTCCCCATGGGGCCCTTCGCCATGGCCGACCTTGCCGGCCTCGACATCGGCTGGTCGCGCGAGACCTCTAAGGGCGAGACGGCCCGCGAAATCCTGTGCGAGCAGGACCGTCGCGGCCAGAAGACGGGCGCGGGCTTCTACGATTACGACGAGAACCGCAACGCCAAGCCGTCAAAACTCGTGGAGCAGATCATCCTCGACCTCTCGGCCAAGAAGGGCATCACGCGCCGGGAGATTTCCGATCAGGAGATCCTGGAGCGCTGCGTCTATACGATGATCAACGAGGGCGCGAAGATCCTGGAGGAGGGCATTGCCATCCGCTCCTCCGACATCGATATCGTGTGGATCAACGGCTACGGTTGGCCGGTCTATCGCGGCGGGCCGATGTTCTATGGCGAGCAGGTGGGCTTGGGCAAAGTGCTCGACCGGTTGCGCGCCTACGAGGCCAAGTTCGGAGCTGACTTCAAGCCGGCCGCGCTGCTCGAACGTCTCGTTGCCGAAGGCAAGGGGTTTCGCGATCTCTGACCAGGGATCGCGCCTGCCATGAACGACACGGCTCCCAACCTGCGGCGTCAGACGCTGCTTGCATCGCTGGCCGGTGCACGCCCGAGCGCGCCGCCTTGGTTCGATCAGGCCTTGGCGGATGCGCCGGAGCGCGGCTTTACCGAGGCAGCGGGCGCCCGGATCGAGACGCTCACCTGGGGCGAGCGCGGCAGGCCCGGGCTCCTGTTCCTGCATGGCAATGGGGCGCATGCGGATTGGTGGAGCTTCATCGCGCCGTTCTTCTCAAGTGAGTATCGTTGCACGGCTCTGTCCTGGTCGGGCATGGGCGGGTCGGACCGGCGCGAGCGCTATTCTTTCGATATCTTCGTCAAAGAGGCGATGACGATTGCCGAGGCGACAGGGTTGTTCGAGAACGGAGCTAAGCCTGTCTTCATCGGCCATTCCTTCGGAGGCTTTCCCATCATCGAGGCGGCCGCGCGGCATGGGGAGCGTCTCGGCGGCGGGATCATCATCGACACGCCGATCTTCTCCCCCGAGAGGCGCAAGGAGCGCAAGGAGAAGGGCGCCGCCTGGGAGATGCGCCCGCACAAAATCTATCCGACCCTGGAGGATGCCCTGCAGCGCTTCCGACTGGTGCCCGCTCAGCCCTGCGAAAACCTCTTCATTGCGGACTTCATTGCCCGGACGTCGCTGACACAGGTTGAAACCGCGGAGGAAGCCGGCTGGACCTGGCGCTTCGATCCGTATCTGTGGCGTGACTACGAATGGGAGGATCCGGCTCCGGCTCTGTCGGCTCCGAAATGCCCCCTCGCGGTTCTGCTGGGCGCCCGGTCCACCCTGATGCAGGAGGGGGACATCGCGCGGATGCGGAAGCTTCTGCCGCCCGGCACCCCGGTTATCGACATCCCCGAGGCCTACCACCATGTGCCGATCGATCAGCCTCTCGCGCTGGTCGCGGCGCTTCGTGCCGTGCTGGCCGGCTGGGCCTCGGCTTCCGCTTCCGGCGAGAACACGCCGATGAACAGCGGTCTGGCATAGATATCCGCGGCCGTTTCCCGCGTGACGCCCGAGATCCAGCGCTCAAGCTCGGCCGCCGCGTTGATGGCGCTGTCGACCACATGGGCGGCCACGAAGGGATCGAGCGGACGGATCGAGCCGTCCACCATACCGTCGACCACGAAGCTGCCGAATCGCTGCGCCAAGCGATCCATGGTGCGCTTCGTCTGGCCTCTCAGGCCCTCTGGCAGGGCGCTGAAGGCGGAGATGCGCAGCAGCGGCCCCTGATCGGAGAGCTGGTAGCGGATCAACTCGCTCGTTGCGGCGCACAGACGATCCCAGCCCGTCTCCCCGTCCGCCTCTGCAGCCTGCTGGACCTGCCGCACCACCGCGAAGGTGCGCTCGAAGCAGGCGGTCACGAGATCGTCCTTGTTGTCGTTGTGATGATAGAACGAGCCTTTGGTGACGTTCAGCCGGGCCGAGATCTTCTCCACGGAGGCGCCCCGATAGCCCTGTTCGTTGATCAGGATGGTGGCCGAGCGCAGGAACGCCTCGGGTGAAACCTCCTCGACGGAGGGCCAGGTCATCTGCGGCAGCACTGACGGGCGCCAGGCCGATTGCGGCGCGGCAAGCCCGTGGATCAGGATATCGCTGATCCTGTCGGCGACGCGTCGGTAATCCTGGGGCTCGTAATGATCGATCCAATGCCGGACGCCATGCATGACGGAAATCAGCAGATGGGCGCGTGCATTCTTCTGGGCCCGGCTCAAGGGCGGCGCGCCGTCGATATCGTACAGGCTGCGCAGGTGCCGGAACATCTGGTTGTAGGTGTCGAACACCAGCTCCACATGCGGGCTGGTCAGGGACCGCATGTCGCTGAAGCTCATGAGCGGCGGCCGGTCTCCCGAGGCGCTCTCCGCCAGCCTCTCGCAATAGAGCCGCAGGACCGTCCGCAGGCGCTCCTCCGGCGTCTTCCGCTGCAGGGCGGTGGCGATGAGCGCCTCCAGCGCTTCGATGGAGCGCAGGAGGCAGGCCGTCGCCAGCTCCTCCTTCTTACGGTAGTAATAGGTGACGCTGTTGGTGATCAGCCCGACGCTCTGGGCCACATCGGCCAGGGTCGTCCCCTTCAACCCTTTCTGATTGAAGAGCTGGACGGCCCCGTCGAGGATGGCCTGTCGCTTCTGCTCGTACCGCTTGGTCTGGCGCGGAAGAGCGTTGGAGGTCGGCGTCATGGCAGTTTCGTGGCTCCTGGCCGAGGGCAGGCCCAAAGCCGCCCATGGTTGAGCTCCTAACACGAATTGATGCCGGGAGCGATGCCGCGCGTGCAACAGTTCGACTGTACCGGTTATTCTAAGAGGGAGTCGAGGGTGAATTCCAGGCTGCCGGAAATCGGTGCAATTCTGCTTCCATGATCCGTTGACGAGGCCATGGTCTCGTGTCAGTCTCCTATCAGACACAGGACAGGGCCAATGAAGCCCTGCCAGCGGTGCGACCCTAAAAAGGACCGTACCGTTCATTCGAGAGGAAACGATCCGAGGAGTCCGGTTCGTCCGGTTTGAGGGTCCGGTGCCGCAAGTCACAGGTCCTCAGTTCCTGCCCCAGCCAGGCGGGAATCGCGGTCGAGCACGGGAGCCCGGAGCCCAGGAGGAGGACGTGGCTCCTTGAACATCTTTTTTCAGCAGGTTCTGAACGGGCTGACGCTCGGGAGCGTCTATGCGCTCGTGGCCCTTGGCCTCACGCTCGTCTATGGGATTCTTCATATCCCCAACTTCGCCCATGGCGCCCTGTATATGGTTGGCGCCTACATGGCCTTCTATCTCGTGGGCTCGCTCGGCGCGAACTACTGGGTCGCCATGGCGGGAGCGGCACTCGTGGTGGCTCTTCTCGCCGTCCTGTCGGATCGCCTCATCTTCCATCGACTTAGAAATGCACCGCCACTGCACGACATGATCGCGGCGATCGGCCTTCTCCTGTTTCTGGAAGCGGGCATTCAGGCAATCTGGGGTGCGGAATTCCACCGCCTTGCGCCGCCTTACCCGCAGATCGTGCGCATCTTCGATCTCGTCGCGCCCGCGCAGCGCCTTATCATCATCGCGGCGGCGTTCGGCCTGATGTTCGTGCTTCATCTCTTCCTCACCCGCACGCTCACCGGCTCCACGATCATCGCCATGGCGCAGAACCGGGAAGGCGCCTCCCTGGTCGGCATCGATGCCACTAGGGTGTCGGTTCTCACCTTCGCGATTTCCGGGGCCCTTGCTGCGGTGGCCGCAACGCTCTTCGCGCCGATTAACCTGATCTACCCGTCCATGGGCCATCTGGTGATCATGAAGGCTTTCGTAATCATCATCCTGGGCGGCATGGGCAGCATTCCCGGCGCCATTGTGGGTGGGTTGGTGATCGGCTTCGCCGAGAGCTTCGGGGCCTTCTATGTCTCCACGAACTACAAGGACATCATCGCCTTCGCGCTGCTCGTCCTGATCCTGTCGTTCCGGCCCCAGGGCCTCTTTCCCAGCGGAGCCCGGGCATGATGTCGAAGACCTGGCAGAAGCCTCTTCTCGCCGTCCTGCTCGCTTTGGCCATCATCTTCCCGATGTTCGCAGCGAACGACTATTACATCTACGTGATGTCGCTCGCCTACATCATGGCGATTGCCGCGGTGGGCCTGAACCTCATCCTGGGCTACACGGGCCAGCTCAACCTGGCGCATGCGGGCTTCATGGCCATCGGTGCGTACACGGTCGGCATCCTAACCGTCGATTACGGGGTGCCCTATTGGGTCGCTTTCGTGATCGCCGGGCTTTTGAGTGCCGTCATCGGCTTCTTCGCGGGCCTGCTTTCGCTGCGGCTGAAAGGGCACTTCTTCTCGATCTTCACCCTTTGCGTGGGCTTCATGATCTATCTGATCATCGAGAAGTGGGACACGCTGACCCATGGAACGGTGGGCATCATCGACATTCCGGCGCCTACCGGCATCGGTCCGATCCGCTTCGACAACACTTGGTCGCAGTATTACCTCGTGCTGTTCTTCCTGGTGGTAAGCCTGTGGCTCATGAGCCGGATCGTGCATTCGCTGCTCGGCCGTGCCTTCATCGCCATCCGCAACGGTGAGGACCTCGCCGAGACGCTGGGCATCAACCTGATGCGCACCAAGGTGCTCGCCTTCGTGCTCTCCACCTTCTACGCCGGCATGGCCGGCGCGCTCTATGCCGGTTTCGTGCGCTTCATCGGCCCGGCCATGGCGCTGGAGAGCCACACCTTCGACATGATCGCCTTCATTCTCGTCGGCGGCATCGGCACCCTGTTCGGGCCGCTGCTCGGGGCGATCCTGCTCACCTGGCTCACCCAGTCGCTGCAGTTCCTGCAGGACTTCCGCATGATCGTGTTCGGTCCGCTCCTGATCCTCCTGGTCATGTACTTTCCGCAAGGCCTCATCGGCTACTGGCGCGAACGGCAGGCGCGGCGGGCCGCGGCTTCCATGCAGGACAGGCGCCTTCAGCGATCCGTGATCGGCTCGCAGCAGGAGGTCGGCACCAATGCTTGAGATCCAGGGATTGACCAAGCGCTTCGGCGGCCTCACCGCCGTGCGTGACGTGACCACCACCTTCGAGAAGAATCGGATCAATGCGATCATCGGCCCGAATGGCGCCGGCAAGACTACGTTCTTCAATCTGGTGAGCGGCTATCACAAGCCCACCACCGGGCGCATCATCTTCGACGGGCAGGACGTGACGGGGCTGCGGCCCGATCAGGTCGCAACGCTCGGTGTTGCGCGCACCTTCCAGTCGACCACCCTGTTCGACAAGGCGACGGTGCTCGACAATCTCATCGTCGGGCATCGGCTGCGCACCACCTCCACCTTCTGGGACGTGGTGCTCAACACGCGCCGTCTGAAAGAGGACGAGCATCGCTGCCGCGCCAAGGCCGAAGAGGTGCTCGATTTCGTTGGCCTCTCCTCGGTGGCGCATCACTTGGCGGCGGACATCTCTCAGGAAGAGCGTAAGCGTGTGGCGTTTGCCCTGGCGCTCGCCACCGACCCAAAGATCGTGCTGCTCGACGAGCCTGCCGGCGGCGTCAACCCGGAGGAGACGCTGGGTTTGGCCGAACTTATCCGAAAGATGATCCGCAAGGGCCTGACCGTGTGCCTGATCGAGCACAAGATGGACATGATCATGAGCCTCGCCGACAAGATCGTGGTGCTCGACCACGGCGAGATGATCGCCGAGGGCACGCCCGCGCAGATCCGGTCCGACCAGCGCGTCATCGAAGCCTATCTGGGAGCTGACTATGCTGCGGCTTGAGGGAGCACAGCTCAATTACGGCAGCTTCCGCGCGCTCGATGGAATCTCCATTCATGCGGAGCCCGGCGAACTTGTGGTGATGCTCGGTGCCAATGGCGCCGGCAAAAGCTCGCTGTTTCTCGCCATCAGCGGGTTGCGCAAGCTCACCCGCGGCAACATCTGGTTCAGGGATCAGAACATCGCCGGGCGCAAGCCGTCGCAGATCGTGCAGTCCGGCGTGGTGCATTGCCCGGAGGGGCGCAAGCTCTTCCCGGAAATGTCCGTGCGCAAGAACCTGCTTCTCGGCGCCTATGTGCATCGCCAGGACAAAAAGGAATCCGAGAAGATCCTCGATCAGGTCTTCGAGATGTTCCCGATCCTCTACGAGAAGCGCCACGACATGGCCGGCTCCTTGAGCGGCGGCCAGCAGCAGATGGTGGCCATCGGCCGTGCCCTGATGGGACGGCCGCAGGTCCTGCTGCTGGACGAGCCGTCGCTCGGTCTTGCGCCCCTGGTGGTCAAGCAGGTGCTCGGCGTCATCAAGGCGATCAACGACAAGGGCACGACGGTGCTGCTTGCCGAGCAGAATGCCTATGCAGCCCTGCAGATCGCCCACCGCGCCTACGTCATCGAGAGCGGCCGGATCGTCATGGAAGGCGATCGCGATACCCTGCTCAACGACGAGCGTGTTCGAAAAGCCTATATCGGCGCCTGATCCGGCGCCGGTTGTGGAAGCCTGCGAGCCTTAAAAAAGTTCGCCAACAGAGAGACGGGAGCCGACCACGGTCGAACTCCCGCCCCATGAAGAAAAAACAAGAGGAGAGGAAAACAAATGGCTCTTTGGAAACACTTGGTTCACACCGCAGGCGCAGTGACGCTTGCGGCCGGCTTCGCGTCCGTGGCATCGGCTCAGGAGACCGTCAATATCGGCTATACCGGCCCGCTCAGCGGCGGCGCTGCGCTCTACGGCAAGAATACCCTGGTCGGCCTTGAGATGGCCGCGAAGGAGATCAACGACGCCGGCGGCTTCGATGTCGGCGGCAAGAAGTACAAGTTCAACATCGTGGCGCTCGACGACAAGTACTCGCCCAGCGAAGCGGCCGTCAACGCCAAGCGCCTGAAGGCGCAGAACAACACGCCCATGGTCTTCACCCCCCATTCCGGCGGCGCCTTCGCGATCCAGGCTTTCAACGAGCAGGACAACTTCATTCTCGGCGCCTATACCAGCGTGCCGAACATGACCGAGCGCGGCAACAAGCTGACCCTGCGCATCCCGCCATCCTTCGCAGGTTACGTGCAACCCTTCATCAGCGTGCAGATGAAGACCTTCGGCAAGAAGCTCGCCATGGCCGGCGGCGATCATGACTATGCCAAGGCCTGGGCTCAGCTCTTCGGCCCCGCCTGGACTAAGGCCGGCGGCCAGATCGTTGCCGAGAACCCGATGTCCTACAACAAGGACACGGATTTCTACAGCGGCGTCAGCCGCGTGCTGGCAGCGAGCCCCGACGTGCTGTTCGTCGGCGGCGCCTCGGAGCCGACAGCTCTGGTCGCCAAGCAGGCGCGCGAGCTCGGCTTCAAGGGTGGCTTCGCCGTGATGGATCAGGCCAAGCTCGACGAGATGGCAGCCGTCATCGGCGGCATGGAGATGCTGGAGGGCGCGGTCGGCGTTCTGCCGCTGATCTACGACAAGCGTCCGGGCACGGAAAGCTTCATCGCCAAGTTCAAGAAGCAATACGACCGCAATCCGGGCACGGAAGCCTCCTACCACTACTCGACCCTGAATGCCGTGGCAGAGGCCATGAAGCTTGCGGGCTCCGTCTCCGACCCGAAGGCGATCCACGCCAAGCTCAGCGAAGCCTATGGCAAGCTGCCTCCGGAGAAGAACCCGGCGCGTATCACCAGCGTCGATGACCGCGGCGGCACCAACGCCAACATCGTGGTCGGCGTGGTCAAGGGCGGCAAGGTCGAGACCGTCGAGGCGGCAAGCCTCGGCCAGTAAGAGCCTTGATGAACAGGGCCGGCCTTAGAGCCGGCCCTGCTTCTTCCGCAGAGGGCAAGCGACCTGCATGGATGCAATCCCATTTGAGAGCCGCGCCGCCGGCATCCGGGAGCGAGTGGCCCTCCAGGGCTTCATGCATCTCATTGGCGCGCAGATCGATGATCTGGCGCCTGGCTCCGCAACGATCTCCGTCAACCGTCGCAATGATCTGCTTCAGCAGCACGGCCTATTTCACGGAGGCGTCACGGCTTTCCTGATCGACAATGGCACAACCATTGCGGCCGCGACCGTTCTCAAGCCCGGCCAGGGCGTCCTCACGGCCGAATATAAGCTCAACCTGTTCTCGCCCGCCGATGGCGACCGGCTCATCTGCCGCTCGCGGGTGGTCAAGCCCGGCAACCGCATGATCATCGTGGCGGCGGACGTGTTCACCGAAAAGGACGGGCGCGAGAAGCAGACGGCAGTTGCGCTCGCCACCATCGCGGTCCTCGACCAGGCCTCAATGCCGCCTCTGCGGCAGGCTGGACAAGTCGCGAGCGGCCGATAAATTCCTGACAATAAGCAAAAATCGGAGGGAAGAAACGATGTTGAAGGGAATGATGATGGATCGGCAGCTGTCGATCCCGGCAATCATCGATCTGGCAGCGGAGGTGCACGCCAATACGGAGATCGTCTCGGTCGCGACCGAAGGCGGCATCCACCGCACCACCTACAAGGATATTCATAAGCGCGTCGCTCAGCTGGCGCATGGTCTGCGGGCGCTTGGCGTCAAGCCGGGCGATCGCGTGGCAACGCTGGCCTGGAACGGCTACCGGCATTTCGAGCTCTATTACGCCATCTCCGGCATTGGCGCGGTATGCCACACCATCAACCCGCGCCTGTTCCCCGAGCAGCTCGTCTACATCATCAACCACGCGCAGGACACGGTCTTCTTCTTCGACATCACCTTCGCGCCGCTCGTCGCCGCCCTGCGGCCGAAGCTGCCCCAGAACATCACCTTCGTGGCGATGACCGGCCGCGAAACCATGCCGGCGCAGGAGGGGCTCGATGGTCTCCAGTGCTACGAGGATCTGCTCACCGGGCAGCCGGACACCATCACCTGGCCCGATCTCGACGAGAACACCGCGGCGGCGCTGAGCTACACCTCCGGCACCACGGGCGAGCCCAAGGGCGTGCTCTACTCGCATCGCTCGCAGGTGATCCACGCCATGACGTCCGTGATCGGCGCCTCGCGCTATTTCGGCATGGGCAAGAAGATCCTGCCCGTCGTCCCGCTCTTCCACGTCAATGCCTGGGCGCTGCCCTACTCGGCCCCGATCTCCGGCACGTCGTTGATCTTTCCGGGGGCGAAGCTCGATGGCGCGAGCCTCTTCAACCTCCTGGATGCCGAGAAGGTCGACAACACCTGGGGTGTGCCCACCGTGTGGCTCGGACTTCTGCACGAAATGAAGCAGAGAGGGTGCAAGCCGGAAGGTCTGACCGATGTGATCATCGGCGGCTCCGCGGCGCCGCAGCCGATGATCGAGGCTTTCGAGCGCGATTACGGCATCAGCGTGTGCCACGGCTGGGGCATGACCGAGATGAGCCCCATCGGCACCTTCGGCATGCTGAGCCCCGAGATGGAGCAACTGCCGCTTGACGAGAAGGTCGCACTCAAGGTTCGCCAGGGGCGTCGTCTTTTCAGCGTAGACATGAAGATCGTCGACGAAAACGGCAAGGAACTGCCAAAGGACGGCGAGGTCTTTGGCGAGCTCTGCGTGCGCGGTCCTGCGGTCGCCTCAGGCTACTACAACAACGAGGCTGCCACAGCACAGGCGCTTGATCCCGAAGGTTGGTTCAAGACGGGCGACGTCGCCAAGATCACGCCGGACGGTTTCTTGCAGATCGTGGACCGCACCAAGGATCTGGTGAAGTCCGGCGGCGAGTGGATCTCCTCCATCGATCTGGAGAACGCAGCCCTGGGTGCGCCTGGCGTTGCCAACTGCGCCGTGCTCGCCATGCCGCATCCGCGCTGGGGCGAGCGGCCGCTTCTCGTCGTGGTTCCGAAGCCCGATGCGAGTCCTGCCAAGGAGGACATCCTGGCCTATCTCACCACCAAGGTCGCCAGCTGGCAGGTGCCCGATGATGTGCTTTTCGTCGAGAGCATTCCGCTGACGGCGACGGGCAAGATCTCCAAGCTCGAGCTGCGCAAGATCCTGAAGGACTATGTCCTTCCCACGGCCGCGTGAGCGGACGATGACGGAAGCTTACCTGAACTTCCTGTTCTCGGTCGCGGGCAAGACGGCGCTCGTGACCGGGGGCGCCACCGGGATCGGCCGCATGATCGCCGAGGCTCTTGTGCGGGCCGGAGCCCGGGTGCTGATCGCCTCGCGCAAGGGCGAGGCCTGCGAAGCTGTGGCGCGGGAGCTGAATGCGCTTGATGCCGGCGGCAAGGCGGAAGGTTTCGCCGGCGATGTGGGGACAGAAGCCGGCGTGATGGCGCTAGCTTCCGAGGTGAAGGCACGCACGGCGCACCTTCACATCCTCGTCAACAATGCGGGCAAGACCTGGGGCGAGCCGCTGGATACCTTTCCGCACAAGGCTTGGGACGGCGTGTTCTCCGTCAATGTGGCCGGTCTCTTCACGCTGACCCAGCGGTTGCTGCCCCTGCTGGAGGCTGCAGCCAGTGACGACGATCCCGCCCGTGTCGTCAATCTCGGCTCCGTCATGGGGTCGGCGCCCATCGGCGACAATGCCTATTCCTATGCGGCGTCAAAGGCCGCCGTGCATCATCTCACGCGAATCCTGGCGAAGGAATTCGCCGAGCGCCGGATCACGGTGAATGCCTTTGCGCCGGGGCCCTTCCAGAGCCGCATGACGGCTTTCGCCACGGCTGACGAGCACAAACGTGCATTGGTCGCTGCCAGCATCCCGTTCGGCCGCATCGGTCGGCCTGACGACATCGCAGGGGCGCTGCTGTTCCTCTGCGGTCGCGGCGGAGCCTACACGACCGGCGCCATCATCCCGCTCGACGGCGGCATCGGCGTGGAGACAGGTCACAAGATCTTCGGCGAGGCATCGCTATGAATGTGCATGCGCCGCTCTCCGTCCCCATCGACGAGTTGAAGAACCGGGTCGGACAGGAGGTCGGAGTCTCGTCCTGGAAGGTGATCGATCAGGACAGGATCGACCGCTTCGCAGCCGTCACGGAAGACCTCCAGTTCATCCACATCGACCCCGAACGTGCCCTCGCGGAGACGCCCTTCGGCGGTACCATCGCGCATGGCTTCCTCACCCTGTCGCTTCTGTCAGCCATGGGCCAGGAGGCGCTGCCGGTGCTCAGGAACCGGACTATGGGCATCAATTACGGCCTGGAGCGTGTCCGCTTTCTCTCGCCGGTGGCGGTGGAAGCGCGGGTGAGGGGACGCTTCACCCTGTCCGAGGTTTCCATGCGTTCCGACACACAGGCCATGCTGCGCTATCAGGTGACTGTCGAGATCGAGGGCGCGGAAAAGCCGGCCCTTGCGGCCGAGTGGATCACCTTGGCCGTGCTCGGATAATGCTCATGACAGCGCAGGCAGCAGCCCATCTCGACACGGAGCGTCTCGGCCCCTATCTCGCCGCGCATGTTCCGGGCTTCGGTCAACTGGTTAGCGCGGAAAAATTTGCCGGTGGGCAATCAAATCCAACATTCCTGATTACTTCCACGAAAGGTCGTTTTGTCCTGCGGCGCAAGCCGCCCGGAGCGCTGCTGAAATCGGCTCATGCCGTGGACCGCGAGTACCGGGTCATGGCGGCGCTTGCCCACAGCGACGTGCCGGTGCCGCGCGTCCTGCACCTGTGCGAGGACGAGACGATCATCGGCTCCATGTTCTATGTGATGGACTATATCGAGGGGCGCATCTTCTGGGACGGCAAGCTGCCGGATCTCCAGATCGCCGAACGCAGCGCGATCTACGATTCCATGAACGCGGCGCTTGCCGCCTTGCACAAGGTCGATCCCGCAAGCGTCGGCCTTGCCGACTACGGCAAGCCGGGCAGCTATTTCGAGCGCCAGATCGCCCGATGGACGGGCCAGTACCGCGCCTCCGAGACGCACCCGATCCATGAGATGGACGACCTCATCGCATGGCTGGAAGGCAACACGCCGGAGGATGATGGGCGGGTGAGCCTCGTCCATGGCGACTACCGGCTCGACAACATGATCTTCGAGCCGGCTGGCACACGCATCCTGGCGGTGCTCGACTGGGAGTTGTCCACCCTGGGCCATCCCCTGGCCGATCTCGCGTACCAATGCATGCAGTGGCGGCTGCCCTCCGAGGGAGCGTTCCGCGGCTTGGGCGGCATCGACAGGAAGGCTCATGGCATTCCCACAGAAGCCGAGTATGTGGAGCTTTATTGCCGACGGACAGGAACCGAAGTGATCGGCAATTGGCCCTTCTACCTCGCCTTCAGCTTCTTCCGCCTCGCCGCCATCCTGCAGGGCGTCTACAAGCGCTCCCTCGACGGCAATGCCTCCAACCCCGAGCGTGCCCGCCGCATGGGCGAGGCCGTGCCGATGATGGCCGGAATGGCCCTGGAGGTAGTTGGCGCCCGCTGATTGGTCAGCGGTCCCACTTGATGTTGAGAGCGCTGGTCACGAGGCGGTCGACGAGGATCGGCGCATCAGCGGCCATGCGCTCAATGCCAGTCACGGCTTGGCGCGTCATGCGCCCGTTCAGGAACGCGTAGTCCATCACGATGGCGCTGACGAGCGCGATCACGGTCTTGAAGGCGCGCGAGGCGAGATCGGACCAGGTCATGAGGCCTCTCAGGGAAACGATGTTCGCCTCATGCCCGAAAGGCTCAGGCAGATCAAGCGACAGACGGTCTCAGGCTTAGCGCATCGTGCGGAGAAGTGGTTCCGGTTCTCCGCTCTCGACGATGCGCCAAGTCAAGATTTCAGCATCCACTCGTGATCCGGGTCGTTGTGGAACTTCCAGACCCGCTTCGGGCCGGCCATAACGTTGAGGTAGTAGAGCTCGTAGCCATGGGGCGCACCGACCGGGTGATAGCCCTTGGGCACCAGCACCACGTCACCGTTGGCTGCCGCCAGGGTCTCGTCGAGGGAGCGGTCGTCCGTATAGACCCGCTGCAGGGCGAAGCCCGAGGGCGGGTTGAGGCGGTGGTAATAGGTTTCCTCGAGCAGCGACTCATGGGGCAGCATGTCCCGGTCGTGCTTGTGCGGCGGGTAGCTCGACCAGTGGCCGGATGGCGTGATGACCTCGACCACGAGGAGGCTCTCCGCCGTCTCCGTTTCGGGCAGGATGTTGCGCACATGGCGCGTGTTCGTGCCCTTGCCGCGGGTTTCCTGACCCACCTGATCGGGACGGATCACGCGCGCCGGCAGCTTGCCCTCAGCCGGCGCGGTGCAGACAGCGATCTCGCAATCCGTCTCCGCTGTCAGAGACCACTCCGAGCGAGCCGGCGCATAGAGCGACCACGGATCCGGCTCGAACGGCGAGGATCGCCCGCCGATGGTGCCGAAGTCCTGGCCGGCGCCGCCGACATGTGCGCGGCCTGAGAGCATGACGATGCAGGCCTCTCGTTCTCCCGTCGCTTGTTTCAGGCTCTGCCCGCTTTTCAGCCCGTAGACCTCAAACCCCACATAGGTCCAGCCGGCGGATTCCGGCGTGATCGCGTGGATGCGTCCGTTATCATTGGGCGCCGACGGTTTGACGAGAAGCTTCGACATCGCATGTGGTCCTTATCGCAGGCCGGCTTCCTTGAGGTACCGGGTGAGATTGGCATAGCCCATCTTGGCATAGGTGAGCGGATGCGCCTTCTTCGGATCCTGCTCCGCCTCGATCACCACCCAGCCGCTGTAGCCCGGCAGTTCTTTGAACACGGAAACGAAATCCACTATGCCGTCACCCGGCACGGTGTAGACGCCCTCGATGACCGAATCGAGAAAGCTCCAACCTTCCGCGCGCGAGCGCTCCATCACGCTTTTGCGCACATCCTTCGTGTGCACGTGGCTGATGCGGCTGCGGTAGCGGCGGGCGAGCGCTGCCGGATCAGCCCCGCCCCAGGTGGCGTGGCCCGTATCGAGGAGGAGATGAACCGCCTCGCCCGTTGAGCGCATAAAGGCGTCGATGTCGGCTTCCGATTCCACGATGGTGCCCATGTGGTGGTGGTAGACCACGCGCACCCCCTCCTGCAGCGTACGCTCCGCCACTTGCGTAATGCGGCGGCCGAACTCGGCCCAGTCGCCGTCCTTCATGACGGGACGCTGCGACAGGGGCTTGGAACGGTCGCCATGAATGGCGTTCGAGGTCTCGGCGAAGACGAGGACGTTCGAACCCATGGACTTCAACAGGTCGAGATGTGGGCGCAAGGCCTTCATCTCCGCGTCGGCGTCGCGCATGAGAAGCTCGGCGGAATACCACCCGGACACGCAGGCCATGTCGAACGGCGCGAGCGCCTTCTTCAGGGCTTCCGGCTGGCGCGGAAACTTATTGCCGAGTTCCATGCCCTCGAAGCCTGCTTCCTTGGCCTCAGCCAGGCACACCTCCAGCGGCGTCTCGCCGCCGAGCTCCGGCATGTCGTCGTTGGACCAGCCGATGGGATTGGCCCCGATGCGGATCGTCATGTTCTTAATCCCTTTGTTGTGTCAGTCGCCCACCCGCTGCGCGGCGAGGGCTGCCTCATAATCCTTGCGCGCGGCTTTTACCTGATCGCGCGACGAGACCTCCGGCACCGCCACATCCCACCAGTGGCCGCCTTCATCCGTGGAGGCGAGGGGGTCGGTGTCGATGACGATCACGGTGCTTCGCTCGGCGTTCCGCGCCTTCTTCAGCGCATCCTCCAGCTCGCCGATGCCCTTCACCTTCACGGCCTGCGCACCGAGGCTTGCGGCGTGCGCGGCGAAGTCGATGTCGGGCAGCGTCACGTGGTTGGTGTGCTGCAGGAGATTGTTGAAGCTCTCGCCGCCTGTGGCGCGCTGCAGACGGTTGATGCAGCCATAGCCGCGATTGTCGAGGAGTACGACAGTGAGCTTCCGGCCCAACATCACGGAGGTGGCGAGTTCCGAATTCATCATGAGGTAGGAGCCGTCGCCCACCATCACGATCACCTCGCGGGAAGGGTCGGCCATCTTCACGCCGAGCCCGCCGGCGATCTCGTAGCCCATGCAGGAATAGCCATATTCCATGTGGTAGCCCAGCGCGGTGCTCGCCTTCCAGTGCTTGTGCAGTTCGCCCGGCAGGCCGCCGGCCGCGCAGACCACCACGTCGGTCGGCTGCGAATTGCGCTGCACAGCGCCGATCACCTGCGCGTCGGAGGGCAGTTCCGCGTTGGTCGGGTCGGTGAAGCGCGCAGCGGTATCGAACCAGCGGGTCTTTTCCTCGCGCGCCTTCCCAGTCAAAGCTTCCGGTGCCTTCCAAGTGCCGAGCGCCCGGCTCAGCTCTTCGAGGCCCACGCGGGCGTCAGCGACGAGCGGCAGCGCATTGTGCTTTGTTGCGTCGAAGGCCTGCACGTTGAGGCCGACGATGCGCCGGTTCGGGTTCTTGAACAGAGCCCAGGAGCCGGTGGTGAAGTCCTGCAGGCGGGTTCCGACTGCGATCACCACGTCGGCATCCTCCGCGAGCGCATTGGCAGCCCCCGTGCCGGTGACGCCGACCGCACCGAGATTAGCCTGATGGTCATGGGGCAGGCTCGACTTGCCGGCCTGCGTTTCGCCCACGAAGAGGCCGTGCTTCTCGGCGAACGCCGCCAGCGCCTGCTCCGCGCCCGAATAGAGCACACCGCCTCCGGCCACGATGAAGGGCTTCTTCGCGTTTCGAATGAGATCGGCGGCTTCGGCAAGTTCCGTCTCGTCCGGGCGGATGCGGCGCGGCGTCCAGATCTTCCCTGCGAAGAAGCTTTCCGGATAATCGTAGGCCTCGGCCTGGGTATCCTGACACAGCGCGAGCGTCACCGGACCGCAATCGGCAGGATCCGTGAGCACGGCCATGGCGCGCTGGAGCGCCGGGATGATCTGCTCCGGGCGCGCGATGCGGTCGAAGTAGCGCGAGACAGGCCGGAAGCAGTCATTGGCCGAAACCGTTCCATCGGAGAAGCTCTCGATCTGCTGCAGCACCGGATCGGGCCTGCGGTTGGCGAAGACGTCCCCGGGCAGAAGCAGCACCGGCAGGCGGTTCACATGCGCCACGGCTGCCGCCGTCACCATGTTGGTGGCGCCGGGACCGATGGAGGTGGTGCAGGCCATCATACGCCGGCGACGCGACGCCTTGGCGAAGGCGATGGCCGCATGGGCCATGCCCTGCTCGTTATGCGCGCGGAAGGTGGGAAGCGTCTCGCGAACTCCGTGCAGGGCCTCGCCCATGCCCGCCACGTTGCCGTGGCCGAAGATGGCCCAGACGCCGCCGAAGAGCGGCATCACCTGTCCGTCGATCTCCGTCTTCTGTGCCGTCAGGAACCGGGCGACGGCTTGCGCCATGGTCAGGCGGATCGTGCTCATGCGTGCTCCAATCGAAGGGCGTCGGCGTGGGGCGGACGCAGTTTCTTAAGGGTATCCGGCAGGTGATCTGCCATCCAGTTCGAAAGAGTCTCGTGATACCGGTGCAGGAGCAAGCCAGCGGCGATGACCAGAATGCCGATGAAGGACAGGGCAAAGGGGAAAAGCAGCGAATCGGCAAAAACCTTGCTGGCTAAATGGCCGAGATAGAGGCAAACGCCGATGGCGCCGAACAAAGCATAGGCCCGCCGCATCAGGAAGACCGACAGAAGGATGAGACCCACGTTGATGAGGCAGTAAATGGCCTTGGCGACCTCGCTGTCGCTGCTCGAAAAGGTTAGGCCTCCCCAAAACGCCATGAGCCCCGACAGGTGAAGCCAGAAGGCGAAATCATGATCCTTGCTGCGCTTCACATCCACGACCCATGCCGTGAGCATGACCACAAGGCCGAACGCCATCGAGACGTTCTTCCGCGCCCCCCAGTTCAAATCGTCGTTCTGGAACAGCCAAGGAGTCAGATCCATGGACATGAACCAGAGCGCATAGGCGATGACGAAGACGATGAAGGAAAAAGGATAGAACCGCAGGGCCAGGAGGCCGACCAAGATGGTGACAATCTCCATAGGCAGCCAGCTGCTTTTGATCCAGACGTGAAAGCCCTGGTAGCGGCCAGGTGCGCCCGCTTCATCCCACCAGCCCATGGCATCTTGGATGCCGAAAACCACGAGCGGAGCCATGGCCACCGCAACGGTCACCAGCAGCCCAGCGGGCGTCTTCAGGTTGCGACCGTGCCACAGGACGTGTCCGCCTAACGTGAACAGGGCAGCGTAGATGATGCCAATGATCGCGAGAGCGCCTCCGCCCAGCATGTTGAAGGCAAGGGTCGTGAAGAGGCTCATGGCCCCCATGATGATCAGCGCGCCGGCATACCAGAGCAGACGCGCGAGATCGAAGCGGACCTGCTCGTGAGATGGCTGAACGGCCTTTTGCGGAACGGAGGCCCGGGCACGCAGCACGGCGAGGAGGCCGCTGATCTGGTCGTCCCGGAGTGCGATGGCGCGTCCTGCTGCTTTGACGTCATCTTCCGAATAAGCCATGGCCGCCTCCGGTCACGCAGCTTTTGCGCGGCCGGACACCCGCTGCCAGGCGTCCACGAGGCGCTGGAACCGGGCAGCCATGTCGGCGATGGCCGCCTCGTCGTTGATCTCACCTTTCAGCCAGCGGCGCGCGGCGTCGTTGAAGATCGTGCGACCGACGGCGAAGCCCTTTACCTGCTTCTCGCTCGCAGCGGCCGCAAACGCTGCTTCCAGCTCGTGCTCCGGCGCTTCGAGGCCGAGCAGCACGATGCCGCGGCAATACGGGTCGTTCACTGTGATCACTTCGCCGATAGCATGCCAGGCGGCATCGTCGCGCTGCGGCTCGAGCTTCCACCAATCGGGCTTGATGCCGAGATCGTAAAGGCGCTGCAGGATAACCGCAAGGGTATCGGTCTTGAGTGCCCCATGCTTGCCGGCGATGATCTCGACCAGCAATTCGCGGCCGATGCGGCGCGCGGCATCGTGGAGGCGCAGCAGGTCGCGCTCCTGGCGCTCCTTCAGCTCCGGCGGATCGTCGGGATGGTAGAAGCACAGGCACTTGATGGTGTGCCCCACCGGCCATTCCACGAGCTTCGCGCCGAGCGAGCCGCCGCCCTCGAAATCGAGCGGGCGCGAGCCCGGCAGTTCCACCGGACGGCCGATCCAGAACGGGTGGTCGGCAGCGCGGAACAGGGCCTCGCGGCCATAGGTGCCGTCGATCAGCATGCCGAAGCCGGGGCGGCCATCCGCCACCCGCGCTGCGGCATGTACAGCCAGCACCTTGAAGTCGGGGATGCGCTCGACCGGCGCGCCGATCTCCTGGGCCATCGCTTCCAGCTGCATGCGGTGATCGATGGCAAGCGCCATGAGGGTGTCGGGTTGCGGCCGACGTGTGGTCGCCCAGTGAATGTGGTTGATCTCCTGGTCGAAGCGCAGCGCCTTGTGCCGGCTGCCCGTTTTCAGGAAATGCTGCAACTCCGGGAAGGTCGGGATCTCGGGTGAGCAGAGCAGGCGCGAGACTGCAAAGGCGCCGCTCGCATTGGCATAGGCGCAGCAGGTCTCGAGCGGTTCGTTGCGCAGCCACCCGCGCAGGAAGCCGGACAGGAAGGCGTCGCCGGCACCCAGCACGTTGTAGACCTCGACCGGGAAGCCGGGCCCCTTCACCCCATCATCAAGCGAATCCGGAATGGCATCGGGAAAGACTACGCAACCCATGGGGCCGCGCTTGCACACGATGGTCGCTTTCGAGGCTGTGCGGATGGCACGGATCGCCTCCAGCGTATCCTCGGATCCGCCCGCGATGTGCAATTCTTCTTCCGTGCCGACGATGAGATCGCAATCGGCCAGGATCGGCTGCAGATGCTCTGTGACTGCATCGGAGCGCACATAGCGCGACTCACCCGCGCCATGGCCGAGCAGGCCCCAGAGATTGGGGCGGTAATCCACGTCGAACACGACCTTGCGTCCATTCGCTTTCGCCACGCGAATAGCCTTCTTCTGCGCGGCGGCGGTCGTTTCCCGGGAAAAATGCGTGCCTGTGACGACAATGGCTGCCGCCGAAGCGATGAAGGTCTCGTCGATGTCCTCTTCCGTCAGCGCCATATCGGCGCAGTTGTCGCGGTAGAAGATGAGCGGGAACGAGTCCTCATCGCGCACGCCGAGGATCACGAGCGCCGTCAGGTGCTGCTTGTCCGTGATGATGCCTTGCGTGGAGACGCCCTCGCGCTCCATCTGCTCGCGGATGAAGCGGCCCATGGCCTCGTCCCCGACGCGGGTGACGAGGCCGGATTTCAGGCCGAGCCGGGCCGTGCCGATGGCGATGTTGGCCGGGCAGCCGCCGACTGCCTTGGAGAAGGAGGCCATGTCCTCCAGCCGCCCGCCCACCTGCTGGCCATAGAGATCGACCGAGGAGCGGCCGATGGTGATGACATCGAGGGCTGGCTTCATGCTATTCCTCCCGCTCTCGGGTGTAAGCACCGGTCGAGGGCCGTTCGGCCCTTGCGGCTATAGAACGTTTATTCTATTAGCAAGTTATGTTGGAATATCAATTCTAAATATTGCCGTAGCCGGCAAAGGATCTGAGGGGAAGCATGATCAGGATCGCCGTTCTGGGCGCTGGCCGAATTGGCCGTATTCACGGGCGCAATGCCGCCAGCCATCCCGATGCCCGCCTCGTGGCGGTCGCCGATCCACATGCTCCTGCGGCGCAGGAGCTGGCGGCAGCGACAGGCGCGGAGGTCGCGTCCCTGGACGAGATCGTCGAGCGCTCCGATGTGGACGCCATCCTCGTCTGCACCCCGACCACCACCCACGCCGACCTGATCGAGCGCGGGGCGCGTGCCGGCAAGGCGGTGTTCTGCGAGAAGCCGGTTGATCTGTCGAGCGCCCGCATCGAGGCCTGCCTCGCCACGGTGGAGAAGGCCGGCACGCCGCTGATGATCGGCTTCAACCGCCGCTTCGATCCGAACTTCGCCGCCTTGCGCCGCCGCCTTGCCGACGGCGAGGTGGGCGAGGTGGAGCTTGTGACGATCCTCTCCCGCGATCCCGGCCCGCCGCCGGTGAGCTACATCGCCACCTCGGGCGGCCTGTTCCGAGACATGATGATCCACGACCTCGACATGGCCCGCTTCCTGCTGCTCGGCGACGAGCCGGTGGAGGTGCATGCGGTCGGCTCATCCCTGGTGGACCCGGCCATCGGCCAGGCGGGCGACGTGGACACTGCTGCCGTGATGCTCAAGACCGCCAAGGGCCGGATCGTCCAGATCTCCAACTCCCGCCGCGCCACCTATGGCTACGACCAGCGCATCGAGGTCCACGGGTCGAAGGGCATGATCCGCGCCGGCAACATCCATCGCACCACCGTGGAGGTGGCGAACGCGTCCGGCGTCACCGCCGATCCGGTGCAGGACTTCTTCCTTGAGCGCTATGCGGATGCCTATCGCGACGAGCTCACCACGTTCCTGAACGCCATCCGTGACGGCAAGCCGTGCAATCCCACCGGGCACGACGGCCTCATGGCGCAGCGCCTCGCGGATGCGGCGACTGAGTCAGCTCAGAGCGGCAAGCCTGTGCGGCTGTAATCCCACGCGTCATCCCGGACGAAGCGCAGCGAAGATCCGGGATCGCGCAAACCAATCTGGCACTGTCATCCCGGGGCGGCGCAGCCCAGCCCGGGATCCAAAACCGCTGACGGTGCAGAACAAGTCGCGACGCTGTTCGACCTCTCCTGAGACGTCGTGTTTATGGATCCCCGCCTGCGCGGGGATGACAGCGTTGAGTTTCAGGCGCCACATCCATCAATCGATCCCGGATCGGCTTCGCCGTCCGGGATGACACCCTGTCCCTACCCCTCCGCCCGCTTCTCTGCCGTACCCACGGCAAGCGCCATCGCCAGCGCGAACGATGCTGAGAGCGACCGGAACGCACCGAAATCGGCCTCCGCCACTTCAAGCCAAACATCGGCGCTCGTCACCAGCGGGCTGAAGGCGGAATCCGTGATCGCCACCACGGGCACGTCGCGCTGCGCCGCTGCGGACGCGAGGTCGGCGGTAACAGGCGCATAGGGCGTGAAGCTGATGGCGAGCACCGCGTCGCGCTTGGTGGCGATGGCGAGCTGCTCCGGGCCGAGCTGGCCCACATGGTCGATGAGAATGGCCCGCACCCCCAGCTTGCCGAAGGCATAGGCACAATAGGCGATGACGGGAAACACCCGGCGAGCGCCGAGCAGATAGATCGTATCCGCCTTGGCGAGCGTCTCGATGGCGCGGGACAACTCCTCCAGGCGTACGGAATCGCTCATCCGCTCCAGCGACACGGTGGCCGCATGGGTAAAGCCCTCGAGCAGGGACGCGGCGTGCACATGGTGCCCCTCCGCCTCGCGCAGACCCTTCAGCCGCTCGCGATAATCGGGAAACCGCTCCCGTAACCGGTCGCGAAAAATCTGCTGCAGGTGGGAAAAGCCGTCATAGCCCAGGCTCTTGGCAAAGCGCACAAGGGTGGAGGGCTGCACGCCGGCATGCTCGGCAATGCCCGCTACCGTGCCGAAGGCCACGTCCTCCGGGTGTTCGAGTGCGAAGGCGGCGAGCTGCTTCAGGCGTTTGGGCATCGCATCGCGACGGCCGAGCAGAAGCGCCTTGAGCCCTTCGTAGTCGCCCGGGGCTTCGCTCACCTGCGCGTCTGCGCCGTTCATGCTGTCCCCTGGCTCCATGCGCTCACCCCAGGTCCAGATCGGACCTTGACCCGATCCTACAAAAATGGAATAAAAATTCCAATATATAAAGAAAAAGGTTCTGGCGTTCCGCACAGCGGGATGACCGAACTGGAAGAGGGAACGCCAGGAAACGGACGATTCGCTCTCGAATCTCTGGTGTTTCCCTGACAACCCATACCAGCGGCCCTGGAAGCCGCAGCGCTCGGACAGGCCAAATCTCTGGCAGATCGCGCGTATGAAATACCAGTTGGGAGGAAGCACATGAAATCACTTGTCACAGGCCTTGCCGCAGCCGCCGCTCTGACCCTCGCGGCGATGGCGCCGGCTGCCGCGCAGCAGAATTCCCGCATCATCGTGGTCAGCCACGGCCAAGCCAACGATCCCTTCTGGTCGGTGGTCAAAAACGGCGTGGCGGCAGGCGGCCAGGACATGAAGGTCCAGGTCGATTACCGCGCGCCCGAGACCTTCGACATGGTCGCCATGAGCCAGCTCATCGACGCCGCCGTGAACCAGAAGCCGGCCGGCCTCATCGTGTCGATCCCCGATGCCTCGGCGCTCGGGCCGTCGATCCAGAAGGCGGTGGCGGCCGGCATTCCGGTGATCTCCATGAACTCGGGCTCCGACGTGTCGAAGAAGCTCGGCGCTCTGCTCCATGTGGGGCAGGACGAGGTCGAGGCCGGGCGCATCGCCGGCGCCAAGCTCAAGGAGATGGGCGGCAAGGTCGGCCTGTGCGTGAACCAGGAGGTCGGCAACGTCTCGCTCGACCTGCGCTGCAAGGGCTTCACGGAAGGGTTCGGCGGCAAGGTGACGGTTCTGCCGGTCTCCAACGATCCGGCGGATATCCGCGCCAAGGTGAAGGCGGCGGTTGCGGCTGATGCCTCCATCGACACGATCCTGGCGCTGGGCGCCGGCACGGCCGGTGAGCCGTCGGTTGCGGCCGTGAAGGAAGCAGGCAAGACCGGCGCCATTCGGGTTGCCACCTTCGACATGTCGGCGGGCTTCCTCAAGTCGGTATCCGCCGGCGAGGCTGTTTTCGCCATCGACCAGCAGCAGTACCTCCAGGGCTATCTGCCGGTGGTGTTCCTGGCCAATTACGCCAAGTACGGCCTGATGCCGGGCGGCGACGTGGCCTCGGGTCCGAACCTGATCACCAAGGAGAAGGCCGCTCAGGTGGTCGACCTGTCCGCCAAGGGCATCCGCTAAACGATACTCAAAGCCCGCGGTTCACGTGGATCGCGGGCTTTTCTTTTCAATGTATTTATTCGGGGAGGCGCCCATGGTGAACACCACTCAGCCGA
Source organism: Microvirga arabica (assembly GCF_016811235.1). Taxonomy (GTDB): domain Bacteria; phylum Pseudomonadota; class Alphaproteobacteria; order Rhizobiales; family Beijerinckiaceae; genus Microvirga; species Microvirga arabica. The sequence goes on from NZ_JAFBID010000013.1 coordinate 33,811, forward strand.
CCGCAGATCTCAGCCCGCCTCCAACGGTCAAGCAAATTCAGGACGAGCGCCTGAGGGATGTCTCCCTCGTCACCAAGATCATGCGACGTCCCGAACTCGGCGCCTTGGCCGGCCTCATCCTGGTCGCGATCTTCTTCGTCTCCACGGCTGATGCGTCCATGTTCACGCTCGCCGGCATCATGAACATCCTCTCGCCGGCAGCGCAGCTCGGGATTCTCGCCATCGCGGCGGCGCTCTTGATGATCGGCGGCGAGTTCGATCTCTCCATCGGCTCGATGGTCGCCTTCACCGGGCTCATCTTCGGCGCGTTCCTCACCCTCAACAGCTGGCCTCTGCTGCTGGCGATCGCTGCCACCTTCGTTGTTGCAGCCCTGCTTGGGGGGCTCAACGGCCAGATCGTTATCCGCAGCCGGCTGCCATCCTTTATCGTGACGCTGGCTTTCCTGTTCATCCTGCGCGGGCTCTCGCTGGTGGGCTTGAAATGGGCCACCGGAGGCTCGACCCAGATGCGCGGCATCGGCGATCAGGCCGGTGAGGGCATCATACGAGAGCTGTTCTCCGGCGTTGCCTTCGAGGGCGTGTTCGCGTGGCTCGCCGCCAACGACCTCATCGGCAAATTCCCCAATGGCACACCGACGGTCACGGGCGTTCCGGTCTCCATTGTCTGGTTCGTCGGCTTCGCGCTTCTCGCCACCTGGGTTCTCCTGCGCACGCGCGCGGGCAACTGGATTTTTGCAGCCGGTGGTGATCCCAATGCGGCACGCAATTCCGGCGTCCCGGTGGATCGGGTCAAGACCGCGCTCTTCATGCTCACCGCCGTTGCGGCCGCGCTCGTGGCCGTTCTCACAGTGCTCGATGCGGGCTCCACCGATGCGCGGCGCGGCTTCCAGAAGGAGTTCGAGGCGATCATCGCGGCGGTGATCGGCGGCTGCCTGCTCACGGGCGGCTACGGCTCGGCCATCGGTGCGTTCTTCGGCGCCATCATCTTCGGCATGGTGTCCATCGGCCTCACCTACACGCGGTTCGACTCCGATTGGTTCCAGGTGTTCCTCGGCGCCATGCTGCTGCTCGCGGTGCTGTTCAACAACTTCATCCGCCGGAAAGTCACGGGAGAGCGCTGATGGATAGCCAAGTTCCGCTCATCGAGATCCGCAACCTCGTCAAGCATTTCGGCTCGGTGATCGCGCTCTCCGGCGTGTCGCTCAGCGTCCATCGCGGCGAGGTCATGTGCCTGCTCGGCGACAACGGTGCCGGCAAGTCAACGCTGATCAAGACCCTCGCCGGCGTTCACCGCCCGACCTCGGGCGACTTCCTGGTGGAAGGAAAACCTGTGAGCTTCGCCAGCCCGCGCGATGCGCTCGATGCGGGCATTGCTACGGTCTACCAGGACCTCGCGATGATCCCGCTCATGTCGGTGACGCGCAACTTCTTCATGGGCCGCGAGCCGGTAAAGGGCGTCTGGCCATTCCGCCGGGTCGACTTCGATCATTGCGACGAGGTCACCCGCGAGGAGATGCACCGGATCGGCATCGACGTGCGCGACCCGCATCAGGCGGTCGGCACCCTGTCGGGCGGCGAGCGCCAATGCGTGGCGATTGCCCGCGCGGTCTATTTCGGCGCCAAGGTGCTGATCCTCGACGAGCCGACTTCGGCGCTCGGCGTGGCACAGACCTCCATGGTGCTGAAATACATCCATCAGGTGCGCCAGAAGGGGCTGGGCGTCATCTTCATCACCCACAACGTGCGCCACGCCTATGCGGTGGGCGACCGCTTCACGGTGCTCAACCGCGGCAAGACGCTCGGCACATACGAAAAGTCGGGAATCCAGATCGACGAGCTGCAGAACCTCATGGCTGGCGGCAAGGAGCTGCAGGCGGTGTCGGCGGAACTCGGCGGGATGGTGTGAGAGGTGATCGAGTCTGAACGAGCAGCCGCATGAGGAGAATGCTGCGTATTGCTGAGAGCGGATTTCTCTTGTGGTGGCTCTTAGCTTTGAGCGTGACGAATCTGTTCACACACTCCTTACCCTCATGGAAGGTGGACTACCAAGGCTGCGTTCGAGTGCCCGATATGATTTCATATGTTGAATGTGGGCAGTCCTGGTTAGGGCAGATTTTGGGCGGCTTTCTGACATGGGCCGCGATGTGGACAGACGCCGCATATGTAATCATGGACATTCTATCGGTCCCTGTCCTGTTACCCCTGGGGCTGGTCTGGATAGCATCCGTCATTCTCGCTTTGGCTTGTTTGGTACGCTTGATACTCGCTCTGGTCCGAGCCTATCGGGGCGTGAAGGCATGATGTCCTTTCAACGGATCTAGCGCCTCTAGTGCGGTGCAGCCTTACCCACAGACCTGTAAGGAGAAGGGAATGCAATCTCTCGGTATCGGCCTCATCGGCACAGGCTACATGGGCAAGTGCCACGCGCTCGCCTGGAATGCCGTCGCGGCGGTGTTTGGCGACGTAGCCCGACCGCGCCTTGCGGTGCTGGCCGAGCACTCGCAGGAGCTGGCCGAGCGAAAAGCGCGCGAGCTCGGCTTTGATCGCGCCACCGGCGATTGGCGCACGCTTGTTGCCGATCCGGGTGTCGATGTGGTGTCGATCACCACGCCCAACGCCTTTCATCCCGAGATGGCCATCGCAGCGCTTGAAGCGGGCAAGCATGTGTGGTGCGAGAAGCCGATGGCGACACGCTTGGAAGATGCGGAGCGCATGCTGGCGGCGGCCCGCGCGTCGGGCAAGGTGGCGGCGCTGGGCTACAACTACATCCAGAACCCGGTTATCCGTCTGATCCGGCGCCTGCTCGACGAAGGTGTGATCGGGGATGTGAACCATGTGCGCCTCGAGATGGACGAGGATTTCATGGCGGACCCGGAGGCGCTGTTCTACTGGAAGAGCGAGGCGAATTCGGGCCATGGCGCGCTCGACGATTTCGGCGTTCACGCCTTGAGCCTGATCCGGGTTCTGTTCGGCGGCGTGCGCCGCGTCTGCGGCCACATGGCCAAGCCCTATGCCGATCGGCCGGTGCAGGGCGGCGGACGCCGCGCGGTCGAGACCTATGACATCGCCACGACCCTGATCGAGTTGGAGACCGGCGCCTCCGGGGTGATCGCGCTCAACCGTTCCGCCTGGGGCCGCAAGGGGCGCATCTTCGTGCAGCTTTTCGGCGCGAAGGGAACCATCGTGTACGACCAGGAGCGCATGAACGAGGTGCAGCTCTATACAGTGGATGGAGCCAAGGAGACCCAGGGCTTCCGCACCATTCTCACCGGGCCGCAGCATCCGCCCTACGACACGTTCATTCCGGCGCCCGGCCATGGGCTCGGCTTCAACGACCTGAAGATCATCGAATGCCGCGAGCTGATCCGGCGCATTTCAGGCGAGGCGGCGCACCTGATCACGTTCGAGGACGGCATCCGCATCGAGCGCACGGTGAATGCGATTGCGCGCAGCGCGCATGACGGGCGGTGGGTGGAGGTGGAGGGCGGGAACTGAGTTCAGTGAAAGCCTCACCGCTGTCATTCCGGGGCGAGCGTCAGCGAGAGCCCGGAATCCATAACCGCTAACAGTGCAAGAGGAGGCGAAACGCTGCCCGTCCCTTCTTGAGACATGCCGTTTTATGGATTCCGGGCTCCGCTCAGAAAGCCGCTCCGGAATGACAGTGGTGTTCAACCCGCGTGCGCTCTCACGACCTCAAGAAACGCATCCGCGTAGCGGTCGAGCTTGGCTTGGCCGACGCCGTGGATCTCGCCGAAGGCGCGCACGGTCACGGGGCGCTTCACCGCCATGTCGATGAGGCTGCGGTCGGAAAAGATCACGTAGGCCGGCACGCCCTCTTCCTTGGCGAGCTTCGTGCGTAGGCCCTTGAGGTCGAGGAGCAGTGGATCGTCGGACGGCACCACGGATTCCGCTTCCATGCGGCCGCGCCGGCGGCGGCGCTCTGCCGGCTTCATCAGCACGTCGGAGCGCAGCTCGATCCGCTCCTGGCCTTTGAGCACGGCAACGCCGCGGTCGGTGAGAGTCCAGCGGCCGTATTCGGCCAACTCCAGGCCGATGAGGCCGGCGGCATAGATCTGCCGCAGCAGCGAGCGCCATTCGGGCTTCGAGCGGTCGCCTCCGACCCCGAAGGTCTTCAGCTTGTCGTGGCCGAAGCGGCGGATGGAGTCCGTCTCTTCGCCCACCAGGATGCTGATGAGATGCTCCGTGCCGAAGCGCTCGCCCGTGCGCACGATGGCCGAGAGAATCTTCTGCGCCTCGATGGTGCCGTCGAAGGACATCACACCGTCGATGCACAGATCGCAGTTGCCGCAGGGCTCGGTGGTTTCGCCGAAATAGGCCAGCAGGGTCTGGCGGCGGCAGCGCGGCGCCTCGCATAGGGCGACGAGCGCGTTGAGGCGCTGGCGCTCGACGCGCTTCTGCTCGTCGGCCGCATCGCTCTCCTCGATCTGCAGGCGGCGCAGCCGCATGTCGTCGAGGCCGTAGAGGGTGAGCGTGTCGGCTGGCGCCCCGTCGCGGCCCGCGCGGCCGATCTCCTGGTAATAGGCCTCAATGGATTTCGGCAGCGCCGCGTGCGCCACGAAGCGCACGTCGGGCTTGTCGATGCCCATGCCGAAGGCGACGGTGGCCACCATCACCACGCCGTCCTCCTGCAGGAAGATGTCCTGGTTCTTGGCGCGGTCGGCCTGGTGCATGCCCGCATGGTAGGGCAGGGCGCGATAGCCCGCCTGGCTCAAGGAATCGGCCAGCCGCTCCGTGGCGTCGCGGGACGAGCAATAGACGATGCCGCTCTCGTGCCGGTGCTTGTCGAGGAAGCCGAAGAGCTGGCGCTTGGAATTCTCCTTCGCCTGCATGGCGAGCCGCAGGTTCGGCCGGTCGAAGCCGTGGATGAAGAGGCGCGGCTCCTCCTCGAAGAGCCGGTGCATGATGTCGCCGCGGGTCGCCACATCGGCCGTGGCGGTGAGCGCGATGGTCTGCACGTTGCCGAGCCGCTGGCGCACCTCGCCGAGCATGGCGTATTCGGGCCTAAAGTCGTGACCCCATTGCGAGACGCAATGCGCCTCGTCGATGGCGAGCAGGTTGACGCCCGAGCGGGCGAGCCATTCGGTGGTGCTGGTATTCGCAAGACGCTCCGGCGAGGCATAGAGAATGCGCATGCGGCGGTCGCGCACCGCATCGACCACGCGGCGGTTCTCCTCCGGGTCGTTGGCGGAGTTGAGGCTGCCGGCCTCGATGCCGAAATGGCGCAGCGCCGCCACCTGGTCGCGCATGAGGGCGATGAGCGGCGACACCACGAGAGTCAGACCTTCCCGGGCCAAGGTGGGCAGCTGGAAGCAGAGCGACTTGCCGGCGCCCGTGGGCATCACGGCCAGAACGTCCTCGCCGGCCAGCACCGCGCGCACGATCTCCTCCTGTCCTTCGCGGAAGGAGGGGAAGCCGAAAACGTCGTGGAGGATTTTAACCGGATCGATCACGATTGCCGTGTGGCCGATGAGGGCTCCAAGGTCAATGCGGCATCGGGAATCTGAAGAGAGGCCAGCACCCCACGGGCGGCCGCGATCCCCGAGGCGAAGGTGGCCTGGAGCAGATAGCCGCCGGTGGGCGCCTCCCAGTCCAGCATCTCGCCGGCCACGAATACGCCCGGGATCCGGCGCAGCATCAGGTGTTCGTCGAGCTCGCTGAACGGCACGCCGCCGGCGGTGGAAATGGCACGCTCCAGGGATTTCGCGCCAGTCAGAGTGACGGGCACGGCCTTGATCAGACGGGCCAGCGCCTCGGGCTCGGCCGGCAGGGCCGGGGAGGCCTCCCGCAACAGCGCGATGCCGACCGGGCTTAAAGACGCTGCTTTCCGCAGGAAGGTGGAGGCGGATTGGCCTTTTCGCGGCGTGTCGAGCTTTCTCAGCAGGGACTCGGGCGAAAGGTCGGGCCGGAGATCGATGTGCAGGAGGGCGCTGCCATCCTGTTCGATGGCATCGCGTAAGCGTGCCGACAGGGCATAGACCGCCCCCCCCTCGATGCCGTCCTGCGTGACGATGGCCTCTCCCTTCACGGTGGCGCCCTGGAAGGTGAGGGCGATCCGCTTCAGGGGCTCGCCCGCAAAGCGGCTGCGCATGATCTCGGACCAGGGGCAGGTGAAGCCCATATTGGCCGGGCGCAGGGCCGAGACCGCTATGCCCCGTTGGGCGAGAAGCTCCACCCAGGTCCCATCGGAGCCGAGGCGGGGCCAGCTGGCGCCGCCGAGCGCCAGGATCGTGGCGTCGGGCTTGGCCCGCATGGACTTGCCCGCCGCATCGGTGAAGACCAAGCGGCCCTCCTCGTCCCAGCCCTGCCAGCTTTGGCGCAGGGCGAAGCGCACCTCCAGGATCTCGAGCCGCGAAAGCCAGGCGCGCAGCAGCGGCGAGGCCTTGAAGGCTTTGGGGAACACCCGTCCGCTCGAGCCCACGAAGGTTTCCTGGCCCAGTTCCTCGCACCAGGCGCGCAGGTCTTCGGGACGAAAGGCCTCGATCAAGGGTTCGAGCTGCGGCCGGGCCTCGGCGTAGCGGGCGACGAATCGCGCGAACTCCTCCGAATGGGTCAGGTTCAGCCCGCCCCGGCCCGCCATAAGCAGCTTGCGGCCCACCGACGGCATCCGGTCGTAGACCGTGACGGCAACACCGGCGCGCGCCAAAACCTCCGCGGCGATCAGGCCGGCAGGGCCGCCGCCGATGACGGCGGCTTCGGGAGATGTGGCGGACGGGAGCATGCGGTCAGCTGACGCGGGTTGATGAGGAATCTGGACCCTCACGCTGCAACATGGCATGCAGCGGCATCGGGTTCATGGCTCCTGCACATGAACGCCACAGGTCTTTTTTTCAAGGGGAGCGGCGCCTCAACGCCGCCCGAAGGGGAATGCGATGCGTGCTCTTTTCATCCTCGGCTTGATCGCCCTGGGGCTGGCCGGCTGCGCGGGCGATTCCGCGCTCACGCCCACCGATACCGTCCTGGCGAGTTCGACAAACGATGCAGCCCAGGCGGCCGCCCTCATCTCGGCCTATCGCGTGTCGAAGGGCCTGAGCCCGGTGACGGTGGATCCTCGCCTCAACAAGGCGGCGGAGCACCAGGCGCGGGTCGTGGCGGCGGCCGGCCGGCTCAGCCACGGAAGCTTCGTGAGCCGCATGGATCAGTACGGGATCAGCGGCTATTCCGCCGAGAACCTGTCGGCGGGCTCGGCCTCCGTGGATGGCGCCATCAGCCGCTGGAAGGCCTCGCCCGGCCATAACAGCAACCTCCTGATGCCCCAGGCCCGCAAGATCGGGCTGGCCCGCGCGGATGCCAACAACCGCTACGGCCGCTACTGGGCGCTCGTTCTCGGGCAATAACAAAGGCACTAATGTGGAGGTGACGCGTTAGGACTCCGGTTCCTCTCGCTTCGCGCTCTCCATGACCCAGCCACAAATGCTTTCCTTCGCCATCGTCGCCGGGATGATGGCCCTCTTCGTCTGGGGTCGTTTCCGCTACGATCTCGTGGCGGTCCTGTCGCTTCTCGCGGCCGTGCTGGTCGGCATCGTGCCGGCCGACAAGGCCTTCGAGGGTTTCAGCGACGACATCGTCATCATCGTGGCGAGCGCCCTCCTGGTCAGCGCCGCGGTGGCGAAGTCAGGCATTCTCGAAGCAGGCCTCAACCACGTCGGGCCATATTTACGCACCACGCAGATCCAGATCGTGGTGCTGGTGGGCGTCGTGACGGTGCTGTCCGCCTTCGTGAAGAACATCGGCGCGCTCGCCATGATGATCCCGGTGGCGTTCCAGATCGCGCGGCGCACCAACACGCCGCCATCGAGCTTCCTCATGCCGATGGCGTTCGGTTCGCTTCTCGGCGGCATTGTGACCCTGGTGGGCACCTCGCCCAACATCATCGTGTCGCGGGTCAGGGGCGAATTGCTGGGCGAGCCCTTCGGCATGTTCGACTTCACGCCCGTGGGCATCGGCATCGCGCTGGCGGGCGTGGTCTTCCTGGCCTTCGGCTACCGCCTGCTGCCACAGGGCCGCAAAGGAGCCGCATCCCTCGATGCCGCCCTCGACATCAAGGACTACGTGACCGAGGCCCGCGTGACGGCGGAGTCCGACGTGGTCGGCCAGACGGTGGCGGACCTGCACAAGCTCGCCAACGGGGAGGTCAAGGTCGCGTCGATCATCCGCAACGAGACCCGCAGCTCGAGTCCGCTGCCCGATGCCACCATCCGCGAGAACGACGTGCTGATGCTGGAGGGCGAATCGGACGCTCTCGAGAGCGCCGTCTCGCGGGCCGGGCTGAAGCTCAGCCGCGACCACCGGCTGCCGGAAACCGACGAGGCCACGGACGAGATCGGCGCCATCGAGGCCATCGTCGGGCCCGGCTCGGTGCTGACCGGGCTGTCGGCGGAGCGCATCGCCCTCTACGAGCGCTTCGGCGTCAACCTCATTGCGGTGAGCCGCAGCGGCGAGCGCTTCAAGGAGCGCCTGCGCACTATCACCCTGCGGGCCGGCGACGTGATCGTGCTGCAGGGCAATCTCAAGCGGCTGCCCGATACCCTGCGGGACCTCGGCTGCCTGCCGCTCGCGGAGCGCGAGATCCGTCTGGGGAGCGCGCGCCGGAGCCTGCTCCCCGCCGCCATCCTGATGGGCACCATGGTGCTGGTCGCATTCAATATCCTGCCGGTGGCCATCGCGTTCTTCGGGGCCGGCGTGCTTCTCATGCTGTTCGGCTCGCTGACCCTGCGCGAGGCCTACGAGACCGTGGAGTGGCCGATTATCGTGATGCTCGGCGCCCTGATCCCGGTCAGCGAATCGATCCGCACCACGGGCGGAACGGACCTGATCGCCGGCTGGCTCTCCACCGCGGCCAACATGCTGCCGCCGACAGGCGCCCTCGTGCTCATCATGGTGGCCGCCATGGCGGTGACGCCGTTCCTCAACAATGCCGCGACCGTGCTGGTGATGGCCCCCATCGCAGCGAGCTTCGCCACTCAGCTCGGCTTCCGGCCGGATGCCTTCCTGATGGCGGTGGCCATCGGAGCGGCCTGCGACTTCCTCACGCCCATCGGGCACCAGTGCAACACCCTGGTCATGGGGCCGGGCGGCTACCGGTTCGGGGATTACTGGCGGCTCGGGCTGCCCTTGTCGATCATCGTGGTGGTGGTCGGCATCCCGCTGATCATGCTGGTCTGGCCTCTAAACTGATTCAATTCAGGAAGGCCGTGAGCAGCAGGGTGGTGCCCGCCGCCGAGGTCGAGAGAGCCACGATCATGGCCCAGATGTGCAGCCGGTCCCGCTCCTCCTGGTTGAGGAGCGGGCGGTAGCGCGAGTCCGACCGGCCGAAGATGAAGCTCGTGTTCCGCGCCGGACGCGGATCGTGAGGCATCACGCAGAAGCTCGACCGGGCTACGGATCGCACCGGCTGATGGTGGGCGCTGTAGGACGGCTCGCGAGACATCGGCAGGGTCATGGCTTACGCAACACAGGAAAAATCGTGAGCCAGACGCTCGCCCCCAAGCCATGAACGCGAGGTAAAGATGCCGTGTCACTTGCCGGCGTCGTAAACCAAACCTTTATGGAGACCTAATCTTGCCGGTGGACAAGTGTGACCGCTGCAAGCCGCTCGTCCACTTTTCCTGCACCCCTTCTTACGTTACTACGTAGCGTAAACGTGCGGAGCGAATCATGATCAAGATCTTGAACCCGGCAGTCGTACTGGTAGTGGCGCTCTCTCTGGCGGCCTGCAATCAGACGGGCGCTGGCGGGTCTATCGCGGCCGGAGCTGCAGCGGCCTTGGACCCGACGGGATTGTCCGGCGCAGCCCTCGACATGGCCCAGGCTCAGGCCGATGCCGACGCCAGTGCGTCCATGGATTTCAGCTCCTTCGCACCGCGCCTGTCCGACATCGCGGCAGGCAATATCGCGCCACCGAACTACATGGGCGAGGTCAACAAGATGACGGGCCGGATCATGGCCAGAGAGAGCGCCAGAATGGCCCGAAACGTCGCTCAGGCTGGTGTCGACGCAGCTCTCTCCGGTGGCCTCAGTCTGGCGGGCGCTGGCCCGCAGCTCGCCATGCAGGGCATCGGAACCGGCGTTGTGGCGGCCCAGGTTGCCGCCGCACAAAGCCAAGCCGGCGCCAGCGCCGCCATGGCCTCGGCTCAATTCGCCGCTTCGCGCTTTCTCCCGGATGCGGATCTCCCGGCCGAGGCCCAGGCCGCTCTGTCGGTGCTCAATGGAGGGGGCAGCTCTGCCTCCTGGCAGAGCCCATCGGGAGCTTCAGGCAAGGTCAGCCTGAAAACCTCGAACCGCAAACTGTTCGGCGGCATGGATTGCCGGATCCTGCGGCGGGAGGCGCGAAGCGGTGGCCAAGTGCGCACCGGCGAGATGCTGGCCTGCCGCAACAATGGAGAATGGTACGACCTCTCCTGACCGCAGGAAACGGGTCGCCGAGCGGCTGAACCTGTGTCATCCGTCATCGAGCAAGAGAGACACGGGATATGACGCAGGCACCCATCCATAAGACCATGACGGCGTCCGACTGGGCGCTTCTGATCGCCCTCTCGGTTGTGTGGGGCGGATCATTTCTCTTTGTCGGCATTGCCGTGAAGGAGCTGCCGCCGCTGACCATCGTGGCATCCCGCGTGGGGATGGGAGCCGTGGCGCTGCTAGCCGTGTTGCGCCTCATGGGCCTTCAACTCCCCCGCACCCGTCAGGCCTGGGCAGCCTTCCTGGGCATGAGCATTCTCAACAACGTCATACCCTTCACCCTGATCGTCTGGGGGCAGAGTCACATCGCCAGCGGGCTGGCTTCGATTCTCAACGCAACTACGCCGCTCTTCACGGTGATCGTGGCGCATTACCTGACGGCGGACGAGCACCTCACAGGGCAGAAATTCGCAGGCGTCCTCGTGGGCTTCTTCGGCGTGGCGGTCATGATCGGTGCTGCGGCCATGGCCGCCTGGGATACGAGCATCCTGGCGCAGCTCGCCATCCTCGGAGCCGCCCTGTCCTACGGCTTTTCCGGCGTGTTCGGGCGGCGGTTCAAGACCCTGGGCATTCCGCCGCTCGCCACTGCCGCCGGGCAGGTGACGGTGTCGAGCGCGCTGCTGCTGCCGGTGGCGCTGATCGTCGACCGGCCCTGGACTCTCGGTCTGCCGAGCACGGAAGCCATCCTGTCGCTTGCGGCCCTCGGTCTCGTCTCGACGGCCTTTGCCTACCTGATCTTCTTCCGCCTGCTGGCGCGGGCGGGAGCCACCAATGTGGGGCTCGTGACCTTCCTCATCCCGGTGAGCGCCATCCTGCTCGGCGTGCTGGTTCTCGGCGAGACACTGGCCGCGCGCCACGTCGCCGGCATGGCGTTGATCGGCGCGGGGCTCATCCTCATCGACGGCCGCGCGGTGTCGGCGCTGAACGCCCGATTCACCGGGAAGCGGCTGGCTCCGCGCGGAAACGGTTGAACATCATGTCCGGCGCGCTGGTGTTGTGGCGCGACGGCACGAGCCGGCCCATCCATGCATCGGTGGCCTTGCCGCCCCGGAAATTCATGATCATGTCCTCGCGCCAGGAACGGGCGCGTTCCTCCCGCACGGCAACGCGGGCCACGTCCGCGTTGAACTCGGTCACGTACATGGACCTGAGCCCCGCGAAAGGCAGGCCGGAGACCGCCTGATCGAAGGCGACGTCGAGGGTCATGCGCTCCTCGCTGAGCGCCTTCATGGCAACACTCGCCTTGCCGCCCCTGGCCAGGGTGAGGGTGAAGGTCATGGTTGCCGGATCGAAGGCGACATCCTTCAGGTTCACCACGGGGCGCTGGTCGAACTCCACCGGGCCGACCAAGAAGGACGAGCCGTAGGAGGTCCAGTCGAGATGCTTAGGCGGCAGCGGCTTGATGCGCCAGTAGCCGTCGCCCGGATAGATCACGAGCACCTCCACGGCCTTGTCGCCGCGCTTCTTGAGCAGCTGGAGCATGTGGATGTTGCGCTCGACCTGCGTGCCGATGGTCACGGTCACGTCGCTGGGGCGCCAGAACTCCGTGAAGGACAGGCCGATGATCCGCACGTTGCCGTCCTCGTGGAGGGTCGACATGGTCGGGTGCGGCTTGGTGGAGGTCTCCTCGGAAATATCCTCGCAGGCGGTCCAGTCCGGCTCCCAGCGATCCTGCTGCAGGGCGCCCATATAGGCCGGATGCACGGCCTCGATCTGGAAGTGGCGTACCTCGGATGACGCGAAGTTGATCGCCACATTGTCCTTTTCGGCGCAGAGCACCGGCTCGCTGGTGTTCGTCACCTCGACCGCCAGGCCGTCGAGGGTGGCGGCATGGGCCGCACTGGCAAGGCCGAGAAAGCCGAGAGCGAGGAGCCTGGGAAAAAGCATGGGAATTCGTCCGGTGTGTCTGCGCAAGCGGGGCTGGTAGATAGCGCGGACCGACTATGCCGTCGAGCCAGGAGACGTTTGCACGAGGGCGCGTTGATCCGACATGGCAGATGTCACATCTCTGGCATTAGAGATCGGACCGTGCCTGTGCTAGGGTGCCGGCGAGACCTGAAGCTTGGCTTAATGAGCCTGTGGCTCCGATACACCCGATTGTCCGCCAGATGTGAGGCTGTTTGCCCGAGTTTTCGATGATGCGCCTGACCTTGAGCCTGTCCGACAACCCCGCCACGACCCTGGTCGAGCGGGCGATCATGGAGTTCCGCAGCGCCCGTCCCGTCGTGATCGACGGGGGTAAGGGCAGCGCGCTCGTGATCGGTGTCGAGGATCTGGACGAGGCCAGGGCCACGGAGATCGGCGCCGTTGCCGGCGGCCATGCCCATCTCGTGCTGCCGGCGGCCAGGCTTCGCCGCCTCGGCCTCGAGCGGGAGGTTCCCGGGCGCGTGGCCCTGCCCGTGGTCGATGGAAGCCGCGTGGAGGCGCTCGCCCTCAAGGTGGACGGCCGCATCGATGCGCCGGTTCGGGCGATCGACGCCCTCGACGAGGAGGCGCTGGAACTCGCCCGTCTATCCCTGGTCCTGCCGGCCGTGATCGTGGTGCCGCTGGCTCAAGGCATCGAGATCGATCCGTCGCTGATCCGCGTCCCGGGCGAAGCCATTCGCAGCTACCGCCGTGTCAAGGCGGCCGATCTTGCCATCGTCAGCCGCGCACCTGTGCCGCTTGAAGGCGCGCCCACCAGCGAGTTCGTGGTGTTCCGCGGCGGCGAGGGCCTGCGCGATCAGGTGGCGATCATCGTCGGCAAGCCGGATCTCTCGAAGCCTGTGTCCGTACGGCTGCATTCGGCCTGCCTCACGGGCGATCTCTTCGGCAGCCTCAAATGCGATTGCGGCGACCAGTTGCGCGACACCGTGCGGTTCATGGCGCAAGCTGAGGGCGGCATCCTGCTCTATCTCGACCAGGAGGGGCGCGGGAACGGCATCAGTAACAAGATCCGGGCCTACAAGCTCCAGTCCCAAGGCTACGACACCTACGACGCCGACGAGGTGCTGGGCTTCGAGGCGGATCAGCGCCGGTTCGATTTTGCGGCCGTGATGCTAAAAGAATTAGGCGTCGGCAAGGTGCAGCTGATGACCAACAACCCCGAGAAGATCGCGGCCCTCAGCCAAGCCGGGCTCGAGGTGATCTCCGATCACCGCGTGCTGGGCCGCCCCACGGCGGAGAACGTGAGCTATCTTGCCGCCAAACGGGATCGGGCCGGGCACTATATCGATCTCGAGGGCATGCTCGCCTGCTCGAGCAAGGACTGAGCCACCCGTTCAGAGCACAATCCGTTTGACCGCCTGCAGGACCTGAAGGTTCCTGTGGATTTTGTGCGCTGAGCGTACGGTGCCGGTAGCTCAAGTCTCTGCAATCATTGCCTTTCACCTGCTGAAAAGCTCCCGCCTTGCAGCTCAAATCATCTGAGTATAGTATACCATACGTAGCTCATGAGGCGAGGAGACATCAACGCATGCTGCGTCAACTAACGCTTGCCCTGGCAGTCGCCGGAACCCTGACAAGTACCGCCTACGCCCACGGAATCTGGACGGCCCAACGCCACGGCGATCTCGCCATCGTCTATGGCCATGGCGCTGGGGACGACGCGTACAAGCCGGAAAAGGTGAAAAGCGCCATCTCATATCTCGCCTCGGGCGAGAGGCGGGACAGCAAGGTCGTGCATCAGGCCAAGAACGCCCTGGTCGAGCCCGCTCAGGATGCGGTCGCCCTGACCGTAATCCTCGACAACGGCATCTGGACGAAAGGCCCCGATGGCAAGTCGGTCAACAAGCCGAAGAGCCAGGTGTCAGGCGCTCAGTCGGCGAGCCATTCGATCAAGATCAACACGACGATCCTGAAAAGCGGTGCCGTGCTGAAGCCGACCGGGCAGGGGCTTGAGATCGTGGCCCTGGTCGATCCCATGACCCTGAAGATGGGCGACGATCTTCCCGTTCAGGTCTTCGCGGACGGCAAGCCGCTCGCGGGCGTTCCGCTCTACGTCGATTACGTGAACGACGGGCATGCTCAGAGCAACAAGACGGATCAGGATGGCAAGGTGACGCTGTTCGTCCGCAACGATGGGCTCAACGTGATCGGCGTGTCGCACGCAAAGAAGACGCCTGACAATGCGGAGATCGATCAGGTGAGCTACTTCGCGACCCTGTCCTTCACTCTGCCGCACGGCGAGGATTGATCGCGGTAGAGCCGCACTGTTTCTGAAAAGAGAAGGCTGGCCTCTCCTGTGAGAGGCCAGCCGTTTTTGTTATCGCGCCGGCATGCCTGTCTCGACAATCTTCGCCCACAGCGAGACGCCATAGGGGCTCGCTTCGTCGTTGAAGTCGTAGGCCGGGTGATGGACGCCGGCCGTGTCGCCGTTGCCGAGGAAGATGTAGGCGCCCGGACGCTGCTCGAGCATGTAGGAGAAGTCCTCCGCGCCCATGAGCGGCGGCACGGTGGTGTCGACCGCGTTCTCGCCGGCCACCGCACGGGCGACGCGGGCCATGAACTCGGTCTTGTCGGGGTCGTTCATGGTCACCGGATAGCCGCGGTCGTAATCGACCTCGGCCTTCGCGCCGAAAGCGGCGCACACGTTCTCCACGATGGCGCGGATCCGGGTCTCGGCAAGGTCGCGCACCTCCGGCGAGAGGGTGCGCACGGTGCCGAGCAGCATTGCGGTCTGCGGGATCACGTTGAAGGCTTCGCCGGCCTTCACGGTGCAGACGGACACCACCACGGATTCGAGTGGGTCGGCGTTGCGCGAGGCAATCGTCTGCAAGGCCGTGATCACCTGTGCGGAGATGACCACCGGGTCGATGCAGTCATGGGGCCGCGCCGCGTGGCCGCCCTTGCCCTCGATGGTGATGGTAAAGCGGTCGGCGGCCGCCATCATGGCGCCGGCCCGGATGGCGAACTGGCCCACGGGAATGCCCGGCATGTTGTGCATGCCATAGACCTCCTGCACGCCGAAGCGCTCCATGAGGCCGTCCTTCACCATCTCGTTGCCGCCGCCGCCGCCTTCCTCCGCGGGCTGGAAGATCACCACGGCAGTGCCGTCGAAATTGCGCGTTTCGGCGAGATATTTCGCGGCGCCGAGCAGCATGGCGGTGTGGCCGTCATGGCCGCAGGCATGCATCTTGCCCGGCACCTTGGAGGCGTGCGGCACGTTCGTCGCTTCCTCGATGGGCAGGGCGTCCATGTCGGCCCGGAGGCCGATCACCCGGCCGGAGGTGTTCGTGCGGCCCTTGATCACGCCGACGACGCCGGTCCGTCCGAGACCCGTGACGACCTCGTCGCAGCCGAAGCTCTTGAGCTTGTCGGCCACGATGCCGGCGGTGCGGTGAACATCGAACAGGAGTTCCGGATTTTCGTGGAAGTCGCGACGCCAGGCGGTGATTTCATCGGCGAGATCGGCGACGCGGTTGATGATCGGCATGAGGGATCCTCGAGCAGGGAAGCAGGAACCCTCAGCCAAGCAGAGGCAGGGGCCTTCCGTCAACCGTTACGGCATGGTCTGCTGCAGGATGTCAGAACTTCTTGCGCAGGACGGCCTTGGGCCGGGTGGTGCGGAACTGGCCCCGCTCAATGGCCACGAAAATCAGCACGAGAACCACCAGCGCGGTGAACCACCACACCTGCGTCGTGCCGATGCCGAGGCAGCCGAGCGCATAGGCGCAGGCAAAGGCCGCCATGATGCCGGGGGCTACGGTGGCGCGGTGGCTCTGGATTCCCACCACGGCCCGGTAGAGCAGCAGGCTTGCCGCCACGGCCCCTACGAGGCCGAGCTCGTACCAGATCTCGAACAGCAGGGTGGAGGGGGCGTTGCGGGGAACCAGACCGAAATACCGGCCGCGCAGGGCGGTTTCCAGCCCATGCCCCGTGAGCAGCCGCAGGGGCTCGCTGAGGATGATCTGGCGCCAGGCTTCAAGACTCGCGGTGACCGGAGCCCTCGCACCGAGCAGGGCTGCAGACAGCGGCTTCAGGAGAAAGGGCAGGAGCGGGGCCAGCAGCAGGAGGCCCGCCATGACCATTCCAACCAGGCGCGGCCCGAGCCGGGGGCTGGCCGCTGTCAGCACGAACACGACGGCGCCGGCGGCAAGGCCGTAGAGGGGCAGCCCCTCCCGGGTGAGAAGGGCCGCAACCGCCACGGCGAGCGCCAGGGCGACGGCCTCCAGGTTCCTGCCACGGGAATGGAGCCAGGCGAGCGCCGGCCAGACCAGCAGGGCCAGCATGAGCATGCCGCGCTCGAGGCTCAGGCCCTCCGGGTCGAAACGGCTGCCGCCTTGGATCGCCAGGAGGATGCCGATCACGGCGGCCAGACCCACGCCCACGGGCAGGAGGTAGAGATTGGCCGCACGCATCCGCTCCGGCACGGCCAGATAGCCGCCGAGCCCCATGAGAATCATGCCCGCGATGTTGAACAGGCGCTCCGACGCCTCGGGCAGGAACGGGGTCCAGACCAGGGACAGCCCGGCCCAGAACAGCAGGACCAGTCCGGCAATCCCGCCCGTGGAGGTCGCGAGCGCCAGCATCTTCTCCCGGGCATGCCTGGCGCTGCCGTCCAGCACGGAAGCCAGAACGAGGAGAATCACCGCGAGCGGCGCCATCACCACGAGGGCGCGCCGCGTGAACAGGGCCGCCAGGGGAACGGCGAAGAACAGGGTCGCGAAACCGAGGCGCCGCAGCATGGCGGCGGCATCGGCGGAAGGATTGGCCGTCTGGGAAACGGGGCGGACCATGCGGTGGGCTATCGACCTTGGGACATTCAGGGACCGGGAGCCTAATGGACGAAAGGGCCAAAAGCTGTAGGTGTCATGCAACACATCCTGTTCCTGTGTGTCCCCTCCGGGAGAGCACGACCCTCATGGCATCGAGCGACAAGAAAGCCGGCAAGCGCCTCCTCCTGGTGGGCGGCGGGCACGCTCATGTTCTGGTGCTCGAAACCTTTGCCCGAAAGCCTGAGCCCGGCCTGACCATCACCCTGGTCAGCAAGGATTGCCTGACCCCCTATTCAGGCATGCTGCCGGGGCATCTGGCTGGAGCCTACACAAGAGACGAGATCCATATCGACCTGGAGCGCCTCGCCCGAGCGGCCCGCGCTGGATTGATTCTCGATGAGGCTGTCGGGTTCGACAGGGCGGGCCGGCGCGTGCGGCTGAAGGGCGGCGGGGAACTGACTTACGACATCGTCTCGGTCGATATCGGCATCACGCCGGACCTGTCGGGGATCGCCGGAGCGGAGGAGCATGCACTCGCGGTCAAACCCATCGGCAGCCTGCTGGACAAATGGGACAGTCTCGTAGACAGCGCTCTCGCGCCGAACGGCCCGCGCCGCGTCGCCATCGTTGGAGGTGGGGCAGCGGGAATCTGTCTCGCCTTTGCGGTTGCCGCCTTTTTCAGGAATCGATTGAGCGATGCGATCAAGGTCTCGCTGATCGGTGCATCCAACGCGCCGGGCATCAATGCCGGCATGCAAAGACGCATCGCACGGGCGCTCAAGCGCCGCGGAATTGCGGTGCATGCCGATGATCCAGCCTTGCGCATCGATCAGAACGGCGTGACTCTCGCGAGCGGCCGGTTCGTGCCGGCCGATGCCGTGCTGGTCTCGACCCATGCGGCGCCCCCGCCGGTGCTCGCCACAGCAGACTGGGCCAAGGACGAGAGCGGCTTCCTGGCCATCGGTCCCACGCTTCAGATCCTGAACGATAAGGCTGCTTTCGCCGCCGGCGACTGCGCAATCATGGTGGCGCATCCGCGCCCCAAAGCCGGCGTCTTCGCCGTGCGGCAGGGGCCGGTGCTGGCGCGCAACCTGAGACGGGTTGTGCGCGGCGAGGCTCTCGAAACCACCATCCCGCAGCGCGATCACCTGCTGCTGATCGCAACGGGCGACGGCCGCGCCATCGGCGGTCGCGGCCGGTTGCTCGCCTTCGGGGGCCGCCTCGCGTGGCGGCTGAAGGATTTCATCGACCGGCGCTTCATGCGCCGGTTCGAGCTTTAGCTCTTCTGCCCGCGCAGGAAGTTGACTATGCCAGAAAAGTCGTCGCCGTCATGGCCCGCATTGGCGAAGAGCGCGTACAATTGCGCCGCTTCGGCACCCAGCGGCGTCGAAGCGCCGGAGGCGAGCGCCGCTTCTTGCGCGAGCTTGAGATCCTTCAGCATCAGGGCGGCGGCAAATCCCGGCTTGTAGTCGTTGTTCGCCGGCGAGGTCGGCACCGGGCCCGGCACCGGGCAATAGGTGGTAAGCGACCAGCACTGGCCTGAGGATGTGGAGGCGACGTCGAACAGCGCCTGATGCGACAGCCCGAGTTTCTCCGCCAGCACGAAGGCTTCCGACACGCCGATCATTGAGATGCCGAGAATCATGTTGTTGCAGATCTTCGCCGCCTGACCGGCGCCCGCTTCGCCGCAATGGACCACCTTCTTGCCCATCCTGGACAGGATCGGCTCGGCGCGGTCGAACGCCACTTTCGCCCCGCCTGCCATGAAGGTGAGCGTGGCGCCCTTCGCGCCGCCGACGCCGCCGGATACCGGCGCGTCGAGGCTCGTGAGGTTGCGGTTCTGCTCGCTGGCCAACCCATGCGCCTTGCGGGCGCTTTCGACATCGATGGTGGAGCAGTCGATCAGCAGCGTGCCGTCCTTCACCGCAGGCAGGATTTCGGTCCAGACCGAGAACACGTGCTTGCCGGCAGGCAGCATGGTGACGACGATCTCCGCATCCCGCACGGCCTCGACCGTCGAGGACGCAACGGTCACGCCGTCGTTCTTCGCCTGATCGCAGGAGGCGGGCGACAGGTCGAAGCCGGTGACGCTATGCCCCGCCTTGACGAGATTGGCCGCCATGGGTCCGCCCATGTTGCCGAGGCCGATGAACGCGATGCTAGTCATGATGTTCCTCCCGTGTTGTCGTGTGATGATTGGCGGAGCAGCCACAGCGCGCTTGCCGCCATGACGAAGCCGCTGCCCGCGTGCAGCAGAAGATGTTTTGGGCTCTCGAAACCCTGTTCCAGCAAGACGAGAATCACGTCACCCGCCGGGATCAGAACCGTCAGCCCGAGCACGGTGCCCACCGCGCGGCGTGTCGACAGGCGCGACAGCGCGGCGAGATAGCCTCCAAACGCAAGGTCGCGCAGGCCGATGGCCGAGACATAGGACAGCCCCGGCCCTTCGGGCGCCGGGATTCCGAACACGGCAGCGCCGACGCGCGGGGCGAAGACGAACAGCAGCCCGAGGAGAACGAAAACAGCGGACAGGGCGAGCACGAGCCAGGTGCTGGGTGCGGAGAGGGGCAGTCCCGATCCTTCGCTCCGCCTCGTCATGCGCGCCGCGCCACCCATAGGGCTCCCGCGAGCGAGAAGCCGTAGAACCACAGCATTAGGGATCCGAAGACCTTGTCGAGGGCAGGATCGAGCCGCGGAAAGAACACGGCGAAATGCGAGCCGACGGCGGCCATGATCAGCATGCCGGGAACAGCAGTGAGACCCATGGCCGGCACGGCGGCCTTTCGTGGCACCTGCAGGATGCGGGCGATCATCAGACCAAGCCCCAGACCGAGCGCGGCACCAGCCGTGAAGTTAAGCTGGAACGGCCGCCGCCCGTCGAGAAAGAACCACGGGCCTGCAAAGTGGAACAGCGCGAAGATCGCAGCAGTGATGCCGAAGCCGAGGATGAGGGATCTAAGAGCGACACTTGTCATGCTCCAACCTCATCCTGAGGAGCAGACGCAGTCTGCGTCTCGAAGGAGCCTCCAGAGAGCACTGAAGACGCCCTGATCCTTAGAGACGGCCTGCGGCCTCCTCAGGATGAGGGCTGGGGAAGAGAGCACGTCTCTCACCATCACCGATTCCCGCGCCCCACCAGATCGCGCGCCACGATCAGGCGCATGATCTCGTTAGTGCCTTCCAGGATCTGGTGCACGCGCAGATCGCGCACGATCTTCTCCACGCCGTAATCGGCGAGATAGCCATAGCCGCCATGGAGCTGCAGGGCGTCGTTCGCCACCTGGAAGCCCACATCGGTGGCCATGCGCTTGGCCATGGCGCAGAGCTTCGTGGCGTCGAGCGCTTTGGCATCGAGCGCTGAGGCCGCGCGCCACAGGAAGGTGCGCGCGCATTCGAGTTCGGTCGCCATGTCGGCGAGCTTGAACTGCAGCGCCTGGAAGTCCGCGATGCGCTTGCCGAAGGCCTTGCGGTCGCCCGTATAGGCGAGCGCCTTGTCGAGAGCGGCCTGCGCACCGCCGAGCGAACAGGCGCCGATATTGATGCGCCCGCCGTCAAGGCCAGACATGGCGATCTTGAAGCCCTGGCCCTCGTCCGAGAGCCGGTTGGCCACGGGCACGCGTACGTCCTCGAAGATCACGGCGGCGGTGGGCTGCGCGTTCCAGCCCATCTTCTTCTCCTGAGCCCCGAAGGACACGCCCGGCATATCCTTGTCGATCACCAGGGTCGAGATTCCGGAGGCGCCTTCCTCGCCGGTGCGCACCATGGTCACGTAGATGTCCGAGGTGCCGGCGCCCGAGATGAACTGCTTGACGCCGTTGACGATGTAATGGTCGCCGTCGCGCACCGCCCTGGTCTTGAGCGCCGCCGCGTCGGAACCGGAGCCCGGCTCCGTTAGGCAGTAGCTCGCGATCAGCTCCATGGTGGCGAGGCGTGGGATGTAGCGCTGGCGCTGCTCCTCATTGCCATAGCGGTCGATCATCCAGGCGGCCATGTTGTGGATCGACAGATAGGCCGACACCGCCGGGCATCCGGTGGCGAGCGCCTCGAAGATCAGCGCCGCGTCGAGCCGCGTCATGCCGGATCCGCCGACATCGTCGCGGGTGTAGATCGCCGCCATGCCGAGGGAGGCGGCCTCCCGCATCACGTCCACGGGAAAATGCTTCTTCTCATCCCATTCGAGGGCATGGGGCGCGAGGTTGTCCGCCGCGAAGGCCAGCGCCATGTCGCGGACGGCGATTTGATCGTCGGTGAGGGAAAACTGGGTCATGGTCCTAAATCGTCACGGCAGAGGCGGTTGTGCACCCCGACTTTGGATCTAGAGCATCTTTCGGCGAAATGGTCTCAGGTGCCGTTGGAAAAAGATGCGACTCTGAAAACAAAAAGGCCGGGGTGAACCCCCGGCCATGACTGTGTTGTTTTACTTCATCGTCGGAATGGAGAATTCCGCGCCTTCCTTGATGCCGGACGGCCAGCGGGACGTGACGGTCTTGGTCTTGGTGTAGAAGCGCACCGCGTCGGGGCCGTGCTGGTTGAGGTCGCCGAAGCCGGAGGCCTTCCAGCCGCCGAAGGTGTAGTAGGCGAGCGGCACCGGGATCGGCACGTTGATGCCCACCATCCCCACGTTCACACGCGAAGCGAAATCGCGGGCGGCGTCGCCGTCGCGGGTGTAGATCGCGACGCCGTTGCCGTATTCGTGGTCGGAGGGGAGGCGCAGCGCGTCCTCGTAATCCTTGGCGCGCACCACGGAGAGGACGGGGCCGAAGATCTCCTCCTTGTAGATGCGCATGTCGGTGGTCACCTCGTCGAAGAGGCAGCCGCCCATGTAGAAGCCGTTCTCGTAGCCCTGCATCTTGAAGTCGCGGCCGTCGACCACGAGCTTGGCGCCTTCCTGCACGCCGATGTCCACGTAGGAGCGCACCTTCTCCATGTGGGCTCTCGTGACCATCGGGCCAAAATCGGCTGACGGATCGGTGGAGGGACCCACCTTCAGGCTCTCGACGCGCGGGATCAGCTTGTCCATGAGCGCGTCGGCGGTGGCCCGGCCCACGGGTACTGCCACCGAGATCGCCATGCAGCGCTCGCCCGCCGAGCCGTAGCCGGCGCCGATGAGCGCGTCCGCCGCCTGATCGAGATCGGCGTCGGGCATGATGATCATGTGGTTCTTGGCGCCACCGAAGCACTGGGCGCGCTTGCCGTTCGCAGTGGCGCGGGAATAGACGTATTGCGCGATGGGCGAGGAGCCCACGAAGCCCACGGCCTTGATGTCCGGATCGTCGAGGATCGCGTCCACCACTTCCTTGTCGCCGTTGACCACGTTGAGGATGCCGGCTGGCAGGCCCGCTTCCATCATGAGTTCGGCGAGGCGCATCGGCACGCCCGGATCGCGCTCGGAGGGTTTCAGGATGAAGGCGTTGCCGCAGGCGATCGCCGGCGAGAGCTTCCACAGCGGGATCATGGCCGGGAAGTTGAACGGCGTGATGCCGGCCACCACGCCCAGCGGCTGGCGGATCGAGTACATGTCGATGCCGGGGCCGGCGCCTTCCGTGAACTCGCCTTTCAGCAGGTGCGGAATGCCGGTGCAGAACTCCGCGACCTCGACACCGCGCTGGATGTCGCCCTTGGCGTCCACGATGGTCTTGCCGTGCTCGCGGGCGAGCAGCTCGGCGAGCGAATCGGTTTCCTGGGCGATGAGCTCGAGGAACTTCATCATCACGCGGGCGCGGCGCTGCGGGTTGGTGGCGGCCCAGGCGGGCTGGGCTGCCTTGGCGTTCTCCACCGCCTGGCGCAGCTCGTCCTTGGACGCCAGCGCGACCCGGCCGATGGTCTCGCCGGTCATGGGCTGGAAGAATTCGGTGGTGCGGCCCGATTTGCCGGCAACCTGCTTGCCGCCGATGAAGTGTCCGACCTCGCGCATGGCGTCTCTCCTCCTGAAGGGATGTTTTTCGTAAGACCTCTTCTATCATTGTTGAAATCGCACGACTATGGGTGAAGCTGAGGCACCGTTGTGCGAAAACGCCCATATGAAGGGGTTCATGAGCGCATTCGATTGGGACGATCTCCGCTTCTTCCTGGCCGTCGCCCGCGCCGGCCGGCTCACCGCTGCCGCCCGGCAGCTGGAGGCGGACCACACCACCGTGTCGCGCCGGATCTCGGCCCTCGAAGCGTCGCTGAAGGCCAAGCTCTTCGAGCGCAGCCCTCAAGGGTACACCCTCACCGAGCCGGGGGAGCGGCTGCTCCGGCACGCGGAGGCCATGGAGACTCAGGCGCTGTCCGTGGCGAGCGAACTGGGAGGCGCGGATCTCGCCCTGTCCGGCACCGTCCGCATCGGCGCGCCGGACGGGATCGGCACCTACTTTTTGGCGCCGGAACTCGGGGCCTTGGCCGAGCGACATCCGGGGCTCACCCTCCAGCTTGTTGCCCTGCCGCGCACCTTCTCGCTCTCCAAGCGTGAGGCTGACATTGCGGTTACGCTGGAGCAGCCCACAGAAGGGCGACTCGTGTCGCGCAAGCTCACGGATTATCGGCTCAGGCTCTACGCATCGAAGGATTATCTCAAGCGCCACGGGCCAATTGCGGACCTTTCGGACCTCTCGGGCAAAACCCTGGTGACCTATGTGGCGGACCTGCTCTACAGCCCGGTGCTCGACTATTTTTCAGGTCTCGAGAAATACACCGCCCGCCGCTTCGAATGCGCCAGCGTGGTGGCGCAGGCCGAGGCCGTTCGGGCCGGAATTGGCATCGGCATCCTGCACGATTACGCGGTGCGGCAGTTCCCGGAGCTCGAGGTGGTGCTGCCGGAAATATCGTATCTCCGCACCTACTGGCTCGTGACCCACGCGGATGTGCGGTCCTTACGCCGTGTGGAGGAGGTTTATTCCTTCATTCTGAGCCGCGTGAGAGCGAACCGGGGGCTGTTCGTGTGACCCCTCCGTGTCATCCCCGGCGGTCCGCAGGACCGGGAAGGGGATCCACCCACAGACGCTGAGCTAATGGATTCCCTTCCTCTCCGCTTTCGCTCCGACCGGGAATGACAGCGCGGATGATCCTTTGCCCTTCACGAAGCCCCCTGAACCCACTAAGTCAAATCCAAACAAACCCACGGAGATCCCGATGCCCTCCAAGCTCGACCAACTGCGCGCCATGACGGTCGTCGTCGCCGATACCGGCGACCTCGATGCGGTGCGCCGCCTGAAGCCCCAGGACTGCACCACCAACCCGACCCTGCTCCTGAAGGCGGTCGAGACCCCGGCCTATGGCCACATCATCGATGAGGCCCTGGCCTGGGGCCGCTCTCAGGGTGGCTCCCGCGAGGGTGTGATCGCGGCGATCTGCGACCGGCTTGCCGTGGCCTTCGGTGCGGAGCTCGCCGGCATCGTGCCGGGTCGGGTCTCGACGGAGGTGGACGCGGACCTCTCCTTCGACACGGACGCGACCCTCGCTAAGGCGCGGGCCATCATCAAGGCCTACGAGGAGCGCGGCATCGGGCGCGAGCGGATTCTCATCAAGATCGCCGCCACCTGGGAGGGCATCCGCGCGGCGGAAGTGCTCCAGAAGGAAGGCATCGACTGCAACCTCACCCTTCTCTTCAGCCAGGTGCAGGCCCAGGCCTGCGCGGAAGCCGGCGTGTTCCTGATCTCGCCTTTCGTCGGCCGCATCCTCGACTGGCACGTGAAGGCGGGCGGCGGACCCTACACGGGCGAGACCGATCCGGGCGTGCTCTCCGTGCGCAAGATCTACGCCTCGTACAAGGCTCAAGGGATCAAGACCGTGGTGATGGGCGCCTCCTTCCGCTATACGGCTGAGATCGAAGCACTCGCGGGATGCGATCGCCTCACCATCTCGCCTGCGCTCCTCGACGAACTTGCGGGCTCGCAGGGCGAACTGCCGCGCAAGCTCTCGCCCGACAATGTCGAGACGATCGCGCCGCTGCCGCGCACGGACGAGAAGAGCTTCCGCTTCGCCATGAACGAGGATGCGATGGCGTCCGAAAAGCTCTCCGAAGGCATCCGCTCCTTCGTGAAGGATCTGCGGTCCCTGCGCAGCCTCGTGGCGCAGCGGCTGGAGGAGAAGGAGGCGGCCTGACACCGCCTCCCGCTTTAGCATACCAGAGCCGGCTCAACGATTGTCGGGCCGGCTTCTCACTGCCTGCAATCCCTGCCGCGTGATGCGGTAGGGGCCGCCGTTCATTGATGCGATCAGCCCTTTCTGGCGCAGCGCCTTGAACAGGTCGAGCGTGCAGAGGGTGAGCAGCCACCCTTCGCGGGTGAGGCATTCGATATCGGAGATGCGGCCGTTGTCGTCCTTGTAGTGATGGATGACGCCGCCTTGCGCGAGCACGTGGAGCACGCGCTGCCCATTGCGTGAAACGTTCACGGGAATAACCTGAAGCTTTGATGATAGTGTCGGAGGGTGCGCGCACGTGCGCGTTCGGCTGAACGGTCAGCCGCTGCCCGCTGTACTGCCAGCGGGCCTTACCGGGTCTCGGTCTCTCCGCGCATAAAAGCTCCAAAAGGAAACGGCGGCGTTATAAGCGCCGCCGTATCGTGTCGTCAAGATTGCGCGAATTGCCACCACTGTCATTCCGGGGCCGCGCAGCGGAGCCCGGAATCCATAACCGCCAACGGAATGAACAAAGGCGCTGCGGTACATGCAGCGCCTTTTTCTTGAGATGTCGTGTTTATGGATTCCGGGCTCGGCCTATGGCCGCCTCGGAATGACAGTGGAGAGCTATTTCTTCTCCGCCAGCGCCTTCTCGCGGATGGCCGAAAGCGACATGCTGGGCGTAATCGCTTCCGGGTCGAGGATGCAGTGCAGGATCGCGGGCTTGCTGGAGGTGAGCGCCCGCTGGAGGGCCGGGGCGAAGTCCTCCGTCATCTCGACGCGCTCGCCGTAGCCGCCGAAGGCGCGGGCATAGGCGGCGAAGTCCGGGTTCTGCAGCATGGTGGCCGAGACGCGGCCGGGATATTCGCGTTCCTGGTGCATGCGGATCGTGCCGTACATGCCGTTGTCGAGCAGCACCACCAGGATCGGCAGATCGTATTGCACGGCGGTGGCGAATTCCTGCCCGTTCATGAGGAAGTCGCCGTCGCCGGCGAACACCACCACGGGACTGTCGGGCCGCAGGCGCTTGGCGCCCACCGCTGCCGGCACGCCATAGCCCATGGAGCCGGAGGTGGGCGCGAGCTGCGTGCCGTACTCCCGGAAGGGCCAGAAGCGGTGCACCCAGGTGGCGAAGTTGCCTGCCCCGTTGCAGAAGACCGTGTCGGTTGGCATCACCTCGCGCAGGTGCCGCATCACCTGGCCCATCTGAAGCGCGCCGGGATGCTTGATCTCGCTCGGGTCGCTCCAGGCGAGATAGCTTTCATGCGCCGCCTTCGTGCCCGCGCTCCAGGGCAGCGAAGCCGGCGGATGCACGGCCTCGAGCGCTGCCGTGAAGGCGTTGGGCGAGGCGTTGATGGCGAGATGCGGCGCATAGACCCGCCCGAGCTCGCTCGAATCGGGATGGATGTGCACCAGCGTCTGCTTGGGAGCCGGAATGTCGAGCAGCGTGTAGGCCTGGCTCGGGATCTCGGAGAGACGCCCGCCGACGAGCAGGACGAGATCCGCGTCCTTGATGCACGCCAAAAGCTTCGGATTCACGCCGAGCCCGAGATCGCCGATGTAGGAGGCGTGGTCGGCGGGAAACAGCATCTGGCGACGGAACGTGCAGGCGACCGGCAGCTCGAAACGCTCGGCAAAACGCACGAAGCGCTGCACGGCCGCTTCCGACCAGCGACTGCCGCCGAGGAGTGCAATCGGGTTCTTCGCGCCGTGAAGGAGCTTCTGCAATTCGGCCATCTGCGCGGGACCGGGATGCGTCTCGATCACCTGGTAGCGCGGCGCGTCGGCCACAGTTGCCATCTCGGTGAGCACGTCTTCCGGCAGCGCGATCACCACGGGGCCGGGACGGCCCGAGGTGGCCACATGGAAGGCGCGGGAGACGATCTCGGGAAAGCGTGCCGGATCGTCCACTTCCGTGGCCCATTTGGCCAGCGGGCCGAAGGCGGCGCGGTAGTCGAGCTCCTGGAACGCCTCGCGCTCGCGCATGCCGCGCTCGATCTGGCCGACGAACAGGATCATCGGCGTCGAATCCTGCTTGGCGATGTGGATGCCCGGCGAGGCGTTGGTGGCACCGGGGCCGCGGGTGACGAAGCAGATGCCAGGCCGGCCCGTGAGCTTGCCGTAGGCCTCCGCCATCATGGCCGCGCCGCCTTCCTGGCGGCAGACCGTGATACTGATGTTCGCGTCATGCAGCGCGTCGAGCGCCGCGAGATAGCTCTCGCCCGGAACGCAGAAGATGTGATCGACTCCGTGCAGAGTCAGCTGATCGACAAGAATCTGGCCGCCGGTGCGGGAGGGCGCTGTCATGGAAGGCTCACGATGTAAGAGTGCTTGAACAGAAAAAAGGAGGGCATTGCTGCCCTCCGTGTGTCGTTTCAGACGATCAGGCGTCCACGTCGAACTTCACGCCCTGGGCGAGCGGAAGCGTGTTGCCGTAGTTCACCGTGTTGGTGGCGCGGCGCATATACGCCTTCCAGGAATCCGAGCCGGATTCGCGGCCGCCGCCCGTCTCCTTCTCGCCCCCGAAGGCTCCGCCGATCTCGGCGCCCGAGGGGCCGATATTCACGTTAGCGATGCCGCAATCGGAGCCCGTCGCCGAGATGAAGGCTTCGGCCTCGCGCATGTTGAGCGTGAAGATCGAGGAGGACAGGCCGGCGCCCACTGCGTTGTGCAGTTCGATCACCTCGTCGAAATCCGAATAGCGCATCACGTAGAGGATCGGCGCGAAGGTTTCGCGTGTCACCGGGCCGGTTTGGCCAGGCATCTCCACGAGGGCGGGACGGGCATAGACGCCGTCGCCCGCCACATCCGTGAAGCGTCCGCCGCCATGCACCTTGCCGCCGGCTGCACGGGCCTCGTCCAGCGCACGCTCCATGCCGTCGAAGGCAGCCTGATCGATCAGGGGGCCGACGAGCGTGCCGGGCTCGCGCGGATCGCCGATCTTCACGCTGCCATAGACCTTGGCGAGGCGCGGCACGAGGCTGTCATAGACGCTCTCATGCACGAAGAGGCGGCGCAGCGTGGTGCAGCGCTGGCCCGCCGTGCCCATGGCGGCAAACGCGATGCCGCGCAAGGCGAGGTCGAGATCGGCGGAAGGAGCGACGATGGCGGCGTTGTTGCCGCCGAGCTCCAGGATCGCCCGGGCAAAGCGTTCGGCGAGCTTGGGCGCGACCTGACGGCCCATGGCGGTGGAACCGGTGGCGGAGAGGATCGGCACGCGGTGATCCTCGACCAGGATCTCGCCGACCTCGCGGCCGCCGAGCAGCACCTCGCACAGGCCCTCCGGCACGCCGCCGAAGCGCTTGGCCGCGCGCTCCACGATGGCCTGTGTGGCGAGCGCAGTCAGCAGGGTCTTCTCGGACGGCTTCCACACCACGCTGTCGCCGCACACGAGCGCAAGCGCCGCATTCCAGGACCACACGGCCACGGGGAAGTTGAAGGCGGAGATCACGCCGCAGACGCCGAGCGGATGCCAGGTTTCCATCATGCGGTGATCGGCGCGCTCGGTGGCGATGGTGAGGCCATAGAGCTGGCGCGAGAGGCCGACGGCGAAATCGCAGATGTCGATCATCTCCTGCACCTCGCCGAGGCCCTCGGAGACGATCTTGCCGGCCTCAAGCGTCACGAGGCGGCCGAGATCGTCCTTGGCGGCGCGCAGCTCCTCGCCGAGAAGGCGGATGAACTCGCCGCGCCGGGGGGCCGGGATCTTGCGCCAGGTTTTGAAGGCGGCGTCGGCCCGGCCGATGGCGGCCTTGGACTCCTCCGGCGTGGTCTCGCGCACATGGGCGATCACCTCGCCGGTGATCGGGGAGCGGGCCGGGCGGCCACCGGCGGCAAAGGCGCTGTCCGGCACGCCGAGGCGCGCGAGAATGGCGCGGGCCTCGTCCGCCACGGAGGCAGGCGCGGAGGATACGGGTTTCAGGCTCGCGGTCATGGTTATCTCCCTCGATGCGGGCTTAAGGCTCGGCATGGAGCCCTGGCCGTCGCTGGTCCTTGGAACGAAACGACGGCGGCTGTCAGGCCACCGTCTTAAAGCATTTTCGGAAAAGCAGGGAACTGCTTTTCCCGAATAGGGTCATGCGGTTTTGGTAAGAAGCTTGGCTCAGAGCATCCTCCTCACAAGGGAAGCTGTCATCCCCGGCGAGCGTCAGCGAGGGAAGGGGATCCATGATTGCGCTCGGCGCTATGGATTCCCTCCCCCTCCGATGGCTGCGCCATCTCCGGCCGGGAATGACATTCCCCTTACGCCACCGCGTCGAGGCGGATGTTCTTCACCGCCGGCTCGTGGCTCTCGTCCAGGCGCTCGCCCGCATAGACGCGGCCGAAGCGGTTGGCCAGGAAGCTGTCGAGGTCGATCTCCTCCTGGCGGACGAAACCCTGTTTCGTCAGCTTGCCCTCGACCAGCAGGTCGAGCATGGCGCAGATACCGGCAGCCGTCGTCACCTGAATGGCCGTGCGCTGGGTGCTGGCCACCTTTTGGCCATAGATGCTGCGGGCATAGGTCTCCTGCACGTAGCGGCCGCCGCGCTCGCCGGTCACCGTCACGAACACGATGACCATGTCCTGC
The DNA here is from genome assembly GCF_016811235.1 of Microvirga arabica. GTDB lineage: Bacteria > Pseudomonadota > Alphaproteobacteria > Rhizobiales > Beijerinckiaceae > Microvirga > Microvirga arabica. The sequence continues at coordinate 63,652 of NZ_JAFBID010000013.1, forward strand.
ATGGTGGCCGGCACGGCGTTCTCCAGGATGTCCTTGAGCACCTCGCGACGGTTGCGCAGCTGCAGGTCGTTGAGCAGCACCCGCATGAGGGCGCAGTGGCCCGGATAGCGGATGGTCTTGTAGTTCAGGTTGCTCACCTTGCCTTCGAGCGTCTCGCACAGGGTGCCGAGGCCCCCGGAAGTGTTGAAGGCCTCGTAGCGCGTGCCGTCGAGAGAGAACTCTTCGAGTTCCTCCATGGCCGGGACCTCGCGCAGCTTGCCGTCGACCACGGCCTCGCAGCGCTCGATATACTCGTTGATGACGCCGTCCGTGCTCCAGGTGAGGTTGTAGGACAGGGCGTTCGACGGATATTGCGGCAGGGCGCCGACGCGCAGGCGCACCGTATCGAGCTTGTCGAAGCGGCTCGCGATGTCGTGCGCCACGATGGAGATGAAGCCCGGCGCCAGACCGCATTGCGGGATGAAGGCGGTCGAGGCGCCCTCGGCCAGTTCCTTCACCATGCGGGTGGTGGCGACATCCTCCGTGAGATCGAAGTAGTTGACGTCGGCCAGGCGCGCAGCCTGGGCCACGTGGCCGGTCAGGTGGTAGGGGGCGGCGCTGAGCACGGCGTAATGGCCCTTGAGGGCGTTCTGCAGGGCGACCGCGTCACCGAAGTCGAGCTGGATCGTCTGCACGCCATCCTTGGCAACGGCTTCCAGGGCCTCGGCTGAGGCATCCGCGACGATGACGCGGTAATCGCCGGTCTCGTGGAGCAGGTCGACAATGGTGGAACCGATCTTGCCGGCGCCGATGACGAGAATCGAGTGCATTCAAACCTCCCTGTGAGGGAAGCAGAAAAAGGCGGATCGCTGCAAAGCGCCATAGACAAGCTGACGAAAAGCCGGGTAGCTTTCGGCATAATGCCATCATAACTGGTCATAACGATGCTCGATGCCACCGATCGTGCCTTGATTGCCCTGCTGCGGGAGAATGCCCGCATCGGCCATGCGGAGGCAGCGAGACGCCTCAATCTCTCCCGCACGACCGTGCAGGCGCGGGTGGAGAGCCTGGAACGGCGCGGCGTGATCGCCGGCTATACCCTGCGCCTTGCGGAAGAAGTCACCAGCCGCATGGTGCGGGCACATGTGACCATTGTGGTGGCGCCCAAGGCCTCGGGTGGCGTGGTGTCGGCGCTCCAGCGCATGCCTGAATTGCGCGCGCTTCATTCAGTCGCGGGTGTTTTCGATCTTCTGGCGGTGGTAGAGGCTCAGGACGTCCCCTCCCTCGACGCCGCCATCGACAGGATCGGCGCGGTCGAGGGCGTGGAGCGCACCCAGTCTTCCATCATCCTCTCAACGAAGTTCGAACGATGACCCTAGCCAGATCCCTCTCAGCCGATGTGGTGATCGTCGGCGGCGCCGTCATGGGCTCCTCCGCGGCCTATCACCTGCTCGCCGATTCCAGCTTCAAGGGACGCGTCATCGTGGTCGAAAAGGACCCGACCTATCAGCTCTCGGCCTCGGCGCTCTCGGCGGCTTCCATCCGGCAGCAATATTCGAGCGCCGTGAACATCCGCATCTCGCTCTACGGTATCCAGTTCCTGCGGGGCATCGGGGATCACCTGGCCGTCGATGACGACCGGCCGGAGCTCGGGCTGCGGGAGGGCGGCTATCTCTATTGCGCCACGGAGGCCGGCGAGCAGGTTCTGCGCGAGAACCAGGCGCTGCAGGCGACAGAAGGCGCGGACATCCTTTTCCTGGAGCCGGACGAGCTGAAGAGCCGCTTCCCCTGGCTCAATGTGGAGGATCTCGCGGCCGGCACCTGGGGCCGCTCGGGCGAGGGCTGGTTCGACGGCTGGGGGCTGCTCCAGGCCTTCCGCAAGAAGGCGCGGTCGCTCGGCGCCGAATACGTGAAGGGCGAGGTGGCCGAGATCGAGCGGGAGGGCGGTACTGTTACGGCGGTGCGCCTCAAAGACGGCACGCGGATTGCCTGCGGCACGCTGATCAACTGCGCCGGCTCCGGCGGGCGGGCGATCGCCGCCATGACGGGCCTCAACATTCCGGTCCAGGCCAAGCGCCGCTACGTGTTCACCTTCGCCTGCAAGGAGCCGGTGGAGAACTGCCCGCTGCTCATCGACACGTCCGGCGCCTATGTGCGCCCGGAAGGCGAGGGGCATTTCATCTGCGGCGCCTCGCCGGAAGCCGAGCTCGATCTCGACTGGTCCGACGAGGATCCGGCCAGCCAGGAAATCGACCACTCGTTCTTCCAGGAGTTCATCTGGCCGTCGCTCGCCCATCGCGTGCCGGCCTTCGAGGCGATCAGGCCCGGCCGCGCCTGGTCAGGCCCCTACGACATGTGCCTGCTCGATCACAACGCCATCATCGGCCAGGCGGGCGAGCTGAAGAATTTCTATCTCTGCAACGGCTTCTCGGGCCACGGCCTGCAGCAGGCCCCGGCCGTCGGACGCGGTCTCGCCGAGCTGATCGTCCACGGCAGCTATCGTACGCTCGACCTGTCCGAGCTCGGCTACGAGCGCGTGCTCGCCAACCGGCCGCTTCTCGAAAGAAACGTGATCTAGAGCCCCATCTCGTCCGACGTGCTGTAGGCCCAGATCCGGCCGCCGCGGTTCATATGGCGCTGCATCAGACCCGGCTGGTCGGCGGAAGGCCGAGTGTCGACGGCAAGTTCGTTGACGCCTTCGCGATTCGCCCGCTCATCGCTGCGGCGGGCGCCGGTGCCCACCGTCGTGCTCGAGCCCTGATTGGTCTGGGCGAACTCGTCCGTCCTCAGGTCCGTGGTGCCGAGATCGTCCGCGCCCTCCGCCATCAGGCCCATGCCGGGCAGGCTGCTGGTGGTGGTCATGCCGCCGCCGGAGCCGCCCGTGATCCCGGCGCCGAGCGGCGCACCCGCATCGGCGCCTGTCCGGTCACTCCCATTCTGCGAGAGCCATTCCCGGCTGCTGCCGTCGAGATCGACCGGGTCGAACATCTCCAGCACGCGCATGGCGTCCTCGGCATCGTCCCGGTCGACCCGGGCGGCGATCAGGGTATGGCCCCGGTGAAGCCCCTGCTCGAAGAGCCGCCGGTCGGATTCCGGCAGGTTCAGGTCGTGGAGGGCCTCCATAGAATCGTCCCGGGCCGAGAGGCTGCGGAAGCCCGAGATCGAGGAGATCTCGCGGGCATCCTGGTTGCCGACGGCAACGATTCTGTTCTGGGCGATCCCCGTCTCGAGCAGGGACTGGAGGGCCTGACGGGCTTGGGCCGGATCCCTGAACAGGGCTGTGATCATCTGGGGCATGGGGCTCTCACCTATGGTTACTCCCTCAACGAAGAGGCGCTCGGGCCTGTTCCCATGGGATGCCATTAAGCCTTTTGGTGAAAGGGGCTTCCATTTTGAAGCCGGCTATGATTGTCATGTTTTTGTCATAGAACCGTCATCCGGGCTTAATGCAGGGATGATGAACGACAAGAACGTCCCAGACGGGATGATACGGGAGAGATTAGAATGATGAAGAAGTCGCTCCTCGGCGCCCTGGCCCTCGGCCTCGCGACGAGCACCTCCGCCTTCGCCCAGACGGAGATCCAGTGGTGGCACGCCATGACCGGCGCCAACAACGACGTCGTGAACCGTCTGGCTGAAGAGTTCAACGCGTCCCAGAAGGACTACAAGGTCGTCGTCAGCTACAAGGGCCAGTACGCCGACACCCTGAACGCCGGCATTGCCGCGTTCCGTGCGGGCAACGCTCCCCACATCCTGCAGGTGTTCGAAGTCGGCACGGCGACCATGATGGGCGCCCGCGGCGCGATCAAGCCGGTCCAGGAGATGATGAAGGAAGCGGGCGAGAGGTTCGATCCGCAGGCCTATCTCCCGGCGATCACCGGCTACTATTCCACGGCGAAGGGCGAGATGCTCTCCTTCCCGTTCAACTCCTCCTCCATGGTCATGTGGGTCAACCGGGACGAGCTGAAGAAGGCCGGCGTCGCCGAGATTCCGAAGACCTGGCCCCAGGTGTTCGATGCCGCCAAGAAGCTCAAGGCTGCCGGCCACGACACCTGCGGCTTCTCGAATGCCTGGGCGTCCTGGGCCAATGTCGAGCAGTTCTCCGCCTGGCACAACATCCCGATGGCCACCAAGGCCAACGGCCTCGACGGCTTCGACACGGAGATGAAGTTCAACTCTCCGACCCACGTGAAGCACCTGCAGAACCTCGTGGACCTGCAGAAGGACAAGACCTACGACTACTCGGGCCGCGACTCGAAGTCCGAGGGCCGCTTCACCTCCGGCGAATGCGCGATCTTCCTCACCTCCTCGGGCTTCTACGGCAACGTGAAGGCCAACGCGAAGTTCGACTGGGCGAATGCGCCGATGCCGTACTACCCGGACGTCCAGGGCGCTCCGCAGAACTCCATCATCGGCGGCGCTTCCCTGTGGGTCATGGGCGGCAAGAAGGCTGACGAGTACAAGGGCGTCGCCAAGTTCTTCACCTTCCTGTCCGACACGGATCGTCAGGCAAGGCTGCACCAGGAGTCGGGCTATCTCCCGATCACCAAGGCGGCCTACGAGAAGACCAAGGCGTCGGGCTTCTACGAGAAGAACCCCGCTCTCCAGACGGCCCTGATCGAGCTGACCAACAAGGAGCCGACCGAGAATTCCCGCGGTCTGCGCTTTGGCAACATGGTCCAGATCCGCGACGTGATCTCCGAGGAGATCGAGTCGGCTCTCGCCGGTCAGAAGTCCGCCAAGGACGCTCTCGACGCGGCCGTGAACCGCTCCAACCAGATCCTGCGTCAGTTCGAGCGCACCGTTCGCTAAGCTGATCAGGCACTAACAGATATCCATCCCGGGAAGCTTGAAGACGCTTCCCGGGATGATCTTATGGATCACCCTCGCAGACCGGTTGATGCCGTCATCTGCCCATCACCGGACCGACGTTAGAGCGATGGAAAAACGAGCTCACATTTCAGGTTGGACGCTGCCGCTCCTGCTGATCCTTCCGCAGATGGCGATCACCGTCATCTTCTTCTACTGGCCGGCCTCGCAGGCCATCTGGCAGTCCTTCCTGCGGGAGGATGCCTTCGGCCTCGCGTCCGAATTCGTCGGTTTCGAAAATTACGCCGCGCTGTTCGAGCAGCCCGAATATTACCGGGCGATGATCACGACCGCGATCTTCTCGTCGCTGGTCGCCTTCTTTTCGCTTGCCTGCGCCCTGCTGCTGGCAAGCCAGGCCGACAAGAACATCCGCGGCGGGCACGCCTTCAAGACCCTGCTGGTCTGGCCCTACGCTGTGGCCCCTGCCATCGCGGGCGTGCTGTGGCTCTTCATGTTTCATCCGACGCTCGGCACGCTCTCGAAGCCCATCAAGGCGACCGGCATCGACTGGAATCCGATGCTGAATGCCAACCACGCCATGACCCTCCTGGTGCTCTCCGCCACCTGGAAGCAGATCAGCTACAACTTCCTGTTCTTCCTGGCGGGCCTGCAGGCGATTCCGAAGAGCGTGATCGAGGCTGCCGCCATCGACGGCGCCGGACCCCTGCGCCGCTTCTGGACCGTGATCTTCCCGCTCCTGTCGCCCACCACGTTCTTCCTGCTCGTTGTCAACATCGTCTACGTGTTCTTTGACACCTTCGGCATCATCGATGCGGTAACGGGCGGCGGCCCTGCCGGGCAGACCACGACCCTTGTCTACAAGGTCTATGCGGACGGCCGTCTCGGCGGCGATCTCGGCGGCTCGGCTGCCCAGTCGGTGATCCTGATGATCATCGTGATCGCGCTCACCGCCATCCAGTTCCGTTATGTCGAGCGCAAGGTGCAGTACTGATGGTCGAGAATCGTCCCTTCGCCCAATTCATGGCCTATCTGACGCTGGCCCTGGGTATCCTCGTCGTAGCCTTTCCGGTCTATCTGGCCGTCATGGCGTCCACCTTCGACACGGCGACCATCATCAACGGCAACATGCCCCTGGTGCCCGGCGATCAGGCGGCAGAGAACTACAACCGAACGCTGCTCTACGGCGGCATGCATGCCCGCCAGCCTGTCGGCGGCATGATGTTCAACTCGATGATCATGGCGCTGGGCATCGCGATCGGGAAAATCCTGATCTCGATCCTCTCCGCCTATGCGGTGGTGTACTTCAAGTTCCCGTTCCGCAAGACCGCGTTCTGGATCATCTTCATCACCCTGATGCTGCCCGTCGAGGTGCGCATCTACCCGACCTACAAGATCGTCGCGGATCTCGGGCTGCTCGACACCTATACGGGTCTCATCATGCCGCTCATCGCGTCGGCCACCGGCACGCTGCTCTTCCGGCAGTTCTTCATGACGATCCCGGACGAGTTGCTTGAGGCCTCAAAAATCGACGGTGCGGGCGCGTTCCGCTTCTTCAAGGACACGCTGCTTCCGCTCTCCATGACGACGATTGCGGCGCTCTTCGTGATCCAGTTCATCTATGGCTGGAACCAGTATCTCTGGCCGCTGCTGATCACCACCAAGAGCTCGATGCAGACCATCGTCATCGGCATCAAGATGATGATCACGACGACGGACGCGCTCACCGAGTGGAATGTCGCCATGACTACCGCCGTGCTGGCCATGCTGCCGCCGGTGCTTGTGGTGATCCTGATGCAGAGGCTCTTCGTGAAGGGTCTCGTCGAAACGGAGAAGTGACGCGCTGAACCGCGCTTAGCCCTCGCGGTGAGACGCCGTGAGGGCTTCTTCTCGAAAAGCTTGAACGATTTTCGCCCGACGCTTTGAGCCGAGCGGGCCACGGTTAAAAGGAAGAGTACGATGGCAGGGGTGACGCTGGATACGGTCAGGAAGATCTACGCAGGCAATGTTGAGGCCGTGAAGGGCGTGTCGCTCGGCATCGAGGACGGCTCCTTCTGCGTGCTCGTCGGTCCGTCGGGCTGCGGCAAGTCCACGCTGCTTCGCATGATTGCCGGCCTAGAGACGATCTCCGGCGGCGAGGTGAAGATCGGCGACCGGGTGGTCAACCAGGTCGAGCCCGCCGACCGCGACATCGCCATGGTGTTCCAGAACTATGCGCTCTACCCGCACATGAGCGTCTACGACAACATGGCCTACGGCCTGCGCAACCGCGGCACGCCCAAGGACGAGATCGAGAAGCGCGTGAAGGAAGCGGCCCGCATCCTCGCCATCGAGTCCTTCCTCGGCCGCAAGCCGCGCCAGCTCTCCGGCGGCCAGCGCCAGCGCGTCGCCATGGGCCGCGCCATCGTGCGCAAGCCGCAGGTGTTCCTCTTCGACGAGCCGCTCTCCAACCTCGACGCCAAGCTGCGCGTTCAGATGCGCGTGGAGATCAAGCGCCTGCAGCGGGCCCTCGGCGTCACGTCGATCTACGTCACCCACGATCAGGTCGAGGCGATGACCCTCTCCGACAAGCTGGTGGTGATGTCCGGCGGCCAGATCGAGCAGGTCGGCACCCCTGCCGAGGTGTATCGCCGTCCCGAGACCCGGTTCGTGGCCACCTTCATCGGCTCTCCGCCCATGAACATCCTGCCCGGCACCGTGGAAGGCCCCGGCCGCGTCTCCGTCGGCGGCCAGTCGATCGCCGTCACCGACATGCGCGACGGCCTGACGCCGGGCTCCGCCATCGAGGTGGGCCTGCGGCCCGAGGACGTGCAGGCGGGCGGCACCGGCACGAGCTCGCTGTCCATGGATGTGGACTTCGTCGAGGAACTCGGCGCCACCCAGCTCTTCCACGGCAAGGTCGCCGGCGCGGAGTTCATCGTCCAGGCCTCCACCGGCCAGCTGCCGGCGGACACCCGCAAGCTCACGCTCGCGGTCGATCCCGGCAACGTCCACCTCTTCGACCCGCAGACCACGAAGCGTCTCGGCCGGGTGTAATTACGGCTTCGGCTGGTCCACTGCGCATTACAGGCCTCGGGCATGCCCCGGGGCCTTTTTTGTTTTGATTAAGGAGCGCCGCTGTCATCCCCGGCGGCCGCAGGCCGGGAAGGGGATCCACTTACACGCTCGGTGCTATGGATTCCCTTCCCCTCCGCTGCGCTCCGGCCCTCTCCAGTCCTGACACTCTCCCCGTCATCCCCGTCCCGGACTTGATCCGGGGATCAGTTCTGGGGATCCGCGTCTTCCCTCGTGTTCCGCTTGATAGACCTCATCCTGAGGAGCAGAGGGAGACGCAAGGGATTGCAGACGTGGATGGCCGCAACAAGTGCGGCCATGACGAGCAGGGGGCGCGTGCATGTTCTCACTTTGTTCTTGACTGTTGCTGCAAGCTCGGCTATAAGGTTGCGTAGACCTGCCTCTGTCGGGGGGCGCGCTCGCGAGGCGTCGCAGTGTGGAGGCAGGCACGGTCTCGCAGGCTTGCCTCGCAAGCGGGTCTGGCGGGAGGCCCAGGCTGTGGGCCGGTGGTCGGAATCGGTCTCAGGCCCCCGTCGAGCAGACGGACCCCGCCTGAGGCGGTCACCGGGCTGGCCTCGCTTGTCCTCCTAAAGAAGCCGTGCGCGAAGAGGCATTCCGGCTCTTCCCTTTCACCATTCATCATCGAGCCGGGCTGCCTGTCGCGCCACCCTCGATCCTACCCACAGGCTCGCAGCTCACGCTGCGGGCCACACGGTGCTGGCTCTTTGACAGAGACCGTCATCCCGGACGGCAAAGCCGATCCGGGATCGCGCAAACTAGCCTGGCACTGTTATCCCGGGGCGGCTTCAGCCGAGCCCGGGATCCAGAAGCCGACGGTGCCGGACAAGGCGCGACGCTGATCGCCTTTCCTGAGATGTCGGCGGTTCTGGATCTCCCCGCCTGCGCGGGGATGACAAGGTTGAGGTTCAGGCGCTTCATTCGGAAAGCGGTCCCGGATCGGCTTGCGCCGTCCGGGATGACGCTGAGAAGCAGCGCCGCGACGCAGCGGTTGCACCGCATCCGAACCCCCGGTATCCCTTTAGGTTCAACGTGAGGAACAGCGATGACGGTCAAGCTCGACGGGGCCACTCTCGGCATTCAGGACGTGGTGCGCGTGGCGCGCCGCGATGCTCAGGGGGCCTACGCGCAGGCGGCCTTGGCTTCCGAGGCGCGTGAGCGGATTGCCGCGACGCGGGATTACATCGACCGCACCTGGATGCATGACGACGCGCCGCTCATGTATGCCTTCAACACCGGCGTCGGCCTGTTCAAGGACCAGCGCGTGCTGATCTCCGACATGGCGGCGTACCAGCGCAAGACCGTCTATGCGCACGCCACCGGCGTCGGCGAGCCCTTTGCCGAGGATGTGACGCGCGCCATGATGCTCCTGCGCGCCAACGCCTTCGCGTCCAATTATTCCGGCCCACGGGTCGAGCTTGTCGAGCGGCTCATCGCCTTCATCAATGCGGGCCTGCATCCGGTGATCCCGCAGAAAGGGTCCGTCGGCGCCTCGGGTGATCTCGCGCCGCTGGCGCACATGGCCGGTGCGGTCTGCGGCTTCGACGAGGCCGACATGATCTATCAGGGCCGCGTCATGCCGGCGCGTGACGCCATTCGTCTCGCGGGCTTCGATCCCGATTTCGAGCTCGGGGCGAAGGACGCCTCCGCGCTCATCAACGGCTCGACCACGTCGCTGGCGCTCGGTGCTCTCGCCACCCACGATGCACGCCGCCTGCTCAAGCATGCCGATATCGCCATGTGCCTGTCGCTGGAAGCGATGCGCGGCGAGCTGGCTGCCTTCGATCCCCGCGTGCACAAGGCCCGTCCACACCCCGGCCAGGCCAAGGTCGCGCGCAATCTCCTGCGCATCCTCGACGGCACGAAGCGCTGCTCGCAATCGGCCCGCGACATCGTCTTTCCCGACGAGCCGCGCCAGCCCGGCCAGCCCGCATCGCCCCGCGTGCAGGACGTCTATTCCCTGCGCTGCACGCCGCAGGTTCATGGGCCTGTCATCGAGGCGGTGGAGTATGTGGAGCGCATCATCGGCACCGAGATGAACTCCGCTACCGACAACCCGCTCATCTTCGACGACGGGCAGGGTGGCTACGTGTCGATCTCGGGCGGGCATTTCCACGGGCAGTACATGGCGCAGGCCATGGATTTTCTGGCCATCGCCATGGCGGATCTCGGCACCATCTCCGAGCGGCGGCTTGCACGCCTCGTCGATCCCACCATGTCCTACGGGCTGCCGCGCAACCTGCTCGCGGGCAAGCGCGGGCTCAACACGGGCTTTGCCACCGTGCAGTGCTCCATGTCGGCGCTGGTCATGGAAAACCGCGGGCTTGCGACGCCCGGCTCGGTGGACTCGATCCCGGGCAAGTCCAACGCTGAGGATCACATCTCCAACTCCACCTGGTGCGGCCGGAAAGCCCGCACAATCGTGGAGAACGTAGAGCAGATCGTGGCGGGCGAGTTGCTGATGGCAGCCCAGGCGCTGACGCTGGTCGAGCCGCTCGCGGGCGACTATCCGCTGGGCAAGGGCTCGCGTGCCGCCATGGAAGCGATCCGTGCCGTCATTCCGCCGGCGCTCGAGGGCGACCGCTGGTACGCAACCGAGATGCGCCAGGCCCTTGAGCTCGTGCGCTCCGGCGCTGTCGTCGAGGCGGTTGAGGGCGCCATCGGCGAGCTGGAATAAGCAAAAAGGCCCGGGATGACCGGGCCTTTGATTTTTGGAGGCGATGCTGATCAGCGGCAGCGTCGCACCGTGCGGTAGACCACATTGCCGTTCGGGCGCACGATGCGCTCGCGGATGGTGCGGCAGCGATCCACCCGGCGCTGCCAGGCGGGGACTCCGCACCGGCGCACGGTGCGGTAGACCACGCGGCCGTTGGGGCGCACGGTGCGGATGCGGCGCGTCACGCATTGCACATTGTCCACCAGCGACGGCGCCTGAATCTGCTCAGGGCTGAAGCGCGCATGAGCCTCCTGTGGGGCGGCGAAGAGGCCTGCACCGAAAACAAGAGCGAAAGCGGGGAGAATGATGGCGCGCATGATCCATTCCTTATCGTTGGAGGAGGGGGCTGACGACAACGACAGGTCTATGGCATGGTTCCTGAAGCCGGAATGAACCTCATGTTGTCACGCGTTGCAATTCGCCCCGTTCAAGCCTCGGACGGCGCCGAGCTGGTAGCGGCCAACCTCGCCAGCATCGCCCTGCACGAGCCCTGGGTGTCGCCCTGCCGCAATCATGCGAGCTTTCTCGGTTATCTCACCCGCTGCGATGGCGAGCGCTCCATGGGGTTCATCGCCCGCGAGCGGGAGAGCGGACGAATCGTCGGGGTGGTGAACCTGAGCGAGATCGTGCGTAACTTCTTCCAGAGCGCCTATATGGGCTATTACGGCACGACCGGGATGAACGGGCGCGGGCTGATGCGGGAGGCCGTGGGCCTCGTCGTCACGCACGCCTTTCGCGATCTCGGGCTGCATCGCGTGGAGGCGAACATCCAGCCTGCGAACCAGCCCTCTCGCGCCCTCGTGCAGCGGCTCGGCTTCCGCCAGGAGGGCTTCTCGCCGCGGTATCTCAAGATCAACGGCGAGTGGCGCGATCACGAACGCTGGGCGGTGCTGGCGGACGAGTGGAAGGGCTGATGTTCAGATCTTGGGGGCGAGCTTCTTCTGCAGGAAGAAGCGGCTGCTGCCGACCGGATAATCCTTGAGCTCACCGAAGATCTCATAGCCCAGGCGTTGGTAGAGGGTGAGTGCCTGCGGGTTCATCGTATCGAGCCATGCTGAATGATAATCGCGGCGCTTTGCTTCCTCCTCGGCCATGGCAATCAGTTGCGTGGCAAGCCCCATGCCTCTGAAAGACTCGGGCACGAAGATCAGCTCGATGGCAAGCCAGCCGCCTGCCGTTCGGCCGCAGAGGCCGCCGACAGGCTCATTGCGTTCCGGATCACGGATTTCAATCGCGAGATCCTGGCCGGGCGGATGATTGGCAAAAAGCGTTCTGTTGAATCTGCGCACGCCTTCAAGGACGACTTTCTGGAGCGCGGAGTCGTCCTCGACGAACGCGAGTGTGGGCACTTGTGTCATCGATTGAGTCTCACGCAGTGATCTGCTTGACCGCCGCGAGCAGCACCCGCGCTGCCGCATCCGCATCCTCGACCGTGATCGATTCCGCCGGGTTGTGGCTGATGCCGCCTTTGCAACGCACGAAGAGCATGGCGGACGGGCAGAGATTGGCCATCGCCACCGCATCGTGGCCCGCGCCGGAAGCGAGATGAAGCGGCTCGATGCCGAGGCCCCGCACGGCGGCCTCCAGCTGCTCGATCAGGTCTTTGTCCATGGGCGTGGCGGGCGAATCCATGAACGGCTCGATGACGAGTTCGACGCCGCGCCTTTGCGCGGCCGCTTGGCACTCGGCCATGATGTCCTGCACCATGGCCTCGCGCACCGCATCGTCCGGCGCTCTGGCATCGAGGGTGAAGTCGACGCGCGCAGGAATGACGTTGATCGCGCCGGGCTGCACCTGGGCCACGCCCACGGTCGCCACCGTGTCGGTGCGCGTGGAGCCGGCCCTCTCCACGATGCCGATCATCTCGGCCACAGCGGCCAATGCATCGCGGCGCATGGTCATCGGCACGGTGCCAGCGTGGCCTGCCTCGCCGATCAGGTGAGCCCGAGCCCGGGTAATTCCGTTGATGGCGGACACGATGCCGACCGGCAGGTCCTGCGCCTCAAGCTGCGGGCCCTGCTCGATATGGACCTCGAGATAGCCAAGAGTGCGCGCCGGATCGCGGGCCAGCGCCACAGCACCGTCCGGATCGCCCCCGAAGGCGATCAGAGCATCGCGCAGTGCGATGCCGTCCTGATCCCGCCCGTCGAGCCATGCCGGGTTGAAGCGGCCGGCAAGCGCCTGGGAGGTTGAGAGATTGGTCGGGAAACGCACGTTCTCCTCGTCGCCGAAGGCCACGATCTCGATCGGACAGGAAGGCTTGATCCCCTGTTGCTTCAAGGCCTCGACCACGGCGATGCCGAGCACGACGCCGAGATTGCCGTCATAGCGACCGGCATCGACGACGGAGTCGATATGTGAGCCGATGAGGAGGGCGGGCGCGTTGGAGTCGGTCCCCTCCATGCGGCCGATCACCGAACCGAGGGCATCGATATGCGCATCGAGCCCTGCCGCCTGCATCAGGCCGAGCGTTGCTTCGGCAGCCTTGCGATGCGCGGTCGACAGATAGAGCCGCGTGATGCGGCCGGGCTCGTCCGTATGCTGGGCGAGGTCTTCGATCATCGCCATCACGCGATGGCCGAGGGTGAGATCGGTGGCGTTTGTCATAGGCCTGAGAGTTTCAGGAACCGGACCGCTTCGCAAGGGGAGGTGGGCCGGATCCAGAGCATTCACCTCCGTCGTCATCACCGGCCTTGTGCCGGTGATCCCGATCAAAAGAGTGCGGCGCTTTACAGAAGCGGGATGACCGGGACAAGCCCGGCCATGACAGCTGGAGTTCGTACAGAAAACCTTAAGCCGCGACGCCGAGCTTCTTCTGCAGGCTCGTGGACGAGGTCGTGTATTGGAACAGGAGCTTCTTCTCCGGATACACGTAGCGGTGCACTTTCTGCGCCGCCAGCGCGCCCTCGTGGAAGCCGGAGAGGATGAGCTTCAGCTTGCCTGGATAGGTGTTGATATCGCCGATGGCGAAGATGCCCGGGACATTGGTTTCGAACTTCTCCGTATCCACGGGGATCAGGTTCTCATGCAGGTTCAGGCCCCATTCGGCGATGGGCCCGAGCTTCATGGTGAGCCCGAAGAAGGGCAGCATCACGTCGCAATCGACAAGGTGCTCCGAGCCGTCGTCCTTGCGGATCACGGCGCCTTCCAGCACGTGATTGTCGCCCTTGAGCGCGCTCACCTGACCGAGGTGAAGGTCCATGTCGCCGGCGGCGACCAGGGAACGCATCTTCTCCACCGTGTGGGGCGCGGCACGGAAGGCGTCACGGCGATGGAGCAGGGTGAGGCGCTTGGCGATGGGCTGCAGGTTCACGGTCCAGTCGAGAGCGGAGTCGCCGCCGCCGACGATCAGCACCTTCTTGTTGCGGAACATCTCCATCTTGCGCACGGCGTAGAACACGCTCGTGCCCTCGTAAGCCTCGATGTTGTCGATCGGGGGCTTCTTGGGCTGGAACGAGCCGCCGCCGGCCGCGATGATCACCGACTTGCAGACGAAGGTGGTGCCGTTCTCGGAGGTCTTGACCCGGAACAGGGGCGCCTCGGGCGTGCCGATGGATTCCAGGCTCTCCACCATCTCGTTGAGATGGAAGGTGGGATTGAACGGCTCGACCTGCGCCATGAGGTTGTCGACGAGGCCCTGGCCGGTCACCATCGGGAAGCCCGGAATGTCGTAGATCGGCTTCTCAGGGTAGAGCTCGGCGCATTGGCCGCCCACTTTCGGCAGAATGTCGATGAGGTGGCATTTAATGTCGAGGAGGCCCAGTTCGAACACGGCGAACAGGCCCACGGGCCCGGCACCGATGATGACGACGTCCGTTTCGATATGGTCGGTCATAAACAGGCTCCTTCGAGAGGCCTTTTCGAAAGCACGGCCTCTCCGTCTTGGCAATGTGACAGGCTGGCAATCAAGCGCCGGTGGGCGCCAGGGTGACTTCCAGGCCGTCGAGTTCGGGGGTCCACAGGATCTGGCAGGACAGGCGGGAACTGGGCTTCGTGACCACCGTGTCGAGCTGGTCCTCCTCCTCCTCCGTGGGGGGAAAGAGCTTGTCCATCCACTCCTCTGCCACGAAGACGTGGCAGGTGGCGCATTCGCAGGCTCCGCCGCACAGGCCCTCGATGGGCAGGCCCCAATCCCGGATGATCTCCATGACCCGCCAGCCCTCGATGGCGTCGAGGGTGTGGCGCTGGCCGGCCCGGTCGGTCACATGGATGACGCCCATGAAGCGGGAATTCCTTCGTGCGGATTCTGGGATGGGGCGCAGGAGGGTGCGCCGGATGGGCTGGATATCGGACTTTCAGTCCGCTCCGTCAATGGTTTAAGGCCCCGTTTGTTTCGGGCTTAGACCCCCAGGGTCTCCGCCCTCAGGGTCTCGTTCGCCATAAGCTCAGCCATGGAGCCCTGGAAGCGGATTTCGCCGCGTTCGATGACGCACGCCCGGTCGCTGATGCCCGCCGCAAAGGCCCAGTTCTGCTCGGACAGCAGCACGGCCACGCCTTCCGCCTTCATGGCCCTGATCGCCTCGGCCATCATCTGGACGATCACCGGGGCGATGCCCTCGGAGGGCTCGTCGAGCAGGATCGCATCCGGGTTGCCCATGAGGGTGCGGGCAATCGCCAGCATCTGCTGCTCGCCGCCGGACATCTGGCTGCCTCGCCGGCCGCGCATCTCGGCGAGGTTCGGAAAGAGCCGGAAGAGCCGCTCCGGCGTCCAAGGGGACCGGCCGGAGCCGGCCGGCCGGCGGCCTGTCTCCAGGTTTTCCTCGACGGTGAGATCGGTGAAGATGCGCCGGTCCTCGGGCACGTAGCCCAGGCCCAGCCGGGCGATCTTGTAGGTGGGCAGCTTGCCTAAGGAATGTCCCTTGAAGGTGGCCTGCCTGGCCGAGGCCGAAACCAGTCCCATGATCGCCTTCAAGGCGGTGGTCTTGCCAGCCCCATTGCGCCCGACCAGGGCCATGACCTCGCCGGCCTGGAGCCGGAAGGTGAGGTTGAACAGCACTTGGGCACGGCCATAGAAGGCACAGAGATCCCAGACCTCGAGAAGCGGCGCATTCATGCGGGGCTCACCCCTCTCAGTGGCTCCAGGGCGCGCGCGTCGCCCAGATAGGCGCGCTTGACCTGCTCGTCCTGCCGGACCTCGTCAGGCGTTCCGGAGGCGATGATCTGGCCACGCAGGAGCACCAGCACGCGGCCCGCATGGCCGAAGACCACGTCCATGTCGTGCTCGGTGAAGAGAACCCCGATGCCCTGGGATTCGGCGATTGCAGCGGTGAGGTCCATGAGCGCCGCCCGCTCCCGCGGAGCCATGCCGGCGGTGGGCTCGTCCATCAGGAGCAGTTTGGGCTGGCCGGCGAGCGCAATGGCGAGCTCCACCCGCTTCACGTCGCCATAGGCGAGCGCGGAACACGGAGTATCCGCCGCCTCCGCCATGCCGACCCGTGAGAGCAGCTCGACGGCCTTGTCGCGATGGCGCTCGCGAGCCGGGCTCCAGAGGCCGTGGCTCTGGCGGTAGCAGCTGATGAGCGCCATCTGGACGTTCTCGGCAGCAGACATGGACAGGAAGGTCTGCGCCACCTGGAAGGTGCGCCCCACGCCGCGGCGGAAGCGCTTCTGCGGCGACGCGTGGGTGATGTTCTGCCCGTCGAGCAGAACCTGTCCGCGGTCGGGCCGCAGCTGGCCGCCGACCATGTTGAACACGGTGGATTTGCCGGCACCGTTCGGTCCGATGATGGCCAGCATTTCACCCCGCGTGACCGTGAAGCTCACGTCGCGTGCCGCCACCACGCCGCCGAAGGATTTGTGCAGACCTTGTACCGCAAGAAGCGTCATGTCCGCGCCCCCCACCAGTCGCGAACGGTGCCGACAAGACCGCGCGGGAAGATGAGAACCATGGCGATGATGCTCAGGCCCAGCAGCAGCCGCCAGAGCGGCGTGAGCGGCATGATCCAGTCACGCAGGCCGTGCAGGGCCGCGGCACCCACGAGCGGCCCCATCACGGTCTGGATGCCGCCCAGCAGCAGCATGGTGAGCGCGTCCACGGAGGTGGAGATGCCAAGCAGGCTTGGATCGACCGAGCCACGGGAAAACGCATAGATGCCGCCGGCAAGGCCCGCCGCGGCACCGGCAATGGTGAATGCGAACCAGCGGTGCTGGCGGATCTTGAGACCGATGGCCTCCGCGCGGGCTTCCGAGTCGCGGGCTGCGCGCAAGGAATAGCCGAACGGCGCGTCGATGATGCGTTTCAGAAGCAGCACCGTGATAACGGTCAGGACCGCGGTCAGGAGATAGTAGGGGATTGGCCCGCTTGCCCAGGGCGAGGGCCAGACACCCACGATGCCGTTGTCGCCGCCGGTCACCTCCACCCATTGGAACGCGACCGCATAGAGAATCTGCGCGGCGGCCAGGGTCATCATGGCGAGATAGATGCCGGACAGGCGCACCACGAAGGCGCCGACCAGAGCGGCGCCCAGTGCCGCCAGCGCAAGGCCGAGCGGCAGCGCCGCCTCCATCGAGACCCCGTACCATTTGACCGCGAGCGCTGCCCCATAGGCCCCGAGGCCGAAGAAGGCCGCATGGCCGAAGCTCACGATGCCGCCGACGCCGATGAGAAGCTGCAGGCTGAAGGCGAAAAGCGCGAAGATCAGGATCTCGGTGGCCACCTTCAGGAGATAGGCATCCGCCACCAGCGGGAAGGCGGCGAGGATCGCCATGAGGGTGATCAGAATGAAGGAGCGGCCCGCCAGCGGCCTGCGGCTTGCGATGCCCACCGCGTGAGTGCCCCCAATGATTTCGGCGCGTCCGAAGAAACCGTAAGGCCGGATCGCCAGCACCACGGCCATGAGCAGGAAGACGACAACGAGCGTGCTCTTGGGAAAGATCAGGATGCCGAAGGCCTGCAGCTGCCCGATGACGAGCGCGGCCAGAAAGGCGCCCGGCACGCTGCCCATGCCGCCCACCACCGTGACGACGAAGGCTTCGGCGATGATCGACAGGTCCATGCCCGTATTCGCCGACACGCGCGGGATCTGCAGCGCGCCGCCGAGGCCTGCAAGGAACGCGCCGAGAAACAGCGTGCCGGTGAACAGCAGGGCCTGATTGACGCCGAGCGACGCCACCATGTCGCGATCCTGCGTGGCCGCGCGCACCAGGACGCCGAAGCGGGTCTTGCGCAGAAGAAGCCACACGAGGCCGAGCACGATGGGGCCGGCGGCGATCAATACGAGTTCGTAGGAGGGAAAGCGTCGTCCCAGAATCTCCACCGGCGCGCGCAGGCCCGGTGCGCGTGGCCCGAGAATGTCCTGCGGGCCGAATACCTGCACCACGAGATCCTGCACCACGAGCACGACACCGAAGGTGGCAAGGAGCTGGAAGAGTTCCGGCGCGCCGTAGATGCGCCGCAGGAGCAGGACCTCGATGATGACGCCGATGAGGCCGACGATGATCGCCGAGGCCAGGATGCCGGCCCAGAAGGTCACGGGCCCGAAGGAGAGTTCGAGCAGCCGCGGCACCAGGGTCGCGGCCGTGTAGGCGCCGATCATGTAGAGCGAACCGTGCGCGAAGTTCACGATCCGCGTGACGCCGAAGACGATCGTCAGGCCGCAGGCGGTGATGAAGAGCGAGGAGGCGCTGGACAGGCCGCTGAGGGCCTGAACGGCGAGGAAGGCGGGGTCCACCGGCTACCCTCCCCTTGAGGGGGAGGGTCGGCCGTCAGGCCGGGGTGGGGTGGGAAGCGCGACGGCTTCGGATTGAGGCGAGCCATACAGGGCCGCGTGAATGGTGTCGAGAACGCCGTTCATGTTCTCGATGAGTTCGGTGTTCCAGAAGCGGATGACGCGGTAGCCCTCGCTTTCGAGCCAGCGGGTACGGGCTTCGTCCTTGGCGGCAATGTCATCATGAGAGTGATGGCCGCCGTCGAGTTCGATGAGGAGACGGGCCTTCAGGCAGGCAAAGTCCGCCACATAGGGGCCGATGGGAACTTGGCGGCGAAAGTGGCTGCCGTAGACGGAGATGTTCTTCAGAGCGCGCCAGAGGGCCTGCTCCGGCTCGGCGGCATTCGAGCGAAGCTGTTTTGCTCTCTCACGTCTGAAGCGGTTGATGTTCGACATGACTGGTTTTCTGTTGTGGTGCCACCCCACCCCGACCTGCGGTCGACCCTCCCCCTCAAGAGGAGGGTAAAGGCGCGGCTAGTCCTTCCGAACCGCCTTCACCTCGGCCTCCGTCGGCATGAACGAGGCGCCGTCCTTGTAAGCCCAGTCGGTCATGCCGCCGGCAGCGCCTTTCAACACGAGCTTGCCGACCCAGGCGCCCATGGTGGCTTGGTTGTCGATGCCGCGCATGGTGACGGGCCCGATCACGGTGTCGAATTTCGCGTCCTCGAGCGCCTTGATCACGGCTTCCGTCTCTGTGGAACCGGCACGCTCGATGGCGTCGCGGATCATGGTCATGACCATGTAGCCGAGGAGCGAGCCGAGGCGCGGCGTGTCGTTGTACTTGGCGCGGTAGGCGTCGATGAAGGCCTTGTGCTTCGGGTCTTTGATCTCGTCCCAGGGGTAGCCGGTCACGGTCCAGCCCTCGGGCACCTCGTCCTTGAGCGGCAGGAGCCATTCGGGCTCGCCGGTCAGGAGCGAGAGAACGGTCGCGCCTTCGAAAAGCCCGCGGGTGTTGCCCTCACGGACGAACTGGGTGAGGTCGGGGCCGAAGAGCACGTTGAAGATGCCGTCGGGCTTGGCCTGCTCGATGGCGGACGCGGTGGCGCCCGCCTCGATCTTTCCGAGCGCCGGGTACTGCTCGGCGACGATCTGGGCTCCGGGCACCCGCTCCTGGATCAGGCGCTTGAACACGGCGGCTGCCGACTGCCCGTACTCGTAGTTCGGCGCCACGATGGCCCAGCGCTTGGCCCCGGAGGCCTTGGCCTGATCCACCAGCATGCCGACCTGCATGAAGTTGTTGGGCCGGATGCGGAAGGTGTAGCGGTTGCCTTGAGCCATCGTCACGGCGTCGGTGAGCGGTTCGGCCGCGATATAGACGATCTTCTTCTGGTTGGCATAGTCGGCCATAGCGACGCCGACATTGGACAGGAAGGAGCCGAACAGGAGCGAGACGCCCTCGCGGCTCACGAGTTCGTCGGCCACCCGCGTGGCGCTGCCCGTCGTCGCGCCGTCGTCGCGGGAGATGATCTCGATCCTGCGGCCCAGCACGCCGCCCTTGGCATTGATCTCGTCCAGAGCCATCTGCCAGCCGTTGCGGTAGGGCACCGTGAAGGCCGCCCACTGCGCATAGGAGTTCAGCTCGCCGATCTTGATCGGAGCCTGCTGCGCCTGAGCCGCCGGTGCTCCGAGGGCGAGCGCCGCTCCAAGAGCAAGCCAGCGGATCGTCGATATCGTCGCCATCACGGCATCCCTTCCATCGCGAATGTGCCTGGATTTAGGGCCAACCGGGCCGAGAAGAAAGATACAAACTGCCAAGGTTGTTCAAATCCTGCCTTGCCCCTCACCGGGAGAGGATGACACATTCGCACCTCCTTCGTTCCCTTAAGTGACAGACCGATGCTCCTCGACCGCGATCCCGCCCATGCCTTCATGCCCTATCCGGCCGTTCCGGTTCCCCATGCGCCGGCAGGGCCGCTGTCCGGCCTGACCTTTGCCGCCAAGGATCTGTTCGATGTCACGGGCTATCCGACGAGCGCGGGATCGCCCCACATGCTCGCCATGTCGGGCATCAAGACCCGCACCGCCCTAACCGTGCAGAAGCTCCTCGATGCCGGTGCGCGCCTCGTGGGCAAAACGATCACGGACGAGCTCGCCTTCTCCATGAGCGGCAAGAACGCCCATTTCGGCACGCCGGTGAACGGCGGAGCGCCCGACCGGATTCCTGGCGGCTCGTCCTCCGGATCGGCGGCGGCCGTGTCGAACGGGTTGTGCGACTTCGCCCTCGGCACCGATACGGGCGGATCGGTGCGGGCACCGGCCAATCATTGCGGCCTCTTCGGCATTCGGCCGACTCATGCCCGGGTGAGCCTCGAACTCTGCCACGACCTTGCCCCCTCGTTCGACACCTGCGGCTACTTCACCCGTGACGGCGCCACCTTCGAGCGGGTGGGCGCGGTGCTGCTGGGCGAGGACACGACGCCTCTGCCACAGAAGCCTCGGGTGCTCCTGGCGCGGGACGCCATTGGGTTGCTGCACGCAGAGGTGCGGGACGCGCTCGCGCCGGCCCGGCGCCGGGCCGTGGCTGTGCTTGGCGAACCCGATGAGGTCGATGTCGCCACCGAGGGCTTCACGGCGCTCTACTGGGCCATGCGCTACATCCAGAGCCGGGAGGCCTGGACGGTCGATGGACCGATGATCGAGCGCTACCATCCGCCCCTCGGACCGGGCGTGGCCGACCGGTTCGAATTCTCCAGGGCCGTGACCGACAGCCAGGTCGCGGAAGCCCAGGTGATTCGCGCTGCGTTCCGCAAGCGGTTCAGCGCCCTGCTCGACGGGGCCGTGCTGATCCTGCCGACCATGCCCGATATCGCGCCGCTCCTCACCGAGAGCGACGAGTCGCTGAACGATTACCGCAACAACGCCCTGAACCTGCTCTGCCTGTCGGTGCTGTCGGGCCTGCCGCAGGTGTCGATCCCGCTCGCCTCCCGCTCGGGTGCTCCGCTGGGATTGTCGATTATGGGGCCAGCCGGGTCGGACCTCGGTCTCGTGCGGCTGGCGCGGCGCATCGCCGAGAGCGCATAGCTAACGGGACCCATCGGACACCGCCGGAGTTACCGGCACAGCGAGAAGCACATCACAAGCCTATAAGGGGAAGCCATGACGCATCCAGCCGTTCACCCGGAAACGCCTCATGTGGCGGTGGCCAGCGCCTGCGTGCTGGGAGAGGGACCGGTGTGGGATCACCGCTCGAACACCCTGTTCTGGGTCGACATCAAGAACCCTGGGGTGTGGCGCTACCGGCCGGACACGAAGGAGCATTTCCGGGTCGATGCGCCCGAGCGGATCGGCTTCATCGCTCTGACGCCTGACGAGGATGTGGTGATCGCAGGCTTCAAGTCGGGTCTTGCCCGGTTCAACCTCAAGACCGGCGCGGTCGAGCCTCTCGTGTCTCCCGACAAGGACAAGCCCAGCAACCGCATCAACGACGGCCATGTGGGGCCGGACGGAGCGATCTATTTCGGCACCATGGACGACGAGGAGGAGAATGCCTCCGGGGCCTTCTGGCGCTGGGACGGCAAGGAGCTGACCCAGTTCCATTCCGGCATCGTGGTTACCAACGGCCCAGCCTTTAGCCATGACGGACAGAGGATCTACGCGACCGACACGACGGGCCAGACGATCTATGCTCTCGATGCCGGCGAAGGGCAGATCGGTGAGCCGCGTCCCTTCGCGCGCTTCGAGCAGAGCTGGGGCCATCCGGACGGCATGGCGGTCGATGCGGAGGGCCATGTGTGGGTCTGCCACTGGGGCGCCTCGCGCATCACGCGGTTTGCTCCTGATGGCACGGTGGAGCGCACCGTGTCGGTTCCCACCGCCCAGGTGACGAAATGCGCCTTCGGCGGGCCCGATCTCACCACGCTCTACATCACCACTGCGGCCATTGGGCGCGATCCGCAGATCGACGTGATGGCGGGCCACCTCTTCAAGGTGGAGACCGGCGGCATCCGCGGGCTGAAGACCAACATCTTCGAAGGATAGGCACCATGAGCATCGAGCACTTCGGCTCCCTCAACGGGCAGGATGTCCTGCAGGTCTCGCTCGCCGGTCCTGACGGCATGGAGATGAAGGTCCTGACATGGGGCGCGGTGGTGCGCGACCTCGTCGTGCCGTCCAAGGCCGGCTCCCAGAGGGTGGTGCTCGGGCTCAACTCCGTCGAGGATTACGTTGCCCATTCCCCCTATTTCGGCGCCATCGTCGGGCGCCACGCCAACCGCATCGGTGGCGCGTGCTTCACCCTGAACGGGGAGACCCATCGTCTCGATGCCAATGAGGGCCGCAATCAGCTGCATGGCGGCAGCATGGGCTTCGGCACGCGGCTGTGGAGCCTCGTCGATCACACCGATGCCAGCGTCACCTTGAGTCTCGTGTCGGAGGATGGCGACATGGGCTACCCGGGCCGGCTTGTGGCTACCTGCACCTACACGCTCCTGCCCTCATGCGGGTTGCGGATCGTGCTGGAGGCCACCTGCGACCAGCCGACGCCCGTGAACCTCACCACCCATGGCTATTTCAACCTCGATGGCAGCGCGGACATCCTCGCCCATCACCTGATGATCGCCGCCGACTACACCACACCGACCCGTCCCGATCTCATCCCGACTGGGGAGGTCCGGCGCGTGGCGAACACCGGCTACGACTTCACCACCTTGCGGCCCATCGGCGCGGCCGAGTTCATGCAGGAGCGCATCCTCTACGACATCAACTACGTGCTTCATGGGCCCTATGGCGAGCTTCGGCATGCCGCGACCCTGGCATCGCTCAAGAGCGGCGTATCCATGGAACTCTGGACAACGGAGCCCGGTGTTCAGTTTTATGACGGTCACCTGATGGACCTGCCGGTGCGAGGCCTGGAAGGAGTCAGGTACGGCCGCCACGGAGGGCTCTGCCTGGAGCCGCAGCGCTTCCCCGACAGCCCCAATAAAGCCCATTTTCCGTCGTCTCTTCTGATGCCAGGACAGGTGTCTCGCCAGGTCAGCGAGTTGAGGTTCGCTCGCTGACGCAGGGAACTTTGCTCACGGGTGCGGGTTCTTCTTTGTAGGCGTTGCGTTTCCAGACAAACACAAACAGTAGGGGAAGGCGCCCATGCCGGTGCTCGATGCAAAAGCCTTGGAAATCGATCCCAAGGGAATGGTTTTCCTCAAGAGCATCCTGCGCCCGCCCGTCTCTTCCGAGGTAACCCCAAAGGATAAGCCCCGCATCAGTCGCATCCGGCTTCACATGCCGCGACGGGTGCGCGAAGCCGTCACCGGGACGGCGTGACGGGCCCTGCCGAGCCCGCCACTTTTCTCACTCAAGCATCCGCACCCGTAAGCACCAGTCCGCGCTTGGCCAGGAGAGCGTCCGCCGTCGGCAGGCGTCCGCGGAAGGCCGTGTAGGCCTCGGCCGGATCGCGCAGATTGCCGGCGGAGTAGATGAAGCGCTTCAGCTTGTCGGCCATGTCGCGATTGAAGGCATCGCCCGTCTCCTCGAAGGCCGTGAAGGCATCCGCGTCGAGCACCTCCGACCAGAGATAGCTGTAATAGCCCGACGAGTAGCCGTCGCCGGAGAACACGTGCGTGAAATGCGGCGTGCGGTGGCGCATGATGATCTCGCGCGGCATGCCGATCTTCTGCAGCGTCTCCGCCTCGAAGGCCGATGCATCGAGGTTGCTGAGATCCTTGCGACGGTGCAGTTCGAGGTCAACGAAAGCCGAGGCGAGGAATTCCACCGTGGCGAAACCCTGGTTGAAGTTGCGCGCTGCCATGAGACGCTCGAGCAGTTCTTCCGGGATCGGCTCGCCGGTTCGATAATGAGTTGCGTACCGGCGAAGGATGTCGGGTTGGGAGAGCCAGTGCTCGTAAAGCTGCGAGGGCAGCTCCACGAAATCCGTCGACACGGCCGTTCCGGCCAGAAGCGGGTAGGTCACGTTCGAGAGAAGCCCGTGCAGCCCGTGGCCGAACTCATGGAACAGGGTGCGTGCATCGTCGAAGCTGAGAAGCGACGGCTCGCCCGTGCCGCCCTTCGAAAAGTTCATCACGTTGACGATAATCGGGCGAATGTCGCCGGTGAGCTTTTCCTGCGAGCGGAAGGCGCTCATCCAGGCGCCGCTGCGCTTCGACGGGCGGGCAAAATAATCGCCGATGAAGGTGCCCAAATGCCGGCCGTCCGCATCCATGACCTGCCAGGCCCGAATGTCGGGATGGTATTTTGGGAAGTCCTTCAATTCCTGGAAGCTCAGGCCGAAGAGCCGTTGGGCGGTCTCGAAGGAGGCCTCGATGATGCGGTCGAGCTGGAAGTAAGGCTTGATCGTCGCCTCATCGAGATTGTGCCGAGCCATGCGGACCTGATCCGCATAATAGCGCCAGTCCCAGGGCTCGATGGCGATGTTGTCGCCGATGGATTGCGCCTGCGCCTGCAGATCCTTGCGCTCCTGCTCCGCTCGGGCGCGGGCTGGTTTCCACACGTCGTTCAGGAGCTTCGTCACGTTGTCAGGCGTCTTCGCCATGGTGTCGGCGAGCTTGAAATCCGCGAAGGTCTCGTAGCCGAGAAGCTTCGCCCGCTCGGCGCGCAGGGCCGCCGTCTCGGCGATGATAGCCTTGTTGTCGGTCGCATTGCCATTGTCGCCGCGTGCCGCCCAGGCCTTGAAGGCCTGCTCGCGCAGGTCGCGTCGCTTGGAGAATTGCAGAAACGGCTCGATGCTTGAGCGGGAGAGCGTGATGACGTGTTTGCCCTTCAAGCCCCGCTCCTCGGCAGCCTGTGCGGCGGCCTCGCGCAGGAAGGAGGGCAGGCCTTCGAGATCCGCTTCGCCATCAAGGACGAGCTGATAGGATTTCTCGTCCGCCAAAACGTTCTGGGAGAACTGGGTGCCGAGGCTCGCCAGCCGCTCGGTGATGGCGGCCAGCCGCTTCTTCTCCTCGGGGCCGAGCTTGGCGCCGGCGCGCACGAAGATGGTGTGATAGCGGTCGAGAACGCGCATCTGCTCAGGGCTGAGACCGAGGCTCTCGCGCTTCTCGTAGAGCGCCGCCACGCGCCGGTAGAGCGCCTCGTTCATGAAGATGCTGTTGCGGTGCTTGGCGAGAACCGGCGCCATCTCGCGCTCGATGGCCTGGAGCGCGTCGTTGGTGTGCGAGCCCGCGAGGTTGAAGAACACGCCGCCCACTGTCTTGAGCGTCCGGCCGCTGCGCTCCAAGGCCTCGATGGTGTTGGCGAAGGTGGGGGCGTCCGTGCTTTCGGCAATCGCCGCGATCTGGGTCTGCTGCTCGGCGAGCGCGGTGTCGAAGGCCGTCCTGTAATGCTCCGGCGCGATGCTCTCGAAGGGTGGAAGACCGAACGGGGTCGTCCATGGCGTGAGAAGGGGATTGCCTGCGAGAGCCGCGTCTGAAGCCGTCATGATCGCTCCTGCCTGTTGATGAGGTGGCCTCAAGTCTTAGAGCATCGTGCGGAAAAGTGGACCCGGTTTTCCAGTCACACGATGCTCTCATCCTAGAAAGAAGCATCGGATTCGATCCCAAAAGTGCAAGTCCACTTTTGGGCCCGATGCTTTGGTCGTGTCAGCCATCCACGGAAAGAGGGTCTGAATCCATTGCAGCCCGACTGCCGGCGAGGTGGCGCTGCAGGAAGGCGAGAGCCCTGCGGGTTGCATCCTCTTCCGCCGCGCCCCTGAAGCCGTGGCCCTGGCCGGGATAGACCTTCACCTCGTGCGGCACGTTCTGCTGGCGCAGCAGGGCTTCCACCGCATAGGCGTTCGCCACCGGCACAATGGGATCGGCCGAGCCGTGCAGCACCAGGGTCGGCGGCAGGCGCGAGGTGGTGGCGACCGCGCCCTGCGGCAGCGGCCCGAAATAGTTCACCAGCGCCTTCACCCGCGGATCGGTGCTCGACACGGCAAGCCCCAAGGCGGCTCCTAAGGAGATGCCCACGATGCCGATCCGGCTCCCGTCGGCACCCGGATGATTCGCCGCAAAGGTCAGGGCATCCTGAACCGTGCTCATCCAGGGCATGAAGTTCTGGAACAGGGTGCTGAACGACGCCCGCTTCTCGCCCGTGCGGTCGAGATAGTGAACCAAGTGAACCTGATATCCGGCTGCCGCCACGGTGCGGGCCGCTTCGCGGTACTGGCTGTTATAGCTCAGGCCGTCGGCGCCGTGTAGCATGAGGAGCGTGGGACGAGGCGAAGTGCCGGAGCCTTGAAAGGTTTCAACGGCAATCGCCTTGCCGCCGCTCTTGAACGTGTTGCGCTGTGCGGTGAGAGGCATCGAGAGGGACTTGTCCTGTTGGGCCTGGGCGTTGGAGGAGACAGCAAGGGCTGCCCCGATCAGAAGGCTGCGTCTGGTGATCGACATGGGAGATTAAAAGCCGCTCGGCGGGAATTTCGTGCCCTTGAAATGGGTGCGCATGCCGGCCGCTTGCAGATGGCAAAAGGTCCCAGCATTTCGAACGGACAAGCTTTCGGCCAAGGTTGAGGATCGTTTCAGGCTTGAGCACGTTGTTTGCAGGCCAGCGGGATCGTCTCGCCGGCCTGTTGAGATCACCTGAATGCGTCCAGCACCCACTCCTGCGCCTTCTCCGGAGACCGAGATCCAGCCCCCAGGCGTCCCGGGGCTTTCCGGCCTGCTGACCCTGGCCGTGGGCGTGGTTGTGCTGGCCGCGCTCTATGTCGGGCGGGAGGTGTTCCTGCCCGTCGTGCTCGCCATCCTGCTGGCGTTCGTGCTTGCTCCGTTCGTCGAGCTGCTGCGCCGGTGGCGCATGGGCCGGGTGCCGGCCGTCATCATCGCGGTGCTGGTCGCCCTCGGGATCATCATCTCCCTGGCGACCGTTATCGGGTTCCAGGTCGCCGGCCTAGCAACCGACCTGCCGCGCTATCAGAGCACCATCGAGACGAAGATCGGCCACCTGCGCGAGGGGTCGCTCGGCAAGCTGCCGGCGATCCTTAAGGATTTCGGCCGCCGCTTCGACCAAGCCGTGGCGGAGCCCCCGCCGGAGCAGCAGGCACCCGCGTCTCCCAATGCAGCCACGCCCCCGCCTCCCGAGGAGCCGAAGCCTCTCCCGGTGGAGGTGCATGAGCCGGATCCGACGCCGGCCCAGGTCGCCAGGAACGTGCTTCTGCCCCTGCTCGAGCCGCTGGCCACCATGGGCATCGTGTTTGTGGTGCTGATCTTCATCCTCATGCAGCGCGAGGATTTGCGTGACCGCATGATTCGCCTGTTCGGGGCGAGCGACCTGCATCGCGCCACGGCCGCCATGGACGATGCTGCGCGGCGCCTGAGCCGCTACTTCCTGACCCAGCTGGCGCTGAACGCGTCCTTCGGCGTCGTCGCAGCGGCAGGTCTCTGGCTGATCGGGGTGCCGAGCCCGATCCTATGGGGCGTATTCGCGGCCCTCATGCGTTTCGTGCCTTACATCGGTTCGTTTCTCGCTGCCGTGCCACCAATCCTGCTGGCCGCAGCCGTCGATCCTGGCTGGTCCATGGCTCTCATGACGCTTGCATTCTACGCGATCGGCGAGCCGATGATGGGTCATGTGGTCGAGCCCGTGGTCTATGGGCAGAGCACGGGCCTTTCATCCTTTGCCGTCGTGATCTCGGCCATCTTCTGGACCTGGATCTGGGGGCCGGTCGGCCTGCTGATCGCAACCCCTCTGACCCTCTGCCTCGTGGTGCTGGGGCGCCATGTGGAGCGGCTCGAGTTTCTCGATGTGATGCTTGGCGACAGACCGGCGCTGACGCCGGCGGAGAACCTCTACCAGCGCATGCTCGCGGGCGATCCGGACGAGGCCCTGGAATCGGCGGAGCTTCTCCTCAAGGAGCGCTCGCTGACGTCCTACTACGATGAGGTTGCCCTCAGGGGCCTGCAGCTTGCCGCCAACGATGCGACGCGCGGCGTGCTCACTCATCGCCAGCTCGATCAGGTCAGGGACGTGATCCGCGCCCTGGTGCAGGATCTGGGTGGGCATGACGATGTGGAGCCCGAGCCGGAGGACACCGAGGACGAGCCGGTCGCGGCTCCGGCCAGCGAGAAGCCCGCCAACAAGGAGCCGGCGGTGCCTGAGCCGATGCCCGAGGAGAGCCGGGTGCCGGAGGCCTGGAGAGCGGACGGCGCGATCCTGTGCATCGCAGGCCGCGGCCCCCTCGATGAAGCGGCCTCCGAGATGCTGGCTCAACTCCTGAGCAAGCACGGGCTCGGCACCCGCGTGGTGCCGCACGAGGCCGTGTCGCGCCGGCAGATCTTCAACCTGGACATGACCGGCGTGCAGATGGTGTGCATCAGCTATCTGGAGATCAGCGGCACGCCGGCGCATCTGCGCTATTTGCTGCGGCGGCTCAAGCAGAAGGCCAAGGCTCCGACCCTGGTCGGCCTGTGGCCCGCCGAGGATGCGGTGCTGAAGAGCGAGACGATGCGCACCCAACTCGGCGCCAATTACTACGTCTCGTCCCTACGCGATGCGGTGGTGCAGTGCCTGAAGGTGGCCACAGGCGAGGAGAAGCAGCCGGACCCGGCCAGTTCAGAGCGTGCAGATGCGGCAACGGCAGCCAAGCGGCTGCCGTTGCCTGCATGATGATTTAGGCCGCTTCTCCCTTCAGGAAATTCTCGGCGTAGTGGCAGGCGACCTTCCGTCCGTCGAGCTCCCGCAGGGCCGGACGCTCGACCTTGCAGCGCTCGGTCACATACGGGCAGCGGGTCGAGAACACGCAGCCCTTCGGCGGGTTGAGCGGCGAGGGGAGTTCGCCTTTGAGCACGATGCGCTTGCGCTTCACGCCGGTGATGCCGGGCGTGGAGGAGAGGAGCGCCTGCGTGTAGGGATGCAGCGGACGCGCGTAGATCTTCTCCTTCGGGCCATGCTCGACTGCGTGACCGAGATACATGACCAGCACGTCATGGGCGATGTGCCGGACGACACCGAGGTCGTGCGAGATGAAGAGATAGGCAAGCCCCATCTCCTCCTGCAGATCGGCGAGAAGGTTGAGCACCTGCGCCTGGATCGACACGTCGAGGGCGGAGACCGGCTCGTCCGCCACCACGAGCTTCGGCGAGAGCATCAGCGCGCGGGCGATTGCGATGCGCTGGCGCTGGCCGCCGGAGAACATGTGCGGATAGCGGTTGTAGTGCTCAGGCCGCAGGCCCACTTTCGCCATCATGGCCCGCGCGCGCTCGGTGCGCTCCGAGCTTGAGAGCTTGGTGTTGATGGCCAGCGGCTCCTCCAGGATCGTGCCCACCTTCTTGCGCGGGTTGAGCGAGCCGTAGGGATTCTGGAATACGAACTGCACCATGCGGCGCAGATCCTTGGCGTAGTTTGCAGGCGGGTTGACCGCATCGATGCCGTCGAGGGTGAGTGCGCCCTCCGTTGGCTTCTCGATGAGTGTCACCATGCGGGCGAGCGTGGACTTACCGCAGCCGGATTCGCCCACGACCGCAAGGGTCTTGCCGGGCTCGATGGCAAAGGAAATGCCGCCGACCGCCTGCAACTCGGCCGGGTCCTTGAACAGGCCGCGCTTGATTTTATAGACCTGCTTCAGGCCTTTGGCTTCGACAACGGGAGCCTTCACGATGCAGCCTCCGTTCCAACGGGATGATCATGCTGAATCTCGGCGTTCCGGTTCGGGTCGCCGAGGGGATAATGGCAGCGGATATGGCCGCCGGCCCAGGCGCGTAGGTCAGGGCGCACGTTGCGCGAATGCTCCGTGGCATAGGCGCAGCGCGGGCTGAACAGGCAGCCCTTGGGACGGTCGTAGAGGCCGGGCACCACGCCGGGGATCGTCGCGAGACGCCCGCCTTCGCTGCGCTCCGGCAGAGCGGCCAACAGAGCCGCCGTGTAGGGATGCTGCGGCGAGGCGAAGAGGTCGACGGCGGAGCGCTCCTCCATGATC
This sequence comes from Microvirga arabica, assembly GCF_016811235.1. Taxonomy (GTDB): domain Bacteria; phylum Pseudomonadota; class Alphaproteobacteria; order Rhizobiales; family Beijerinckiaceae; genus Microvirga; species Microvirga arabica. The sequence continues at coordinate 93,794 of NZ_JAFBID010000013.1, forward strand.
TGCCCGGCATACATCACCATCACGCGCTGCGCGGTGTCGGCCACGACGCCCATGTTATGGGTGATCATGACGAGGCCCATGTTGCGCTCCTTCTGGAGCGATATGAGCAGATCGAGGATCTGAGCCTGGATCGTCACGTCGAGCGCGGTGGTGGGCTCGTCCGCGATCAGCAGCTTCGGGTTGCAGGCGATGGCCATGGCTATCATCACGCGCTGGTTCATGCCGCCCGACATCTGGTGCGGATAGGCGGACAACCGGCTTTCCGGCGAGGGAATGCCGACCTGTCCGAGAAGCTCGACGGCCCGGCGCTCGGCGGCCTTGCGATCCATGCCTTCGTGCAGGCGCAGGGTTTCCGTGAGCTGGAACCCGACCGTGAAGGACGGGTTCAGGCTCGTCGTCGGCTCCTGGAAGATCATCGCGACATCTTTGCCGGTGATCTGGCGCCGCTCCTTGTCTGAGATCGTCAGGAGGTCGCGGCCGTTGAAGGCGAGCTTGTCGGCCCGCACCCGGCCAGGGAAGGGGATGAGGCCCATAAGGGCCAGCATCGTGACGCTTTTGCCGGAGCCGGATTCGCCCACGACGCCGAGAACCTCGCCCTCTTCGAGCCTGAGGCTTACGCCGTCGACGGCACGCATGATGCCGCCCTGGGTCGGGAATTCGACCGAGAGATTTTCAATTTCAACAAGAGCCATGATCAGCGCTTCAGTTTTGGATCGAGGGCGTCGCGAAGACCGTCGCCCAGAAGATTGAAGGCAAGCACCGTGATGAGGATGGCGAGACCCGGGAAGGTCACGACCCACCAGGCGCGGAGAACGAACTCGCGGGCATCGGCCAGCATGGTGCCCCATTCGGGCGACGGAGGCTGCGCGCCAAGGCCGAGGAAGCCCAGGGCCGCGGCATCGAGGATCGCGGTCGAGATGCCGAGCGACGCCTGCACGATCAGGGGTGCTGTGCAGTTCGGCAGCACTTCCTTGAACATTAGTCGCGTCGTGCCGGCGCCGCTGACGCGGGCGGCCGTCACGTAATCCTTGGAGGTTTCGGTAATCACCGCCGCGCGGGCCAAGCGCACGTAATGCGGCAGAATCACCAAGGCCACCGCGAGCATCGCGTTCATCAGGCCAGGGCCCAGCACCGCCACGATCACGATGGCGAGCAGAAGGCTCGGCAGCGTGAGGATGATGTCCATCAGGCGCATGATGAAGATCTCGGTCAGGCCGCGGAAGAAGCCGGCCACGAGACCGAGCACGGTGCCGATCGCGATGGAGATCGCCACCACCACGATGCCGATGAGCAGCGACAGCTGCGCCCCGTAGATCAGGCGGGACAGGATATCGCGACCGATGGGATCCGTGCCGAGCGGATAGGCGATCGAGCCGCCCTCCTGCCAGAACGGCGGCTTCAGGGCGATGGTGGTGTTGGTGAGGTTCGGATCGTGAGGGGCGATCACGTCGGCCAGCAACGCGATCAGCACGACGGCCACGATGATCACGAGACCGGCAACAGCGCCGTGATTGGCGCTGAAATAGCCCCAGAACTCACGCAGGGGATGGGGAGGGGTGGCCGTCGGCGCTGCGACAGCCGGAGCTTCCATGGTTTCAGTGGTCATCGCGTATGCCTGATGCGAGGATTGATGAGGCCGTAGGCGAGGTCGACGAGGAGGTTCACGCTCATGACCACCACGCCGAGCAGCAGCGCACCGCCCTGCAGGACGGGATAATCGCGCCGGAAGATGGCGTCGATGAGCCATTTGCCCACGCCGGGCCAGGAGAAGATCGTCTCGGTCAGGATCGCGCCGGTGAACAGCACGCCGATCTGCAGGCCGATCACGGTCACGACGGGAATGAGAGCGTTCCGCAAGGCATGCAGCGCGACGATCCGGAACCGGGAGAGGCCCTTGGCCTTGGCGGTGCGGATGTAGTCCTCGCCCAGCACCTCCAGCATCGCCGAGCGCGTCATGCGGGCGATCACCGCAAGCGGCACGGTGCCCAGCACGATGGTAGGCAGGATCAGGTGCCTGACCGCCGACCAGAAGGCCTCCGGCTCATCCGACAGGAGCGTGTCGATCAGAAGGAATCCGGTGATCGGCTCGATGTAGTACAGCACGTCGATGCGGCCGGAGACGGGCGTCAGGTCGAACTGCACCGAGAACAGCAGGATCAGGATCAGGCCCCACCAGAAGATCGGCATGGAATAGCCGGCCAGCGAGATGCCCATGACCCCATGGTCGAAGATCGAGTTTCGTTTGATCGCCGCGATGATGCCGGCCGGAAGACCGAGCAGAAGCGCGAAGAGGATCGCGCAGGTGGCGAGCTCGATGGTGGCCGGGAACAGCGCCGAGAACTCGCTCAGCACCGGCTCCTGCGTGATCATCGATTTGCCCAGGTCTCCCTGGAGGACGCGCGAGAGATAGATCCCATACTGCACGAGGATTGGCTGATCGAAGCCGTACACCTTGCGCAGTTCTTCCAGGCGGGCGGGATCGATGCCACGCTCGCCTGCGAGAGTTTCGATCGGATCGCCCGGCACGAGGCGGATCAGGAAGAAGGCCAGCAGCGTGATCCCGAGGAAGGTCGGAATGATAAGGCTGACGCGGGTGAGAATGAATCTGAGCATCGGCTGAATGTAAAAAGGCGGAGCGGCCTCAAAAGCCGCTCCGCCGTAGGTTGAAGGGAAGTGAGCTTACTTGCTGTTGATGTCCACGCCATAGAAGGTGTGGCGACCGAACGGCGAGAGCTTGAAGTCCACGACTTCCTTGCGGACCGGCTTCAGCTGCACGGCGTGAGCCACCGTGAACCAGGGAGCCTGCTCCTTGAAGATCAGCTGAGCCTGCTCATAGAGCTTCGTGCGCTCGGCCTGATTCGTGGTGACCTTCGCCTTCGTCACGAGATCGTCGAAGGGCTTGTGGCACCACTTGGCGATGTTGGAGCCCGAGTTGCTCTGCGCCGAGGCGCAGCCCAGCAGGGTGTGCAGGAAGTTGTCCGGATCGCCGTTGTCGCCGGTCCAGCCGAGCTGAGCCATCTGGTGCTCGCCGGCCTGAGCCCGCTTGCGGTACTCACCCCACTCGAAGCTCTTGATCTCGGCCTTCACGCCGATCTTGGCGAGGTCGGCCTGCATGAGCTCCGCGATGCGGCGCGCATTCGGGTTGTAGGGACGCTGAACCGGCATCGCCCACAGGTCGGTCTCGAGCCCATTCGGGTAGCCGGCCTCGGCGAGCAGCTTCTTGGCGGCTTCCGGGTTGTACTCGTCTTCCTTCACGGAGTCGTTGTACGACCACATGGACGGCGGGATCGGGTTCTTGGCCGGAACGCCCGAGCCGAGGAACACGGCGTCGACGATCGCCTTCTTGTTCATGGCCATGTTGAAGGCCTTGCGGACGCGCACGTCGTCGAAGGGCTTCTTCGTGGTCTGATAGGCGAGGTAGCCGACGTTCAGGCCGGCCTGCTCGAGGATCTGGACGTTCGGGTCCTTCTTCATCGCCTCGAGGTCAGCCGGATTCGGATACGGCATGACATGGCATTCGCCCTTCTGGAGCTTCGCCCAGCGCACGGAGGCATCCGGGGTGATCGAGAAGACGAGGTCGTCGATCTTCGCCTTGCCGGCCCAGTACTCGGGGAACGCCTTGTAGCGGATGATCGCGTCCTTCTGGTACTGCACCAGAGAGAACGGGCCTGTGCCGATCGGCTCTTGGTCGATCTTCTCCGGGGTGCCGGCCTTCATCATGGCGTCGGCGTATTCCTTCGACTGCACGCTCGACCACATCATGGCCATGTTGGCCAGGAACGGCGCCTCAGGCTGATTGAGGGTGATGCGGACGGTGTAGTCGTCGACCTTTTCCACCGACTTCAGCAGCTTGGGCATGCCCATGTCGTTGAAGTAGGAGTGGTTCGGGCTCGTGACCTTGAAGAAGGGATTTTCTTCCTTCCACTGACGCTCGAACATGAACACGATATCATCGGCGTTCATGTCGCGGGTCGGCTTGAAATTCTTGTTGGAGTGCCACTTCACGCCCTTGCGCAGGCTGAAGGTGTACACCGTGCCGTCGGCGGAGACTTCCCACTTCTCGGCGAGGCTGGGAACGACCTTGGTGCCGCCGCGCTCGAACTCGACGATGCGGTTGTAGATCTGCTCAGCGGCGTCGAAGGACGTGCCGGTGGTGTTCACGCCGGGGTAGAAGTTCTCGGGGCTGCCTTCGGAGCAGTAGACGAGGGTTTTGGCGGCCAGGGGAGCGGCGGCCAGAAAGGCCGGAACGCAGATGGCTGCGAAAAGGGCTGACTTTTTCATTACCTTTGGTCCTCTGAGACGGCTCTACTCGTGGCCGTTCTGTGACGGAGTTAAGGTGCGAAGCCCCGATATTGTCAATCTGTCCATGCAACAATGGATAATTTTTAGAGGGAATTAACTATTTTCTGAGCCTGCGGCAGTGTCAAGGCGCAGGATTCTTGTCAAATTTCCGCGATTCTTCATGGTTTCGGTCAATTCCCGCCCTGAGCGGGTTTGTCCACAATTGGACGAACAATCCGCCCGGCAGAACGAACCGTCATTTCCGCTGCTGCCCGGACGCTTCACCGACCTTTGCGGCGAGATCGGCGCGGGTAAACGGCTTGTGCAGCATCAGATATCCCTCCGGAACGCGTTTTGGATCGGCATATCCGGTCACGAGCAGGATGCCGAGGCCGGAGCGGACCTCACGGGCCTTGTCGGCAAGCTCGGTTCCCGTCATGCCCGGCATGGCGAAGTCTGCGATCAGCACATCGAGCTGGTCGTCGGCTTTCAGGATGTCGAGGGCTGAAGACCCGTCGGCCGCTTCTACGACCCGGTGGCCCATCTCGTTCAGGTAAGCCGCCGTCACCGTGCGCACTTCCGCGTCGTCATCCACGAGCAGGATGCGCACCTTGGGAGCATCCGGGGCGATAGACTGCTCCTCGAGAGGTGTGCCGCCCTGTGCCTCCACGGCGCGTGAGAGATAGAGTTCCACAGTTGTGCCGACCCCAACCGTGCTGTGGATCGTCACCGTGCCGCCGGATTGCTGCGCCAGGCCGTAGACCATGGGAAGACCCAGGCCTGTGCCCTTGCCCACTTCCTTGGTGGTGAAGAAAGGCTCCAGCACACGCGCCAGCACCTCCGGCGGAATGCCGGTACCGGTGTCGGCCACCGCAATTACCACGTAATCCCCGCCGGCGAGATCGGTGATCCGGCCTTCCTCGACCGCCTCGTTGCGGGTCGAGAGGGTGAGAACGCCGTTCTCCGCCATGGCGTCGCGGGCATTGATGCACAGGTTCAGGATGGCGAGCTCGAGCTGGTCCGGGTCGACCATGGCGGTCCAAAGCTCATCCGTGAGCTGCCGCTCGATCCGAATCACGCCGCCGAGCGTGCGGGTCAGCAGGTCGCCCATGCCAGCGATGACCTGGTTCACGTCCACGGCCTGCAGGCGCAGGTCCCGCTGGCGGCTGAAGCTCAGGAGCCTCTGGGTCAGGGATGCGCCCCGTTCCGCCGCATAGGTGGCATTCTGCAGAAGCCGCGTCAGGCGCGGATCGTCGGGCGCCCGGCGCGAGGCGAGGTCCAGGCTGCCGAGCACGGCCATCAGCAGATTGTTGAAGTCGTGGGCCACGCCTCCGGCGAGGGTGCCGAGAGCCTGCATCTTGTCGGCCTGACGCAGGCGCATCTCCATCAGCTTGCGCTCTGTGATGTCGCGCTCGATGGTGGCGAGATTCGTCACGCTGCCCTGCTCGTCGAGGATTGGGATGTGGTTGATGAGACACCACTGCGTCTTGCCGTCGGGCAGCACGCGCTCCTCGATCACCTCGTCGGGCTGACGCGCTTCGATGGCGCGGCGCTCCGCCTCTTCGATCATCGCGGCCCGCTCGGGCGAGACGTAATCCCTCTCCTTGCGGCCCAGGCAGTCGCCGGCGGTGCAACCGAGGCTCCTGGCCTTGCCGGCGTTCAGGCGCACGAAGCGGCCTTCCAGGTCCTTGAACGAGATCAGGTCGTCCGTGCTCTCCATCAGCCCGTGCAGCAGCGCGCGTTCGGTATCGAGCTCCCGCGCCAGCAGGCGCCGCTGGTAGGCGGAGGCCACCATGTTGGAGAGGGCGGCAGGATCCCAGGGCTTGGGCACATAGGCCATGATGCGGCCTTTGTTGACCGCGCCGATGACCGCCTTCAGGTCCGCATAACCGGTGAGAAGGATGGCCTCGGCATCCGACACGTGTCTCGCTTTCGCCAGGAACTCGTCGCCTTGCATTTCCGGCATGCGCTGGTCCGAGATGATGATGGCGATTTCCGGCTCGCGCCGGAGAATATCGAGGGCCTGGATGGGGGATGAGGACGTCAGCACCCGGTAGTCGTTCTCGAAAAGATCTTCGAGGGCGACCAGGATATCCGGCTCGTCGTCGACCACCAGAATCGTGCCGTTCGTTGCTGTCATCTCGCTCGTCAAGGTCATGAAACAATCTGCCTCGGGATCGTGATGATGAAGCTGGCGCCGCCCGCCGGCCCCGTATTCACCGTGATCGATCCCTTGTGAGCCTGGACGACGCTATAGGCGATGGCCAGTCCAAGTCCAGTTCCAGACCCGACGGGTTTGGTCGTGAAGAACGGCTCGAAGATGCGCTCCCGCAATTCCGGTGGAATTCCCGGTCCCGTATCGGTGATCCTGATCGTATAGGTTGTCTCGTTGCTCTCGGTGTCAATGTCTATGCCGCCGGTTCCCTTGATGGCGTCGGCCGCATTGCCGACGATGTTCATCACGACCTGATTGAGCAGGGCCGGCGAGCAGTAGAGATCCGGAACCGCGTTGTAGTGGCGCCGCACATCGATCCGGGTGCCCAGCTTGTGGCCCAGGAGGGCCAGGACGGTCTCGATTGATTCGGGCACGTTGACCGTCTGGAAGTCGCCCTCGTCCAGGCGCGAGAAGCGCCGAAGATTCAGGACCAGTTCCTGAATCCGGCCGAGTCCGAGTTTCATCGCGCCAATCCGGTCGAGGGATTTTCGAACCTGCCGCTCAAGCCCGACTTCGGGTGGGAGCTTCCCTTCGATTTCCGTGAGCAGCCGCTCAACCGTTCCCTGGTGCGCCTGGATGAAGGCCAGAGGGTTGTTGATTTCATGGGCGATGCCCGCCACCAATTCGCCAAGGGACGCCATCTTGGCGGCCTGGACGAGCTGGGCCTGAGTTCCCTTCAGGAGGTCGTTGGCCTCTTCCAGCTCGCGGTTCGCCTTGGCGAGCGCATCGGCCGAGGCGGCCTCGGCCCGAGCGCGGGCAAGCGCGATCTCGCGCTCGCGCAGTTCCGCCTCGATGCGCCAGTTTTCGTCCTGCATGAGCTTGCGCCGCACGAGCGCGCGGATGCGCACCCGCATCCCATCGGCCTCGATACTGGTCGGGATGATGTCGTCGACACCTGCGGCAAAGGCCCGGGCAAGGAGCTGCCCACCCTCCTCGTGGCCGAGGCCCACGATAGCGAAGCTCGGAGCGTCCGTCCCCGGCAGAGGCGCCAGACCCCGGTAGAGGTTCAGCTGGCGGCAGAGTTCGATGCCGTCGAAGCTCGGACTGAGCAGGTTCACCAGAATGCAGTCCCAGGTGGCATCCGCCGAGTGCACGAGGCGAAGGGCCTCGGCAGGATCTGCGGCGGCCGTGACCGCATAGCCCTCATGGGCCAGCATGTCCTGAAGATAGGTGCGGCGGGTGAGGCTGTCGTCCACGATCAGGATGCACGCCCGTCGAAACGTTCCGAAGCTGGGAGACTGCCGCTCCTCCTGCTCATTGCTTATCAGCGACGAGCGTCGGCGCAGAAGCGCCTTGATCCGCAGGAGAATCAGCTCCTGCTCCGCGGACTTGGAGATATAGGCGTCGGCCCCGCTCTCCAGCCCCTGTCGCTCGACGGTGCGCTCCCGGGCTTCCGTGAGCATGATGACCGGGATGGCGCGGGTGCGGACGTTCAGGCGCATCTGCCGGGTCAGCTCATCCCCGTTCATGCCGGGCAGGTGGTAATCGGCGATGACGAGGTCGGGAAGCTTCTCGTTCAGCCCGTCGAGGGCGGCCTCGGCGGTCGAGCGCCAGGACACCCGGAAGCCGTTCGTCTCCAGCATGTGGCGCAGCTGCAGCGCCTGGGTTTCTGAATCCTCGACGAGAAGGATTTCGGCGGCCTGCGCCATGGGGGCCGTGCTCATTCGCCGTCTCCTCGGGCCAGGCGCAGGATGCGTGGCGCGATCATGTCGAGGGGCAGGCTGACATTGACGCCGCCCATGCGCGCCGCCGCCGCCGGCATGCCGTAGACGACGGCCGTGCTTTCGTCCTCCGACACCGCGTAGCCACCGGCCTGGCGCAGCTCGACGAGGCCTTGGGCGCCGTCCTCCCCCATGCCGGTGAGGATCACTCCCAGGCCTCTGCGACCGAGCGAGCGTGCCATCGATTGGAACAGCATGGTGGCCGAGGGGCGCTGGTTGCCGAGCGGCGGCTCGGCGCTCAGCTTCAGGGTGCCGGCCGAGGACAGAAGCAGGTGCCGGTCGCCGGGCGCGACATAGACCCGGCCGGGGGCCGGGATCTCTTGGTCTTGGGCGAGGCGCACATCGAGAGAGACGAGCCCGTTCAGCCAGGAGGCGAAGCCTTCCATGAAGGGAGCCCCCATGTGCTGGACGAGCAGGATCGGCAGCGGAAAGTTTGCGGGCAGGGCACCGAGGATCTTCGCCAGCGCGGGCGGTCCGCCGGTCGACGCCGCAATCCCCATGATGCTCGGGCGCGTCATGCCCCATTCCGGTTCGCGCCTGGGTGCGGCGGCCTCGCGCCAGGGCGTGAACGAGCGCTGCCGGACGACGGGCACCTGGCTCATGATATAGAGCTGGGTGCAGATGGTGCTGGCGATGGCGGCATAGCCTTCGCTGGAGAGGCCGACGGGCTTCTCCACCACCGTGAGCGCACCGGCCCGCAATGCGTTCATGGAAATCTTGAGCGAGGAATCCTCGATGCTGTCGGCAATGACCACGATGGGCGTCGGCTGCTCCGACATGATCCGGCGCGTGGCCTCCAGCCCGTCGATCCCCGGAAGGCGGATGTCCATGGAGATCACATCCGGCCGCACGCGGCCGATCTCCCGCAGCGCCTCCTCGGCGGAACCGACGGCAGCGGCCACGACGAGGCGCGGATCGCTGGCGATGATATGGACGAGCAGCTGACGGACGACGAGGGAATCCTCGACGACCATCACCCGAACCCGAGACTGCGGCGCCATACTCATCACACGGAACTCACAACACCTGTCCGATCGTGGCCAGCAGCTCGCGCTGATCGAACTTCTGCTTGGTAATATAGGCGCTCGCGCCGAGATCGAGACCCCTGCGCACGTCCTCGGGGTCGGCGCGGGACGTCATCAGGATCACCGGGAGAGTCGAAAGCCTCGGGTCGTTCTTGATCGCCTGCAGCAGGCCGAAGCCATCCATGCGCGGCATTTCCACATCGGCGATCACGAGATCGATCATGGCTTCGCCCGAGCGCAGCACATGAAGGGCGTCAATACCGTCGACGCTGAGCAGAACCCCGTAGCCCTGCGCCTCCAGGATGCTCTTCTCCAGGGTGCGGGTGGTGATGGAATCGTCAACCACGAGGATCGTCCGGGCCTGGCGCTCCTCCTCCTGGACCCACTGCGTGAGACCCAGGCCTCCGCTTGCGAGGCGGCTTTCGTTCCTGATCCAATGCTCGATCAGGCGGTCCGGGCTGAGCACGAGAGCCGGCATCTCGTCTTCCATGAGCACGGTTCCGGAGACCAGATCGTTCAATCCGACAGCCTGGACATCGCTGACGAGCATGGTTCGCACGTCGTGGAACGCGTTGACCGCAAGGGCACAGGTTCGGGAGCCATGGCGGACCAGAACGGCTTTCACGTGGCCGGCCTCGGTGGGCAGGGGAGCATGAGGGGATCCTGTCAGAGCGGCGAGGGCGACAATTGGAACGATAACGTCCTGCCCCCGGATCTCGATCCGGGCTGCCGGGCGGCCTTCTACACTCTCCAGGGTGTCCGCACGCAGGCGCAGGAGGCGCTCCACCGTATGAGCAGGCAGTCCGAACATGCGGCCCTCTGTCTCAAGCAGCAGCAGCGGCTGACGGGCAGCCGTGAACGGCACGTTCAGCACGACCTCCGTGCCGTGCGGGTAGCGGGGCCGGAGCAGAACCGACCCTTGCAGCTTGCGGACCGCTTCCGCCACGACGGACAGGCCCATGCCGCGGCCCGACAGCCTGTCGACTTCGCCTGCCGTCGAGAAACCCGGTGTGAAGACGATGGCGAGCAGCTGATCCATCATCGGCGGCGGGTGGCCTGGAGCCCTGGAATGGAGCAGCCCACGCTCGATGGCGACCTGCTCGATCCGGGCGAGATCGGGACCGCGCCCGTCGTCGCGGATGCTGACGACGAGACGACCGCCGCGTGAGGCCAGTTCCAGGGTGACCTCGGCCCGCTCGGGCTTGCCTTTGGCCATCCGTTCGTCAGGCGGCTCCGCGCCATGGCTCACCGCATTGCGCAGGAGATGCATCACGGGATCCTTGAGGGCCTGAAGCACCTGCCGGTCGACTTGGATTTCGAGACCGAGGCTGCGCACATCCACATCGCGACCGGCCTTGCGGGCGATCTCGCGCACCATCTGCCCGAAGGCGCCGAACACCGTCTCGGCCGAAACCAGGGACACCCGGTCGACGTTCTCGCGGAGCTGGCGGGCGGCCTGCTCGACGGACCAGCTCGAATGCCGTCGCTCGCGGGTCAAGGCGGAGATCCTGCGGAACAGACCCTTCAGGCCCTGGTCGAAATCGCGCAGGCGCGGGGTGAACGATGCGGCGTTGCGCGAGGCACGACTCCCTGGCTGTGCGGCCGCGCCCGAAGCGTTCATCTGCTCTTGCAGCTGATCCCAGCTGCGCCTCAAGCCACGGATCTCAAGCTCGACCTGCCGCAAGTCGTCATCAAGGCTTTCATTTGCCTGCAGCACGGTCAGAAGCTGATGCATGGAAGTGGAGAGCTCCTCCATCTGATCGGCCGCCACGCGCAGATATGCGCTGCCGCCGGCGTCAACGGGAGCGCCTGCATCGGCCTTCGACGGTGAGGGCTCCGATTCGCGAGGTGTCGTCAATGTGGGCGCGGGCTGCGCCTCAACGGGCGACGCTGAGGGCTTGAGAATGCCGGCGACGAGATCCTCGATCAGGTCGAGATTGCGCCGCACCGTGGCGACTGTCGGCTCGTCGAGGGATTGCTGCCCTTCGAGAACCTGGGAGAACAGCGCCTCGAGCTGGTGCGCGACCTCCTCCACAGAGGGCATGTCAACGGCGCGGGCCGCACCCTTCAGGCTGTGCGCCCGGCGAAAGACATCCGTCAGGTCGATCTCGCCCCGGCCGGCCTGGTCGAGCGCAGACCGGATCGCACCGAGATGCTCCCGATGCTCCGCGTCGAAGGCCTCCAGCAGCTGTTTGCGGATATCCGTCACGATGCGCACATCTCCATGCCCGCCGCGTTAGAGACGGTAGCGTTCGGCAAGGCCGAGGAGCTGCTGCGACAGCTGGGACAGATTGGCCGCCGCGGTATCGAGCTGGCGGGTGCCGGCCGCCGTCTGCTGGCTCGCCTGGCGGATGTTCTGAAGCGCACCCATCACCTGCTCGATGCCGAGCTGCTGCTGGTTGGTGGAGGCCACGATCTGCTGGAAGGTCTGCACGCTCTCCTGGATCTGCCCCGAGATGCCGGTGATCGTCTGCTGCGTGATATCGGTGCGCTCCTTACCGGCGGCCACGCGCTTGACGGCCTCCTCGGTGAGCATCACCGACGAATTGATGCCGCGCTGAATGTCGCCCAGGATCGAGCGCACCTGCGTGGTCGCATCTTTGGCTTGATCGGCGAGCGTCTTCATCTCGGAGGCCACGACCGCAAAGCTGCGGCCGTTCTCGCCGGCTGCTGCCGCCTCGATGGCCGCGTTGAGAGCCAGAAGATGCGTGCGCTCGGAAATGTCGTTCACGGAGGCGATGATCTCGCCGACGGCCTGCGTCTTCTCGCTGAGCGCCACGATGTTTTCCGCCACCGCCTCGGCCTGCTCGCGGATCGCGTCCATGGCGCGCGCCGTATCCTCGACCGCCTGGAGTCCCGACATGCTGGTCTGAGCCGCCGCCTGTGCGGAGGCGATGACCTCTTGCGCGCGCTTGCCGATCTGGGCGCCCGAATGGGTGATCTCGTCGACGGTCGCGGCGGTCTCCTGCACGGCAGCGAGCTGCTCCTCGACGGAGGCCGCCTGTTCCTGGGTCGAGGCGCGGATCTCGGCTGCTGCCGCATTCAGGTTCTCGGTCGCCTCTCGGCTCTGGCGTGCGAGCTGGCGCAGGCCCTCGACCATGGAGTTGAGCATCGTGCCGAGATGTCCGATCTCGTCCTTTCCGGTCGTGGCCATCTGGCCGCCCAGCTCTCCGCGTCCCACCCGCTCGACGAAGCCCATGAAGGCGCCGAGGGGGGTTATGATGGAGGAGCGGAGAAGATAGCTGATGATCAGGCTGAGAAGAGCAGTGCCGGCGAGAGCGACGATGATCGAGGTCCGGCTCCTCTCATAGATCTCGCCGGCCTGCCGCTGCCCGACAACGTTGGCCTCGGCCAGAACGGCCCTGGCATTGTCAAGGGTTCTGACCCATTCGGTGCGCCGCTCGTCCAGGATCGCCTGGGTTCTCTGCATGGTGGCAAGATCGCCGCTCCGCAGCTCGGCAAACTGCCGCTCGCTTGCGGATCGCAGCTGGCGCAGGCCTTCGCTGGCCTCTCTGAGAAGATCCGTCACCCGCTGCCAGGCGGCCCCGCGTTCCGGAGTGATCGACTGCGCCGCGAAACCGCCCGCCATGGCCGTCGCCTGGGCGATATCGGCTT
>NZ_JAFBID010000140.1 GCF_016811235.1 Microvirga arabica
CCTCCTGTTCGCAGAAGGGAATCACATTTCAGCCCAGACCGAAACCTCTTGAATCTGCCTTTCAGTCCGATGCTCTAAACCCCGCAAAGAAAGAGCGCCCATTCGGCTGGCGCTCTAGGTGGGCCGCTATAGCGACCATCCAGGGAGAACGACCGTGCCAACATGGCACAGGATGAGGCTGCGCCTGAAAGGTAAACGTATCCTTAATAGAGCCAGCCGCAGAGAGGCTTACTTACCGGTTTTGCCTGCCCCGTGAGCCCTGTCGTACAGTTCCGTCACATTGGCCATCATTCTGATGCGTCGCCCTCCACACTTCGAGCATCGCAGCCTCAAGGCCATGTCGGGCACCGGCAGGTCAGTAGGCCAGCCCTTCAGCGGCACCTCAGCACCATGTCCACAATCGTGCGCTTCACAATAAGCCATCGCGGTTCTGTACCCATCAGCAAGGCTCTGCCCGACAGTGACGGGCGGGATCTCGTTGCCATCTGCGTCATAGGCCCGGCGCGGATTGCGAGGGGGCTTCACGTGCGCCTCTTGGGTGGCATGGGCAAGTGCTTGAAGCTCAAGCCTTCCGCTGCAGCGCGGACAGCTTCGCGGCTCACGCCGAACTCACGGGCCAGCTTGCGGTATTCCCGCTCGCCAGCCGCATAGCGCAGCCGCGCCTCCAGGACCTGCTCCACCGTCAGCTTGGGTCTGCCCATCCTCGTGCACACTCGGAAGAACATAAAGCGAACATCTACTCAGATAAGCAGAGCTGTCGAGGGAGGTTCCTCCCCGGCAAGCAAGCCTGTGGAGAGTGTGGATGACTGATTATGGGGGGACCGGCCACCGGGGCGGCGAGAGTGTGACCTAGCGAAGGCGGGGCTTAAGCTCCCCTCGCTGGATCTGTCCTCGGATCCGGTTCGCCTCGGCCCGTGGCAAGCCTCGTGCGATGCAGGTGTCATCGACGTAAACCGCCCAGGTATGTTTGGAACCGCGCTCTGGCCTGACCGAGATATCCATAGGAGTGTCCCTCCGGGTGCGGAAGCTCGCACAGGACAACGCGGGAAGGCGGTCTTTGTCTTCAGCCGCGAGGTCCGGCCCCTGCGGCAGTATCTCGGCTTCTCAGCACTTGTCCCACTCCTTATCTCCCAGCTTGAGCGGAGGACGAGCGACCATGACTGACATTGAATGTTCCTGGCCCCCTGAAATGCTGGCAGAGGTCTTCCCAGAACAGTACGGACACCTTGTCTTCAATTGGACCGGCGAAGCGCCTGCTCCAGCGCCGCTCTACACGGTCAACCATCTCCCAAGCGGCTGCACCGTCCTCAGTCTGGTTGGTGGTCAGGAGGCCTGGAGGGCGGCTCATAAGCCTGCGACCTCGGATTTGGATTGAGGCGCGTAGTTCGGGAGCACAGGGTGGAAGGCCGTTATGGGAGAAGCCGAGTATATTCCTTCATCACATCGCCCCTTGGTGTAGACGGAGAACCGGAGTGCGTACCGCGCACCTCAGAAACTCGGTTCGCAACTAGACGACTTGCGCGCCTCGCCCACCCACTCAGCCGTGCAGCCAAGAGGGACCCAACAGGGTGGGTAGACGGGGCTACCGCGAGCGGCGACCCGCCGGGCAGGAATCCCTGAACTGGACGAAATCCCTGCTTAAGTCAGTGCGGGGCAGGTCCAGGTTGAGGCCGGTGCCCTGAGCCTTGATGATTTTAGCCCTTGCCAGAGTCTCTACTTCATTTGCCTCTATCAACACCTCGTACATCCATTGCTCGTCATGGAGATTGAAGCCGACGCTGACCTCTGGGAACTCGAAGGTCTTGCCATCAACGACGAGCCTTGCGTCAGGAACCTGATTGCGGCTGATGGCAGAGCCCAATTGCGTGTGATCCACTGGCCCTAGCATCAGTCTTACACCCGATGCCCCCGCGCAGGTGAGCATCACGGAGGTGTAGGTGTTCTGGAAGCCAGGATGCTTGCTGAGCAGACCAATCTTGGTCTTGTCCTCAGAAAGACTCCAATAGGCCTCCTCCCGCAGGTCGAGCGCATGAGCAGGACACGAGGCCAGGAGGGTCATTGCTGCCAGGAAAGTACGCTTATGCAGGGGTTGCCTGTACATGTTGTTCGCCCCGTTTCAGGTTAGACATCATCGCTGGTGAGCAAGCGAGGCACTACTCCAGAGAATTGAATGAGAGGGACAGACGAGGCTGAGGAAACTGCTCTCCGGCGGGAGCTATGACCAAGGCAAAGCCATCAGCTTTCCCGATTAGCCGAGGCTGCAGAGGGCACTGGTGGCTCTATCCTCTCGGTGCTCTCCACCCCGCCGCTTTTGCCTCATCCTCGGAGCAGAACCAACGCTCTCCGCTGGCCTCGCTGATTTGCGTGTTCTCGTAGTGTCGGCTTCCCGGCAGGTGGTAGATCCGGCCCGAGCCCGAGATGTTGCCCTTGATGTCACAGGTCCGCTCGGCGGCTCTGACCGCTCCACCAGCCGCTTCCGTGGGCAAGCGCTCGCCCCGTCGCCAGTCCCACGGCTTCACGAAGGTTCCGGCCCAGAGCCCACGCTTCGCCTGTCGGGCTTCCGTTTCCTCGTCCGAGTAGCGCCCGTCTGAATACTGACCGTACTCAACCGCCCAACCGTGCCGGACCAACTCGCCATTGATGTCCCGGCCATTGGAATGGCAGACGGCGACAACCCGCCCATACCGGTCCCGGTCCTCTTCCCGGCAGGTCACCCGCCCATTCCGGCCTATCAGCTCGGCCAAAGCATCCGCCGCTCGGGAGCCGCAGAGATAGCGCTGGCCACCGGCATCATTGCAAGTCTGCTTCCCCTCTGGTGCATCGACACCGTAAAGGCGGATGCGGGTGGTTTCACCTTGAATGGCAAGCGTGTCGCCATCGACCACATTCGCTTGGCCCGACAGGCTTTGAGCTGTGGCAGGCAACGCCATCAGGCCGAGCCCAAAGCTCAGAGGAAGGAAGAACGCTCTCATGTACAATGCCCCTTCTACCAGCGAGGATAAGGCTCGCAGGCAATTCCATCGTTGTCCCCGTCGAGGTGCGATGCATAGCCTGGCTGCCCCCCTATAGAGAGGAGCCGCTCCTGCCGCACGGGCGGCGGCACAGTTTCTATAGGAGACCGGGCTGGAGCCGCTCCACACCCTGACCTCGGGCTTGGAGTTGAAGCCGATTTCTCCACGGTAGTCCCAGGCCCAGATAGCGCCCCAACTGACAAGCGCAGCCAGTACCATCAACGAGAGATGAACACGGATCTGCCCAAGCAAGCGGCGGCGCTTCATCGTCTGCTGATAGCGGGCAAAGTGGATGTGCCAGTCTTCGTGTGAAACCATGCTGAAGCCCCCAGCAAGGACTATAAGCCTGATTGCTTGGCCGGGGAAGCGGGGCTGTACATTCCCGAGTGTCCATTTATCGTCAGGAGAACAGGCCGAGTGTGAGCCTTCAGAACGGCCCAGGAGGCAACTCAGAGCAATGTCTATCCAGTCCGTTTTCTACCTTTTGGGGATTTACCTCTGCCTCATCAATTTAGCGACCCTGGCAGCTTTCGCCTGGGACAAGCACTGCGCTCGGAACGGCATGTGGCGGGTTCCGGAGCGCACATTGCTTGGCATGGCGCTTGTTGGCGGAACGATTGGAGCGGTCGTCGCCCAGCACAGCCTGCGCCACAAGACGCGAAAAGAGCCGTTCCGTACTCAGCTCTACCTGATTGCTGGATTGCACATTGTCGCTCTCGGTGCACTCGCTTTTCCAGCAGTTCAGGATGCAGCGCTATCAATCGTGCAAAGTATGGGCTGACCGAGACGTCTGTAGCCGATGGCGGGAGGCCGCTGGCCTGTGGCGGCACCTTTGATTCTTTAATCAAACACGGGAGCTAAAATCTCCGCGTGGCCCCAAGGCCGGTTGACGAAAGGTTGAACCCCACGACTTTTGACCCGCCCCCTCCCTCTGCGGTCGAAACTTTTTTCTCCACGTTTATGATGAGAGAAGCCCAAGGCCGGTTCCTAAACAATGCGCTCTAGAGTTTTGAACGCCCCCCACTCCCTGGTGGCTGCCACAGACCACGCGAGCACTCCCTGTCCTTGATAGAGCCTCTATTTGAATCGAAATCTCTTGGCCAAAACCACCTCATGAACTACACCGCTGCAGTCCTGACATCCGACTAATGAGCGGAGCGAGCGTCAAGCGGGATGGTTTGTACCGCTTGGCCGGAGGCATCGACAATCTCAAGCCTCCAGCCCTGCCATTCGTCCGAGTTGGAAGGATCTTGTGCCCGAAGCTCCTCTGCGGCTTCCAGGGCTGAAATCATGGCGGCTTGGATACTGGACGCCTCAATACCTTCCTCGTCGCGGATCATGGTCTCGCCATCCGTGAGGTTGAAGTAATACCGCGCCCGCACCGGAATGCCCGGCTCGGATGTATCCGGCGCATGGGCCGAGAGGTTCGTTTCGGAGAGAATTTCAGTCGGCGTCGGCTTGTTATTCGGAACACGAGTCATGACTTAAGCGCTTTACTGAATTGCAGGAGGTGAAAGGTTGGCAAGATCCACCCACCCGGTACATGTTGGAAGCTCAGGGACAAGGTACACGCGGCTTCCGTCAACCTTCTCAATCCGACATGGATAGCTTCTCTTGTCCCCCGGAGGTCGGTACAACACGAGGCTTCCAGCAGAGACGGCATTCTCTAGAACGGGCTCCGCATTGCCTTCTGCGCCTGTTCCCAGCTGCTCGGCTCTGATTTCACCGAGGGAAGTACCTTGCTTCGCTGCTCGGAGGCGGTCGAGGGCCGCAATGGCGAGACGGGCTCGGTCACGGTAACGCTCCATGACCACTTTCAAAGGGCCGCGCTCCTGCCCTGAATGCCAGGAGACCCCGCCAGCTTTGGCCAACTCCGCCGCCACAGCCTCAACTTCGTCATCTGTCATGCGCGACCTCTGTACAAGCACCTAGGGCAGAATTCCTGCATTACTACAAACGAGACGTAGAGTGCTCCAAACTAGTCCGATTTGTCCGAGTTACGGTTAATCCGACGCGGAGAGCGCAGTCTGGTTCCGCTGTGATTGCAGGGTGGCTCCTCCATGCGGCAATCGCGGCTTGCCAATCCGTTGCCTCAGCTGTGGCTGGTTTGAAACCGGATGACCATTGAAGCCGCTTCATCAGCCGCGCCGCTGCCATCTCAATGACTGGTCGACGGGCACCTGTTGAGAAGCAGGCACATTCCCTTCCATCAGCAGGATAGAAAGAGGAACTCTTTGGCGGCTTCAGCCGTTCATGTAATGGAGGCGCTCACCTACCGCCTCCAAGCCAAAGCTTCAAAGCCCCTGATGGTCATTAGATAGTCCTCAAGGGCTTATTTATTGTTTTGCGCTGACTTTCAATGCTGCTCATCAAGTTTATTGCTGCGCTTTTTCATCGCAACAGCGATATAGTTCCGTGCTAATACCTTCGGGTTATGTCGTTTTTAGGTAGGAACGCGTTCCGCTTTTTGAACGTCTTCAATTCATGACGGCTGTCGTTGTGCAGTCACCCTGTAGATGTAGATTAGTGTAGGTGAACCATGAAGCGTTCTTATGCTCTTGCCTTGTCAGGCGTAGCTCTGTTCTTAGGCTCTTCTGTTTCGACTTCCGCACAAGTCATTCGGACAGGCCAGCAGTGCGTCCCTGCAGTTGCCAATCCATCCATGTATCACAACTGTCAGCTCCGCATCGTGCAGGGTCAGGAGGTCTGCAGCTGCGCCATCAGGCCTCAGGCTCTGCGCCAGCGAATGGACCGGCTGAACGACCGCAATGACCTGAATACTGGCTCCATCAACAGTCGTGGCACGAACGGCCCTGCGGTTGGGGTCGGCGGAACGTCAGGATCCGTCAGCAGCGGCGGCAGAACTGGCGCTAGCGGCACTGTCAACACAGGCGGCACGGCTGGCGTTGGTGGAACCGTGGGCAATGTCGGCACTGTCAACACAGGTGGTGCAACTCGCCCCGGTGGAACTGTGAGCAATGGCAGCACAGTTGGTGTCGGCGGTAATGCTGGTGCCGGTGGCAACGTCAACACAGGCGGCACGGTTGGCGCTGGCGGCTCAGCGGGTGGTATCGGCACTGTAGGCTCTGGTGGAACCAGCGGCACCGGCGGGACCACGGGTAATGGCGGCGGTACTGTTGCCGATAACGGAAACACCGGTGGAACCGGCAGCACGGGCGGTGGCTCGACTGGGAGCGGTGGTAGCAACGTTGGTGGTCCCGGCAATCCCGGCAACGACAAGGGTGTCGGCAATGCGGGTGAAAGCCCAAATGGCCGCGACTTTGGCGGCGGTGAGAAAGGCCGCAGCGACTCCGATGACAAAGGCAGCAACGCTGGCGGCAACGGCAACGGTCATGGCGGCAGCGCTGGAGGCCCTGGTAATCCCGGCAACGACAAGAGTGTCGGCGGGGCTGGAGAGAGCCCGAACGGAGGTGACTTCGGCGGTGGCTCGAAGGGCCGCAGTGATGCTGGCGACAAAGGTGGCAATGCTGGCGGAAGTGGGAATGGCGGCAACGGCGGTGGACGTGGTGGCAAGGACGGGTGAGCCGAAGGCCATGAACCCAACAATTGCTCGACTGCCTGAGCGTCTTGTCTAAGCAGACCTGCTTACAATGAGATGGACCCTTGGCTTTTCACCGAGCCAAGGGTCTTTCTGTGGTGCTGGCGTAAGACACCGGGGTGGGTCTGCTTGCCTTGGAGGAGGCGACAATAGGAAAGCGGATGAAACATCTTAGAGCGGCAGCTTGCCAAATCGCTACTTCAGCCTTGGCTCGACTAGCACGAAACGAATGTCATAAGCGCTTCATCAGCCGCGCCGCTGCCATAACGAGTTGCGCATCCAGCATCTCCTCAGCCGCATCGTACTTGGCCACCCACCGCTCGTACGTCGCCCATCGCATGCCCTTCGGCTTGGGCGGCACATCCCACTCATCCGGGTCCTCATCCCCGAGCAGAGCCTCTTTGACCTTGGCTTTCGTGCGCCACGCCCGCCCAGTGGGGTAGAGGAACTGAGAGGCGTAGGCAGCCCTGCGGCCCCAAGCATAACGACTGGCAAAGAACGTAGCGCCAAGAGGCCTGTTGTCATAGGGCGGTGAATACTGCCTGATTATGGGCCTCGAAAATTCCCGAGCTGATGCCCTGCCTTCGCGGCCTGAGGCACGCTCTGGCCGTGCAGGCGCTCCCGCCGTCACCGATGATCCTCTCCGTGTGAGAACGGACGGGAGCCGCGACGGTGATCCAGCTTGGAGAAGTGCTTATGATCCTGGACCTTCATCGTCAGGGATTGTCCATCTCAGCCATCGC
>NZ_JAFBID010000141.1 GCF_016811235.1 Microvirga arabica
TCCGTCAAGACATAGCGATCCATCAAGAGCTTGAATCATAAGCCCAACCTCATGTGAATCCCCACAGACCTTAGTTCATGGGCATGGCCATGATCTCGTCGTCGATGCCGGCCATCCGCGCGCAGTCGCGCATCAAGTCGAGGTCGAGCTTCGCATCGAAGAAGCAGATGTTCTCCGCGATGCTGCCCGAGAGGAGCTGATCGTCCTGCATCACCACGCCGATCTGCTGGCGGAACGCCTGGGTGCCGAAATGCGCAATCGGCGTGCCATCGATGAGCACCGTGCCTTCCATGGGCTTGAACAGGCCGAGCATGATCTTGAGCAGGGTGGTCTTGCCGCCGCCTGACGGCCCGGTGATGGCCACGAACTCGCCGGCCTCTACTTTAAGATCCGCGCCGGAGAGCACCTCCGGCTCCGTATCCGCATAGCGGAAGCTCACGCCTTTCAGCTCCAGCGCTCCGGCAACCGGCCGCGGCACGAGGCTGGCGCCATGCCGGTCCTCCTCCCGCTCGGCGAGGGCGATGTCTGAGAGGCGGTCGAGATGCAGGTCGAGCATGCGGTACTGGATTCCGGTCTCGATCAGGTTGGTGGCCTTGGAGAGAAACTGCTCCTTGTAGGCCATGAAGGCGTAGAGCATGCCGATGGTCATGTCGTTCGCCGTGATCGCCTTGGCGCCGAGCCAGACCACGAGCACGTTCTCGATGCCGTAGATGAGGTCATTGGCGGTCTTGAACCCGATGGTGAAGCGGCCCTGGCGGATGGTTCGGCTGATCGAGGCCGCATAGCGGTTCTGCCACACGGCCTCGCGGTCGGATTCGCGGCCGAAGATCTTGATGCTCTGGATGGCGCGCGCCGTCTCGATGAACGTGGTCTGCTCCTTGGCGGCCGCCTCGATCATCTCCTCCTGCCGCTGGCGCAGGGAGCGGTAGAGGGCAAAGCGCAGAAGCCCGTAGAGAATGAGCGCCGCAAACACGATGCCCGACAGCTTGGGGCTGTAGATCAGGATCATCGCGAGCGTCAGCGTCGCCATCACCCCGTCGACGAGAGCAGCCACAAGCCCCTCGGAGATCAAGCGCTGAATCGGCTCGGCCGAGCGGAAGCGCGAGACGAGATCGCCGATATGTCGCTTCTCGAACCAGGCCAGCGGCAGGCGCACGAGGTGATGGAAGAGGTTGGCGCCCATCTGGAAGTTGAGCGCGCCGCTTAAAAAAAAGCAGCACGTGGGAGCGCAGCCAGTCGGCCCCGATATGGATGAGAGTGAGCAGCCCGAAGCCGAGCGCCAGCGCGGTGAGCAGGCCCTGGTCACCCTTCATCACCGCCTCGTCGACGGCAAGCTGCATGTAGAAGGGCGCGGCCAGCACCACGAGCTGCAGCACGGCCGAGAGCACGAGCGCCTGGGCGAGCGCCCGCTTCACCCCGCGCATCCGGCCCCACAGGGCCGTGAGGCTTAAACGAGAGGTTTCCTTCCTGCGCTCGAAGGCCAGGGTGGGGGTGAGCTCCAGGGCGATGCCGGTGAAGTGGTGGCCGACCTCGGCGAAGGTGAGACTGCGCACCCCGAGCGCCGGATCGTGGATGACGACCTTGCGGGCGCCGACCTCTTTCAGCACCACGAAGTGGTTCATGTCCCAGTGCAGGATGCAGGGCAGCTTGACCTGACCGAGCTGCTCGGGCTCGAGCCGCAGGCCGCGGCCGGTCATGCCCAGGCGCTGGCCCATGACCAGCACGTCCTTGAGGGTGACGCCCTTGAGCGAGATCGAGAACAGGCGGCGCAGGGCCGTGAGATCGACCTCGCGTCCGTGATAGCTCGCGACCATGGCCAGGCACGCCAGGCCGCACTCGGCGGTCTCCGACTGCATGATGGCGGGCAGGCGCGGCGTGCCGAAATAATCGAGGTGAGCGAAAAGCTTCACATCCGCCCCCTGACGCTGATGAGCGGCTCGAACAGCCAGGCGACGAGGGAGCGGCCCTCGAGCACGATATCGGCCTTGAGCGTCATGTCGGGCTGGAGGGCGATCTGCCGTCCGAAGGCGTCGATGGCCTGCCGGTCGAGGCGCACGGTCACCCGGTAGGCAGGCTCGGACAGCGCCACCTTGCCGATCACCTCGTCGGGGGAGAGCATCGCCTGCGACATGGTCTCGACG
This sequence comes from Microvirga arabica, assembly GCF_016811235.1. Lineage (GTDB taxonomy): Bacteria > Pseudomonadota > Alphaproteobacteria > Rhizobiales > Beijerinckiaceae > Microvirga > Microvirga arabica. The sequence continues at coordinate 2,142 of NZ_JAFBID010000141.1, forward strand.
CTGCCGCCCACTGTGCCGAAGCGCTGATAGGGAAAGGCATCGACCATGAGGCGCACCCGCTGGCCGGGCTCGATGAAGCCGATCGCCCGGCTCGGCACGAAGAGATCCGCGAGCAGGCTCGCGCCGTCGGGCAGGAGCGTCATGAGCGGCTTGGTGGGATCGACGATCTGGCCGGGGGCAGCCTGGAGTGCCGTGACGCGGCCGCTGATGGGGGCGGTGATCACCTGCGCCCGCTGACTTTCCGCCTCCGCCCGCTGGCGCTCCCGGTCGGCGAGGTTGAGGCGCAGCTGCGCCAGGCGCTCGGCCTTCAGCACCGGCAGCTGCTCGCGCTGCAGCTGAGCCTGGCTCAAACTTTTGTCGGCCTCCGCAAGCTCCCGGTCGATCTCGGCCAGGGATTGCCGACGGGCGAGCAGCGCCTCGTCCTGCTCCTGCAGGGCGGCGCGGGTGGTGTGGCCCTGCTCGGCGAGCCGCGCGATGGTGCTGCGCCGCTCCTCCGTCACGCGGACGCGTTCGGCCATGAGCCTGCGCTGGGCGGAAAGCGCATCCCGCTCCGCCGTGACGGAGGCAACGGTTGCGTCGAGGCGCCGGACCTCGTTCTCCATGCGGGCGGGATCCGCGGCGATCTGCTCCTTCAACACCTGAATCTGGGTGTCGAGAGCAGCGAGGATCGCTGCATCGAGGGTGCCGCCGGCTTCCAATCCTTGCCGGGAGGCAACGGTGAAGAGCGGCTGGCCCGCCGCAACCCGCTCACCCTCCCTGACCTTCAGCTCCGTCACCACGCCGCCGCGGAGCGCACTGACGCGCACCGCGCCGCCGGCCGCCACAAGTGAGCCGCCGGCAGTCTCCTTGCGGGCGTATTCCGCCGTGCCGAGAAAAAGAACAACGACGGTGATGCATGCGATGACGAAGCCGCCGAGCAATCGCCAGGAGAGGGGCGCAACCGGCAACGACACGGACGAGTGCTCGCCCGTGGCCGCCGTCACGGCCTGCGGCCGGAACAAGGATCGCTGGGCCACCCCATCCCCTTAATGCAACAAAATTACGACACTATGTTGCAGAAAGGGCAGGGCGGCACAAGAGACAGGGAGGGCGGCAGAGCCGGTCCGGCGGTTCTGTCGCAGAAGAGGGTTAAGCGCCTGCCTGCATGCGGGCGAGGTGCTTCCGGCGCGCCTTGGCCTGCCGCTCGGCAAGCTTCATGAGCCAGTCGAGGATGTTGTGCTCGACCACGAGCCCGGTCTCCGCATCCTCGAGACGCTGGATTCGGTCGACCCGGAAGCCGCGATATCCATCGTCCAGCAGGATGTCGATGCCGCCCAGCAGCATCTTGCCCGGACCCACCTTCAGCTCGCGCGCCAGCACCCAGCGCCGGGTGGCATTGCCGGCCTGGTCCACATAGTCGAGCTCCAGCGCCGCCTCCAGCGGGTAGACGTGCCAAGCGCCCTCGATCCGCTCCTCGACAGGAGCGTTCCGGGCCGGCCTCAACAGGGATGTTGCAAGGGTGGTAACCATAGGAAGAATATGGTGTTTCACTCTTTGTTCTTCAAGGATTTTGGGGGCCTAAGACCGAAAAAGTAGGTGCGAAAACGCACAGTGGCTAGGTTCTAGTTCTCGGGCAGCAGCCCTGGGCCGTAGGGTGTTTCCTCAAGTTTGAAGGATTTAGCTTGGTCCTTGTTGAAGCACGACGATCCGTTCTGCGTCTCAACGACGAAGTCTGAACTATCGACATCTATGACATGGCATCTGTTCGGCCATACAAAGCTGATGGCACCGTAATATTCATCTCTTGGCTGGCGTAAAGTCCCGCTACACGACGCAAACTCCCTGCGAGTGATGTACTGTATGTCCGAGACGGGATCTTGGTAGCCGCCGCTGAGGCATACAGTGTCTACTCCACCGCCTTGGAAGGCGAACAAGTCTACCGACTTCCCCGACCTTAAATCGCTCAGAAGCTTTGCTTCCTCGTCCGTGCGCATTGGTGCATCATCCCGGCCACAGGATGAGATTGCGGGTAAGGTCACGACTATGGCCAAGGTGAGAGCCACCAATCCTTTGCGAAGCATCCGATCTGCTCATCAAATTCCGCATCTCAGCGGGAGAGTCTTCGTGTGAGAAGATAATCCGGAAAGTTCTACAAGACACGTCTATGAAGCTGGGTATGCCCAACCTAAGGTGTTGACAGCATGCAGATCGAGGTTCTCGAAGAAGCCAGCCCGCCCGGTGCGGATGACGTAACCGCCGGCTTGCGGGCTCACGTGATCGAGAAGACCGGCCCTCTGCCCCTGATCCCTCTGACCCTGCTCCTGCGGGACGATGACAACCGCGTACGCGGCGGCATTCGGGGGCAGGTTGCCCTGTACTGGCTTCAGGTCGACCATTTCTGGGTCGACGAGGCCTTGCGCGGGCAGGGCTACGGCACCCGCCTGCTGGACATGGCCGAGGAAGCCGCCCGGTTGCACGGGGCTATCGGCGCGCAGTTGACGACGTCGACGTTCCAGGCGGAGGGGTTCTATGTGAAGCAGGGCTATGCCGAGATCGGCCGCCTGAAGGACCGCCCACCCGGCCACGACCGCATCTGGATGGCCAAAAGATGGGCCTGACGTGCGGGCGCCCTAAGGGCTCTTCCTGAGTCGACCGCTGCCGCCTGCCGAACCTATGATGCCGCAAAGGCGGAGACACGAGGGAAGGCCGCATGAGCGAGGACATCCGCACCACCGCACCCATGCTGCGCAAGGAGCCGGCCATCCGCCGGATCGGGCGCTCCGACATCGTCGATGCGCTGTCGGCGGGCTTAAGAGACTTCCAGGCTTATCCGGCCTTCGGGGTGTTCTTCGGCAGCGTCTACGCCCTCGGCGGCGTCGCCATTCTGGCCTGCGCGTTCCTGTGGGATCTGCTCTATCTCGTCTATCCGCTGGCTGCCGGCTTCGTGCTAATCGGGCCCTTCGTGGCGGTGGGGCTCTACGAGGTCAGCCGCCTGCGGGAGCAGGGGCGGGTTCCGACCCTGTCCGGCGTGTTCGGGGCGATCTGGACGCAAGGGGCCAAGGAAATCTCCTGGATGGCCTTCGTGACGATCTTCCTGTTCATCATCTGGATGTATCAGGTGCGGCTGCTGATCGCCCTGTTCTTCGGGCTCCACGGCATGCCGGCCGGGGCCTTCCCGGGGGTTCTCTTCACCACCCCAGAGGGCTTGGCCTTCCTGACGGTCGGCCATGTGATCGGGGCGGTGCTGGCCACCGTCACCTTCTCGCTGACGGTCGTGTCCTTCCCGCTGCTGCTCGACCGGGAGGTGGATTTCATCACCGCCATGATCACGAGCGTGCGGGCCGTGGTGAGCAACCCGGCCGCCATGCTGGGCTGGGCGCTCTGCATCGTGCTGATGCTGTTCACCGCCGCGCTCCCGGCCTTTCTCGGCCTCGTCGTGGTCCTGCCGGTGCTCGGGCACACCACATGGCATCTGTATCGGAAGCTGGTGGCGTAGGCGCCGGAAGGATCGCGAGAGCCTATGGAGAGGCTGGGCCCATCGAGGCGGACGATTTGCAGGGAAACGCTTCTCCAAGCACTTTCAGAACGATGCTCGCCCCTGAGTGGTGGCGCTGATCCGGATTGTTCTGGAGGTATTTGCACACGGCCTCGACGATATGTCCGGAGCTGACCCTGCCCCAGGGGCAGACCAGCTTCTCCTGCTTTCCAAGCCCGGCCACGCTCTGCTGGGTGTCGTGTACGCCAAGGATGTAGTTCAGCGCGCCGGCACTTCGGGTTCGGCACTGGGCGTGGAGATCGTTGCCGTCCACGAAATTCGCCTTCACGGGAGTGGGCGCGAGGGCCAAAGCGGCGCAGCCTGAGACAACGACGACAAGCCTCACGGCATTGCTCTTCGGGCCTTGAGTTGTCGCAGCGGACCTGTTCACCTTCCACCTCCTGGGCGTGCTGAACGGTAGTCACGGAAGCCGGCCTTGGCGACCGACCGAAGGGGGTAATCACCTTGCCCGAGCTCCCTTGTCATAAGGCAAGGCCAGTTCCGGCCTTCCTTGGCTGGGCGTGGTCCTGCCGGTGCTTGGGCATACGACGTGGCATCTGTATCGGAAGCTGGTGGCGTAGGGTTCTGCGCCTCATCCTGACAGCCCTCGCGTTACCACTGTTGTTCGAGAGAGCATTGCTTCCGCAGAGACTAGGCAGCGGACTCATAACTACGGATCCAGATGCGGGCTGACACAAGCTTGATGGCGGCCAGGAAGTTCGCCGGGTTTTTGTCGTATCGCGTGGCAATGCCGCGGAACTGTTTAAGCTTGTTGAAGAACCGCTCCACCTGATTTCTGTAGCGATACAGAAAGGTGCTGAAGACAAACGAGCTCTTGCGGTTGCTCTTGGGCGGGATGTTCGCCCAGACATCCTGCTCCTGGGCCTGCTGACGAATGGCGTTGCTGTCGTAAGCCTTGTCGGCCAGTAGGGTCGCGCCGGACTTCAAGTTCGTCAGAAGGTCCTCGGCCGCCGTGCCGTCATGCGCCTGACCGGGCGTCAGAGTGATCCGTATCGGGCGGCCTTCCGCATCCACCAGAGCATGGATCTTGGTGCTCAGGCCGCCGCGGGAACGTCCCATGCCACCATCTCGGCCCCCTTTTTACCCGTCGCGCCATGCTGATGAACGCGCACGCAGGAGCTATCGATCATGATGAGGTCACCATCATAAGCGGCCGAGACCGCGTTCAGGATGCGGTCCCACATGCCAGCCTCACGCCAGCGCACGAAGCGATTGTAGCAGGTGGTGGAGGGGCCATACCGCTCGGGGATGTCGCGCCAGGGTGAGCCGGTGCGGAAGCGCCAGAGAATGCCATTGAGCACCCGCCGGTCGTTCACCCGCGGCACGCCACGTGGCTTGTTAGGCAGCAACGGCTCGATGATCTTCCACTCGAAGTCGGTCAGCTCATGACGGCGCATCAGATCCTCCCAGGATGGGAGGTGAATCATCAACTCACTGCAAAGAAAAGATCTTTTATGGGTTCACGACCTAGATGCCGTAATGGGCCTGCCGCTCACGAGCTAGCGGAGCGGGGTGGCTGTCCCTCAAAGTGATGGTGTTGAAAC
>NZ_JAFBID010000142.1 GCF_016811235.1 Microvirga arabica
ATCGCCCGTTCCTGCCATCACCTCCTGCTGGAGATCTCATGCGGCTGACCTTCAGAGGCTTTGAAGTGCTATTCATCAACATCGAGGCGTCGGGCCTGAGCTCCGCTTCCTTTCCAATCGAGATCGGTTGGGTGCTCGATGATGAGGCAGGGCCTGAGAGCTTCCTCGTCAGGCCACACGCGACTTGGGACTTCGACAGCGGCTGGTCGGCGCAATCGGCGGCCATTCACGGTCTCAGGCCAGCCATGCTAGAGGCTGAGGGCCTGTCCATCGACGAGGCTTGCTCCCGCCTGGATGAGGTTACCCACGGCCGGCTCGTCGTGTCGGATGCCCCTCAGCATGATAGCTGGTGGCTCAACCGGCTCTATGCCGCGGCAGGTCAGAGGATGACTTGGCCAGTAGGCGATGTCGAGCGTCTTTATGGCGGGCTTGCCCAGGAGGCCGGGCTGGATCCGACTATGGCAGAGCGGTTGCTCACCCACATCGAGCAGATCTACCCGCATCCGCATCGGGCCGGACCCGACGCTCTCCGGCTCGCCAAAGCCGCACGGGCTCTCGCTGATCCAGAGTTCAGGCGAGGATTCCATGTGACGTGAGAGCCCCACCCTCCCGACAGTGCCCCCTGGCTTACCACTCCCGCCGACGATCCCACCACCCTCCGTCTAAACAGGAACTCGACTCATGAGCCGGACAGGAGTCAACCCGAAGGACGTCGAGCGCAGCGCGATCCTTCGCACCCCCAGTGTCAACTTGGAAATGACCCGCGGCATGGAAGGTCTGCCGACGACCAAGCCGGCCGAAGGATTTAAACCGGCCCTGCGCCACACCGGCCTTGTACCCGACGAGCCGAGCAGCCTCGCAACTTTGCTCACCCGTATTGCCCACAATCAGCTTGCCTTGGGCAGGCAGTTGGCAGAGTTGGATGTCTGGATGAACGATCATCGCTTGAGCGGCCGGACAGGCAGGCCAGATGCGATCCAATAGTGTGAACCGTCCCTCGTTGAGGAGGAGCACGCTCATCGAGAGCAAGATCTAGGAACACTTTGGATATGACGCTGATGTCCGGGGTCAACACCGATCCCTTCTCGATAGCCGCTCCATCGAGCGCCTGCCGAATTCAGCGAAGCAAGCAGATGCTCAGGAATCGGCTCACGCATGAAAGGGCCGTATATGGTCCGGAGGCCCTGCCCTATTCGGGTCATGCTCGAGCGTTTGAGCTTCGGGTCCGGAGGCCGTCTGCCTTCGCCGCTACCGCCTGATCATCCCGGCTCGGCCGAGGATTGGCGCTCTTACACCACGCCGCGGGACACGATGGGGTTGGCCAGGACCGGCTGACGCCAAAAGGCGATCCATGTCCCTGGAGCGTGAGTCACGTCGGTGCTGCGCCAAAACTGGGGTATTGGGCCCACCTGTATCCCCGCATGACTCGCAGCCGACGTGCGGCGCATTTGCGGTATTGGGCCCCATGCACTTCAAGCGTGAGTCACGAATGGACTGCTCCAAAACTGCGGTATTGGGCCCACGCTCAGAAACACTGTGACTCACGTCATGTGCATTCCCCTTCCAAACCCCAGTGTCGAGCAGTTCCGCCCTGCTTCCGTATCGTCCGCTCCGAGTTCACCGCGGTATGTGCTGGTGGATCGTGGATCCCCTCCCCTTTTCATCGTGCCAAGGTTCCATCAGACTCATCACAGGTTCAGCTTTGATTTGAGTTTTTCAGGAGTACCGATGGTTAAGACCGAGACCAAGGATCGCGCACAGATCCTTGAGGACCAGAATGATCGTCAGAGTCGGAAAAGGGCGCGCGACGAGGCACACGTAGCCCACCTTGAGGCCATTACCGCCAAGACGAGTACATATTTGACGCATCTTGACGAGCGGGATCAACGGCAAGTTGATCTCATTGCCCGATTCACAGAGCAAGTTAATCGTCTGGAGAGGCTCATGCTTGGCGAAGGGACACAAACCTCGGTGCCAGGCGCGTCCGATGTTCTCACCCTTCCAGCTGAGGTGCTCACTCAGCTGGCCATACTCAAGTGCCTGGAGAACCCTCTCCAGGAGGTTGCTTCAGATGCAAACCAACCGGAGCCCCGATTCCTGGGTTTATCGGCGATGGATTTGCTGAACATGCCAGACGAATTCCTGGGCGTCTTCGGCTTGCGGGAGACCGTTGCAAGATGGACGACCCGGATTTGGGCTGACGAGAGCGAGGTCGAGGAGCGCCTAATTCCGGAGGAACAGGCGGCTTTGGTTGATCCTGCGCCGTGGGAGCCGCCGTACGCCGACGATTCCACCGATAGCGGACCCAAGGACACGCCGGACGACCTGGATCATGTTGCCTTCGGAACCGGTGTCAACGACCAACACAGCAGTCACAGGCCGATTGAGTTCAAAGAAATGCAAGCCGCCTATTTTGCGTGGAGAGATCGGGAATGCCCGTTTGTGCCTCACACTGATGGACGGGTGCAATGGTTGAAAGAGGCGCAGTTTCCGTACGCCGGGCTTTTGTGGCGCGTGAGTTATGAGAAAGCTGAAATCCAGCCTGACCATGGAATGGTCCATCGGAACATGACATTTACATCTGATGATGGACGCACGCTGGTGGGCCTGTTGGTCAGACCCCGGCCGTCAAGAGACAGAGCGGCCTAGAACCTGTCCGACCCTGTGCCATCGAATAACACGGGAGCGATGTCGTCCATTCGCGTGACAGCATGATCGTCGCTGCAATGTGTCCCAAGGTGTTTACTTGACGTTTGGGCAAGAGAGTTCCACGCTCGTAGGATGTTTCGAAGCTGCTTGTCAGCCTGGCCGAACTGAGCCTGGTGCATTGGAGGCAGAAAGAGCATACGGACGCGTGTGGTCCGCCCGCAGCCGGAGCGTGCTGTGACGGCAAGTATTCAGATAGTATTCACGACGCATGCAGTTTTCGCACCCGGAGCGCCAGACGAGATTGCATCGAGCAACCGGCAGCCTTGCCCCCACCGGCCACGATCCTCTGGATTGTGCGCTTTGGCTTCACCCAAGGCGCGCCGGGAAAGCTTTGTAGACCCCTATTTCGTCGCACTCCGCTTTGTGAGAACCGGCAAGTGCTCCAAAACTGAGGTATTGGGCCCAGTTACCCAGTAGCGTGAGTCACACAGCGTGAGATCATGGGAAACGGGCGCTGCGGAGAAACTGAGGTATTGGGCCCAGCCTCATCTGCTCGTGAGTCACGCCTGAGATGCATCACGTTTGCGGTATTGGGCTCACTGCTTAGAGACGTGAGTCACGCAAGTTGAGAACACGGGCAAAGACCTGCTGCGGGAAAACTGCGGTATTGGGCCCACTACTATTCGGCCGTGAGTCACGAACGCGGTGCGGCACATTTGGGGTATTGGGCCCAGCATGCTCAAATTTGTCGGTCACGCACCGCTTGCGGCAAAACTGCGGTATTGGGCCCACCCAAAGCGCGCCGGAACAGCCTCGCAGAGCCCAATGTAAGAGACAGCAGTTTTGGCCGAACCGGTAGGTGCGCCAAAACTGCGTTATTGGGCCCTAAGAAATATCCTGCCCCTAAACCTCCCTCTGGACACCTTTGGTGTGGGGTCTGTTGGCTTCAGAGGTTTCCGACAGCCGCAGGCTATGACCGTCGGCGGGGTTAGGGTCATCCGGGACGTAGAATGGGGCCTGTGGCCCCTCCCGGGCCGGAAGAGGGCCCTTGAGCCTTGATCCTGCCTCGATCGGCCTCCAGGCCGCTCCTGGCGGGTTTGGGGACGCGCGCACATGAACAGCGCGTCTCCTTCTGCCGATGAAATGTATTCCGGCAGAACAAACTGATATGAATACGCTCAAGCTTAATCGCCGGGGAACACCCGCTGTTATGAGATACGCTGAGCGTCAAGCTCAGGATGTGTAATCAGGCCAAGCAAAAGAACCATGGCGTTCTGTGAACGCTCAACAGAGGGGTTTTACTTCGCCCGTATGCAGTGCGGCCGGTGAGCTGGCGAGTCCGGCCGGGGCGCCGGGGAGCCTCGGGTGTTGTCATGACAAGCAGGACTGACCCTAGGCAACGGAAGAATGGTCAGGTCGGTTTCTTTCCTCGACCTGACCATTGTCAGGTCAGGTGTTGTTGTATCCCACCGGACCTGCCCTCTTGCTCGGCCGCCCTCCGGAGGGGCAGACCGATGAGGCAAGCGGTCTGCGCCACGACGATCGAGGCTGGTGCTGGACCAGGTGGGCGGGTCACGCCTAGGCATCTCTGCCTGACCAGTCGAGGGTCGGCTGTCCTGCCCTCGTCGGCTCATCCGGATCGTCTGGGTCGGATGACGGGATCGCTGGGCTTGAGTGCATGGGCGCCTATCGCCCCAAGCCAGTGTACGACAGCGCCGTAGCGAAATCGTTGCAGGATAAGGAATTCCGGCTAAGGGTCATGTGGCTGGGAAACCGACCTTCCTATCGGCAAGGGAATGTTGAGTAGGCCGCACGGGTGACCATTTGGCCCGAACAGGACGTCCGGTCCAATCTAATCAGACCTGGCCAAGCTCAGCATGGGCATGGCAAGTTCGTATCTCGAGTGTGCTCATCGATGCGCTCTGTTGGGAGGATCCTGTGGGTGGCCGGAGGAACCAGGCGGAGGCTCCTGATGGGTCACGCGATCCGAGCTGGAGCGGCGAGGCGGGCAGACCGGACTGGCGGTGAGGGGCTGCCGTCGGACACGGGAGGTCTGGACCTGACTGGAGGAGTGGTCCGCTCGAATTCTGTGGAGAACTGACCCTCCGAGAGGTTTAGTCATGTCGCTTTATTTCGGACCGGACCAGACGTTTTACTTTGGATGGTCAGGCCGCCTGGAAATACACGTGACCACCTGCTCCATTTGTAAGGTAAGGGCTTTTTGCCCGCCCGAATGACGACCCGGCAGTCGGCAGGGTCGGGCTTTCTGAGCATCTGAGTGGGCAAAGCAGGGTGCGCCCCGATGGGATGGTGGGTCCTGCGCTTCGTTGAAGCTTGGCCATAACGATGGTAGCTTCCGGTTTAATTCGAAGGTGTGAGTCAAACTTCGCGCCTCGTAGCAGTATCGATAAGAGGCTTCGTCATGGGCGCAGCAGCGACTGGATCGGTTCCACACAACAGGGCTCGTAAGGAGGGCAAGCGCTACCGCTGGGGCGCTGAGCGACCGAGCGTGCTTGAGCGTCGTGTGCAATTCCGCAAGAAACAGATCGATGCTGAGATCGCTCAAATCAAAGCGGAAGGTGAGAAAGAGATCGCCCGCAAGGTTGCCGCGAAGGAGGCCGAGCGTCTTAAGGTGCTGGATCAAGAAGTGCTCTTAGCCGAGCATCGAGAGGACGTGCGCAAGCGGAGAACGTTTCGTGAAACGAGCAGCTACATCGTACCTAAGGGCACTTTTACCGATGAGCAGCTCGTGGAGTTCATGGCTTCTAATCCTGGGCTCAGCGAGAAAGAGGCCCGTGTCCTTTTATCGATGAGGACACAACAGGAGGAGCAGACGGATCTGTCCCGCCCTGATCCAATGCCTTCTCAGGACGGTGACGCTACTGCGCCGTCATCTATGACCGGGTCTTCTCCTGATGGAGAGCCGAAGGCGAAGCCTGTAGAGGCGGCGAAGGCTGTGCGTGAAAAGTCGAAGCCTGCGCCCATCCATATTGCAGCGTCTGTGACGATCTCATCTCCGACTGACGACGATGAGGTTAGGTCTAAAGGTACCGACTGGTCCGACTTCGATCCTGACAAATGGGTTGAGGGTCAGGATTATCCGGAAGATCGATACCGGGAAATCACAGACCGGGACGGCAATCGGGTTCTGGTTGCTCGCACGGACGAGGAGGATCTTTCCGAGACGGAAGTGTCTCCTGAGGTCCAGGCCCTGTGGGATCGAGAAGAGCAACTAAGCAAAGAGCAGCAGGAGCTTACCGCACACCATGGTCAGATCAGAATGAACTGGCCCCAGAGTGCGCTTGATAGGATGGAGGCTCTCAGACGCCAGAAGATTGCGATCGGCATTCAGCTGGAGAAACTTCTCGAAGGCTGATTGGCTGGGGTTTGTGAACGCGAGCATGAGAAAGGCCCCTCCCGGGGGCCTTCGCTTGCTTGTAATCCAATCCTTCTCCGAAAGAGGCTCTCTCCTCACCAAGTGCTCAGGTCGCGGTAGCTGTCCCTCTTCAAGAGCTGCCCCTTCCAGGGGAACCGCTTTCTCGGTCGTTTCACGGTAATCGACATTTCTCTGATCCTCTCTTAGGCGGCGATGGCAACGGCGTCGTCCTGCCAGATGCAGCAGTGGGGACCGCAGGCCCGGCAGGGCTGTTTCGGCTGGGCGGTGATGGTGGCGACCTCGGCCTCGGCGGCGTCGATCGCGGCCCAGAGGGTGGCGTGGTACCGGGCATCCGGCACCCGGCGCGGGTAGCAGCCAGTGTTCCAGCAGACTTCCCAGCGTTCGATCTTGCCGTCATCGCCGAAGATGTCTGTTCTGAGGACATAAACGATCTGGTCGCCTGGCATCCGGGAGCCGAAGTAGGTGTCGTGGCTCATGCCGGTCGAGATCCGGTCGGTCCAGATGAGCGGGGCCGGCTTGTTGAGCGATGCGGCGGTCATGCCGTTTCTCCGAATTCTTGAGGAAGCGATCGGCAAAGCGCCTCAGGCCCCGAGGTGCTCGGCATTGAGCTACCTGTTGATCTTTGCCCCCCTCCACGGCCCTGCCAAAAGCCATCAGGTTGGATCAGCTGCGATTGATCTGGACATTCAACTCGGCCTGCACGGCGTGAAGCCGGTCCCGGCAAATCTCATACGACTCCATGGCCCTGCGGGTGTCCTCCAGCAGCAGGTCGACATCAGCGGATCCGCCGCTCCGCAGCCGCTCGGCGATCGCTTGAAGAATGCCATAGTGCTTAGCGTAGAGACCCGTGGTCTTGGCTTGGCTGTTCTCAGAATTGTTCATCATCTTCATTCCTTCGTTACTTGGTAAGGGTGGTCGGATCAGCGCGGCGGACCT
>NZ_JAFBID010000143.1 GCF_016811235.1 Microvirga arabica
GAACACCGCGTCCCCCCTCACTGTCGCCTCGACGTTGTAGCCGGAACTCTGAAACAAAAAGTTTGCGACACATCCCTCCGAACTGGTGGCTTGCTCTTCCGTCGAAGGTGATGTCCGTTTTCTCCGGGGGCTGGGTCTGTACGGCCACAAGCCGCATGTCATCCGGTACCATGGAGCCGATCCTTCGTGATGATCTGAAAACCATGGGACAGCGGACGCTTGCAGGGAGGTTTGCCTCAGCCCTGCATCTGGAGCAGTGACATCACGCCTTTCATCACGTTCGTGCGATGTGGGATGCGGCGAACTGGTCTGGAAGGGTCAGTCGTCTATGCTGTCATTCAGTGATCCACGCCTGGTGTTCTGCATGAGCCACCGTACTGTCATTGATCCTGATCGACGCTCTTTTCTGATCAAGGCGGCCGTCACATCAGCCTCCGTTATCATCCCGCGGAGCCTGGTCGCGGCCGAGCTTGTCCCGACACCAGGACAGACGGAGGGGCCCTTCTACCCAGTCGAGTTCCTCCCTGACATGGACAATGACCTTGTCCGTGTCACGGGCCAAGCCGCTCAGGCTCTGGGACAGGTGGTCCACGTGTCTGGGCGGGTGCTGGACACCCGCGGGCAGCCGAAGCCCGGCAGTGTGGTCGAGATCTGGCAGTGTGATGCCAATGGCATCTATCGCCATCCGCGTGCGGGAGGGCAGGGCCGCATCGACCATGCTTTCCAGGGCTATGGCCGCACCCAAGTGGATGAACAGGGCAGATATCGGTTCCGCACCATAAAACCCGTGCCGTATCCCGGGCGGACCCCCCACATCCACTTTGCCGTGCATTTGCCGGGGCAGGGACGTCTGGTTACCCAGATGTACATTGAGGACGAACCCCTCAACGCACGGGATGGCGTCCTCAGCCGTATCCGTGACCCTCAGGCCCGCCGCAGCGTGATCGTTCCCTTGGCTTCTGGGCAGGTCTCTGAGCCCGGCGCGCTCCAAGGACGCTTCGATATTGTCGTGGCAGTTTAGATCTGGTGCTCTCGCCTAGCGCGTCACCCAGACAATAAGCCGAGTATCTGCTCAAGCAGGGAGCACTGTACGCTTCTAAGGGCAGGGCATCTTCTGCTTCGATCCGCAACAGGATACTCAGGCATCATCACTGTGGCTGGTCAGCCAAAAGGCTGTGGGTGTGACAGCAATCGGGGCGGACTCGACCTGTAAATAATCAGCAATCCACCACTCAAGCCAAGTAGCAGCCACTGCGGCATCATCGATTACCTTTCATGCCGGCTCAACAGAAGGTCCTTGGCTTGGTTCACCCGCGCGGCGAGATAGGTCGAGCCGCCTTGATCCGGATGGAGCTTCTTCATCAAGGAGCGGTGAGCCTGTCGGATCTGATCGGGGGTGGCCCCTGGTTGGAGATCCAGGATCCGGTAGGCTTCCTCCGGATTCATGACACCCGATGTGGGCTGAGCGGCTGCCCGGCGCTGCTCCTCGTTCTGAGTATCTTCACGCCAGTGAGGAAAACAACGGTCGAGGTAAGCCTCGAGAAGACGTACGCCGTCCGGATCGCCGGCTTGGCACTCCGTCAGCAGATCCCGCAGGCGAGCCTCATCCAGTGACCCGAGTTGCTGCCCGGCGAAAGTACCGGCAAGCACGGAGCCCTCCATCTCGCCGGTGTCGTGATCAAGCGTCATCTCAATCAGTCCCGAGCGGACGCGCGAAGTACTGCCGGAGGTCCGCTGCGAGCGTGTGCCAAGACCAGGGACGGTGAAGCGGCTCCACCCGAGGAGCCAGGCTCCGAGACTTCCGGTCAGCAGGGCCATGTCGACCCGCCCCCGCACCGCAAGCAGGCCCGCCAAGCCCAACGACAGCACCCCACCGGTGATTTTAAGAAATTTCGCCAGAGTAGCAGGGTTCGCATGCGCGAAGTTGCTCAAGAAGAACCAGAGGACCGTGACGGCCGCGATGCCATACAGCAGCATCACGGCTTACGCTCATTGATGGTGGTGAGCAGGGCATGGGCCTGCGCGTTGCTGGCGGACAGCCGGGCAAGTCCCTCGACGCCACTGGTCGCATAGGTGGCTGCGGCACGCAGGAGTTCGGACAGCGTGTGGGGGGCTCCTGCATCGAACCGCGCATAGGCTCCGCCGCTCAGGCGGGCGATCTCCTGAAAGGCGCGGGCCGCATCAGGATCATGCCCCTCGTGGAACATGAAGGCTTTTGCTCCGAGGAGACCGAGTTCGCCTGCGACGGCACAGAGATCGTCGATTGGCTCCTCCATGGCGTCGCCAACGTAGACGAGCACTTTCACTGGAGTTTGGCTCGCCTCAGTGCGGACATGGCGGAGCACCCGCCCGATCTGGGTTTGACCACCCTGGCGGTTGATCTTCGTCATGAGCTCGGTGAGAGCCCGCGGATCCGCGACCCAGCGGGAGGCGCGGCACTCACCGAAACCTCGGAAGTAGACCAACTGTACTGAGAGGCCGCCGGCCTCGCTGGCCGCAGCGAACATCTCGCCCTGGACCCGGCAGGCGAGATCCCAGGTGGGCTGCCGGCTCATGGTGGCATCAAGCGCGAACACGAGCCGCGCCCGGGGCGCATTGCCGGCCAGTGGCCCAAGGCGCTTGGCCTCCGCCAGGAACGAGTCAACCATTGAAGCCGGACTGCCAGCAGTTGTGGGTGGTCGTGTGAGATCCTTCTTGTCAGCCATTACATCTCCCTCTCCAAAGATGTGGGGCTTGGGGGAGCGCCTGTAAATCCGGATACGGAGGCATAGCGCGGCAGCTCCAGGTTGCGAGACCTGCGAAGATAGGGAGAACATGCAGGACAAATGCTCGATGTATTAGGCGCTGAAAGCGGTGCGGAACACCCTCACCAGAGGGATCATGGGCCGTCACATATGGCAATTGTCGGAACTAGGCCGAATGTCCGCTTGAGACGCAAACATCGGACGTTCCTCAAGAGCAGTGAATTTCTTCGTTTGACCCGGACCGGACTCTCCGCAGACGCCGTGATGCTCTGCTCAGGCGGTTTGTAGTGTCTGAATTAAGGTATGGGCAAAGCTCTCGCTGGCGGGCGGAAGTGTCCGCTCCGCCTTCTTAATGATCGAGATCTCCCGGGTAAATCGTCGGTCATCTACAGGACGCGAGCGCAAGGTCTGCTCAGCTCGGACCTCCATTGCAGACCCGGGCAGAATGGCAGCCCCTAATCCCGCCCGCACCATGCCCACCGCGGTCGACATATACGTCGCTTCAGCGGCAACGATCGGCAGGCGACCGGCCGCAAGGAACGCTGCATCCACCACTGACCGCACGCTCGTGGCCGGATGCATCAGAATAAGCGGATGAAGGGTCAAGGCCTCCACATCAACCTGTTCCATGTCCCCAAACGAATGTCCGACCGGGTAGACAACGTGCATGTGATCCTGCGTCGTGTGCAGCACTTCGAAATCAGGATCAACGATCCGGCCGCCTGTTAGCCCAAGGTCGACCTGCTCTTCACGGATCTGGGCAACGACTCCGCTCGCGATCACGTCGTGGATCACGAACGAGATCTTCGGGTTTGCCTCCCGGAACTGTGCAATGATCTCCGGCAGGACACCAGAGGCAAACGACGGCAGGGCGGCAAGCCGAACGATCCCGTGCCGCAGGGCAGCCACATCCCTCGCCTCGGCCACAATAGCGTCGAGGTCCCTCAGGATGCGCTGCAACGCCGGGACGAACTCCCGGCCCATCCTTGTGAGGGACACCGTTCGAGTGTTGCGGTCGAACAGGCGCACCCCAAGGGCTTCTTCAAGATTGCGGATCTGCACCGTGAGCGCCGGCTGCGAGACGTTCAGGAGGCTGGCGGCGCGTGTGAAGCTGCCGAGCTGAGCGACGGTGACGAAGGCGCGGATCTGGCGGAGGTCAGGATTCATAACCTCAGCCTATTACTGTGATCCAATCATTTCAATTGTGTGATCACTAGGGTCGGCGTCTAATGCGTGCGAGAGCCGGAGAGACCCATGAGGCAGATCAGGATCGGCGCAGGCGCAGGTTACTCGGGTGACAGGATCGAGCCGGCCATCGAGCTAGCTGAGAAGGGCGACCTTCAGTATCTGGTGTTCGAGTGCCTCGCTGAGCGCACCATCGCTCTGGCCCAGCAGGCTAAGCTCAGGGATCCCGCTGCCGGCTACGACCCGCTTCTGCCGGAGCGGTTTCGCGCGGTTCTTCCGCTCTGCCATGCCAAGGATATCCGGATCGTCACCAACATGGGGGCGGCTAATCCGCAGGCTGCGGCCGAACGAACCCGGGCCGTTGCCCAGGAGCTTGGCCTCACGGGCCTCAAGATTGCGGCCGTCACTGGCGATGACGTCCTGCCCTATCTGTCCAACGGCCACTACCGCATTGAGGAAACAGGTGCTGCCGTTGCTGACGTTGGAAACCGCGCCGTGTCAGCTAATGCTTATATTGGGGCGCAGTCCATTGCCGAGGCGCTTGCCAACGGCGCGCATATAGTCATCACCGGCCGGGCTGCCGATCCCTCACTCTTCGCCGCCCCGCTAATCCATGAGTTCGGCTGGAGCTTGAATGATTTCCATCGGCTCGGCCAAGCCACACTGATT
This sequence comes from Microvirga arabica, assembly GCF_016811235.1. GTDB lineage: Bacteria > Pseudomonadota > Alphaproteobacteria > Rhizobiales > Beijerinckiaceae > Microvirga > Microvirga arabica. The sequence goes on from NZ_JAFBID010000143.1 coordinate 4,599, forward strand.
GGGCATCTTCTCGAATGTGCCGGGCAGGTAACGGGAGGATACTTCGCCGATCCCGGCTACAAGGATGTTCCCGACCTTGCCCGTTTGGGTTTCCCCATCGGCGAAGTCAGTGAGGACGGCTCCGTCGTCATCACGAAAGTAGCGGGCTCCGGGGGGCGGGTCACGCCCGCCACGTGCAAGGAGCAGATCCTCTACGAGATTCACGACCCCGCCCGATATCTTACCCCAGACGTGATCGCCGACTTCTCAAACGTTACCGTCGAGGAGGTCGGATCTGATCGGATCCGCATTCAAGGTGCCTCTGGCGGCCCCAGGCCCGAGACCCTGAAGGTGTCCATCGGAACAGTCGAAGGCTTCGTTGGCGAGGGGCAGATCTCCTATGCCGGACCTGGCGCCCGCGCCCGCGGCGAGCTGGCGCTCGACATCGTTAGGGAGCGCCTTAACCTCACCGGTGTCAGCACCTCCGAGCTGCGCTTCGATCTCATCGGCGTCAACTCTCTGCACGGAGACAGGCTTTCCGGAAACAGCGGCGCCCATGAGCCCTACGAGGTCCGCATCCGCGTCGTGGGGCGTACCGACAGCCTTGCCGAGGCCGTGCGGATCGGCAACGAGGTCGAGACCCTCTACACGAACGGACCTGCCGGTGGGGGAGGCGTGACGAAGTCAGCCCGCGAGGTGGTCGGCATTCTCTCGACCTACATCCCGCGCCACCTCGTACGCCCCACCGTTCACTACGTGGAGTGTTGAGATGAAGCTTCGCCAGATCGCCCACTCCCGCACCGGCGACAAGGGCAACACGTCCAGCATCTCGGTGATTGCATTCGATGAGCAGGACTACCCGCTGCTGCTGCGGCACATTACGCCCGAGCGCGTCAAAGCTCATTTCGGCAACCTCGTGGCCGGTGAGGTGATCCGCTACGAGATCCCGAGCCTCGGCGCCCTGAACTTCGTCCTGCGCCAGGCGCTCGGGGGCGGCGTGACCCGCTCGCTGATCCTTGACACCCACGGCAAGAGCCTGAGCTCTGCCCTGCTCGATCTTGAGCTTCCCGACGATCCCTACACACACGAAGCGCCAGCCCAAGGCGACGCCTGACAACCATCCCCTGGAGGAGACAACCCATGAGAGTGAAGACCTGGACTGCTGCTACCGTAGCTCTTGCCGGAACCATGCTGGCAGCCTTGCCTGCCCTGGCGCAGACCTATCCTGCACGCACTATCAAGTTCATCGTCCCGTTCGCCGCCGGCAGCGCGACGGACGCTCTCGCCCGCATCGTGGGCGAGCATGCCTCCAAGACGCTGGGGCAGTCCATCATCATCGAGAACATGGCCGGCGCGAATGGCAACCTAGCCGCCCAGAACGTGGCCAGAGCCGAGCCCGACGGGCACACCGTGCTGATCACCACGAACACGACACACGGCGCCAACCAGAGCTTGATGAAGAACGTGCCGTACGATGCCATCAACAGCTTCGAGCCGGTGACGAAGCTCGGCACCATTACGCTCGCACTGATCACGAACCCATCTGTTCCCGCCAAGAACGTCCAGGAACTAATTGCCCACGCCAAGGCAAAACCAGGCGAGCTCACCTTCGGCTTCGGCTCCAGCTCATCGCGCATTGCCGGCGAGATGCTGAAGTCCCTGGGTGGCGTCGACATCAGGGGCGTGCCGTACCGCAGTAACCCGCAGGCGATCACCGACCTGCTCGGCGGGCAGATCAACATCGTCTTCGCCGACATCTCGACCACACTGCCGCAGGTGAAGGGCGGCAAGGCAAACGGACTTGCAGTCTCGACCGCCAAGCGCAGCCCACTGGCTCCGGACTTGCCGACCATGGAGGAGGCGGGCGTGAAGGGCTACGACCTTGCCGCTTGGTTTGCCGCCTTCGTGCCCGCCAAAACGCCAAAGCCCGTGGTCGACAAGCTGCGTGAGGCACTGGTGGCAGCGGTCAACGACAAGACCACCCAAGACAAGCTTCTCACTGCCGGCATTGAGCCGGAGGCCAGCACGCCGGAGGAACTGAAGGCGTTCGTCGGTACTGAGATCAAGAAGTGGGCCGACATCGTTAAGGCCGCAGGCATCCAGCCGGAGTGAGTGGTCAGCGGGTCTGAACGAAGAGATAAGCCATTTCCGAGGATTGTGTCGCAAATTTGGAGAGGGGACGCGAAAGGCTCAATCGCTCGGTAGAGCGCTCACGCGGCAAGCAAGTGAA
>NZ_JAFBID010000144.1 GCF_016811235.1 Microvirga arabica
TCATCCGATCCTCTCGGATCGGCGCAAGGACACCGCCGCCTACGCTTCTCTTCCCCTCTCAACAATGTCAAAGAGCACGCGCCTCACACAGAGAGACGCAGAAGAACCTCAAACACCCCGGCTTCCCTTGAAAGGACGACCAGAGCCTGAAGCTGTCCCGGCAGCAGCCCCAAAAGAAGCGCGCCGTCGATGAAGTTGTTCTACTCGAACCCCTTCTTTAGGTCAACACCTTTTTCGAAGAATTTTTCGAAATTGGCATCGTCCGTCGTCATCACTCAGTACAAAGGCAAGCTTCATCGTTCGCAGAGGCCCTATTTACCTCTGCGTTTACTTGACCAGGATCAATGACATCGATCCAAATCATCTCTTTGTCGTCAGAGGAGCCATGAAGAACTGCCATATACTGGCACTTATGGCTCTTGCCGCAGATCAGGATCTCTGAGATCGCCGATCAAGACCCGACCAAGCGTCGAGATCTGGAGATCTCGGCAGCGTCGGCGCCTGTTGGAGTTGAAGCTCGTCGGAACTGAATTCCGGCGGGGCTGCGGATATGTCGATTCCCGGTTGGTTTGTCAACACCGGCAATGACGCTCCAACGGCATTTTCCTTTTTCCTCAACGGTCAAGGTAAACGGAGGCGCTTTCCCGCCGGCCTGTGCTTGTCTCAATCTTGGGATTTGGAGCGGGCGATGGGAATCGAACCCACGACATTCAGCTTGGGAAGCTGACGTTCTACCTCTGAACTACGCCCGCGCGCCTTTATTCATATCCGGCATTCCGGCGATCCGGCAAGGGGGATCAGCGGAAGTGCTTCGAGAGCTTAAGCCCCTGGGCCTGATAGTTCGAGCCTGCGCCTGCGCCGTAGAGTACCTTAGGCCGTTCGGCCATGCGCTCGTAGACGAGGCGTCCGACGATCTGCCCGTCTTCCAGGATGAACGGCACGTCGCGGGAGCGCACCTCGAGCACGGCTCGGGCCCCCTCCCCTCCGGCCCCGGCATGGCCGAAGCCCGGATCGAAGAAGCCGGCATAATGAACGCGGAACTCGCCTACGAGAGGATCGAAGGGCACCATCTCGGCGGCGTAATCCGGTGGCACATGCACCGCCTCCTTCGAAGCGAGGATATAAAACTGGCCCGGGTCCAGGATCAGGGTGCGGGAGGCATCCGCATAGAGAGGTTCCCAGAAATCGGCAATGCGGCAGGAGCCCGGCTTGTCCACATCGACGAGACCCGTGTGGCGCTTGGCGCGATAGCCGATCAGGTTGTCTGGACCGAAGCCGGCGAGATCCACGCTCACCGCGACGCCGTCCTGGATCGACGGCTCGGCGGAAGTCACCACCCGCTCACGCTGGTGGAGCGCCAGGAGTTCGGCATCGCTCAGGCGCACCTCGCCCTTTCGCAGGCGCAGCTGGGACAGGCGCGTGCCCGTCCGGACCAGCACCGGGAAGGTGCGCGGCGAGATCTCGGCATAGAGACGCCCGTGATAGCCGGCCCCGATCGTGTCGAATTCCTGGCTCTGGTCGGTGATGACGCGGGTGAACACGTCGATGCGGCCCGTCGAACTCTTGGGGTTCGCTGCCGCCGAGAGATCCCCCGGCAGAGCCAGCTCTTCCTGAAGTTCCGCGATATAGACGCTGCCGGTCTCCAGGATGGCACCCCGGCTCAGGTCGATTTCGTGGAAGCTCAGCTGATCGAGACGATCCTGGACCGTATGGTTGCGCCCCGGCAGGAAGCTGGCACGGACGCGATAGGCCCGTTGGCCGAGGCGGAGATCCAGGCTCGCCGGCTGGACCTGGTCGGACGCGAAGGGCGTCTCCGGCCTGATGGCTCCTGCTTCCGCAAGGCGCATGATGGCATCAGCCGATTGGATCCCGTCCTTCAACGCTACCATGTCCGTCATCCGAGAGCCCTGCCCTCATAAAAGTGTTGAGCCAGACAATATCCTCTAAGCCTTGTTACGAAATTCTCAATCGCTTTCATCAGGCTCGTCGCGGAAGGCGTGCCAAGCCAGGGTGATACGGGCCAGTGCGCTCATCACCGTCAGTCCGGCGAAGGCGTAGGCCAGGATCGGAAAGGACCAAGGGAGCAGGATCATGGCGGCGAAGAAGAGGATTGTTTCCGTACCCTCCATGAAACCGGCTGTAAAATAGATCGACTTAATCCCGCGGATGTCACTGCTCATCTCCCGCTTGGCGGCAACGGCCGCGAAGGCGAGGAAGCTTGCTCCATTGACATAGAAGGAAAACAGGAGAACCGCTGCCGGCAAGGCGAAGGCGCCAGGGTCGCGCAGGGCAAAGGCCAGTGGGATGGCGCCGTAGATGGCGAAATCGAGCACGATATCGAGAAAGCCGCCCCGATCCGTCCGCCGGGTCGAGCGGGCGACAGCACCGTCGAGCCCATCGAGGAGCCTGTTGAGCCCGAACAGGATGAGCGCGGCACCATCAAGCTCAAGGGCGATCATGAAGGCCGAGGCTAAGCCGAGTACTAGCCCCGCCAGCGTCACGGCATCGGCGGAAATTCCGGCCCGGGCCAAGCCATGCCCCAGCCGATCCAGCGGCGGATCGATCCAGCGCCGCATCCATCCATCGAGCATGGCCGTTCTCCCCTGCCTCGATTGACGAGGTTCGAGGAGGGCCTTACCACGGGCAGGTCGAACTTCTCTACTGGGTGAAGGCAGGCTCATGTACAAGGCTGTGACCCGCGGCATCTCTGTGACGGTAACGCCCCGCTACATGCCCGAAGAGTCCTCCCCCGATGACGGCCGCTACTTCTTTGCCTATACGGTGGAGATCATCAACACGAGCCTGGAACGGGTTCAGCTGCGCGCCCGCCACTGGCGGATCACCGACGAGCACGGCCATGTGCAGGAGGTGCGCGGCGCGGGCGTGGTCGGCGAGGAGCCGGTGCTCGGGCCGGGCGAGAGCTTCAGCTACACGAGCGGCTGCCCCCTGACGACCCCGAGCGGCACCATGCAGGGCACCTACCTGATGGAGACCGCAGGCGGTGAAACTTTTGATGCCGAAATTCCCGCCTTCTCACTTGATATCCCGCGCGCGAAGCGCGTGCTGCACTGAGGTTTCCAATGTCACCCAAAGGCCAGCGGCTCACGCCGCTCGAAATGCTGACGCAACTCGTATCCTTCGACACGGTGAGCTCGAAGTCCAACCTGCCGCTCACCGATTTCGTCGAAAGCTACCTGCAGGGCTGGAACGTGCCTTATGTGCGCGTGCCGAATGAGACCGGCGACAAGGCGGCCATCTATGCAACAATCGGCCCGCAGGATCGCGGCGGGATCGTGCTCTCTGGGCACACGGACGTGGTGCCTGTGACAGGGCAGGCTTGGACGACGGACCCTTTCACACTACGGGTGGAGAACGGGCGCGCCTATGGACGCGGCGCTGTGGACATGAAGGCCTTCGACGCGCTCGCACTGGCGCTGATCCCTGAGTTCCAAGCAGCCAATCTCTCCACGCCGATCCATATCCTGCTCTCCTACGACGAGGAGACAACCTGTCTCGGCGTGGTCGACGTGATCCGACGCCTCGGGCACGATCTGCCGCTGCCGAAGGCCGCTATCGTCGGAGAGCCGACGATGATGGAGGTGGTGGACGCGCACAAAAGCGTCGTGACCTTCAGTACGATGGTGCACGGCTTCGAGGCGCATTCGTCGAAACCCTATCTTGGCGCGAGCGCCGTGATGACGGCCGCCGAACTGATCGCGGAACTGAACCGCATCGGCGACGAGATGATGGAGCGCGGCGACACGAGCGGGCGCTTCGACCCGCCTTACACGACCGTGCATGTGGGTACGATTGCCGGCGGCACGGCGCGCAACATCCTGTCGAAGTCCTGCAGCTTCCATTGGGAGTTCCGTGGGTTGCCGAGCCTGGATCCGCAGGAGATCCCAACCCGCTTGGAAGCGTTTGTGCAGGAGGTCGCGCTCAGGCGCCTCAACCGCTTCGGCGAGTTCGGGCGGATCGAGACAAAGCTTGAGGTCGCTGTGCCCGGACTTGCGCCGGAGCCGGGATCCTTCGCGGAAACCCTCGCCCTGCGGCTTGCCGGCAAAAACCATACGCAGACCGTCCCTTTCGGCACCGAGGCTGGCCATTATCAGGCAGCCGGCATCCCGACGGTTGTCTGCGGTCCGGGATCCATCGATCAGGCGCATCAGCCGGATGAATATATCACATTGGACCAGCTTGAGGCGGGTGCGGCTTTCATGCGGCGGCTCGCCGCGACGTGTGCGAGCTCATAAGTTTAGTGCATCACCATCCATCGTCATTCCGGGGCTGCGCAGCAGAGCCCGGAATCCATAAACGCCGACGGTGCAGAACGAGCCGCGATGCAGGTCGCCCTCTCCTGAGACGTCATGTTTATGGATTTCCGCCTTCGCGGGGATGGCAATGGTGAGCGCGGTTCGGCTTAACCTTCCGACTTCGCAATCGCGGCTTCGACCTCGACAGGGTCGAGATCGTAGAAGCGCGAGCAGAACTCGCAGGTGATGCCGATGCGGCCGTTCTCGCCCACCATGTCGCGGCGGTCTTCCGGCGGAAAGCGGCGCATCATGCCCATGATGCGCTCATGCGAGCATGTGCATTCCTCATGCACATGCTGGCCCTCGAAGACACGCACGCCGCGCTCATGGAACAGGCGATAGAGAAGCGTCTCGCTGGAGACGGCCGGATCGATCAGCTCGTGATCCTCAACGGTGCCGATCAGCGACTTGGCCTCCATCCAGGCATCGTCTTCGGACGGCGCCGCGAGATCGTTCGACGGGTGCCCCTCCGGAATATCGCCAGGGTCGAGATCGGCTTGCTGCAGGCGCTCGGACGAGGACGGCAGGAACTGGATCATCAGGCCGCCGGCGCGATAGGTGTGGCGTCCGTTCTCGAACTGCTCGGCGACGGCCAAGCGCACCTGCGTCGGGATCTGCTCCGACTGGCGGAAATACTGGTGCGCGGCCTCCTCGAAACCTTGTCCTTCGAGAGCGACGACGCCCTGGTACCGGCTGCGCTCGGAACCCTGGTCGATGGTCATGGCAAGATAGCCGGAGCCCAGGAGTTCGCCCGTTGCTACGGATGCTGAATCGAGGGCTTCGAGCCGGTCCTTGTCGAAGCGGGCTGTGGCGCGCAGGCGGTCCGGCGCATTGAAGTCCACCACCACCATATCGATGATGCCATCGGTCTTCGTCTGCAGCTGGAAACGTCCCTCGAGCTTGAGGGACGCACCGAGCATGACGGTCAGCGCCGCCGCCTCGCCAATGACGCGGGCGACCCGGTCGGGATAGCCATGGCGGGCCAGGATCGTGTCGATGGAAGGACCGAGGCGCACCACGCGACCGCGCACATCGAGGGGCTCGACCGCGAAAGGGAGAACGACGTCGTCATGTCCTTCGAACGAGGCTGAACTCATGCGCTTGCTGCTCCAAGGCACCAGGCCAGGATGCCTTTTTGTGCGTGAAGCCGGTTCTCGGCCTCGTCGAAGACCACGGATTGTGGACCATCCATCACTTCGTCCGTCACCTCCTCGCCGCGATGAGCGGGAAGGCAGTGCATGAAGATGGCCTCCTTATCAGCCACGCCCATGAGCCTGCCGTTGACCTGATAGGGCTTGAGCAGGTTCTGGCGACGAAACTCGTCATCGTCGCCCATGGATACCCAGCAATCGGTGATGACCGCGTGGGCGCCTTCGGCGGCCTCGTAGGCATCGGTGGTCACGCTGATTTTGGCCCCTTCCTGTTTCGCCCAGGACAAAAGCTCCGGACGGGGGGCAAGTTCCGGCGGAGAGGCGATCTTCAGGGTGAAATCGAGGCGCGCCGCCGCGTGAACCCAGGAGGCGAGCACGTTGTTGGCATCACCCGTCCAGGCCACCGTCTTGCCCTCGATGGACCCGCGATGCTCCTCGAAGGTCATGATGTCGGCCATGATCTGGCACGGATGCGTCATCTTGGTGAGGCCGTTGATCACCGGGATCGAGGCGTATTGGGCGAGTTCCGTCACCATGGCATGATCGAGGGTGCGGATCATGATGGCGTCCACATAGCGGGACAGGACCCGCGCCGTGTCGGCAATGCTCTCGCCGCGGCCAAGCTGCATCTCTTTTCCGGTGAGCATCAGGGTCTCGCCGCCAAGCTCGCGCATGCCGACATCGAAGGACACGCGGGTGCGGGTGGAGGGCTTGTCGAAAACCATGGCCAGGACCTTGCCCTCAAGCGGGCGCTCCTTGGCCTTCTCACCACGGCGGCGCTTGGCCTTGATGTCGGAGCCGATGTTAAGGAGGCCCCGGATCTCCGCTCCGGAGAAATCGCTCAGATCGAGAAAGTGGCGGGTATTCATTGAACGACTCCCCGCTGGGCAGCGTTTTGCTGCCCAGCTTCAATGGCCGCGCAAGCGGCTTCGATGCGGTTGACGGCCTCGCCGATCTCAGCGTCGCTGATGATCAGCGGCGGCAGGAGGCGGGCTACGTTGTCGCCGGCCCCGATCACGAGCAGCTTCTGAGCCCGGGCGGCGGCGATGAATTCGGTGTTGGGCACCGCGCTGCGCAGGCCCATCATAAGGCCGTGGCCCCGCACGTCCGCGATAACGCCGGGGTGGCGGTCCTTCAGTTCGGCGAGGCGCTGCTTGAGCAGAAGCCCCTTGCGCTCGACCTCCTTCAGGAAGCCAGGCTCCAGAATGATGTCGAGCACCGCGTTGCCCACCGCCATGGCCAGCGGGTTG
>NZ_JAFBID010000145.1 GCF_016811235.1 Microvirga arabica
GTACCGCAAGCCCAACACCTCCAAGCCGGCACCGGGCCACCAGATCTATCCGTATCTGCTGCGCAAGTTGCCAGTGACACGCCCGAACCAGGTCTGGGCTATGGACGTCACCTACATCCCCATGGCCCGCGGCTTTGTCTATCTGGCGGCGGTGGCTGACTGGTTCAGCCGGCGCGTGCTGGCTTGGCGGCTGTCCATCACCCTGGAAGCAGCCTTCTGCATCGAGGCAGTGGAGGAGGCGCTGGCCCATTATGGCCGGCCTGAGATCTTCAACACCGATCAAGGCAGCCAGTTCACCAGCCACAACTTCACCAGCGTGCTGCTCAAGAACGAGATCGCAATCAGCATGGACGGCAAGTCAGCCCGATCAGGTGCAGTAATTGCATACCGCGTTAGCAAAATGCGCTGACATAGCCTATTCTGGAGCATCTGAAATACTCGGGATGCCATCCGTTTTCCCACCACACCGCAAAATATCAAGATAAATTTCCAAGAGCGCCTCAACCCAGTCTTCCGGCGAAAGCGCAAGTGCCCGTGCACCATCGTACGCCCGCTGACTCATTCTCTGCACCAGAAGATTGTCATTTGCCAAACGGCGAAGGGCATCTGAAAGAGCCGTTATATCGAACGGATCACATGATAGCCCGAAACCGCGCCGATGTATTTCCTCGGCGATCATAGCATTTTTGGAGGCGACGACGGGTAGACCGCTCGTCATCGCCTCCATAGCGGCAAGACCAAAAGTCTCTCGCCCTCGGGTTGGCATAACCAACGCTCGGGCATCATTGATGAGATCCGGAATCTCAGATCGATCCCGCCACCCAGCTTGCTCTATCGAGGGGTAACGCGCCGACAGCATATCACTGAGAGGTCCTTGACCTATGACTCGCAACTTCACACCCGCTTGAGTCGCAGCCTCGGCTAGCAGATCTACCCCCTTGTCAGCTTCGAGGCGCCCGACATACACAAAGCAATCATTGTTCTCGGCCAGAACCCTTTCCGACCGCCAAGGCGTTACAGGATTGTGCAGAACGCGTAACTGTGATCGCTCGATACCACCGAACTCGAGGTGAGCAAGCATACCCTCGTGAACAGCGACAACAGTCATGTTGCCGTGTCCAATGTTACGAAAGGTTTGACCGATGAACTGCCGGAAGGAGCGCCATACCTTATGGTGAAAATTGCGCCGATCGCAGTTTCGGGTCAGACATGAAACACTCATCGGTGCGAGTGCGCATGGCTGCGTGTTCTGAAAGTCAAAATAACCACCGTTCGGGCAAACAAGAAAAAAGTCATGAGCACTTGCTACAACCCGTCGGGCAACGGGGCGTAGAGCTAAGAAAACGGACGGAGAAAGAATTTTTGACCAGCCATGCAGATGATAGATTGTATTTGGCGTGTCATTCCTTGCGACCCAGTCTGAAATGGTGCGGTAAGCCTTATGGTTGTAGAGCCCTCGGAGTCCCGCAACCGATACTGGACTATTTAATATGTGCTCGCACCCAACGGCCACTATGTCAGCACAGTCCGCGAAATGTACTTCGGGAGCGCTCTCTCCCGTAATGAGTGTAACGGGTACTCCTCGCTGGCGAAGCAGGTCGACGGAGTTGAGGGCGACGCCTGTCGCCCCGCCGCGCGCAAACGAGAGGTCATTGATAACGACCACTCGATCGGGTCCACTTCGCTTAGGCCATGGCTGAAGTTCCGTTCGCGGTATCGACTGATTGTAGAGCGACGCGCTCATCCGCAGACCTCAAAAGGTGAGAATACGGGAGGGATGAAGCCGCCCGGCGAGGAGCTCGAGGAGCGCACGGACGTTACCCTTCAAACGTCCGCGTCGGTCGACATATGGCTCCGGCCTGATGTAACATACGACGTTCGCGGAGATATTGCGGCTCATCAAGAACAAGGCTCTTTTCCAAGAACAGGTACCTTTCCTCACTAGGTAAAGAGGATTTGCAACCTGTGAGTAACCGAGCCTCGCGCCAGACTGGCGTCCAGACTTTACGCCGAGATGAACACCTTGTGCAGATTCCAGCCGTACAATTCGTCCATAGCGCGCGAGCTGCCTACTGAAATCCACATCCTCCAACCAGCCATATAGTGGCAGATTCTCATCAAACTCGATATTATTTTCCTGAACAGGCGCGAGTCGAACAGCCATGTTACAACCATAACCGTTGCTCACGTCTGTTATCCCAACTCGTCGCAGCCCGTTTGACTCGTGGCCTTGAACAACTTCGGTTGCTGCTTCGAAGCAAATTCCCTCTCCGGATATTCCGTCGGCAATCACCCGGCCAGTTGCGATTACAATGTTGGGATGATTCAGGAAAGTATCTTCTACTTCCTCCAAGTATTGTGACGAAGCAACGAAATCATCGTCGAAGAATATGACAAGATCGAACCCATTCAAGGCGCGACAAATTGCATTTCTCTGTCGCGTCAAGCCTCTCGCACCTGTTATGATCTGTACGTTGGGGCATAGGTCAGTAAGTCCTGCGGCATCAAGATGTGACGGAACACATACCACAATGGCATCAGGCGCGCGGGTCTGAAGCTGGAGCCAGCGGACAGTCTCCAACAGCACTGATGGCCGCCCAACGCTTGCGATTCCGATGGCAAGGCGCAAGCGCGGTGCGGCTGTGGGCGACCCATCTCGAAGACTCGGTTGGACAATTTGCATGATGATACCTCTGCCCGATCTTCAGCTACGGCCCATGCTGGAGGCTTAGATGTGCAGGAAACGTAATGGATGTGGTTCCTTTCATGGCGCGCTACACAGTATGCTGCCTTCCCCTGTGCGCGAATTCGCGGCGGGTATCCCGTTTCCGTTACGGTCTTCCATGATTGCATGAGCCAGCCTTTCAACTCCACGATCGGCCTCATCGATAATCCGGTCGTGAGCCGAGCGGTCAATACCGGCCTCAAGCGCAGAATGCACAAAATGCACGACAGTTGAAACGAACGTTTGGTTGAAGTCAGCTAGGTAATCGGACCTTTCGATGGAATGAAAGAAGGCATCCAATTTGGCGTCCCACCGGAGACCTATCGCTGGCACTCCATACGAATATGCAATGATTGCAGCGTGTAGCCGATGCGCCACAACCACATCCATATTCGCGATCCGCTCGACTAAGACTTGCGGCTTGTCAGGACGTTTAGCGAATTTGACGCCTCTATCAGCGGAATGCTCGCGGCCTGCTAACTTTGAAAGCGCTGCTAGTGCGATCTCATCCTCCATTGCACCATTGGTGAAGCAAAGCACTTCGAACCCATTTCGATTAAGCTCAGAAATTATCTGTAGGTACAGATCGAGTACATCGACCTGAACTTCGCAGTTGCCAGAAGTAGCATGATGACGGAGAACCGCTGGATGCGTGACGCAGAGTCCAACCAGAGGCTTGCTGCCATTCCTGCAACGCGAGTGCGGCCATACCACGGAAGCGAGCAGACCCGGATCACGGCACAGATCAGACTGGCATCCAAGCGCTGCGAGATTCGCCACTGACTCGCGATCACGTGCAGCCGCATAAATCTTCGCCGGAGAGCGTAGCAGATTTGAGAGTAGATGAGCCCCTGACCTTGAGGTGATTTTTGCTGCGCCAACACCATAGATGGCCAGCGGCAGAGCCGCCCTGTAGCACTCCCTGGCCGCAGCAGCGAGCTTCAATGGAAAATTCAGATCCGTATCTTGAATGAGTTGACCGCCGCCGAAGATCGCCACATCGGCGTCTGCAATCTTCTTCCGCCACTTTGGAAGCACACGATAGAGGCGCTGACTAACTGCCAGTGCAACGGTTGCATGACGTAGCCACTGCGGCATCGAATCTAAGACTCGGAGTTGAAGCGCTCTGCTACGGCCACTCTGGGTAACTGCCCACTCTTGCCGCCCTGCGAGATCAACGGAGGTTATGATGGCACCAGGAATCTTGTTGGCCAAGGTGAGCTCAAGACATTCTGCAATAATGCCGTCGCCCAGATTGGGGCTGAACTTGACGTTGAATATCAATATGTGAAGTGTCCTATGTGCCATTCAAAGCTCGTGCTTCTACAGTCACAATGATCACGCAACCGACTCAATACGATTCTCGGGATAGGGAGGCATGTTCGCGGATCGTGATTTGGAAATACTCGATTGCATTACTCTAGCCGCTAGGGCCGCTTCGATCGCGGCTGACATTTCACTCTTGAACCGTTGTTTACTGAAGCGCCTTGCGTGAGATACAATGGTCGAAGAGTTAAAGACCGTACGTTCGCACTCCTCGACGGCCTCAGCTAATGCTTCAACGGTTTGCTCATAGAAGTGTATGCCTGTAACTCCGTCCACGACCGTTTCGATTCCTCCGCCGCGACCGTACGCAATGACTGGGCGCCCGCTTGCCATAGCCTCGACCGGCACAATGCCAAAATCTTCTTCGCCGGGGAATACAAGCCCACGGGCTCGTGCATAGTGATATTTCAGCACCTCGAACGGCTGCGGGCCAAGCACAGTCACGTTGCTGTCCGCCATAGCTGTTATTTCAGACAGCATCTCACCTCCCCCTATTACCAAGAGTCTCCGTCGCAATTTTTTGAATGCACCAATCGCGAGTTCTGGTCGCTTATAACGGACGAGTTCACCCACCATCAGGTAGTAATCGCCAATCGCCTTCTGCTCAACAGGCTCAAATTCATCGACATCAACTGGAGGATGGATGATCTGGGACTCGCGCCGATAGTACTTTTCGATCCGATCTGCGACGCAACGAGAGTTGGCGATGAAATTGTCAACGCGGCTTGCAGAACTCTCGTCCCATATCCGGAGGTAGTGAGCCAGCCAAGGCATACCAAACCGCTTTAGAGATCCAGTGGAACCCCTATACTCGTGGTACATGTTCCAGATGTACCTCATGGGTGAATGACAGTAACAGATATGGAGTGCATGAGGTGATGGAATGATTCCCTTAGCGGGCCCTGATTCACTGCTGATGACCAGATCGTAGGATTGTAGATCGAGTTGTTCTAGCGCGAGCGGCATAAGCGGAAGATACGACTTATACATGGTACGGGCTCGCGGTAGGCGTGCAACGAAGGTCGTTTTGATCGTTCGATCTCGAAGCTGAGGGGAGAGCTTCTCAGGGTCAACGACATGTGTGAACAGATCGGCCTTAGGAAACAACTCGCATAATGCTTCAAGAACTTTCTCACCGCCGCGCATACCAACTAGCCAGTAATGAACAAGGGCAACTCTCATTGGGAGCGTATCCGATTTTGATGCTTTGACATGAGGAGTATGTCTCCCAAGGCCTACTGCGGCATAGGTCAGATCTATTTCGCACTCTTGGCACAGCATTCCATCAGCAACTATCGCGAACCGTTAGCACAACCGGTATTGTGCGAACGACTATCCAAAAATCGGTTCGCATCGACCATTGCTCTACATACGCTACGTCAAGGGCAACACGGTGGCTATAAGAGGTGTTACTTCTTCCACCGATCTGCCATGCACCAGTGAGTCCTGGACGTGATTGAAGATAATAATGTGAGTAGGTACCATATAGGGCTATTTCGTCGTGGACCACTGGACGGGGACCCACAATACTCATTTCGCCTTTGAGTACATTCAGGATCTGTGGGAGTTCATCAAGGCTGGTCTTGCGCAGTATTGCGCCGATCTTTGTGACGCGGGGATCATGTGTGAGTTTTCGTTTCTCCAGCCACTCTTGATGGGCTGCGGGAGAGTTTGCAAAATATCTCTCGAGAACGGTGTCACCATTAGCATGCATTGTTCGGAACTTAAGGCAATCAAACTCTCCTCCTCTGTACCCGATCCTTCTGTGACGAAATATGATCGTGCCTCCATCAAACAACTTAATAAGCAGAGCGATTAGGAGCATAAGAGGTAGGAGGAGGACCGCCGCAGCTAATGCAACGGCAATATCGAAAGTACGCTTGGAACGCCCTCCGACCGGCATGTTCGCGGTACTTGTCCGCGGCATAAGATCGAGATGTGCTGACGTGCCGGACATAGCATCAGGAGGACAGGTCACTTTCTCGGTTCTCATTACGATCATATCGCGGCCCTTCGGTATATTTGACACTCGTTGGTGCAACTTCGAGAACAAGCTCTACTCAAACGTAAGTTCGAACTCGGAAACAAGGTACAGACATGGTCGGCACAGCGCGGCGCTACTGCTGGTTCGACCGAGCCCGACTATGATACATTTTATAGCTTTAGGAACGTCTTACCAATCGGGCTTACCACCCAAGCAAGCCTTAGGGTTTACCCACAAATGAGTCGGTCCGCTTATTCAGCTGGATGATTTCAGTTGAAGTCTCATTTTGCCCCAATCTAAGAACGGTAGGAACCCGATCCCGTTCACGAACCCGGATTGCGCGAAGCGGAGAACGGACGCGCTTCACAAGGTCTCCTGGATGTGAGCTGGGCAACACATCGCACCTTCCTAGAAAAACCAGGACGGCAAAGCCGGCTGTCTGGTAGAGTGCGGTGGTGGGGGTCTTCTGTGCCTGTGAGGAGGTGCGGGATGACCAGAACCTCAGGACGCCAGCCGCCGG
>NZ_JAFBID010000146.1 GCF_016811235.1 Microvirga arabica
TCTCTCGTACAAGAGCAGGACAAGGCCGATGCGCCCTACACGCTCGTGCTGTTCGACCGGAACGACGTGTTCTTCCCACTGGAGTCGTTTGAGCCAACACCGGCAGCTTTCGATCTCGCCAAAATCGCTGGCGACATCACATTGCGTGCACTTGCAGTTGGTCATGACAACTGGTCGAGATAGTCTCTCGGCCTAGAGAACAGTGCACAAAGGCAAGTCGAGCAGAGGTGAACCCACCCCTGATTCCAGCACTACGCCGCAACTTGCCTTCTCTTGGAAGGGCAGAAGGTAGAAGGGCAGACACACAATGGCAAACAGTCCGAGCAACCAGCCTTCCTTGGCCAAGCACAGGCGAGACGATTTGGAAGAGGCCCGCGAGGCATACCTCCTCGAACACACGCCAGGTCTGAGGGAGTGCGATGCAGCACAGCACAGAGCCTTCCTCCAGATTGAGGATGATGCACTGGCCCGCCATCCCGATCCAACGCCGGACGACATCGCCGCTGCGGGAGCCGCGGAGGCTGCCCTCCCATCCAGGAAGAGGACGGAACTTCAACTCCGACGAAGCTTCGAGTCCCTGGCTGTGCATCTGTCCAAGGACGCCAAGCGCAAGCGCAAGAGCTTCGTCCAGCGCGGTCAGCGAGCGTGGAACAGAGCCAACCCGACACCGCTGACGTCGGAGCTGGAGCGAACCCTGACAGTAGCCTTCATGACGCTTATGGGCACTGACTGCTCATAGGACAATCGGGAGGCAGCATATAACCCCGCGATCCTGATTTTGGTTGCTCCACCCGAAATGTCTGTCCGTAATGCGGCCCCGCTTGTGCGCAAAGATCACTTGAGCGCGGGCATTTCCCGTCTCTCTGAGCGCGCTCATGGAAACTTCGATTTGTTTCAGCGCAGAACTCGAGAGTCATGCAAGCGGTCAACATACTCGCGAAACTCACGCACGAACGTCACGGCCAGTGCAGAGGTCGAATGCTGACGTGATCGCAATGAAACGAAGCCGGAATCAATGAACGGCGTGAATGGCTTCGCGACGATTCCTTTGTCCAGAAATTCAGCTGCCGAATAAGGATCGACCAAGCTGATCCCGCCGCCTTCTGCCACGAGCAGGCAAGCGATGTGGGATAAGGGGGTCTCAAGCGAGATCGTGCGTGGAATATCGGCGAGAGTCATATCGATCCGAGATCGAAAGAAGGTCCCTGGTCCGATCCCCACGAAACGCTCGCCTCTGAGATCTGCTGGCTTGATGGATCGGCGTCGGGCCAACGGGTGGTCTTTTCGCATGACGGCAACGGCCGCGACCGGAATGGTCTCGATCTCGAGTCCGGCCCGATCGAGTGGACTATCCGCATAGCCAAAGTCGGCCTGACCGCTTGCGACTGCGTCGAGAACAAGATGCGAGGGAACCCCGCTAACCGTAATATGGACATCCGGCCGCTGAACCGAAAACCTGGCGACAAAACGGGTGAGAATGCTTCCGGCCAAGGCCGGCATCGCTGCGATCCGAAGCGAACCGGCAGTCTGCGCCCGAAGCGCCTGAGCGAACGCCCCGATCCGTGCCAATCCGACAAAGGACCGTTCAACCTCCTCGAGCAGCGCGGTCGCCTCGGCGGTCGGCACGACGTGGTTGCCGCGCCTCTCGAACAGGATCAGGCCAGTCGATTCCTCCAAGCTTCGGATCAGCCGGCTGACGGCGGGCTGGGTGACGAAGAGCGCCTCGGAAGCGCTCGTGATGCTGCCTGTGAGCATGACCGCACGGAACGCTTCGATCTGACGTGAACTAATTTCCATAAGGCTCCAACGCAGCATAACTTCAAAACATGCCAGTCTAATTAAATCTGATTTGACCTTATGAAAAGAGCTGCCCGATTGTTGCGATGTCGCTTCGGCAGGCATGGAGCCGGCCACTGCTAGACTAAAAGATCAGACGAGGGGATGAGGACATGAGCACGTTGAAAGTTCTGGGCGCCGTTCTCGGCTTGGCCGTCGCAGCGAGTGGAGCAGTGGCGCAGGAGAAGACGGTCAAGATCGCCACTGAGGGCGCCTATGCTCCTTGGAACTTCACGAGCGCGGGTGGCAAGCTTGAGGGTTTTGAGATCGACCTCGCCAACGACCTGTGCGCCCGCATGAAGGTGAAGTGCGAGATTGTAGCTCAGGATTGGGATGGCATCATCCCGGCGCTGCAGGCCAAGAAGTACGACGCCATCATGGCCGGCATGAGCATCACGCCGAAGCGCGAGGAGGTGATGAGCTTCTCCCGAGCCTATGCCCTTCCCATCAATACCTTCGCCGTCGGTGCCACTGGAGATCTTGCCAAGCTGCCGGGCGACGGCAAGAGGATCAACCTGACAGCGGACGAGGCCACCGGCAAGGCCACAATCGCCGCGATGGCACCGGCCCTGAAAGGCAAAACTGTTGGAGTTCAGGGATCCACAACGGCTTCGGCCTTCGCCGACCAGTACCTCAAAGGGCTGGTCGAGATCCGCGAATACAAAACCACCGAGCAGCACGACCTCGACCTCGTTGCTGGCCGCATCGATGCCATCCTGGCGAACATGACGGTTCTGACTGCGACAATCGCCAAGCCAGAAATGAAAGATATGAAGCTCGCAGGTCCCACGCTCCTCGGCGGCCCCTTTGGGCCCGGCATCGGCGTCGGCATCCGCAAGGAGGACACGGACCTGAAGAAGAAGTTTGATGAGGCCATTGCAGCCGCCTCAGCTGACGGCACGATCAAGGCGCTCAGCATGAAGTGGTTCAAGGTCGACATCGCGCCTTGAGCCCAAGATCCATCGTAGCGGCGGGGCGGCCCAGGCGCGCCTCGCCTTTGGCGAACACGACCGCATGACCCATCACCAATCAGACCAAGAGCCCGATGTCGCCATCGTTGGCGGCGGCCTCATGGGAGCCTGCGTCGCATGGGGACTGGCCCGGCAGGGGCTGCGGGTCTGCGTCCTAGACGAGGGTGATGTCGCCCTGCGGGCTTCGCGGGCGAACTTCGCCCTCATCTGGGTGCAGGGCAAGGGAATTGGCTTTCCGGCCTATGCGGCCTGGACGAAGGCCTCGGCGGAGGCTTGGCCCCGGCTGGCCGCGGAGCTCCGATCCGAGACGGGCATCAATGTCGGCCTCGACCAGCCGGGCGGGTTCACGCTCTGTCTGTCGGACCGCGAGCTCCAGGCCAATGTCGACATGATGGCGCGCCTGCACAACCAGCCCGGTACCGTGACCTATCCCTACGAGATCCTGGATCATGCGCAGACGAAGGCTCGGATGCCTGCGACCGGGCCTGATGTGAGCGGGTCGATCTATTGTCCCCTCGATGGGCACGTGAACTCCCTGCGCCTGTTCCGGGCTCTGCATGCC
Source organism: Microvirga arabica (assembly GCF_016811235.1). Classification (GTDB taxonomy): domain Bacteria; phylum Pseudomonadota; class Alphaproteobacteria; order Rhizobiales; family Beijerinckiaceae; genus Microvirga; species Microvirga arabica. The sequence continues at coordinate 3,370 of NZ_JAFBID010000146.1, forward strand.
GCGCTGAAGGCACACAGCGTTGATTACCGGGCAGATCATGCGGTCACCGCAATTGAACCGCGGGCCGGTGGCTTTGCGCTGACGGGAGCCTGGGGCGAAATGAGAGCTGCAAAAGTCGTCCTCGCAGCAGGACTCGGCAATGCGCGCCTGGCGCCGATGGTGGGGCTTGAGGCTCCGATGAAGCCGAGCCGCGGACAGATTATCGTCACCGAGAAGGCCGCTCCTTTCCTGCGCTATCCTGTCGTCACGGTTCGTCAGACCGACGAGGGCGGCGTCATGATCGGCGACAGCGAGGAGGCGGATGGCTCGAGCCTCAGGGTCGATCATTCCATCTCCTCCGTTATGGCCGACAGGGCCATCCGGATGTTCCCGCTGCTCGGTGACCTGAATGTCGTCAGGACCTGGACGGCCTTCCGCGTCATGACACCCGATGGCTCGCCTGTTTACGAGCAATCGGAGACCTGCCCCGGCGCCTTCGTCGCCATGGCGCATTCGGGCGTCACTCTGGCTCCTCAGCATGCATTCTCGCTGGCAGACTACATCGCCACAGGGACGATCCCGAAGGAAGTTGCTGTTTTCTCGACCAGGAGGTTCCGTGTTCCGGCGTCTGTCTGATCGCGCTTCGGGCGAAATCACCTTTACCTTCGACGGGCGGCCAATCACGGCGTCTGCGGGCGACAGCGTCGCCGCGGCGCTGCTGGCTGCCGGCGTCCGCGCCTGCCGCACGACACCCGTCTCGGGGGCACCGCGGGGACCCTATTGCATGATGGGCGTGTGCTTCGAGTGCCTGGTCAGGATTGACGGCATGGACAACCGCCAGGGATGTCTCGTGACAGTGCAGGAGGGAATGAGGGTGGAGAGCCAGCGCGGTTCGCGGACTCTGACACCGGAGCCTGCCCAATGACAAAAGGTAGGGTCAGTACAGAACGTGGGATTGCGGATCTCGCTGATGAATACGACGTGATCGTCGTCGGGGCGGGGCCGGCAGGTTTGTCGGCGGCAACGACGCTTGCGGGGACCAACGCACGGACGCTCCTCGTCGACGAGAACCGGACACCCGGCGGCCAGATCTATCGCGCCATCACCCTGGCGCAGCCGGTAGACCGGCAGAGACTGGGCGAGGACTACTGGCGCGGGCGGAGCATCGCCGAGGACTTCCTCCGTTCGGAGGCTGAGTATGCGCCGGCCACGACCGCTTGGAGCATCCAGCCTTTGCAGGGGGATGCCGGACAAACCATTGGCCATGAGGTCGGGCTCTCATCGAATGGTGTGGCGCGTCTCATCCAGGCCAGGCAGGTGGTGCTCGCCACGGGAGCCCTGGAGCGCCCCTTCCCGATCCCGGGTTGGACCCTTCCTGGCGTCATGACCGCGGGAGCTGCCCAGATTGCCCTCAAGACATCGGGCCTCGTCCCGAGCGGAAAGGTCGTGATCGCGGGAACGGGTCCGCTTCTCTATCTACTTGCAGCGCAGTTGATCGAAGCGGGGGCAACTGTATCGGCCGTTCTCGACACGACGCCGAGGGAGAACTGGCTTCGGGCCTTTCGCCATGCCCGGGGCTTTCTGGTCTCACCCTATCTGGCCAAGGGACTGAAGCTGCTCCAAACGGTGCAGCGCCGCACCCGGGTCATCCGCTGGGTTTCCGCGTTGGCGGCGGAAGGCGAGGGGGGACTGAAGGAAGTTGTCTGGGGGGCTGGAGGCCGTGAGCATCGCATGGCTGCGGATCTCCTTCTGCTCCACCAGGGCGTGGTCCCCAACGTCAATTTCTCGAATTCCGCCGGCTGCGCTCATGAATGGGACGAGGCACAGCTCACGTTCCGCCCGCAGGTCGACGAATGGTCTGCAAGCTCGGTCGCCGGTCTTGCCCTTGCGGGCGATGGGACCGGCATCGGGGGGGCCGAGGCGGCGGCGATCCAGGGGCGGATCGCAGGGCTGGGCTGCGCCTCCCGTCTTGGTCTCGTCGCACCGGCCGAGCGTGATCGACTTGCTGTTCCCCTCCGAACGTCCCTCGCACGGGCCATGCGGGGCAGGCGGTTTCTGGATGAGCTGTATCGGCCCGCCAAGGCGTTCCGGGTGCCGCAAGACCCGGACACTATCGTGTGCCGCTGCGAAGAGATCTCAGCCGGACAGATCCGGGCGTCCGTGAGCGCAGGCGCAGGCGGTCCGAACCAGATGAAGGTGTTTCTCCGGTGCGGCATGGGCCCATGCCAGGGCAGGCTCTGCGGGCTGACCGTGACCGAACTGATCGCAGACGAGCGCAGCAAGCATCCGTCGGAGATCGGATATTACCGGCTGCGGTTCCCGATCAAGCCATTGAGGCTGCACGAACTCGCCGCCCTGCCGCAAACAGAAACAGCGAAAGTCGCCGTTCTGGCCGACCTCGCCGATACGCACCATCCCGCAGACTTGAACGAAAGGAAGCCTCAGTGACGGAACGCCATATTCAAACGCCGATCATGCATCGTGTTGTCGTGCACAACGACCTAGTCTTCGTCGGCGGAACGGTCGCGGACGATCTGTCGGTCGGACTGGAGGGGCAGACCGAACAAATCTTCGCCAAGTTCGACCAGTACCTGAGCGCCGCTGGTACGGACAAATCGCGCTTACTGTCTGCAACTATCTTCCTGACGGATCTCAACCGCAAGCCGGAGATGGATGCCGCCTGGAAACGGTGGCTAGATCCCAAGGACTTTCCGGCCCGCGCCACTGTTGGCGTTGCGGACCTTGGCGAAGATACTCTTGTCGAAATCATGATCACGGCAGCCCGCTGAACCAGGACCAGCACCTCCCCCGACAGATGTTCTCAAGGGGCGACAGGCTCCGAGCTTCGGGCCGCTGATCGTCAGCGTCCCCTTTGTTATGATCGAATTTTGCGCTGTCCTAGACTCCGAGCGCCTCGCCCCGTGCATCCTGCACGGCAGCTTATCGGGAACTCTCAGCCAACAAGAGAAGATGCCGCGACAGGTTCCATTTAGCTTTAGGTCCGATCCAATATGGCTCTGGCTTCAGCAACTTAGGCGTCGTGGACATGTCCAGTGCGAGGGCAGGCGGAAGTGCCTTCGGCATGCTCGCCGTCAAGAACGGGCCTTCAGCCCGCCGCCTGCGGCGGTGCCAAGGCATTCTTGACCGCTGCGCGTGCCTCCGGCCTTG
>NZ_JAFBID010000147.1 GCF_016811235.1 Microvirga arabica
AAGGCGCTGTTCACGCGACAGCCCTGAGATTAGGCGGCGGCCTGCTGGTTGCGCGGTGCCTTCCAGTTCCAGGGCAGTTCGGCGAGGCGCTTGGCGGGATGCTCCGTAAGCGCTAAGCTGACCGCATCTGGCGCAGCGTGCTGCGATGGCTGATCTTTACTGGCACAGAAGCAAGGAGCTTTCAGTGTCAGTTACTATGTCTGCGCCTATGCCTGATGATAGAAGTTTCCAGGTGCTGGAAGCCATGTGGACTTTAGGCCCTGACGGTTGCGAGGATGGTGCCGAAGACGGTGGCGCCGGTTGCTTGGCGGGCGGTATCGACGACGGTGCGGATCGCGGCCTCTCCTTGAGCGGCCCACATGGCGCGGTGGCCGTTGGTGACCTTGCGCTGAACCACGGCCGGGCGAAGGGCTCGTTCGCAGGCATTGTTGGTGGCCTCGACCAGCCCAGGATGATCAAGGAAGGTCAGAAGCTGATCTCGAGCCCGGCTGATCTTGGCCTGAAGCGCTCAGGTCAGGTCACAGGAACTCGCAGCAGCGAGGATGTCGGTCAGTTGCCGCTCCAGCGTCCGGCGCTTGGCCAAGAGCGTGGAGGCGGCCAGAGAGGTGACCCGTTCCGAGAGGGCGAAGACCGCCTGCAGCCAGAGCTGCAGCCGCCAGAGCACCGGATCGGCGCTGACCTCCACCGCATAGGCAACATCCCGCGCCAGATGCGCCAGGCAGGTCTGGTGCGCGGCCCCATGCCCCTGCTGGGCGGTGTAGCGGTCGGAGAGCCACACGGCCGGGCGATGGCCATCCATCATCTCCCGGATCACGGAGGCAGCTCGTGTCGGGGAGGCGTGATGCACGACAGCTTGCTAACTGTGGAAGACCCAGTGGTAGGCGGTGCTGCCCTCGATGCGCACGCCCGTCTCATCTGATGCGATCACCTCGGCCTGGCGAAGAGACGAGACGGCGCTGACCTGCCCCTCGGCAAAGCACCCCTGCGCCCGCCGCAGCAGGTTCATCAGCCCGCCCTGGCTGAGCGTGAGCCCGAACAGATCCGACAAGGCACCTTGCAGCCGCTCGTAGGAGAGCGCCTGAAAGGTTTTGAGGTAGGTCGCCACTGCGTGCAGGCGCGGCCCGAACGGTGTGCCTCGTGCTGCTTCAGGCACGGGAGCGACAACCCGCGTCCCGCAGGTCGAACAACACACCGAAAGCCGCCGATGATGGGTGATGAGGGGCTTCACCTCCGGGAGGTCGACATGCTCGTGAAGGCTGACCGTCTCGCTTGGCAGATCCGTCATCAGAGCGGCTCCACAGCAGGAGCACCAACCGGGACGGTGATCGACCACCTAATCGGGCGTGTCGCTGGTGCTCCGGCTATGACCCTCGTGACCGGGTTTGGCTCCGCCGGGCTTGGACTTCTCCCGCTGCTCCTTGCGATCGGTCGAGGGCGGCTTGGACGAGGTGCGAGACGTCTTCTCTGGCCGCTGCAGCCGCAGCACCAGACCAATCAGCTCTTTCTTCGTCAGGCGCTGCAAATCAGTGCGATCCATCTCCCCATGGATTCAGGAATTATGCCTGCTGAGAAGGGCGTGGGTAATTACACACCAAGTGCTTACGCAGGACTCAACATACGAGGCATTCCGACCGCACCGGGCAAGGCATGGTCAGCCATGCAGGTGAAGCGGGTGCTGGAGCGGAGCAAGACTATTTTGGATAGTACTATAGTATTTTGACACTAACGTCGGCATAGATTTAACGTTAGCTGCAGCACAAATCTCGCATTCTTAGACTAATAGGAATATATTATGAACGCAAGCCTAATAGCTGCCGTAAAACGGCCCCTGCGTTATGCCTACGCTGCCATATTCCGTTATGCCTACGTTGCCATATTCCCTCAAGCTTCTGAGACATCTCTCAAGGAACGCGCGGAGTTCGCCTATTGGAAGAGACGGTATTCTGCTGAGGGGCGGCAACTTTCGAATAGCCATTATGAAGCACTCTACACCACAGTGTACGGTCTCAGCCATGCCGACTACGTCGGAAAGCGAGTGATTGACATTGGGTGTGGTCCTCGCGGCAGCCTCGAGTGGGCTGATATGGTGGAGCAGCGGGTCGGTTTGGACCCACTCGTACCGCAGTACCTCAAGCTGGGAGCAGATCAGCACAAGATGGAATACTGTGCTGCGCCCTCTGAGAAGATTCCTTACCCCCAGAGCCATTTTGATATTGTGACCTGCTTGAATGCCCTCGATCATGTCGAAGACTTCGAGAGGACTGTCGCCGAGATCAAACGAGTAACAAAGAATGGTGGGTTATTCTTGCTCAGCGTTGAGATCGACCATCCACCAACCCCAACCGAACCAATCTCTCTCACAAGGGATATGCTCAGGAGACTTGAGCCTGAATTTCAGGTCAAATCAGAGCGGTACGTTGGCACACCAGATGATCATGGGCTTCATCAGGCCGTACTGGCAGGTCAGCCGCCCTACCAGGACGGAAAGCCGGGCATCTACATAGCGATGATGGAGCGGGTGTGAGCATTCGCATTCAGAACTGACGTTGCACTCCCAAACTCGACTTTTGGACTGTAATTTGAGGATCACTGAGGAGATCCTACGAGGCTAACGGCACAACGTCAGCCTGCCATTCGCCGCCACCATGGATGTGCCTTCCATTCCGCAAGTTCGGATCGTGCCTCTGCTGGTCTGCGCTTCCGTCCGGTCGTGCAACTCCTGGGACAGGCCACCAAAGCCTTTGCGCATATCGGTGTGGCCGGTGGCCAGCCACACGCGCACGCCCGTTGGCACCGGGATCACGACAGGCTCTCCACCACTTGGAGAACCCGCCGCAGCGCCTCGGCATCGACCTCGCGGTCCACGCGAATACGGCGCCCGCGGCCCAAGACGATCTCGATCAGGCCGGTGCGCCGCGATGGGGAAGCCACCGGTGTGGTCTGCACCGGAACGGGCGTGATCTCGACCGGCATGAACGCGGGACCGGCGTCACCGAGCCGGCCTTCGCGGGCCAGCCGGCGCCAGGTGAAGACAACGCTGGGGGCAAGACCATGGCGGCGGGCCACATCAGTGACCGTCACGCCCGGCTGCATGGTCTCTTCGACAATCTGGAGTTTGTCCTGGAGGCTCCAACGCCGGCGGCGCTCTGTACCGAGAACTTCGATCTTCATTGATCTGCTGACCTTAAAGCTAGCCTTAAGGTCAGAACGTCACGCGCAAACAGCGCTCTCACAAGAGAGGGCGCACACCGAGTGCTTACGTCGAGCGGGCGATCCGGCCTTTGGCATTGACGCGCAAGAATGCGTTGTTTGCCGGCTCAGATCGCCGTGGCGAGCATTGGGCGATCATCGCCTCACTGGTCGAGACCTGCAAACTGTGCGGGGTGGACCCGCAGGCTTATCTTGCCGACGTGCTGAGCCGCATTGTCACCGGCCATCTCAACACCCGCATCGATGATCTGCTGCCGTGGGCCTATGCCACCACGCCAAACGTCAAGGCCGTGGCCTGAGAACACCGCTTACATTTGATGAGTGTCAGTACGGATCTCCATACCGACAGTCAGCGCGGAAGCGATCAATCTCGCAAGACGGCCGTCGGCGAATGCTTACCTTCAAACATCCCCAATGGGAGCATTGGCCGTCAACACTGCCGGCCTGGGAGAAGCAACGTAGGGGACATCTCTGACAGTCATCGAGGCCGCGATTTGGCCATCCGCGCACTGGTCGCATAAGTAGCGATATAGCTCGGTTCAGCCCAGATCCGAGCATGTTGTCACTGGTCCGCTGCCTAGTCAGTGATAGCTACAAAGAGTGTTTTTCCTACGAAGAGACCGGCATGGTCGGTAAAACGTATATTGACTGTATAGGTGCTTCCTGCCGGACCGGCTGGTGAGCCTTTGAAGTCCGCCGCCGGTTCAACGAATTGCAACGCGCCGTTCAACGGATCTATAGTGAACCTAGCGGCGTCACGGCCGCCGTGAATTGACCAAGTCCCACTCTCGTCAGCTTCGAGAGTTGTGACTACACGTTCGCTACTCTTTGCTTTGATATGTCCTGCTGAGAGGATCGTCGGCGGTGTTGTGTCGCCGACGGGTTCAAATGCAACCAAGCCTAAATCAAACATGTCTTCCAGAGCCGCCAATGCTGCAATCTGACTCCCGTGAACACCATCTGATGTATATCCTGGAACCTTCCATCGACCACTATCCCGCGTGCTCTCTACTCGGTCGGCGTACTCAAGCATGTGATGAAAGGGATGCTCGTTTCCGCGCCTCCACCGGTTCTGCTCTAGCCGCTTTGTCTCGTTCCCACGTGGTGTCTGCTGCTCAAGGGTCTTCCAACCGTCTAAAGATGAAGTAATGGGAGATGCCGTGGAGGAGATTAGAGTCTTTTCAGGGAAGTACCTGGCAATCACCTCAAGATACCTTATCACGTCGCGCGTAATGAAGTTCGTATCATTTGTGGTATGGCCGATATAGATATGGGTCGTATAATCTGCAAGCTGGACGCGTCTTGAGTGGCTCTGAACAAAATTGTAGCTGCTCTCTGAGCCTCGTGCGGCGTTGATGTAGCCGATCCGGGAGCCGAAAAGCCGGTTCACCTTGCCCACGAGACCAGACCTATCATAGGTGTCCGCAGTTCCGACTTCGTTACTGTCGCCGATGACCAGCATGGACGGCCGTGTCGTTATGCCGAGGATCGCTGCCGGAGGTGCCGCCAAGCCATTGGCATTTGACAGAAGTGTTGAGCCAAGTGGGACCGTCTCACTGTCAGGGCCAACCAATAGGGTGTCCTCAGGCGAATGTGCCCAACTTTGATTATAGATTGCCCTCCCACTACCGGACCACACGCGCTTCACATGAACCTTGAAACGCTTGAATGCTGGAATATGAACCTGGGTGAAATCGGACACGATAGAGGCTCCATCAGGCGCAATGCCCGGCTCCCTCCCATCGAAAGTCACGTCGGTGAAAATACCCGCTGGATACTCGATTTTTGCCCTGATGAAAAGCGGCCCTCCTGAGCCCATTTCATTACCGCGCGAGTTAACATACCAGTTTGTGAATAGTAGCTTGATAGCAGTCAATTCATCGCGAGTGTCGTGGTAGGTATAACCCATCATACTCGTCGCCGTAGCCGATCGGACTGCGGGAATCTGAGTTCGGGTGGCGACTGCCCCTAAGTATGGTTGCTGTTGGCGGTAGACAGACGTTGTAGCATCAGCGCGTTGGATATTTGGAGTATCGGTAGAATCCTCGACAGATTGACGCGTCTCGTTCATGCGAGCTTGTGCAGTATCCGCAGGATGCAGGCAAATGAGGGCCGCAAGGATAGGCGCGATCAGGTTAGTCCATATGAGCCTCATCTATGATCTCGCCAGGCACGTCCAACGATTATCATATGTAACGAGGGACTACGAGTAGTTCAATAAGAAGTGCAATAGGGAATGCGTTCATTCGTTAAGGCAGAGGTTGTCCTGCGGATTGGATGCTGTGCTCAAGAATCCTCGGGAGGAAGTCTCGATTTCGGGATACAGGAGAGGTGTGCGGCTTTCGATCGCTCTCTCATCGGGGCTCGTTGGAGTGGACTAGCTGACGCCCCGCCTGGCGCACGGCCTTTTCGAAGCGAGTGATCTGGTCCTTCAGGTCGCGCCAGACCTGCAGCATCGGCCGCACGATCCCGGCCACCTCGGGCTGGTCCGCCACTAGGGTCTCGACCCGCTCAGAGAACGTACGGCCATGGGCCATTCCGACGACCGGGCCAAAGACCTTGAGGATGCCGCGGATGTGGTTGGACAGCTGTGTGGTGATGCCCACCAGCTGTCAGCGGGCACCGAGTAGGGCGCGGAGCCGATGCGCCTTGAAGGACTTCACATGGACGCTGCGATACCAGCCGGTGCGGACGATCTGCGCCAAGCCTTCGGCATCGTTGCGGTCAGTTTTTGAGCTGCATCGCCAGAGCTGCCTTGGCATGGCGGGCATCGAGGCAGACCACCTCCATGCCCCTGGCGCGTAATCCACGCACGAGCCAAGGCATCAGCGGACCGGTCTCAACCCCAACTTGGAGATCAGAGCCGTGTCGGCACAGAAGCGGTGCCGTCTGGGATGTGGTGGACTTTTGAGAGGGTGGCGTAGTCTCCGGGTGTTGAAGCCCACAAAACGGGATTCG
>NZ_JAFBID010000148.1 GCF_016811235.1 Microvirga arabica
TAAGGAACCTGCATCAGAGTAGGGAGGGCGTGCCCGGTCCTGTGACCGGGCACGCGATTATCATGCGATCAGGAGGCCAGTTTCGCACCTTTCAGGCGGATCATGCCGTCTGGGGAAGGCTTGAACCCTTGCAGCTTCTTCGTGTGAGCAAAAGGCCAGGGCTGGTAGTACACATAGATCAGCGGCAGCTCATCCTGCAGGATTGCCTGCGCGGCATCATAAAGCCCCTTGCGCTTAGCCTCGTCGTTCACCGTGCGCGCCTCGTTGAGCAGCCGGTCGACCTCTGAATTGCAGTACCGGCCATCATTGGTGGTGCCTTTGCAGGTCACGAAGTGGTGGATGTTCCCGTCGGGATCCACGCGGCCGGACCAGGCAATCAGGTTGACGTCGAAATTGCCTGCCATTCCTTCCTTCTGCATGGCCGCAAACTCAGTCGGACGCAGCGTGATGTCGAAACCGGCCTCGGCCGCCATGGCCTGGATGATCTCGGCGATCTGCTGGGTGGTGGTGCTGGTGCCGAAGGTCAGCTCAAACTTCACCCGATCGACACCCGCCTGCTTGAGCAGTTGCTTGGCTTTCTCGACATCGCGCTTCTCAGCCGCAAATTTCGGGTTGTTGTAAGGGCTGGCCGGCGGGAACGGCTGACCTGCCGGCGGGAACATGCCCTGACCCACCACCTCATTGATCACGTCGCGGTCAATTGCGAGTTCGAGCGCCTGACGCACGCGCTTATCCTGACCCAGGGGCGTCTTGGTTCGCTCGCCGTTGTTGGTGTTGATGGTCAAGCCCTGGTAACCGAGGCCGCTGACCGACGCGAGTGTCAGCTGCGCGTCACCCTTCACAGTAGCGACGTCATTGGGTGCAATCCGCTCGACGAGATGGAGATTGCCGGAGCGCAGGTTGGCGAGGCGCACCGTTGTGTCGGGAATCGGCTGGAACACGACCCGCTCGAAGTTGAAACTCTTCGCATCCCAATGGTCGGCGAACTTCTCGAGGACGATACGGTCGTTCTGCACGCGCTCGACGAACTTGTATGGGCCCGAGCAGATGGGCTTCTGGCCGAAATCGCCCGAGGCAAAAGCCTTTGGCGACAAGATCATGCCGGCGCGGTCGGAAAGTTGCGCAAGCAGAGTTGCATCAGGGCGGGAGAGATTGACCTTCACGGTCAGGTCGTCGACCGCCTCGACATTGTCGATGGAGGTCAGCTCGCTCTTGCGAAGGGAGTCCGGAAGCGTGCGGGCGCGCTCTAGGTTAGCCTTTACGGCGGCGGCATTCAGGGGCTCGCCGTCGTGGAACTTGACACCAGGGCGCAGCTTGAAGGTCAGCGACTTGCCGTCATCGCTCCAGCTCCACTCAGTCGCGAGCTCCGGCGTAAACTTGAGATCCTGATTAAGGTCCACAAGCTTGTTGCACAGCGACGTGAACACGAGACGTCCGACAAAGGTGCGGGCGCGATGGGGATCCAGAATATCGGGATCCTCGTTCAGGCCGACGCGCAGGGTCTGTGCAGAGGCGGCCGTGCTCATCAGGAGCGCTGCGGCGAGGGTGATCAAGGGTAGCTTTTTCATCGTCTTCGTTCTCTCTTCCTCTGGGCTTATGAGCTCGTCGCGACGGGCTTATCCTGCCGTTCACGCCAAGTTTGGTAGAGCGCCAGGCGCTTTGCGAGCGCTGCGCTCGGGGGCGGGGCGCTGATGGAACCGGCTCCCGCTCCCTGGATTTCGCGCCAGAAATGGCAGGCCACGCGTCGCCCATCGGGCGCTGCCTCGAGGGCAGGGTGCTGCTCCTTGCAGACGGGGCGCGCATGAGGGCAGCGGGTGTGAAAGCGGCATCCGGACGGCGGGGCGGCCGGGCTCGGCACGTCGCCTTGCAGGAGCGCTTTCGGCTGCCGGCTTGAAGGGCTTGGGATCGGGATCGCGGCCAACAAAGCCTGGGTGTAGGGATGCAACGGATTGTCGAAGAGCGCGTCGGTCTCCGACAGCTCCATGATCTCGCCGAGATACATGACGGCCACCCGGTCGCTCATGTGCCGGATCACGGCGAGGTCATGGGCCACGATGACCAGGGTGAGGCCGAAGCGATCCTTCAGATCCTCCAGCAGGTTGATGATCTGCGCCTGGATCGAGACGTCGAGGGCCGAGACCGGCTCGTCACCCACAATCAGCTTTGGATCTCCCGCGAGCGCCCGGGCGATGCCGATGCGTTGGCGCTGACCGCCGGAGAATTCGTGCGGGTAGCGATCGGCGTGGGTCGGAAGGAGGCCGACCGTGCGCATGAGATCCGCAACCCGATCGCGCTTCGCAGAACCACTGGCTAAGTTATGCAGCCAGATCGGCTCCGCGATGATGTCGCCGACATTCATGCGTGGGTTGAGCGAAGCGTAAGGATCCTGGAAGATAATCTGGAGCTCGCGGCGTAACCGGCGCAGCTCGCCTTTGCTGAGCTTCAGGATTGAGCGGCCCTCATAGCGCACGTCACCGGCGGTCGGCTCGATGAGCCGGAGGAGAAGGCGGCCGAGAGTGGACTTGCCGCAACCGGATTCGCCCACGATGGCAAACGTCTCTCCGCGGCGGATGTCGAGGGATACGCCATCGACCGCACGAACGACTGTGGGAGAGGAGAGCAAGCCTCCACTGCCGAAGTGCTTCTTGAGGTCCACGCCTTCAAGGATGATGTCGCCGGTGGTTGCCATCACGCTCATGCGGCTGCTCCACGCTTCTGTTCGACGGGGGCGTACCAGCACCGGGCAAGGTGGCCGGGCCGGATCTCGCCGAGGGGCGGAAGCTCATTGCCGCAGCGGGCGTCCGAGAAGGGGCAGCGCGGCGTGAAGCGGCAGCCCTTGGGCATTAACTCGGCGGGAGGCACGGTGCCGCGAATGGTTGCGAGGCGCCCCTGGCGGCGGCCGAGCGATGGAACGGAACCCATGAGGCCGATGGTGTAGGGGTGCTGCGGATCCTCGAAGATGGCCTCGACCGGCCCGCTTTCGACCACATGCCCTGCATACATCACGGCCACCTCATCGGCGACCTCGGCCACAACGCCGAGATCGTGCGTGATCAGGATCATCGCCGTCCCGGTCTCCTCCTGCAGGCGCTTGATGAGGGTGAGGATCTGCGCCTGGATCGTCACGTCGAGCGCGGTGGTCGGCTCATCAGCGATCAAGAGCTCCGGATCGTTCGCAAGTGCCATGGCGATCATCACGCGCTGCCGCATGCCGCCGGACATCTCGTGCGGATAGGCGCGCAGGCGCTTCTCCGGCGCGGGAATGCGCACCTTCTTGAGCATATCGAGCGCCCGCTCCATGGCCTCGGCCTTGGAAACCTTGCGATGGCGGACGATGCCCTCGGCAATCTGGTCGCCGATGGTGAAGGCCGGGTTCAGAGAGGTCATCGGCTCCTGGAAGATCATCGCCATCCGATCCCCGCGCAGATCCGCCCGTTCACGCTCGGTGAGCGTCAGCAGGTTCTGCCCATCGAAGGTGGCCGAGCCTGCCACGATCCTTGCCGGAGGGGTCGGCAGGAGCCCCATGAGGGCCAGCGACGTCACGCTCTTGCCGCAGCCGGACTCGCCGACGATGCAGAGGGTCTTGCCTTTTCGCACCGAGAAGCTGACGTCGTCGACGACGTTCACGTCCTTCGGGGCTCCATCGAAGCGGATGGACAGCCCTTGGACGCTCAGCAGCGGCCGTTCGGAATCGAGGGCTGCATTGCTGGGATGGTGGATCTCGGTGATCGGTCGTCGTGCCGCCTCATGCACCATGGCGAAGCTTGTCCTTGTTCTTGTTTGACACGGGTGGTCCCGGAATTTGTCCGTCGATCTGGTCAGGCAGGGGGCGTGTCATGACTTTCAAAAGACCGTCACGTACGAGTTCCAGATGCTCTCGCATGGCCTGCTCCGCCGCGTGGGCCTCGCGCTGCGCGATGGCCGTAACAATCTGCCGGTGCTGCTCAACTTGAGCCGACAGCTTGTCTTTGGAGCGAGCCCGCTCGCGTAAAGCCTGCCAGTTCATGTCCTGGCGGATGCGATCAACCAGATCAAAGATGGCCAGCAGCAGGGAGTTGCCAGCAGCCTCCGCGATGGCTCGGTGCAAGGCGCTGTCCCAGAGTTCGTAGGCGTCCGCGTCCGAACTCGAAGCCGTTTTCTGAACAAGATGAAAGAGCCGCTCTACGTCACCATTCGAGGAGTACAGTGCGGCCAGACGCGCAAGGATCGGCTCGATCTCCAGGCGAACGTTCATTACCTCAAGAGGATTGGTGCGGCTCGATAACTCTTCGAGCCCCATCTGGGGGTGGACCGGGCGAGGCCCCAGGAAAGTTCCCTTACCCTGATGGCGCCAGATCCGCCCTTCCGCCTCCAGTACCTCGAGCGCCCGCCGCAACGTCTGCCTGCTGATGCCGATCTGCGCCGCCAAGGTTCGCTCCGGCGGGAGTCGAGCGCCAGGCTCGAGGGAGCCGTCTTCAAGGAGAGCTCGTAAGCGCCCCAGAGCGAAGTTCGAACTATCGGGTAAGGAGATAGACGCTGACATCAGGTGTAGCCATTTTAAACCAATCTTCTAATTGGCGTCCAAGCTCACGGACTTTGAATGCAGGAAACTGTGCAACAACAAGGCTAACGTAAATCGCAGCCTAACCAATAAGCAATTGGTCCAATGCTGGTTTGGCACTCACGACCTGTCTCTTTGTTGAGCATTAGGGATGAGGCGTAGGCAAAATAGCTTGGTAGCGAGCCGATACCCGTCAAAGCACCCTCAGAAGAGAGAGCGCGCTGCTACAGAATCACACGGTTCAGGCGGCCGCGAAGACACCAGCACTGGACAGAAGGCAACCGACGGGTCTCAACGGAGTGTGATACCAGTCACGGCACTTGGATTGGACACAGCAAGCCTACGCCAGCAGACAAGGTCAACGGAAGCTCAAGCACAGTGAGAGGCGTGGCTCCACCCATGGGATAAGCGACAGACGCAAGTTCCTTAACGTGCGTGCGCTAGGGTCACTTGATTGTTTTGCGGTGTAAGAGAGTCACTGCACCGAGGTTCCATAATGCTTGTTATGCGAAATGTTATAATAGATTTACGTGGGACGTTCAGGCCCCCTCGCCGCGAGCAAACCACTACCGATTGATCGTGATCCGCCTGACCCATACATGAGAGCCCTGGACGCACCTAGGATGCGACATGGCCTCACGCAAAACTCTGAACGCGAAGAACCTTGAGGCGCTTGGGTCCGAGCGCCTGGCTGCACTGCTGATCGAGATCAGCCGGGGCAATGCAGCCGCCCAACGCCGCCTGCGGTTGGAACTGGCCGGCGCCGCCAGCCCTGCCGATATGGCACAGGAGATCCGCAAGCGCCTGACCACCATTGCCCGCTCCCGCTCGTTCGTCGATTGGCACCAGCGCAAGGCCCTTGTCACGGATCTCGAGACCCAGAGACAGGCCATCAGTCAGGTAGCCAAAGTCGATGCAGCTGAAGCGCTGGATCTTCTCTGGCGCTTCATGGTGCTTGCCAATTCGATCTTCAACCGCTGTGACAACAGCAGTGGCAGCGTGATCGCGGTCTTTCAGGCTGCCTGCCGTGATCTTGGTGACATTGCTGCGGATTTCGCTGATCGTGAGCGGCGATTTCACGCGATGGTGAGCGCCCGTTTCATCTGATCGTGAGCAAGTGTTT
>NZ_JAFBID010000149.1 GCF_016811235.1 Microvirga arabica
AACACTGTCCGGAATGAAATCGGAATGGGTGTCCGGCTTCACCTTGGAATAAGCGTCCGGCTTCATCGGAATCCGCAGCCCGGGTGCTCCCATCGATGGAGGGGCCGCCAGTCCCGCGAGCGCAGCACCACTCGTGCCAATACCAAACGTGAATACGAAGAATGCAAAGCCGAGCTTGTTGGTCGATGATCTAAGCATATGATCCTCCTATCTTTGTTCCCGCTCGCACAGGCTACGGGCGGCATGCCATCACTGTCGAGTTATGCCCGCAGGGATACTCGGGATAGTGAATTTGTACTCTTCCGGAGGAGTAGGCAGCGATGCGTTCTCTTGTTTTGATGTGCCATGCCTTCTAGGCCCACCGAGGGATGCGCGTTTACCCGAAATCGAGGGAAGCCCATTGGAAGCACTCGAACGCTTTGCGACATGGTTGAAACTTGATGGAGAGCTCCTTCCATATGGCGTGCTCTTCGCTTTGTTTGCAGTCCTGAGCGCAATCGAGACCGTCCATCCACCTTTTGAGCAAGCGCCTGAACGGCAACGCCGCTGGCCTGCAAACATTGGGCTGGGTCTGGTAAATGTGTTCCTGCCGCCCTGGCTGCCGATCTCGATTTTCTGGGCAGCGGAGTGGGCGCATGATAACCACGTGGGAGTGCTGAATGCCGTCTCCTGGCCAGATTGGATCTCAGTCCTGTGCAGCGTCGCGCTTATTAACCTTACAGACTATGTCATTCACGTGTTGCTGCATAAGGTGCCCTTGTTCTGGCGGCTGCACCGGGTCCACCATCTGGATACTCACTTGGACGTCTCGACAGCCGTGCGCTCTCACCCTGGCGAATTGGTTCTTGTTCTTCTGATTACCCTGCCCGTTGTGATTGCGCTGGGAATCACCCCGTGGGTTCTGGTTCTCTACAAACTGGCCGAGGCCGTGATGAGTGCCTTGACTCACGCCAACATGCGGTTGCCCAGGCACGTTGACCGGGTTCTGGTAACGCCTAACATGCACGCGATCCACCACTCATCCTATCAACCTGAAACCGACAGCAACTACAGCTCAGTGTTCCCGGTCTGGGACCGGCTCTTTGGAACCCATACCAGGATGCCGAAACGAGGCTACGACCGAATGCAAGTAGGTCTTAAGGAAGTCCGAGATGCACGGGCTTCCGACCTCTGGTGGCAGATCACATCTCCGATGCACAGAACTCTCCGACACTCCGGGATGGGCAACGATCACCTATGGGCGAAGACTCAGGTATCTGCGAACGATCCAGCCGCATCGGAAGGTCGGACATGACTGCCTTGGACAACCCAAGCTACATCCCCGCGTTCCCTGTGAGCATTTGTCTTTGGGGTTTGATATGACCATTGTACGACCCGTATTTAGCATCGTGTTCGGGCTTGTGCTGGTCATCAGCCTGTCTCTGAAGGTTGTGACGCTCACCCGCGTGGTTGGCCCCAAGCCGACCGTGGCTTGGTCAGAACTGGCTTTGCTGCTGGAGCAGCAGGGTTTCCAAACGAGCTACCGGCCCGCGACCCACAACGACTTGACGTGGGTGTCAGGCGCGGCAGGGGCGTGCCGGGTTCAGGTGACCGAGGTTGACCCTCAGGGCTGGAACCAGTCGCTTGTTGCTCAAGTCGCCAAGGACAACCAACTGTTTTATCTCTTTTCTGGCGAGATCTTCTCTGAACAGCCTACGGTGCGGACACGGCTTATTTACTACTGGAACAAGCTGAACCGCTACGTTGGCATCAATTTGCGGCACTACCCTGTTCTGGCCTTTGTTGCGACACCAGCCTGCCAAGATTTGCCCCTGCGCGAGCTTGCCTCGCTGTAGTTCCGAAAGGCATATGTGGAAGAGGAGAAGACACTGGATCGGGCGTGCCGTTGCTGCTCATCGCAGGCGGCTGTGCTCTGATGCTTTTCTCCTAGCTACAGGACTGCGGCACAACCGGAGCGATGTTCGCAGGTAAGGTCCTGGGCACCCCAACGTTGCATGACCGCATCAGGTGGAGTTCGCAGAGGTCTTCCTTCCCACAGCCAGGCTTCCTGTTGAGGTAGCCCTTACGCTGAATTGCGCGTTCAAACTTTCGAGCAGAGGCTCGATCCGGCTGGGGTTACATCGACAGAGGGCTTCATCATGACCCACCTGCTCCCACCGAATGCGAATAATTTAGCAGGCACTCCCCTTTTTGTGATCAGGAGGCTGTTGAGCAGCTTCGTGAACATAGGCTGGACGGTCCACCGGCTGGGCCGTGCTTCAAGCTATAACAATTGGCACTACGACGACTGCGACTAGTCAGATCGTGCTCTCGGTGCAAGGCATCTGCTTCCGTGCCGCGCTGTTGAGCCCCTACACCTAATTCTTTGTAGCTGGCACCTTCTGGAGAGGAGGAACCTTGGAGGCCCGAATTCCTGGCGAGGAAGGGCACTCTTCGGGACAGCCCCTTGACAGGCTCTCCCATCAAGCACCTGCCTCGGCGAAATGGCACGTTACCGTCCCTGTTGCCGAGCTCAAATGGAGGCGACAATGCACTTGATCCACACGGAGCGTTTCGTTGTCTTCCAGATCCAGAGTGAATGGTTAGTCACGGCTGGAGATCTGTGTGCGATCTCCTATCCCACGCGCAAGGAGGCTGAGACCTGGGCCTTCGATGCCGCAGACATCTTGGCCTCTCAAGGGCGCGCTGTCTGCGTCCTGATCTTGCCAGAGGAGTCCGGTGGCGATCGCCAGCATCCGATAGCCCTAACAGGACGTACTTCTCGGGTAAAGCTAAACTAAACGTCCTCACCGCTCCTGGTGTTGCGTTCATTGCCCGCCATGGCACGAACGAGCATAACTAAAGCGGCCCCCAGGAGAGCGCCCGATGCCTTCACCAGACCATCCGGAAGACGGCCATGGCGGCCAGGAACATAGGTTTGAGCGGCCTCAAGACAGCCAATGATCCCGACCAGCAGCACAAGGATGGGGAGGCGGTGTTTCGGGTAGCCGAAGCAGAAAGCAGCTCCCGTGACTGCAAAGGCAGCAAACCGCTCCAACCCAACCGGAGCGGTAGTGACGGGCCGCTGCTCAACGGGCGAGAGGGTGAGGACCGCAATGGCAAGGACGAGCAGCCATGCAACCCAGCGAAAGAGAACCTTTGGTGTCATATTGGTCGGTTTAGCCGATTGCGCGCGCACTGTGCATGGCTCTTTTGCGCTTCCCATGTGGTGTGTTGGGCTGTGGCGCAACCTCGTGATCATTGTGTTAGAAACCCTGCCTTGCGCAGATCTCGGTAGCTTGGTTGTGGTTGCCCCGTCTCCCAGAGACATCATGTGTTACGCCTCTTGAGACATTGAAGCGATTATAGCTCACCAAAGCCTGCTGTCAGGGAGCAAGGCACTTGGTAGGCCAAGAGCGTCCGGGTTGCGCACCATAAAATCATCAGAAGCATCTTGCGTGGGCAAACGGCCTGGTCGGCCCGCTCCGGGCGAAGGCTTCTCAACCGGCTGGACGCTTTGGTGTCGGGCCTCTCGCCTACGTTCGCTGATCTTGGTTGCTTCAGGCTCGGTTCGGTTCCTGCCGCTGGGAATGGGCGCAGTCACCGTATCATTGTCTGGTCTAACGCGTGTTTTTCCTGCGGACTCCAGGGAGACCTGCCGAGCCTTGTCATTCATTGTGCCTCTACGGCTCTTCTGTCGCGTAGCACGCTCTTCATCTTTTCCTAGCTCGCCTGGTGAAGCCGTAACCGCCTCCAGAGGCAGAGGGACTTGGAAGATCCGAGTTGCTGGAAGCAGTTCCCGGCGACTGTTGAGAAAAGGAATAACAATGTGTTCCTGATTCTGGTGCAACTGGCTCGCGGTCTCCTCCCTATCGCTCTCCGATGCGGTGCGTGCAGCAAGCTGACCTTTGACGACCTCCAGCTGCTCAAGGGCGGAAATAGCGCTTTGCCTCTCGCTGGCTGCTGCTGTCCAGGCCGCAACGACCCTAGCTTTAAGATTGTCAAGCTGCTTATGCGAGTTCTCCAGTTCCTTATACGACGCGGCGGCTTCCGCCAGTGCATCTTCCGCGCGCTTCTTCTCCTCAACAGCGGCTCTTCGATGCTCGGTTATCTGCGCCTCGCTAGCTTCCAGGCTGGCGTGCTGCTCCCGGAGGGAACTTGCTGCCTCCCGCCGCGCGGCAGCAAGCTGACCTTTCACTGCCTCCAGCTCCTCAAGGGCGGAGGTCGCCTTCTGCTTCTCGCTCTCTGCTGCCTTCTGGGCCTCAACGACGCTTGCTCTCAGATCGTCAAGCTGCTCATGTGACGCGGTGACCCGCAACAGTGCCTTGTCTGCCCGCTCCTTCTCCTCGATAACGGCTCTTAGATGCTCGACCACCCGGCGCGTATTCGCGTCTGCCTCAGCAAGGCGTTCTCGGAGGACGATCACCTCCTCCTGCTTTCCCTTCAGGTCAGCGAGCTGCTCCTGGATCCCTGCTACCTCTCTCTGCTGTTCGACTAGACTGGCAACCTGTTCTTGAAGGGGCACTAACTGCCGTTGTGCAGCGTCAGCGCGCACCCTCTCCCGCTCAAAGGCAACCTGGAGTGCAAGAGCCTTGACCTCGCCGCTTAGGGAGAAATCGGCAGATTGCTGCGCCGCAAGCAGTGGCAAGTTCTGCCACCTGCCAGCCATGCTGGGAAGCCGCGCGGTCGGAGCTGAAGCTGCCGTACGAGGAGCATCGGTGATGGAGTGAGCGCCTGCTAAATCCGACAGGCGGTGGTTGATTGCAGACTGGTCGTTTGCAGAGCCGGTAAACAAGTACGTCGTGACACCCACTAGAACCAGAGCGCCAACCATGCCCCACCACCTCGTAACGCCGAACACGGATGAGGCAAGCCTTCCAGAGTGCGCCGCACGAGAGAGCGAAAACCGTTGCCAGGTCATGGGCCATCCTTGATCGTTTCAGATCGACTGCAGCGGTAGCTATCGCCGAGATAGCGTAGCCGTAATCAAAGCGACATGTGTGCTGCGTCGTGTCCGTCACACAAACTGAGATGCATTGTTGGTCTGCTTTGCGGCTTCGCCATGCATCCTCATCGGCAATTCAGGAGGATGATACTTTCTGGCCAGTTTAGCGGTTGAACGAGCAGGACCTCAACCAGGGCGCTTGCGGAGGTTAAGGTCCGTGCATGGGATTAGGCTTCTAGGCCATACACCGGGTACACGCATTCTGGCACAGCCATAGTGATTATTCCGTGGCCGCCTCCATGCTGGACCTTCTGCGCGAGGCCAATGGCGTGGGACGAAAACCCTCGCGCGAGAGAATGACCAGGATGCCCTCCCATCACACGTTCAGCGACGCCGCAGCACAGTTTCTGCCTCTAACGTGGAGATCTGGGCAGTCGGCTGATAGTTAAACC
>NZ_JAFBID010000014.1 GCF_016811235.1 Microvirga arabica
GGCCTGAGGCACGCTCTGGCCGTGCAGGCGCTCCCGCCGTCACCGATGATCCTCTCCGTGTGAGAACGGACGGGAGCGGCGACGGTGATCCAGCTTGGAGAAGTGCTTATGATCCTGGACCTTCATCGTCAGGGATTGTCCATCTCAGCCATCGCCCGCCGCACCGGCCGCGATCCCAAGACCATCCGCAAGTACATCGCCCGCGGCCTCGAGCCGCCCGTCTACGGCCCACGTCGGGTGGGACGCCTCGGCAAGCTGACGCCTTACCACGACTACCTGCGCGAGCGCATCACGGCCTTTCCCGACCTGAGTGCGGTTCGGCTCACCCGCGAGATCCGTGACCGAGGCTATCAGGGCGCCTACACGGCCGTGAAGCGCTTTCTCGCCAGCGTCCGTCCCGCTGATCAGCCCAGGCCCTTCGAAATCCGCTTCGAGACGCCGCCCGGCCAACAGGCGCAAGTCGACTTTGCTCGCTTCGTCATCACCTTCACCGACGAGCCGGAGATCACCCGCATCGTCTGGCTGTTCTCCCTGGTGCTCGGCCACTCGCGTTACATCTTCGCGCGCTTCGTCCTGCACCAGGATCTGCAAACCCTGCTGCGCTGTCACATGCTGGCCTTTGACAGCATCGGCGGCGTGCCGCTCGAGATCCTCTATGACCGCATGAAGACCGCCGTGACCGGTGAGGACGGCGAAGGCCACATCATCTACAACCGGGCCCTGCTCGCCCTGGCCCAGCACTACGGCTTCCAGCCCAAAGCCTGCCGGCCGTATCGAGCCAAGACAAAAGGCAAGGTCGAACGGCCCTTCAGCTATATCCGGCAGGACTTCTTCCTGGCGCGCTCCTTCTGCAATCTCGACGACCTCAATGCTCAATTGCGCGACTGGCTGGACACGGTGGCCAATGCCCGCCTGCACGGCACAACGCAACGGATCGTTGCGGAGGATTTTGCGGCTGAGCAGCCGGAGTTGCAGCCCCTGCCGGCCGCGCCCTTCGATGCCCTTCTCAAGCTCGAACGGCGGGTTAGTCACGAGGGGCTCGTGTCGGTGGGCGGCAACACCTACAGCGTTCCGGACCGCACCCGGCGCATCGTCGAGGTGCATCAACTGCCCGATCAGATCCGTATTCTCGATCAGGGCCGGCTGGTAGCCGTGCATCCGGTGCTCGAAGGCCGGCGCCAGTCCCGGGTCGATCCGGCGCACCGGCAGGGGCTGACCGCAAAGACGTCCTGCACTTCGTCCGAGCAGATTGTGGTCGGACGCCTGGGGGATCGGGTCGCGCGCCGTTCGCTGGACTTCTACCAAGCGGTGGCGGACTGCCTGGCAGCTGCGGGAGGGCGGTCATGACAGGCCATGCACACCCCACTCTCGAGAGCATCAGAAAGAGTCTGGTCGGCCTGCGGATGCCCCGCGCCCTGGAGATGCTCGACGCGACGCTGCGGCGCATCGAGCAGGGCGAGATCAACAGCATTGAGGCCCTCGATCACCTGCTGTTGGAAGAGCTGACCTTGCGCGAGAGCCGGCGCATCAAGGCGGCCCTGATGATGGCGCGGCTGACCACGGTCAAGACGCTGGCGAGCTTTGACTTTGCCTTCCAGCCCTCACTCGACCGCAATCGCATTCTGGCGCTGGCGGAGCTCAAGTTCATCGACCGGGCCGAGGCGGTGCATCTTCTGGGGCCACCCGGCACGGGCAAAAGCCACCTGGCGACAGCGTTGGCGGTGGAGGCGGTGAAAGCCGGCAAGAGCGTGTACTTTGCGACCCTGGCCGAGATCATTGCCACCCTGGCCAAGGCCGAGCGGGAGGGGCAACTACGCGAGCGCATCCGCTTCCTGTCCCGAGCTTCCCTGCTGGTGGTTGATGAGATCGGCTATCTGCCGGTCACGCCCGAAGGCGGCAATCTGTTCTTCCAACTCGTCAATGCCCGCTATGAGAAAGGCGCGATGATCCTGACCTCCAATCGCGGCTTTGCGGAATGGGGCGAGGTCTTTGGCGATCCTGTGGTGGCCACGGCTTTGTTGGATCGCCTTCTGCATCATGCGGTGGTAATCCAGATCGAAGGCTCGAGCTACCGCTTGCGCCAGCATGCCGAACTGGTTCCCGAGCACGTGCGCTCGAAAGCCCTGATCACCCCGCCACCAGCACCGAGGCGCCGTGGCCGCCCTCCAGGAGGCAAAGCAAACGATCATCCGACCGGCTGATCACCGGGCCCATCCCCACCCGTCAGGTCGGGAAAATTGAAAGCCCATATTTACGGGAGGTTCAACGCCCATTGACACCTGTAGAGCACCTGAACCCGCCGTCCTGTCCTTGGGCAGATGGCGTACCATTGCCAACCGCCAAAGTGCCTCGGCTCTGAAACAAGAGAGAATGCCTGCTGCTGTCCCTGAAAGGATAACCCCAGCAGACCACCATAGTACGACAGCTTCAGAATGGCCGTGATGGTCTCGCCCGAGCCATAGGTGAGCACGCATTGGATATGGCTGCCCGGCTTGCCCGCGCCACTCGGGATGAGCCTTGCCAGATCCAGCTTGGGTCCGCTTTCCAAGGTGAAACGCTGCCGGTCACGAGGCATGGCGACGTCCTCCTGGCCGCAGGTTCACCACGACTGCTGACGGCTCTCTCGCCTCGTCTACCCCAGACCCCATCTGGTAGATTATATGTGTACCTGTGGTGGGACCGCTGAGTGGTTCCAAACGGCGTTTGCGGTCACATGAGAGGGACAGTTCCCGGCAATTTTCTTTCGTGACGCTGGTTACTGTCTCTGTGGTGACACCGGCTGTCCCTCTGAGGGGACCAGCTACAGATTTCGACTGGTCAGGATGCCAACTCATGAACCTCTTGGACGAGCGCTCTCCTGTGCGGTCGCAGGGATGGAGTGTCAGACGATACTCTGCGGCATGCGGTGTCTTGCGGTCGAAATGGCCGCGAGAGCAAAGGTCGATGAAGCCCTTCTGTGTCAGCTCAGCGAATGCCCGTGCGGCGGTGTTCTTGGAGCATCTGGCGCGCTCCGCAGCATCTCGGGCAGAAAGAGCGATGCGACCATTGTTGCTGCCGTTGTAGATGGCAGCCAATTCAATGAAGACGCTACGAGCTACTGGCGAAAGCGAGCGCCAGGCAGGTGACCGGAGCATCCAATGTGGGAGGGACACGAAGCGCTCTGTTGTGCTTCGGCCCTTGTGGTTGTGACGTCTGGGCATGAGTTGCCTCACAGCGGCCCTGAGAAGCTCAAGGACGCCCGTTCTGAATGTTGATAAGGAAGAGTGCAGCCGAGGCATAAACCCCGGCTGCTGGGCTTCTCAGAGTCAGGAAGCAGGATCCGGCGTGTGGCCTAGGATTTGCGCGTAGGCAGCTCTCACCACATCGGAGAAGCCACGGGAGCGCTTGTCTTCGGCAAAGACCGTCTTGAGCACTTTGAGGGTTGTACGCAAAACGTAGCGCCCATGCGTTCCGGAATAAGGACCGGCGTGAGGCTTATCAATGGTGTCAATCGTGAGCCCGCGCTTCCGCAACGAGTGAACGTATGCGGACCAGCGCGGGGCGGGTCTCTCCAGAGGAATGACACCGCTCTGCCCAGCTTCCAGCAGGCAGCTGAGGGTCCATGCTTCACGCCCTTTCACACGCAAAATCTCGCCCGTGTCCAGCCGCTGCACGAGGAGTTCAACAACATCCTTAGGCATTGCGCGCCTCCGTGCTGAAGCCCGCCAGCTCTGCGACGGTGAGTGCGAGTGCCGGAGACAAACCGAACCGCGTGGAGAGGCTCTTCACCACACGAGGATGGGAGCGGAGTGGCTGCGATGCTGCCCAGGCAAAGAGCGGAAGCAGGCACAGGTTCTCATTGCGACGCAAGCGCCGCTTGTGTAGGTTATTCATAGTTTTCTACTTTCCTGCCCCGTGCGAGAGGCCCTCGTGCGGGGCCTTCTTTTGCACGGTCATGAGTGGGATGAGTTCAGAAGCTTGAAGCTTCGGACATCAGCAGTCGTTCGCAGCCCCGGCGATGAGGGCGCGGATATCCTCCACGCGCCATGCGGTGATGCGTGGGCCGAGTTTCACCGGTTTGGGATAGCGCCCGTCTTTAATGCCAGCCCACCATGTGGATCTGCTGACGGGAATAGGCCCAACTGGGGCAAGGATGCCGGGGAGCCGGACAAAGCCGGTCGGCGGGAGTTGAGTTGGTGCTGAAGAGTCTGTCTTCAGGCGTAAGTTATCACTCTGCAAAGCCATGTGCCTTGCGTCCTTTCATTGCTCGATTGTGAATGAAACGACGGACAGGGCTGACGAGAGAAATGATTGACTCACCTCGCAAGCCCCCAGTAGGCTTAACCCGCTCCCTTCCATGAGCGCAGGCTTCGGCCTACCAGGACTGTCCCCTGATTGGCGTCGGGGGGCAGCCCTTTTTTCACGTCGCTGACCTCTCTTTCGAGAAGCCAATCCTCAGCGGATCGTTTTGACCTGCATCGGACAGTTAATATTGTCTAAGCCTTGTTACGGAATTCTCAATCGCTTTCATCAGGCTCGTCGCGGAAGGCGTGCCAGGCCAGGGTGATGCGAGCCAGCGCGCTCATCACAGTCAATCCGGCGAAGGCATAGGCCAGGACAGCGAAGTTCTGTGGAAACAGGATCATGGCGACGAAGAACAGGATCGTCACCGTGCCCTCCATGGGTTCTACCGAGAAGAAGAGAAGGATTGATTGGTTGCCCTGCATGTTGTTGGCCTTTCCTGCAGAAGGCCGGTCTGCAGCGAATCAATCTGACCCGCATGAGACAAACATAAACCGTTAACGGTGTCCTAAAGGTTGCCGGATCGACACGAGGCGGGACTCGGCAGAACCTGTCCTCGCTATCCTCAATTCCCACACGTTTCCATACTTGGCCTATTTTGGCGTAGTTTGCTTTCAGCCGTGGGCAGAACCTAGGCGCACCACATTGCCGTGGGATTTCTGCTCAAGGAAGTTGGCCCAAGCGTCCATCAGCTTGCGGCGCTTCTCCAGAGCATCACCTCGCCGGTATGCCCGCTCGACCGCATCGCCCACCAAGTGAGCCAGAGCGGCCTCTGCCACCTCACGCGGGAAATGGGTCCGCTCGCCTGCCCAGTCGCGGAAGGCGCTGCGGAAGCCGTGGACCGTCACATCAAGCTTCATCCGCCGCAGCACCATCTCCAGTGCCATGACCGACAGCGGACGCCCCGGCTTCGTGCCAGGGAATACAAGGTCGCTGAGCCGCTTCCTCTGCATCTCCTGCAGGATCTCGACCGCTCGGGCTGACAGCGGCACGCGATGCACTCGCCCTGCCTTCATGCGAGCCGCAGGCACGGTCCAAACCCGCGCCTCCAGGTCGAACTCATCCCATGAAGCACCAAATACCTCCCCAGACCGAGCGGCAGTGAGGATGGCGAACTCCAAGGCACGTGGAGCAACACCCTCCCGCTCCCGCAGAGCCGCTATAAACACGGGCACCTCATCGAAGGGCATGGCCTTGTGGTGCCCGCGTGTGAGCCTCGCCCGCTTGGGCAGAACGGCATCGAGGTGCCCGCGCCACCGGGCCGGGTTCTCACCCATCCCCTGCCCTCGTGCACGGGCAAAGTCGAACACTCGCTCCATGCGCCCGCGCAGGCGGGAGGCCGTCTCAGGCTTAGCGGTCCAGAGCGGTTGGAGGACCTTCAGGACATCTTCTGTGCCAATCTCCGTCACCGGCTTGGCTCGGAGCGGCTCGCAGTAAGCCGTGAGGGTCATCTTCCACTGGGCGCGGTGCTTCTCGTTGCGCCAGGAGGAGGACATGCTCTCAATCAAGGCATCGGCAGCCTCGCCAAAGGTCATCACCTTGGGCTTGCTGTCCCGTGCCGCGATGGGGTCGAGCCCATCGGCCAGCTTCTGGCGAACCTCGGCAGCCCGCTCTCGGGCTTTGGCGAGTGGGACGTCCCGCAGAGGACGAAGCCCCATCTCCCGGCGCTTGCCGTCCGCCTTCCACATGAACACCCACGAGCGAGCGCCGCTGGCTGTGATGTTCAGGTACAGCCCGCCGCCGTCAGAGTGCCGTCCCGGCTTTGTGAGTGTTGCGACCGTCCTGGCGCTCAACGTGTGCAGCTGTCGTGCCATCTGCCCCTATCCTTCCCCACCTTCTTCCCCACCTTTGAGGCTGGATTGTAGCGGATGAAACTGGACTGCGTAAGACATACGCCAGGGCAAAAGCCTTGATTTCTAGGAGAATTTCGGATGCAGCTAGATGCGGCTGGACACTAGTATGGCGGACTCCGTCTCCGCCATCTGCTTTCTGAAGCCCTCGAGCATCCTGGCGAAACAAGGGTTTTGGAGAACCTCAGCAACCCTGACGTTGGACGTTTGAGGTTGATGCCAAGGTACGTTCAGCCCTTCACGCTCACAACGCCGGTCGCCACGCCCGGGCAGGCCAGAACGAATTCTGAATGCAGGCGGGTGTGCTCGATTCCGCTGACGACCGTGCAGCCCTTCAGGTGCGGGCTCGTAGCGATGTACTCGACCGCAGCTTCCTCATGCCTGACACCGGTCGCCCGCACCGGCACGACCCAGCGGCGCTGCTCGCAGAGGGTCTGGGCCACCTCGGACACCGCGTAGGCAGCCACTAGGATCGTCGGCTCGCCGGGTCTCTGGAAGACCTGATATCCGCCGCCGCATCGCGTCTCGACCTTGGCAGCAGGCGTTGCCACGTAGTAGGAGAGCGATCCGGGAGCCGTCCCACGGGCGCAGCCTGAGACGGATACGGCAAGGGCCGCAGCGAGAATCAAGGGCAGAGTCCGGGCGAGCATCGGTTCCTCGGGATGGGAGCAGGTTCAGCCGTCCTAGCAGCAATTGTTGAGCTTGTCTTGGGGTCCCTGGGGTGCTCTCCACTCCCGGCAGCCAAGGGGCTGTGCTAATCCAGCGCGCAATATGCAAGGGACCAGCAAGGATAAGGGCATGACGAACATTCGGCGCATCGGCGTGGCCGCGCGGTACAGCGACCTCGTGATCCTCGGCAATACGGCCTATTTCTCGGGCTATGTCCCTGAGACGACGCTCGATGGGTCCGTTGCGGAGCAGACCCGGGACATTCTCGGGCAGATTGAGCAGTCCGTGGCCGAGATCGGCAGCGACAGGTCGAAGCTGCTGCAGGCGACGATCTGGCTCGCCGAAATGGGTTCCTACGACGAGATGAACGCGGTCTGGGATGCCTGGGTCGTCCCCGGGCAGGCCCCGGCCCGGGTCTGCGTGGAATCCAAGCTGGCGGATCCCGACTACAAGCTCGAAATCCAGGTCACCGCTGCCCTTTGAAACGGCGAACCGGAGCCACTTCGCCGGAAAATGCTCTAGGCCCGTTCAGCCTTCGAACCGGTCTTGGCCAGCGCATTCATGCGCTTGCGCTCGTAGTGCTTCGCCAGGCGCAGGTGACGCCAGGTGGCGTAGTTCATGGCGATCAGGAAGCCGTAGGTGCCGCGCAGAACATGCAGCCGTCCGAAATAGGCTTTTAGGAAGGCGATGGGGAACTCGAAATAGACCCGCCATGTCGGGATCGAGATGCCCCTCACCTCGAAGTCGATGGCCTGCTGATCGGTATAGCTGTTGAGCTTGGCCAGCTGATCCCCGAGGGATCGCACGGACCGATGATGCACAAGACCCTTCAGCTTGCCGGTCTTAGTGCCGGGCTTCAGGTCAACCCGGTCATGAACGAGCGAGGAGGAATAGCGGCCGGCATCCCGACGGTAGAGCCGGACGGGCGTGACCCGATAGGCCAAAGGATGCGGAGCCGCTTCCCCCGGAAAGGTCTCGGCGATGCTGATGCCATAGGCCTGGCAGGGGGGCTCCCCATCGGCGAACAAGGCCCGGATCTCTGCAAGGAGCTCCGGCGACATCACTTCGTCCGCATCGAGATTCAGGAGCCAGGGGTGCCGGCACTGGTCCTCGGCGAAGCGCTTCTGAAGCCCGTAGCCCGCCCAGGGATTGTGGATCACGCGGGCGCCGAGCCCTTCGGCGATGGCTTGCGTCCCATCGGTGGATCCTGAATCGACAACCACCAAATCGTCCGTCAGGCCGTGGATGGCGCGGATGGTCGCGCCGATCCGGTCGGCTTCATTCTTGGTAATGATGAAGACGGAAACAGGAAGCATGGCAACGGGTGCCTAGCGGCCCTGCTGGTTCGTGGCAAGGGCTTTGAATCAACAGGCAGAATGGGTCAGTCGGATTGTTCAGGGCTGTGTCGCCAATCCCTCAGCCTCCAGGGCGCACTTCACCATCGGGCGGGCGGAGACCCGTGTCATGTAGGCGGTGACGGCCGGATGAGCCGAGAGGTCGATCCGATGAAAGCGGCTCCAGCTGAGCACGGTGAAACAATAGGCATCGGCAACGGTGAAATGCTCGCCGGCCAGATAGGACCGCTCCTGCAGGCACTGGTCGAGATAGGCGAAGCGGCGCTGGAGGTGGCTGACGGCCAGTTGCCTGGCTTTCGGCGGCATGGGAGCGGTCCAGAGCGGATCGAACCCCTTGTGAAGCTCCGCGCCGGTGAAGTCGAGCCATTCCTTGACCCGGTAGCGCTCCAGGGATCCCAGCTTCGGCAGGAGGCGGGCAGTGGGCACCTGATCCGCCATGTACTCGAGGATCACCGGCACTTCCGCCAGCACGTCCCCGCTATGAAGGGCAAGCGCCGGAACGTAACACTTGGGATTGATCCTGATGTAGTCCCGGCCGGAAGCCGTCGTCTGGGTTTTCAGGTCGACCTTGTCGTACTCGATCTGCAGGCCGGCTTCGCAGGCAATGATCCGCGGCGCGAGAGAGCAGGCTCCAGGGGTGTAGTACAGCTTCATCGTGACCCTTCTTCCCGAGCCCCCGCGGGAATTTAAAATTATAACGTAACACGATGCGTAATTCCTACGTCATACGATGGCGCTTTCAAGGCACCTTAGACTAATTGAAACAATATTTCACAAACGGTTTGTGAACTCACCGGCAAGCTCCCCTTCGCGGACTCGACCCGCAGCCTTGGGGTGCTTCCGGACGCGGAGCTGCGCCAAAAGAGGGAAGTGGTCCGATGCGACGCGGGTCAGAGGGGTCCGCACAGGTCCGGCGTCAACCACCTCGATCGATTTGGTGACGAAGACATGGTCGAGGCGCAGCACCGGCGCGCGGGTATGAAAGGTCGGCTGCGGCTCACCGAAGGAATTGGACAACTGCGCATCTTGCAGCCTGTCGGCGATCATCCGGTAGGAACGTGAAAGAGGCGGCGCATTGAAATCCCCCAGCAGCACCGCCGGCTCGGCGCAGTCGGGATGCCCGATCCAGTCCGGCCCGACCAGGGCTGAGGCCTGTGTTCGTCTTTCCCCGGAGCGGAGGGAGAGATGGGCATTGACCACCTGGATTGTCTGCCCGTCGATCTCCACGGCCACCCAAAGCGCGCTGCGCTTCTCGAAGGAGGGCCTGGTCGACTGGGTTGGGAGCCGTCCCGATTTTACCACCTGCGAGGAATGGCGCGTCAGAACCGCAATGCCGTACTGCTCGCCCAGGATGCGGATCGTGGGCTGGAAGTGCAGGTCCATGCCGAGAGCCGAGGCCACGGTTGCAGCCTGATCCACCTCCCCGGCCCTCACCCGCCCGACGCGGACTTCCTGCAGGGCCACGATGTCGGGCTGGCAGGATGCGATCACCTCCGCGATCCGGGTCGGGGAAATCTTCCTGTCCGTGCCGAGCCAGCGGTGGACGTTGTAGGTGAGGATCCGAAGGGTCTGCCCGGGGCTCTCGCTGTGCTTCAAAGGTTCGGTCCGGCTCAATTGTCGTTACAGGTAAAGGCACCGCCCCGCTTGGCACAAGCCAAGAGGCCTCCTTGTGCGGCGTATGGAGCAAACGTGTCGGATCAATGACTCTGCTTCAAGGCCGGTTCCAAGGCTTGGCAGTATCGTGAAGCCACATTTCCCGAGCGCTTGACCTTCCCATCATTGGAAGGACTAAACCTGCTCCCCATATCAGGATCAGGAGATCTCTCATGGCCACCGGCAAACCTGCCTCCACTGCTGCGATCGACATTTTCATCCAGGGCATGACCTGCGCCTCGTGCGTGAACCGGGTCGAGAAGGCCATCCGGTCGGTCGAGGGCGTCACGGCCGCCAACGTCAATCTGGCGACGGAGCAGGCCCATGTGGAACTCGGGTCCGCCGGAGCCGACCCCGCCGCCGTCGCCGAGGCGATCCGCACGGCGGGCTATGAGCCCTCCGACAGCATCGTCGAGCTGAAGATCGATGGCATGACCTGCGCGTCCTGCGTCGGCCGCGTCGAGAAGGCACTGAGCCGCGTCCCCGGCGTGCTGGAGGCCAATGTCAACCTTGCCACCGAGCGCGCCTCGGTTCGCTATCTGGGCGGACCGGACATGGTGGGCCGCCTCATCGACGCCGTCGGGCAGACAGGCTACGAGGCCGAGGCGTTGCGGCAGGACGATGATCGCACCGACCGAGAGCGGGCTGCCCGGGAGGCGGAGATTTCCGGCCTCCGGCGCGCGCTCGCCATTGCAGCCATTCTCACTCTGCCCGTGTTCGCGCTCGAAATGGGCTCGCACTTCATCCTGGCTATTCATGACTGGGTGATGGGGACCCTTGGACACCGCACGAGCTGGTATCTGCAATTCGCGCTCACCACCCTCGTGCTGTTCGGGCCGGGCCTGCGCTTCTTTAGCAAGGGAATCCCTGCCCTCCTGCGCCGGTCGCCGGACATGAACTCCCTCGTGGTGCTCGGCACGAGCGCGGCTTATGCCTATTCGGTGGTGGCCACCTTCCTGCCCGGGCTTCTGCCCGCCGGCATGGCCAATGTCTATTACGAGGCCGCGGCCGTCATCGTGACGCTTATCCTCCTGGGGCGCTACCTGGAGGCCAAGGCGAAGGGGCGCACCTCCGAGGCGATCAAGCACCTCATGGGCCTGCAGGCCAAGACCGCCCGTGTGATGCGCGATGGCCAGCTCCTGGAGATCCCGCTCGATCAGGTGCTCGCCGGCGACATGGTGCAGGTGCGTCCGGGCGAAAAGATCCCGGTCGATGGTGAGGTCGTGGAGGGCTCGTCCTTCGTCGACGAGTCCATGATCACCGGCGAGCCGGTGCCGGTGCAGAAGGCGGAAGGCGCCGAGGTTGTGGGCGGGACCATCAACAAGACTGGCAGCTTCACCTTCCGCGCCACCCGCATAGGGTCCGACACGGTGCTGGCCCAGATCATCCGCATGGTGGAGCAGGCGCAGGGCTCCAAGCTGCCGATCCAGGCGCTGGTCGACCGGGTGACGGCGTGGTTCGTGCCGGCCGTGATGGCCGCGGCCGCCCTCACCTTCCTGGTCTGGCTCGCCCTCGGCCCTGACCCGGCGCTCACCTTCGCGCTGGTGAACGCGGTGGCCGTGCTGATCATTGCCTGCCCCTGCGCCATGGGATTGGCCACGCCCACGTCCATCATGGTCGGCACAGGCCGGGCGGCGGAACTCGGTGTGCTTTTCCGCCAGGGCGAGGCCCTGCAGAGCCTGAAGGAGGTCGGCGTCGTCGCCCTCGACAAGACCGGCACCCTGACGCAAGGGCGCCCGGAGCTGACCGATTTCGTGACCGCACCCGGTGTCTCGGAGACGGATGCGCTGAGGCTGGTCGCCGCCGTGGAAGCCCGCTCGGAGCACCCGATCGCTCAGGCCATCGTCGCAGCCGCCGAAAATCGCGGCCTCTCCCTGTCTTCGACCGACA
The DNA here is from genome assembly GCF_016811235.1 of Microvirga arabica. Lineage (GTDB taxonomy): Bacteria > Pseudomonadota > Alphaproteobacteria > Rhizobiales > Beijerinckiaceae > Microvirga > Microvirga arabica. The sequence goes on from NZ_JAFBID010000014.1 coordinate 11,699, forward strand.
GCTTCGAGGCCGTGCCGGGCTTCGGCGTCTCGGCCATGGTCGAGGGACGGAAGGTCGATGTGGGGGCAGACCGTTTCATGACGAAGCTCGGACTCTCGATTGCGGAGTTCGGCGATACAGCCGCCCGCCTTGGCGCCGAGGGCAAGAGCCCGCTCTATGCGGCTGTCGATGGCCGGCTTGCCGCCATCATCGCGGTTGCCGACCCGATCAAGTCGTCGACGCCCGAAGCCATCGCGGCGCTGCATGCCCTTGGACTGAAAGTCGCGATGATCACCGGCGACAACCGCAGGACGGCCGAGGCCATCGCCCGGCGGATCGGCATCGATGAGGTGTTGGCGGAGGTGCTGCCCGACGGCAAGGTCGAGGTGGTGAAGCGGCTGCGCGCAACCCACGGCAGGATTGCCTTCGTGGGCGACGGCATCAACGATGCGCCGGCGCTGGCTGAGGCCGATATCGGCATCGCCATCGGCACGGGCACGGATATCGCCATCGAGAGCGCCGACGTGGTACTCATGTCGGGCGACGTGCGCGGCGTGGTGAACGCCATCGCCCTGTCGAAGGCGACGATCCGCAACATCGGCCAGAACCTGTTCTGGGCCTTCGCCTACAACGTGCTGCTGATCCCGGTCGCGGCGGGCGTGCTGTATCCGGTCTACGGCATCCTGCTCTCGCCGATTTTTGCCGCGGGCGCCATGGCGCTCTCCAGCGTCTTCGTCCTCGGCAATGCCCTGAGGCTGCGCGGCTTCAAGGCTCCCGTTCCGTCCGCGCAGGGCAACGCCCCTGCCGCTCAAACTGCCGAAGGTGTCGCATGAATATCGGTCAGGCCGCTCAAGCCTCCGGCGTCTCCGCCAAGATGATCCGCTACTACGAATCCATCGGGCTGATCCCGAAGACGGTGCGCACGGAGGCCGGCTACCGGGTCTATTCGGATCATGACGTGCATACCCTGCGCTTCATCCGCCGATCGCGCGATCTCGGCTTCTCGGTCGAGCAGATCGCCGATCTCGTGTCGCTCTGGCAGGATCGCGAGCGGGCGAGCAAGGACGTGAAGACCATCGCGCTGGAGCATGTGAGCGTGCTCGAGCACAAGATCCGCGAATTGCAGGAGATGGCCTCGACCCTGACGCATCTCGCCAGGAACTGCCATGGCGACACGCGCCCGCATTGCCCGATCCTAGAGGAACTGGCGAACGACGAAGCTGGAGCAGTGCACCTCAAGCCGGATGCAAAGTTCGGCGCGTTGGGCAAGGCACCGGCGCGACAGGCCTGATGCGGATGGCGACCGTTAGGCCGCCATCTCCACCTCGCGGCCGCGGCCCAGATCGCGCATGAGTTGCTCATAACGGGGCATCCGACGAATCTGGCGTCCGTAATGCCGACGCAAGGCATCAACAAGCCGCCCATCGCGGGACAGAAGCCCATCGGCGAACTCGACCATGCGGGAGTTCGGCCATGCCTGAGGGCGGATTTCGGTCAGTCGCTCGTAGAGCCTGTCCTCGCTCTCCTTCGGATCCGCCTGGGCCATGAGCGTCAGCATCGCGGCCGTCGAGCGCGACACGCCCATATGGCAGTGAACGAGCAGATGCCCTTCCGCCCCTCCGCCATGGTTCTTCGCAACCTCCTCGCCGAAGCGCAGCACCGCCTCCACATGCTCAGGCGCAGGGAGAATCATGCCCGCGATGGGGTTGATGATGTCATGGAAGCGCAGGATCGTCCTGTGATGCGGATCATAAGCCTCGAAGGCCTCGGGGTCCGGGTGGTCCGGATCAAGAATCGACAGCACATGGGTCACGGACCGCTCGCGCTGATCGGGCAGTTCCGAGATGCCGCAGATCGTAAGCATCTGGATGGGAGGGGATTGCATCGAGGCACTCGCTTGAAAGCTGAATCGGGACAAAGACCTTACCGGACCTTGTCGGGAGGTTAACTCGTGCCTCGGGAATTGGATCGTCCTGTTCAAAAGACTGTGTCTTGCAAACCACAGGCGCCCTCTGCCACATTCCGGCCACTGAAGATTCACCTTCTCGTCACTCCTGGGACTATGTCTCTTGAGGAGTACCGCTGCCCACCAGGGTCGCGGATGATGCCAATAACCAGAAACTGCAGGTTGCCCCACTGATGTTTGCTGCACTGGCCCCGAGCCGATCCTTGTTGCGCAGAGCCGTTCGCGCCTTTGTCCTGCTTCTTCCCATAGCCCTGGCGGCTTGCGTCTCCACCCAGCCTCCCCCGCAGCAGGCCGTGCGCCGCATCGACCCTGCCTATGCGGCGATGTATGGGCCACGTCCCGACGAGCCTCATCCGCTCCCAGCCACCGACATTTCCGAGGTCGACCCTCGCTTCCTGCGCCGCGAGGTTGCCTATTACGGCCGCGAGGAGCCCGGCACCATCGTGGTCGATACGCAATCCCGCTATCTCTACCTGGTGCGCGAAGGTGGCCGCGCGATTCGCTACGGCATCGGCGTCGGCAAGGAAGGCCTCGCCTGGAGCGGCCGCGCCCGCATCGGCCGCAAGGCCACTTGGCCGCGGTGGACGCCGACCGCAGCGATGATCAAGCGTGAGCCGGAGCGAAACGCCCGCTGGGCCGGCGGCATGGAAGGCGGCCTGAACAATCCGCTCGGTGCACGCGCTCTCTACCTCTACGACAACGGCCGCGATACCATGTATCGCATCCATGGCACTACCGAGCCGTGGTCCATCGGCGAATCCGTGTCGAGCGGCTGCATCCGCCTCTTCAACCAAGACATCATCGACCTCTACAACCGCGTGCCCGTGGGCTCACCCGTGGTCGTGATGCAGGGGCAGCGCCTCTTCGACGTCGAGGACGAGATGCGGGTGTCGTCGGCCTTCTGATGGTGCCTGAGAAATACCAGACAGAGCAAAGGGCTGGCCGCTGGCTAGCCCTTTTTCTTCAGTGACCTGTCGCACCCAAGGTGTAGGATCGCCCTGTCTCTGCTGGAGGCATGGTCATGACAGTGGAACGCGCAATCCTTCTGACCGTCGGCGGGCTCATCATCCTCAGCGTCCTGCTCGCCGTCTATGTGAACATGAATTGGCTTTGGCTCACGGGCATTCTGGGCGCCCATCTGGTGCAGGCTTCATTTACGGGTATGTGCCCGGTGGTGATGATGTTCAAGCGCATGGGGCTGCCGAGCAAGGCCGGTTTCACCTGAGACCTACCACTGGAGGCTTCCGCGGGCTGTCCTATGAATCTCTAGGACAGAGGCACAGGAGCTTTCATGGACGAATGGTTCTCTCCGGCGCTGAAGCTCATGACGCGTGCCATCGAGATCGGCGGGATCGCGGTCATCGTCCTCGGGCTTCTGGGCGCCACCATCGGGGTCATCTGGCAGGTGCTGCGGGGGCGCTCCGGGTCGGACGCCTTCAGCCTCTATCGTTCAAACCTCGGGCGCGCCATCCTGCTCGGCCTCGAGTTCCTTGTCGCGGCCGACATCATCAACACCGTCGCCATCGATCCAACGCTCCAGAGCCTGCTCGTCCTCGGCGGCATCGTGCTGATCCGAACCTTCCTGAGCTTCTCCCTCGAAGTGGAAATCGAAGGACGCTGGCCCTGGGATCGCCACAAGGCCGAGGGCGAGCGCTCCTCACGCCGCGCGACCTAAGGCTGGAAGGCAGGCCTCGCAGATCGCCGCGATGCGGCGGTGATCCGCCACAGGGCATCACAGCCTCCCTTGTGATGACGTTAGGGCAATCTCAAGAAACATTGCCCATAATGGCTTGTGCAATTCTTCAGCAACCGCACGGAAGCGCCTGTGAACGACACAAGACTAGGATGCCAGGGATGCCGGAACGGTGAGCCGCTTCCATTCGACTTCACAATGGCCTTCCACCCGATCGTCGATCTCGCGCGAGGAATTGTCTGGGGTTACGAGGCGCTTGTGCGCGGCACCAAAGGCGAGTCCGCCGGAGCCATCCTGAGCCAGGTGGATGAGGAGCGGCAGTACAAGTTCGACCAGGCCTGCCGGGTGAAGGCCATCGAATTGGCGGGACGGCTCTTTCCGGCAACGGAAGACACGAAGCTCTCCATCAACTTCATGCCGAATGCCGTCTATGAGCCTGCCGCCTGCATCAGGACGTCGTTGGAGACGGCGCGCCGCGTCGGTTTCGACATGAAGCGGATCATGTTCGAATTCACCGAGAACGAGCGCATGACGGATACGAAGCACGTTGCCAGGATCATCGCGGAATACCGGCGTCTCGGCTTCATCACGGCCATCGACGATTTCGGTGCCGGCCACGCGGGCCTGAACCTTCTCGCCAACTTCCAGACCGACCTCATCAAGATCGACATGGAACTGATCCGCGGGATTGCGGATTCCGCAGCACGCCAAGCCATCGTTGCCGGCATCCTGGTGATGGCCCGAGCGCTCGACATCACGATCATCGCCGAAGGGATCGAGACTGAGGCGGAGCTCTCGAGCCTGCGCAGCGCCGGCGTCAACCTGTTCCAGGGTTTCCTCTTCGCCCGTCCGGCCGTCGAAAGCCTGCCTACGGTTTCACTGAACGCTTGAAGGTTTGCAGGCCACAACTCGTGCCAGCCCGGCCAATGATATTGAATGGCGGCCCGGTCCTTGGGCCGCCAATCCTGTTGAGGCATCATTCGCTGACATGCACCAGAACATGCCGTTTCTTGCCGGCCGTCAGCTTCAAGGCGCCCTCGGTCAGATCGGATGCCGTGACACGGGCATCAGCATCCTGCACGAGCGCGCCGTTCAGCCTTGCCCCGTTGTTGAGCACGAGACGACGGGCTTCACTCTTGGAAGTGGACAGCCCTGCCTGAACCAGAAGCTGCGCGAGGGTCACACCGGAGTCGAGTGCGGCCCGTGGCAGATCGATGCGCGGAAGCCCGGCGGCATGCTCCCCTGCCTCGAAGGCTCGTCGAGCCGTCTCCGCAGCCTCGCGAGCAGCATCCTCCCCATGAGCTAGCTTTGTCGCCTCCTTGGCGAGCACCTGCTTCGCCTCGTTGATCTCGGCGCCTTTCAGCTGGCCGAGCCGTTGCACCTCATCGAGCGGCAGCTCGGTGAAGAGACGCAGGAAGCGGGCGACATCGTCGTCCTCGACGTTGCGCCAGAACTGCCAGAACGCGTAGGGGCTGAGTTTCTCCGCATTGAGCCACACGGCGCCACTTGCCGTCTTGCCCATCTTGGCTCCGGCCGAGGTGGTGAGCAGTGGCGTCGTCAGGCCGAAGAGCTGACGCTGGTCGATGCGGCGGGCCAACTCGATTCCGTTGACGATGTTGCCCCACTGGTCCGAGCCGCCCATCTGCAGCACGCAGGCATGATGGCGCGACAGCTCCAGGAAATCGAAAGCCTGCAGCACCATGTAGTTGAACTCGAGCAGCGTGAGCGGCTGCTCGCGCTCCAACCGCTGGCGTACGCTGTCGAAGCTCAGCATCCGGTTGATCGTGAAATGCGTGCCGAAATCGCGCAGGAACGGCAGGTAGCGCAGCGGGTCGAGCCAGTCGGCATTGTCCACCATCACCGCATCGGTCGGCCCGTCGCCGAATGTGAGGTAACGGGAGAAGACCTGCTTCAACCCCGCAGCATTCCGGGCGATCTGCTCCCCGTCGAGCAGCGGCCGGCTCGCATCGCGGAAGCTCGGATCACCGATCTGCGATGTGCCGCCGCCGATGAGCACGACCGGCTTGTGGCCGCACTTCTGCAGCCAGCGCAGGGTCATGATCTGCACGAGGCTTCCCACATGAAGGCTGTCCGCCGTGGCGTCGAAGCCGACGTAGGCCGCAACCGGCCCGGCCGCGAGCCTCTCGTCGAGGGCTGCCAGATCGGTGCATTGATGAATGAAGCCGCGCTCAGTAAGCGTCTTCAGGAATTCGGATTTCGGGATGCTCATGTCTGTCTCCTGGGATTGAGCGGGAGCCGCTGCCCGGAGACCTGATCACCAAATGAAGATGCCGCCGGAGAGCGGCGGCATCGAACGTTTGGTCGCAACCGAACGGAGCCGCCCTATGGGGACGGCGTAAAATAGTTCGTGAAATTGGTGCGACCGGTGATCATGGGCGCAAGCTACTGTCAGGAGACCAGATCGTCAACCGGTTTCAGAAATACGCTTTCAGATTCCCGCGCACCCGCTCCAGCACCGGCACGTTCGGATCCGGCAGAGCGAAATTCTGCCCGGTGATGCGCTCAAAGGCGTCGATGTAGACCCGCGAGGTTTCCAGAACCACGTCCTGCGGGATCTCCGGGACATCGTCCTTGTAGGGATCGCAGCGCGCCACCACCCAGTTCCGGACGAAATCCTTGTCGAAGCTCTCGGGCCGCTCGCCCGCCTCAAACCGCTGCCCGTAGCTTTCCAGGAACCAGTAGCGGCTCGAGTCCGGGGTGTGGATCTCGTCGGCGATCATGATCGTGCCGTTCTCGTCGATGCCGAACTCGTATTTCGTGTCGACGAGGATGAGGCCGCGCTCGCGCGCCATCTCCCGGCCCTTCGCGAAGAGCGCGAGGGCATAGTCCGAAACTGTTTGCCACTGCTCCCGAGTCAGCAGGTTCTGTTCGACGATCTCGGCCGGCGTCAGCGGCTCGTCGTGGCCGCCGTGGAAGGCCTTGCTGGTCGGCGTGATGATGGTCTGCGGCAGCTTCTCGTTGTCACGCATGCCATCCGGCAGGCGGATGCCGTACATCTCGCGCTCGCCCTTCTTGTAGAGGGAGAGAATCGACGTGCCCGTGGTGCCGGCAAGATAGTCGCGCACCACGATCTCGACAGGCAGGATGGTGAGCCTGCGCCCGATCAGCACGTTCGGATCCGGATATTCGATCACGTGGTTGGGGCAGATGTCGGCGGTGGCCTCGAACCAGAACTTCGCCGTCTGGGTCAGAACCTGGCCTTTGAGCGGAATGGCCGCGAGGTTGCGGTCGAAGGCGCTCAGGCGGTCGGACGCGATGATGATCCGGCGCCCGTCCGGCAGATCGTAGTTGTCGCGCACCTTGCCGCGGTAGTGGTTCGGCAGCTCGGGGATGGTCGCGTCCTCTAGGACATAGCCCGCATAGGCTCCAAGGGCTGCTCTATCCACCATGCTCACCTGCCAAGGGTTTCCACGCGCCGCACTGCGGTGGCGGCAGGCGGAGTTCTAGCCGGAAATCGCGTCCGTGCTAGACCCCGGGGGCCAAAAACCTGCCCTGTCCACCAGAACGGGCTTACTGGCCGGCCCGCGCGTCCCGGCGATAGGTCGCATTGAGGCCGGACAAGGTCACGGTGGTCTCGTAGCCCTGGGCATCGACGATGGTCCACGCTTTGAGCGCATTCGCACGGGTGTCGAAGCGAAGCGTGATCTTGGAAGTTCCGCCGAGGGTGGCGCTGTCGTCGAAGCGGACGGTCACCACGCCGTCGCGGCCCACCTGCACGTCGCGGACCTTGGTGTCCCGCAACAGGTCAATATTGTCCTGCACGAGGAACTTCAGGGGTGTCTGGCCGACCGGATAGACATCGTTGGTGCCGAGCTTCTTGTCGCGGATCGCCACGTTTTTCCCGTCGGAGACCACCTCGAGGGTGCTCGGCGGGGCATAGGCGAAGTGGAACTGTCCGGGGCGGCGCATGGAGAGGTTGCCCTCCGCCTGCTGCCCGTTGGGGTTCTTCTGCACGAAATAGGCCGACAGCTGGTCGAGGCTGTTGAAATAGGCGTTCACCCGGTCGAGGGCCTCCTCGGGCGATTTCGGCCCGGGGGGCGAGGTCGGCGTCGGGGCCGACGCGGGTGCCGCCACGGCGGTCACGGCTGGAGCGGCCTGAACCGGGGTCGAGCGCGCAGGCTTCGGCGGCTCGGCAACCTTGGCCGGAGGCGGTGCCTCAACGGGCTTGGGCGGTTCCGCCGTCTGGACGGGCGGTGGGGCGGCCGCCTTCTGGGGCTCGGGCGGCTGAGCGCTCGGCTTTTCGGTGACGGCGGCAGGAGCCTGGGGCTTCGGCTGCGGTTTCGCGGCTGTCTGAGGGGCAGGCTGCGGTTTTGGCTGGGCCGCCCTTTGCGGCGCCGGGGCCTGCGGCTTCGCAGCGGCCGCCCTCGGCTGGGGGCGGGGCTGGGCCTGCGGGCGGGCGGGTGCCGGTGCGGACTCGGCCTGCGGCGCAGCCTGCGGGGCGCTCGCGGGAGGGGCCGGCTTCTTGAAGACGCCATCCAGGAATCGGGTCAGTGGATCGGAGGGCTGCTGAGCAGCGGCCGGGGACACGCACGCCAGGGCAAGAACAAGACCGAGAATGCAACGCGAGGACGAATGGAGCATGACGCCACTGCTAATCTGGAAAGACACGACGGCCGGTGCGCAAAAGCACGGCCCGTCAAGGCTTTATGGCCTGGATAAGAGGCTGAATGAAGGCAGGAACCCTGACGGGATAAGCGATTCTTGTCCAGGGCAGTCAGGCCGCATCGGCCATTTCGTCCTCGTCCATGGCCTGACGGACGGGAGTCGAACGCGGCTTCGGATTGCGCGGGCGGGAAGGCTGCCGCTTCGTGGCCTTGGCCGGCTTCGAGGGGCTGACGGTGCCCTTCCACCAAGCTTGCCAGCTCCAGGCACCGGGTCCTGTCAGGGTGTAGAAGAGGAGCCCCGCGAGCACCCCAAGATGGGACAGGAACACGGCCTGCTCGGCCTGCCGCGTCAGCCCGCCGTAATCCCAGAAGCGGTGCAGGGTTCCGGTGGTCACCACGAGGGCGGCGATCAGCACGGAAGCGCTCAGGCGCGGCGCCAGTCCCAGAACCAGGGCGAGCGGCCCGAAGACCTCCGCCATGACCACGACGGTCGCCACCACATCCCCATAGGGCATACCCTTCATGGTCAGCGTCGCGGCGAAGCCGGAGATGTTCATGGCCCGACCAACGGCACCCGGCAGGAAGCAGCCCGCCAGCAGCAGGCGGTTCAGCAGCAGAACTCCATTGACGCCTGCACCTCTGTCCATGCCCTGACCTCCGCCTCGTGCCGGCCGGGAATCGGCTGGCGCTCGGTGAGCATTTGACGGAAAGGTTCTTAACCTGTTCTTAGCGCCGCCGGTGGTTTTGCCCTTCTCTACAGCTTGAGATTTCTTTCCCGGAGCATGCTTTCCCAGCGCAGGGAATGGTCCACGATGCTGGCGAGATCGTCATGGCGCGGCTGCCAGCCCAGGCGGGAGCGGATGCGCGTCGAATCCGCCACAATCGTCACCGGATCCCCGGCCCTGCGCGGCCCGAAGCGCGCCTCGACGGGCTTTCCGGAGACTTTTCGGACCGTCTCGATCACGTCGGACACCGAGTAACCGTGCCCGTAGCCGCAATTCACCACAAGGCTCTCCCCTCCCTGGTCGAGATGGTTCAGGGCGCGCATATGGGCTGCGATCAGGTCGGTCACGTGGATGTAGTCGCGAATGCAGGTTCCGTCCGGCGTCGGGTAGTCCGAGCCGAAGATCTCCATGTGGGAGCGCATACCGAGAGCCGTCTGGATTGCCACCTTGATGAGGTGCGTGGCATTCGCCGTCGACTGGCCATGGCGCATGGCGGGGTCGGACCCGGCCACATTGAAGTAGCGCAGGATCACATAGCGCATGTCGTGGGCGGCCGCGACGTCGCGCAGCATCACTTCGGTCAGTTGCTTGGAACTGCCATAGGGGGAGAGCGGCGCGAGCGGCGCGTCCTCGCCGATGGGCTTGTCAGAGGTGTTGCCGTAGACCGCAGCCGTCGACGAGAAAACGAACTTCTTCACCCCGGCGGCTACGGCGGCCGCCATGAGGGAGCGGCTCTTGACGGTGTTGTTGAGATAATAACCGAGAGGATCGGTCACGGATTCAGGCACCACCAGCTTGGCGGCGAAATGGGCGATGGCGTCAATCTGGTAGGTCTGCAGGGTGCGCAAAACCAGCTCGAAATCGCCGATGTCGCCCACCACGAGCGGCACGCCCTCCGGCACGGACCAGCGGAAGCCGGTCGACAGATTGTCGAACACGATGGGCTTGTGGCCGGCATCGAGCAGGGCCAGGACCATGTGGCCGCCGATATATCCAGCCCCGCCGGTGACGAGAACGTTCATGAAATCTCCTGAAACCGCATGCTCACCTTTTTGTCATGGTGGCTCTATTGCAGCTGGATTTCCAGATCAAGCCGATGCGGCTAAGCGTTAGAATAGCCTGTCAGACGTGGACGGATGCAGAATGGACGATCGCAAGGAATACTGGTGGGTTCGCCACGAGGCCGTGGTTCAGCCGGCCGAGGTCGGATTTGTGGGCGGCATACCCGTGAGCTTTCGGTTCATCGGAACGGCCGGCAGCATCCCGGCCGCGTCGGCCGAACTGATCGAGCGCCTGCCCTCTCCTCCCGTGCCGATCATCAGGCCCCATGTTGAGCCATCACCGCACCCGCAGGTTCAGCCCCAGCGGCGCGGTTCGTGGCTATGGTTTATCGGAGTTCTTCTCTTGATCCTCGTCGCCCAGTGCTCAGGGCAGCTCTTCGACATGATCAAGTGAAGAAGAGTTTAATGCAATGCAGGCAACAACATCATCGACGGCGGCAGGGGCAGCGATGTCATGACCGGCGGCCTGGGTGACGACACCTACTACGTCGATCATACGGGTGATGTCGTGGTTGAGAAGCCGGGTGAAGGCACCGACCGCGTCAACAGCTACATCTCGTATACTCTCAGAGAGAATGTTGAGCACCTCACCCTGCTCGATCCTGTTATCGCCGGGGTAGGACCAGCCATCATCGGCACCGGAAACGAACTGAACAACATGATTGTCGGCAACAGCTTGGCCAACAAGCTGAATGGCGGCGCCGGTGACGACACCCTTCTGGGCGGAGCCGGGAACGATACGCTGGACGGCGGCGCAGGAAACGATACGGCCGTGTTTTCCGGCAACTATGCGAACTACGCCATCGGCGGAACCCTCGCGAGCCGCACCGTCGCCGGCACGACGGAAGGCACGGACACCCTGCTCAATATCGAGGTTCTGCAGTTCGCGGACGGCAAGCTTGTGGGCGACACCTGGGTGCCGAACCCGATTGCCCCTCCTCCGGTGACTCCGCCGGCTCCCCCTCCTCCGGTAGCCACCGGCAATGACGTCGTCGCCCGCGACGGAACGGCCCGCTCCAATACCCTTACCGGCAGGGACAACATCGACGACGTGATGAGGGGCTTGGGCGGCAACGACACGATCAGGGGACGCGGCGGCAATGACAGCCTCAGCGGCGGGTCCGGCAACGACAAGGTCTACGGCGACGGCGGCGACGACCGTGTCCAAGGCGACGGCGGCAATGATCGGGTCTACGGCGGTTCCGGCAATGACCGGGCTTACGGCGGCGCCGGCAACGACAAGGTTTACGGCAGCGCCGGGCATGACCGGGTCTATGGCGGCTCCGGTCACGACACCGTCGACGGTGGATCGGGCAATGACTGAGTCTATGGCGACTCAGGCAACGACCGGGTCTATGGCGGCACCGGTGATGACGTGATCAACGGTGGATCCGGCAACGATCGGCTCTACGGCGGTGCCGGCAGCGATGCCTTCGTGTTCAACTCGAGGCTCGGAACTGCCTCGACGGATCGCAAGGTGAACTTCGACACCGTCGTCGATTTCAAGGTCAGGGATGACAGCTTCCTGCTCGACAACGCCGTGTTCAAGAAGCTCGGCAGCGGATCGCTGTCCAGCCCGACGGAGTTGAACCAGGAGTTCTTCGTGGTCGGCACCAAGGCACGGGAGCGGGACGACTACCTGATCTACAACAAGAAGACAGGCGTGCTCTCCTACGATGCAGACGGCTCCGGCTCGAGGGAGGCGGTGGAATTTGCTCAGCTGAGCAAGAACCTCAAGCTCACCTACAAGGACTTCTTCGTCATCTGACGATGCACCACCCGAAGAGCCCCGGCCGAAAGGTCCGGGGCTCTTTGTGTTTTCGCATCTAAAAGTCAGCCGCCGGCTTCTGCCACCAAACCGGCAGATCGCAGTTGAGTGATTGGAAGGATAGGTGACAACCGCCATTGACCTCTGTAAAGACGAGGTAGTTTCACATCGAAATGAAACGCAATATTTTATTTCACATCTGAAAGATGATAATATGGCTGCGCGCGGCGCTCTGGACCTCATCGGCCGGACCCCTCTCGTCGAGGTGACAGGTCTCGGCACAGGTTCCTGCAGGCTCTTCCTGAAGCTGGAAAGCGCCAATCCCAGCGGCTCCATCAAGGACCGGCCGGCCCGCGCCATGATCGAGGCGGCGGAAGCCGAAGAGCGCCTGAAGCCCGGCGGCACCATCATCGAGGCCACGGCCGGCAATACCGGAGTCGGTCTCGCGCTGGTCGGCGCCAGCAAGGGATATCGCACCCTCCTCGTCGTGCCGGACAAGATGTCCCGCGAGAAGGTGCTGCATGCCAAGGCGCTCGGCGCCGAGGTCGTCATCACCCGCTCGGACGTGGGCAAGGGCCACCCGGACTATTACCAGGACCTCGCTCAGGCGATCACCGCCAGGACGCCCGGCGCCGTCTACATTAACCAGTTCGAGAACCCGGCCAATCCCGCCGCCCACGAGGCGAGCACAGGGCCCGAGATCCTGGAGGGTATGGACGGCGACGTGGATGCGGTCGTGGTCGGCGTCGGCTCCGGCGGCACGCTCACCGGGGTCGGGCGCTTTCTCAGTAAAACATCGCCGAAAACCGCCATGGTGCTGGCCGATCCCGCTGGCTCGATCCTCGCGCCGCTGGTCGAGACCGGCGAAATGCTTGAGGCCGGCTCCTGGGCCGTCGAGGGCATCGGCGAGGATTTCGTGCCGCCGAACTGTGATCTCTCCCTGGTGAAGAAGGCCTATTCCATCACCGACAAGGAAAGTTTCTCGGCGGCGCGGGAGCTCCTGCGCAAGGAAGGCATCCTGGCGGGCTCCTCCTCCGGCACGCTGCTGGCAGCAGCCTTGCGCTATTGTCGCGAACAGACCGAGCCGAAGCGTGTCGTCACCCTCGTCTGCGATACGGGCGCCAAATACCTGTCGAAGGTGTTCAACGATGCCTTCATTGCGCAGGAAGGCTGGCTCGATCGCAAGGTGACAGGCACGGTCCGCGACGTGGTGATCAATCCTTTCGGAGAGGGCGCCACTATCTTCGTCTCGCCCAGCGAGACCCTGCGCTCGGCTTTCGCCCGCATGCGATCCTCCGACGTGTCGCAATTGCCTGTGATCGACGACGGCCGCGTGGTTGGGCTGATCGATGAGAGCGACATTCTCGACGCGCTGGTGGCCAACGAGGCCGCGCCGCAAAACGTGTTCGACAGGCCGGTGCGCGACGTGATGGTGACGCGCCTGCAGACCATCGCGGCCGATGCTCCCGTGCGGGAGCTTCTGCCCCTCTTCGCCGCCGGTCTCGTGCCGATGATCATGGATGGCGACGCTTTTGTGGGCCTCGCCACCCGCATCGACCTCATTAACTTCTTCCGGATCCAGCCCCAATGACCACCCGCAACCAGCTCGATTTCGCCACCCGCTGCATCCATGCAGGCCAGTCGCCGGATCCCACCACTGGCGCCGTGATGATGCCGATCTACGCCACCTCAACTTTTGCGCAGGAGAGCCCGGGCGTTCACAAGGGTTTCGAATATGCCCGCTCGCAAAACCCGACCCGCATGGCCTTCGAGCGCTGCATCGCGGATCTTGAGGGTGGGTCGGCAGCCTTCGCGTTCTCCTCAGGGCTCGCCGCGAGCGCGACAGTCCTCGACATGCTGGAGCATGGCTCGCACATCGTCGCCTCGGACGATCTCTATGGCGGCACGCGCCGCCTCTTCGAACGTGTGCGCCGGAAATCGGCTGGTCTCGACATCACTTACGTGGATCTCGGCGATGCGGATGCCGTGAAGGCGGCGCTTCGCCCCAACACCAAGCTCGTTTGGGTCGAGACACCGACCAACCCGCTCCTGAAGCTCGCCGATCTCGAAGCCACTGCGGCGGCCACGCGCGGACACGGCACCTGGCTTGTGGCCGACAACACCTTCGCCAGCCCTTGGGTGCAGCGCCCACTCGAGTTCGGCTTCGACATCGTGGTGCATTCCACTACGAAATACCTCAACGGCCATTCTGACATGGTGGGCGGCGTGGTGATCGTCGGCCAGAACCAGGAGATCCGTGAGAAGATCGCGTTCCTGCAGAATGCGGTCGGCTCCGTGTCTGGCCCCTTCGACAGCTTCCTGGCCCTGCGCGGCCTGAAGACCCTGTCGCTGCGCATGGAGCGGCACTGCACTTCGGCGCTCAAGATTGCGCAATTCCTTGAGGCGCATCCTGGCGTCGATGGCGTCATTTACCCGGGCCTCGCCTCGCATCCGCAGCATGAACTCGCCAAGCGCCAGATGCGTGGCTTCGGCGGCATCATCACCGCCCGCATCAAGGGTGGGCTCGACGGAGCGACGCGTTTCCTGGAGCGCTGCCAGCTCTTCACCCTGGCCGAGAGCCTAGGCGGCGTGGAAAGCCTCATCGAGCATCCGGCGATCATGACCCATGCCTCCGTGCCCCCGGAAGTGCGGGCCGAACTCGGCATCGACGACGGCCTCGTGCGCCTGTCGGTCGGCATCGAGGATGCGGACGATTTGATCGAGGATCTGCGCTCAGCTTTGGGGTAAACGTCAAACGCTCTCTGTCCTATTCGTCATCACCGGCCTTGTGCCGGTGATCTCGACTAAGAAAGGCGCCTTTCTGATCGGGATGGCCGGGACAAGCCCGGCCATGACGTTGAGGAGTATTTTGATCACGCAACCGGCGAGAAGCGTCCCACGAGCTGATGCCTGTCGCCCGGATAAGTGATCCGTGCCTCGGTCACAAAGGCTCCCGCCTGCCAGGTCCGCCGCTCCAGCATGAGACAGGCTGTTCCCGTCTGGATCTGCAGTTGCTTCGCCAGCGTACCATTCGCATTCACAGCACGCACGATGTGCTCCGCATCCGTCCACGGCACGCGCCGCAACAGCCAGGTGCCGGGCGGGTCTTCCTTGAACGGCTCCTCGCCGGCTTCAGGCACAGTCGCAAGGTTGATCAGGCGCTGCTCGAAGGCTTGCGGCACGTCATCCATCACATGGAGCGTCGAGACACAGAGCATCTCCGTACCCGCCGGCAGGCCGGTGCGTTGCGCGGCGGCGGCATCGATGGGCTCGATGGAACGGTGCAGGATCTTGAAGCGGTACTCGACACCGGCGCGTGCCGCCTCAAGGGCGAAATCCTGGATCTGCAGCACTGCCTGCTGGTTGCTCGGCTCCGCCACCACCGTTCCCGCGCGGCGCCGGCGTGTGATGAGGCCATTGGCGGCGAGCGTCGAGAGCACCTTGTTCACGGTCATGCGTGAGCAGCCGTATTCCGCCATCAGCTCGTGCTCGAAGGGAATACGGTGCCCCGGCGCCCATTCGCCGGACATGATCTTGGCCTCGATGTCGTCGCGGATGCGCTGGTGCAGGTGTTTCATGCCGCTTCAATCTTCTCTCAGGCCAGGATACGGGCCATGGCCTGCGCATAGCGGGCGCGGATCGCGTCGCGGTTCACATGCCGGCCACTCGTGACCACGGGCTTGCCCGCGACAAACACCGTATCGATGGCGGCCTTGCCGGTCACGAACACATACGAATCCAGCCAGCGATCCCCTGAGACGGCGGCGAGATCGGGATGATCCGCATCGAGCACGACGAGGTCGGCGCGATGCCCCTCGGCGATGGCGCCGATCCGCCGCCCGAGCGCCTGCGCTCCACCCGCCAGCGCTTTCTCGTAGAGGCTGCGCCCCGTCGACTGCCCCTCGCGCTCGGCCAGAACATTGCGGGCACGGTGCTTGAGGCGCTGGCTGTACTCGAATTGCTTGAGCTCTCCCGGAGCCGAAATCTCGATGTTGGAATCCGACCCGACGCCGAAGCGACCTCCAGCGGCGAAATAGTCAACGCCCTCAAAGATGCCGTCGCCGAGATTAGCCTCGGTGATCGGGCACAGGCCTGCCACCGCGCCGCTCGATGCGATGCCCTTCACCTCCTGCGGGTCGAGATGCGTGGCGTGGATCAGGCACCAGCGCCGGTCAACAGGGGCATGATCGAGCAGCCACGCGACCGGGCGCTGCCCTGACCATGCAAGGCAATCCTCCACCTCCTTCACCTGCTCGGCGATGTGGATGTGGACAGGCCCCTCGCCTGCCATCGCGACGACCTCGCGAAGGCTCTCCGGCGTGACGGCGCGCAGGCTATGGGGCGCGATGCCGACGACCGCATCTTCGAGACTAGTGACGGCCTTGCGCGCGCCTTCCAGCAGACGGGCGTAACTCTCGACATCGTTGATGAAGCGCCGCTGCCCTTCCGTTGGCGCGGCACCGCCGAAGCCGCCTTGCGCATAAAAGACCGGCAGGAGCGTCAGGCCCATGCCGGTCTCGTGCGCCGCAGCGGCGATCCGCCCGGAGAGTTCCGCGATGTCTGTGTAGGTGCGGCCCTCGGCATCGTGGTGCAGGTAGTGGAACTCAGCGAGCGCGGTGAAGCCGCCTTCCAGCATCTCCATCATGGCGAAGGCCGCCACGGCCTCCACATCGTCCGACGTGAGGGAGCCGAGGAAGCGGTACATCACCTGGCGCCAAGTCCAGAAGCTGTCCCCTTCTGGCCCGCGCGTTTCGCCGAGGCCCGCCATGCCACGCTGGAAGGTGTGGCTGTGCAGGTTGGGCAGTCCGGGCAGCGCGATGCCAGCAACGCGCTCACGGCCCTCGGCGAACGCATTGGGCTCGACGGCGGCAATCGTCCCGCCCTCAATGTTGAGGCCGACATTCCGGGCCCAGCCGGCGGGCAGGAGAGCGTGATCGAGAATGAGCCTGCGCATCGCTGATACCCTTGCTGCAAAACAACCTGACCTTGGCAGCCGCCAAAAAGCCATGCCGCCGCCCGACGATCAGAGCCGATTGAATACGTCTAGACAATACCGATTGTCTGCAGTTATGTATAGACATAATCGCAAACGCACCGGAGCAGGAACATGCGCTTCGACCGAGTCTGGCTCAACGCTCGTCTTGCTACGCTCAAAGGTGACGGTCTCGGGATCGTCGCGAGCGGCGCCGTTGCCGCTAAGGACGGCCGCATCGCCTTTGCCGGGCCTATGCAGGACATGGCCGTAGGCTGGGATGCGGTCGAGCGAATCGACTGCGAGGGCCGCTGGATCACCCCAGGCCTCGTCGACTGCCACACGCACCTCGTCTATGGCGGCGACCGCGCCCACGAGTTCGAGCTGCGCCTTAAGGGCGCGAGCTATGAGGAGATCGCCCGTGCCGGCGGCGGCATCGTGTCCACCGTGAAGGCGACCCGCGCGGCAAGCGAGGACGCGCTCGTAGCGAGCGCCCTGCCCCGGCTCGATCATCTCATCGCTGAGGGCTGCACGACTATCGAGATCAAGTCGGGCTACGGGCTCGATCTTGAGACGGAGGCACGCTCCCTGCGGGCCGCGCGCCGTTTGAGAGAAGAGCGCCCCATCTCCGTCACCACCACATTCCTCGGTGCCCATGCGCTGCCGCCGGAGGCGAACGGCGACAAAGATGCGTTCATCGACAAGGTCTGCCGGGAGATGCTGCCAGCGCTCGCCCGCGAAGGATTGGCCGATGCTGTGGATGCGTTCTGCGAAGGCATCGCGTTTTCACCCGAGCAGACCGCGCGCGTGTTTGAGGCCGCCAAGGCATATGGCATGAAGATCAAGCTCCATGCCGATCAGCTCTCCAACCTCCATGGAGCGAAGCTCGCGGCCGATCACGGCGCGCTCTCGGCCGATCATCTCGAATACACGGACGAGGAAGGCGCCGCCGCCATGGCGAAGGTCGGCACGGTGGCGGTGCTGCTGCCGGGTGCCTTCTACATGCTGCGCGAAACGAAGCTTCCGCCGGTTGCTGCCTTCCGTGACGCTGGCACCCGCATGGCGCTTGCGACCGATTGCAATCCCGGCACCTCGCCGCTCACCTCGCTGCTCCTCACCATGAACATGGGCGCCACCCTGTTTCGCCTGACCGTCGAGGAATGCATCGCCGGCGTGACGCGCGAGGCCGCGCGCGCTCTTGGAAAGCTCGATGAGATCGGCACGCTCGAGCCCGGCAAGAGCTGCGATCTCGCGATCTGGAACATCGAACAGCCGGCGGAGCTCGTCTACCGCATCGGCTTCAACCCGCTTAACGCCCGTGTCTGGAGGGGACAGTGATACAACCCATCAAGCTTCACCCCGGCTCCGTTTCTCTGGCCGATTGGCGCAGCGTCTATTTCAGCGCCGATATCGCCCTGGATCAGGATTGCCGCAGGGCCATCGAGGCCAGCGCGAAGACAATCGAGACCATCGTCACGAAGGGCGATCCGGTCTACGGCATCAACACGGGCTTCGGAAAGCTCGCCAGCGTGCGCATCGGCGCTGCCGACCTTGCGACGCTCCAGCGTAATATCGTGCTCTCGCACGCCGCCGGCGTCGGCGAGCCGCTGCCTGTTTCCGTAGTTCGTCTGGTGATGGCGCTGAAGCTCGCGAGCCTCGCACAAGGCGCATCCGGTGTGCGCTGGTCCACTATCGAGCATCTCACGGCCTGCCTGAAGGAGAATTTGGTTCCGGTTATTCCAGGCCAGGGCTCGGTCGGTGCCTCGGGCGACCTCGCCCCGCTCGCCCACATGACGGCGGCCCTCATGGGCGTCGGCGAGTTCTTCGTCGATGGCGTGCGGGTGAAAGCGGAGGCTGCCCTCGCACGGGCCGGTCTCACCCCGCTGATCCTGGGACCCAAGGAAGGCTTGGCGCTTCTCAATGGAACGCAAGTGTCGACCGCGTTGGCACTCGCAGGGCTCTTCGAGGCTGAGCGGGTGTTCCAAGCCGCTCTAGTGACGGGCGCGCTCGCGACCGATGCGGCGAAAGGATCCGACGGCCCGTTCGACGAGCGCATCCAGAAGCTGCGGCGCCATCGCGGGCAGATCGAGGTTGCGGCCTCCCTGCGTGCCCTGATGGAAGGAAGCGCGATCCGCGCCTCGCACCTCACCAACGACGACCGCGTGCAGGACCCGTACTGCCTGCGCTGCCAGCCGCAGGTAATGGGCGCGGTGCTCGACCTGCTGCGTCAGGCAGCCGAGACGCTCGGCACGGAAGCGAACGGCGTCTCCGACAATCCGCTCGTCTTCTCGGATACGGGCGAGGTCATCTCTGGCGGCAACTTTCATGCCGAGCCTGTGGCATTTGCCGCCGACATGATCGCCATGGCGCTCTGCGAGATCGGATCGCTGGCGGAGCGGCGCATCGCCATGCTGGTCGACCCCACCCTCTCGGGGCTTCCCGCCTTCCTCACGCCGAAGCCGGGCCTCAACTCCGGCTTCATGATCCCGCAGGTGACGGCCGCAGCCCTCGTGTCGGAAAACAAGCAGCGCGCCTATCCGGCGAGCGTCGACTCGATCCCGACCTCCGCCAACCAGGAGGACCACGTGTCCATGGCAACCCATGGCGCACGTCGTCTCCTGCCGATGGCGATGAACACCGCCAACGTCATCGGCATCGAATACCTGGCCGCCGTCCAGGGCTGCGACTTCCACGCGCCGATGCAATCCAGCGAGCGCCTGGAGCGCGCCCGTGCCCTGCTGCGTGCCCAGATTCCGCATCTTGATGATGACAGGCACATGGCGCCCGAGATGGAGGTAGCCACGGCTCTCGTCGCCTCCGGTGCCCTCGCTGATGCGGTCGGCGGCGACGTGCTGCCGCTCGTCGCGGACGAGGCAGAGTGATGAGCACGGAGTTTCCGGACTGGCTCACCGTCACCTGTGGCGAAGCGCCCCTCGTGGTGAGCCTGCCGCACACCGGCACGGACATCCCGGCGGAGTACGAACGCGGCCTCGTCTCGCCCTGGCTTGCGCGCAAGGATGCGGATTGGTGGATCGAGCGGCTCTACGACTTCGCGGTAGAACTCGGTGCGACCGTGATCCGCACGACGATCTCCCGCACCGTGATCGACGTGAATCGCGATCCATCCGGCGTGTCGCTCTATCCGGGTCAAGCAACAACAGAGCTGTGCCCCACCACGACCTTCGACGGCGAGCCGCTCTACAAGGCTGGAACGGAGCCGACAACGGAGGAGATCGCCGAGCGCCGCGCCCGCTACTTCGATTCCTATCACGCGACGCTGCGCAGCGAGATCGAGCGCTTGCGTTCAAATCATGCCAATGTGGTGGTCTATGATTGCCACTCGATCCGCTCGGTGATCCCGCGCCTCTTCGACGGCACCCTGCCCCACTTCAACATCGGCACCAATAACGGCACCACCTGTGCGCCTGCCCTGAGCAATGCCATCGAGAAGATCTGCATCAGCAGCGGCTTCAGCCACGTGGTCAATGGCCGCTTCAAGGGCGGTTACATCACGCGAAGTCTCGGAAACCCCGAAGCCGGTGTTCACGCCGTCCAGATGGAGCTCGCCTGCCGCGGCTACATGCGCGAGCCCCTCGGCTCCGTCACCGAAGGCGAGTGGCCGACGCCTTATGATGAGGCTTATGCCGCGCCCATGCGTTCAGCGCTCACGCTCATTCTCCAGACCTGTCTCACCTTCGCCCAATCCAAAGCCTGAGGATCCGTCCTATGACCCGCATCGACAACGCCCGCGTGATCCGCGCTCCGCACGGCACAGACCTTTCCGCCAAGAGCTGGCTGACGGAAGCGCCCCTGCGCATGCTGATGAACAATCTCGATCCGATGGTCGCCGAGAAGCCCGGCGAGCTCGTGGTCTATGGCGGCATCGGCCGCGCAGCCCGCGACTGGGACAGTTTTGATCGCATTGTCGCTGCGCTGAAGAACCTCAACGATGACGAGACGCTGCTCGTGCAGTCAGGCAAGCCCGTGGGCGTGTTCCGCACCCACGCGGACGCGCCACGTGTGCTGATCGCCAATTCCAATCTCGTGCCGCACTGGGCCACCTGGGACAAGTTCCACGAGCTCGACCGCAAGGGACTCATGATGTACGGCCAGATGACGGCCGGCTCCTGGATCTATATCGGCACGCAGGGCATCGTGCAGGGCACTTACGAGACCTTCGTGGAGGTGGGCCGCCAGCACTACAACGGCGATCTCTCCGGCCGCTGGATCCTCACCGGCGGTCTCGGCGGCATGGGCGGCGCACAGCCGCTTGCCGCCACCATGGCCGGCGCCTCGTGCCTTGCGGTCGAGTGCCAGCCGAGCCGCATCGAGATGCGCCTGCGCACCGGCTATGTGGACCAACGCGCCGACACCCTCGACGAGGCTCTCGCCATCATCGAGCAATCCTGCCGCGACAAGAGCCCGGTTTCAGTTGGCCTCCTCGGCAACGCCGCCGAAATCTTCCCGGAGATCTACCGGCGCGGCATCCGCCCCGATGCGGTGACGGACCAGACTTCGGCGCATGACCCCATCAACGGCTATCTGCCGAAGGGCTGGACGCTCGCAGAGTGGGAGGCCAAGCGCGAGACCGATCCGAAGGCCGTGGAGCATGCCGCGAAGCAATCCATGGCCGAGCACGTGCGCGCCATGCTGGACTTCCACAAGGCCGGCGTACCGACCCTCGATTACGGCAACAACATCCGCCAGATGGCGAAAGAAGAGGGCGTCGACAACGCCTTCGACTTCCCGGGCTTCGTGCCGGCCTATATCCGGCCCCTCTTCTGCCGTGGCATCGGCCCGTTCCGCTGGTGCGCACTCTCGGGCGATCCGGAGGACATCTACAAGACCGACGCCAAGGTGAAGGAGCTGCTCCCGGACAACAAGCACCTGCACAACTGGCTCGACATGGCCAAGGAGCGCATCAAGTTCCAGGGGCTGCCGGCGCGCATCTGCTGGGTCGGCCTCGGCGACCGTCACCGTCTGGGACTCGCCTTCAACGAGATGGTAGCCAAGGGCGAGCTGAAGGCTCCGATCGTGATCGGCCGCGACCATCTCGATTCCGGTTCGGTGGCCAGCCCGAACCGCGAGACGGAGGCCATGAAGGACGGCTCGGACGCGGTCTCCGACTGGCCGCTGCTGAATGCCCTCCTCAACTGCGCCTCCGGCGCCACTTGGGTGTCGCTGCACCATGGCGGTGGCGTTGGCATGGGCTTCTCGCAGCATTCGGGCATGGTGATCGTCTGCGACGGCACGCCGGAAGCGGCCAAGCGCGTCGAGCGCGTGCTCTGGAACGATCCCGCCACCGGCGTGATGCGCCATGCGGATGCAGGCTACGACATCGCAATCGACTGCGCCCGCGAGCACGGTCTTAACCTCCCGAGCCTGCGCTGATGAAAGCACGCATCATCCGCAACGAGGATCTCGTTCGCGTTCCCTGGAAGAACGGCGGCGGCACCACGGCGGAGATCGCCGCCTTTCCGGAGGGCTCGGGCTTCGACACGTTCAGATGGCGCATCAGCATGGCGGATGTCGCCTCCGACGGGCCGTTCTCGGTCTTTCCAGGCATCGACCGAACGCTGATCGTGGTCGAGGGCGAAGGCATCGAGATCGATGTGGAGGGCATCGCCTATACGCTCGACAGGGCTTCTCCGAAGCTCTCCTTCTCCGGCGATGACATCACCACAGGGCGGCTCCTCTCAGGGCCGATACGCGATCTGAACGTCATGACCCGGCGCGGCCAGTTCCGGCACCGGACGCGGTTCGTGGAGTCCGGTGTGGCGCTGCTCTCCGAGGAGACCTGTGCGGCCGTCCTCGTGCCGCTCGATGGCCCGTTCGACGTGACGCTTGGACCAGCGATCCATTCGCTGCAGGTGCTCGACACGCTGATGCTGGAGGCGACGCAGGATCTTATCCTGCTCCCCGGGACGGGCCGGGGGTTTCTCGTCGAGATCGCGCCGGACAAACCTGAGAAGGCTGGCTCATAAATCTCCAACCTCATCCTGAGGAGCAGCCGTGAGGCTGAGTCTCGAAGGAGGATCCAGTGCTCTCTGAAGGCGCCCTCGTCCTTCGAGACGCTACGCTCCTCAGGATGGGGGCTCAGGTAAGGCATCGCATATGGTGAGACTTTTAGGGGTGCCCTTTAGGCGAACGATGCCCAAAACAACGGCAGGACATAATGTCTATACATTTGACATTGCCGCTTCGTCATGGTGCCATTCGTCCGCTCGGACAAGCATGCACGGTATGAGAAGCGCAAACCTTCCAGAGGGTGCGGTCGGCAGAACGAGCCAGGGAACTTGAAAAGCGGAGGCTGCAATGAAGGCGGTATTGGGTGGTTTGGCCGTGTTGGCGCTGGCGGCAGGATCCGTCTCGGCGCAAGAGACGAAGGTGGCTGTCGGCATTTCGGGCTGGACGGGCTTCGCACCCCTGACGCTTGCCAAGGAAGCCGGCATCTTCAAGAAGAACGGCCTCGACGTCACGATCAAGAAGGTCCCTCAGGCGAGCCGCCACCTTGCCATCCAGTCCGGCGACATCCAGTGCGCCGCCACCACGGTGGAAACCTGGATCGTGTGGAACGCCAACGGCGTGCCGACCAAGCAGATCTTCCAGCTCGATAAGAGCTTCGGCGCGGACGGCATGGTGGTGAGAAACGACGTCGGCTCCATCAAGGACATCAAGGGCAAGCAGGTGGCGGCCTCTGCGCCCGGCACATCGCCCTATTTCGTGCTGGCCTGGATGCTGAAGAAGAACGGGCTTTCCGTGAAGGACGTGACCGTGGTCAACATGGAACCGGGCCCAGCCGCGCAAGCCTTCATCGCCGGACAGAACGACGTGGCCATGACCTATGAGCCGTATCTCTCCTCTGTGCGCGCCGCGCCTCAATCCGGCAAGATCATCGCCACCACGCTCGATTACCCGGCCGTGATGGACACCTTCGGCTGCACGCCGAAGTTCCTCGCCGACAATCCGAAAGCCGCCAAAGCTCTGGCCGACAGCTATTTCGAGGCGCTCGACATGATCGCTAAGGATCAGGCCAAGGCTTACGAGATCATGGGCGCGGACGTGAAGCAGACCGGCGAGGCCTTCGGCAAGTCGGCCCAGTTCCTGCGCTGGCAGGACCGCGAGGCCAACAAGAAGTTCTTCGCAGGCGAGTTCAAGACCTTCTCGGCCGAGGCCGCCGACCTGCTGCTCGAGACCGGCATCATCAAGCAGAAGCCGGACATGGAAGCCCTGGCGGATACGAGCTTCATCCAGTAACGCAGTCTTCAGGCGGCTCGCTTCCTTGGGCCGCCTGATCATTTCAGCATCCTGGCGGCCCGAACTTGCGTTCCGGATCGCAGAGCAAATCCCTTATGCCTCGTCCTCTCGAACCGGTCAGCCAGGGCACGCGCGTCACCCTCGGCATCTCCTTCTTCGTCCTCTTCGTTGCTGCCTGGGCCTTCGCGACGCTCGGCGGCTTCGTGTCGCGCACCTTCCTGGCCGATCCCATCACGATGCTGCAGGACGGCTGGCTGCTGCTCACGCGCTTCGGCTTCCTGGGCGACATCGGCATCACGGTCTGGCGCGTGGTCGGCGGGTTCATCCTCGCGGCCCTGATCGCCGTGCCGCTCGGCATCATGATGGGAGCGTACAAATCCTTCGAAGCGTTCCTAGAACCGTTCGTATCGTTCGCCCGCTACCTGCCGGCCTCCGCCTTCGTGCCGCTTCTCATTCTCTGGGCCGGCATCGGCGAGATGCAGAAGCTGCTGGTCATCTTCATCGGTTCGGTGTTCCAGATCATCCTCATGGTGGCCGTGGCCGTCGGCAACACGCGACGTGATCTCGTTGAGGCCGCCTACACGCTGGGCTCATCCGACCAAGGCGTAGTGAAGCGCGTGCTCATTCCGGCCAATGCGCCAGAGATTGCCGAGATCCTGCGCCTCGTGCTCGGCTGGGCCTGGACCTACGTGATCGTCGCGGAACTCATCGGATCCTCGTCGGGCATCGGCCACATGATCATCGACAGCCAGGCGCTCCTCGCCACGGGTCAGATGATCTTCGGCATCATCATCATCGGCGTCATCGGTCTCATTTCCGACTTCCTGTTCAAAGCGGTGAACCGCAAGCTCTTCCCGTGGAGGCTCGCATGAGCAACACGATCCTCCAGATCGACAACGTCTCGCGTGTGTTTCCCGGCGTGCGCGGCGGCGCGCCGGTGCGGGCACTCGAACCCACCAACCTGCAGGTGGCGCAGAACGACTTCATCACCATTCTCGGCCCGTCCGGCTGCGGAAAGTCCACGCTCCTGCGCATCGTGGCGGGCCTCGACCGTCCGACGGACGGGCGCGTGCTGCTCAACGGCCGCGAGATCAAGGGACCGGGTGCCGATCGCGGCATGGTGTTCCAATCCTACACCCTGTTCCCCTGGCTGACGATCGCCGAGAACATCGCCTATGGCCTGCGCGAAAAGGGCATTCCGAAAGCGCAGCGCCAGGAGATCGTCGCCTCCTACACGGAGAAGGTGGGCCTGCGCGGCTTCGAGAACCATTATCCCAAGCAGCTCTCCGGCGGCATGCAGCAGCGCACCGCCATTGCCCGCGCCCTCGCGAACGATCCGGAAATCCTGCTCCTCGACGAGCCTTTCGGTGCCCTCGACAACCAGACCCGCGGGTTGATGCAGGAACTGCTGCTCGGTATCTGGGAGCGCGAGCGCAAGACCGTGCTCTTCGTTACCCACGATATCGAGGAGGCGATCTTCCTCGCCTCCCGTGTCATCGTCATGTCGGCACGCCCCGGCCGCATCAAAGC
The DNA here is from genome assembly GCF_016811235.1 of Microvirga arabica. Taxonomy (GTDB): domain Bacteria; phylum Pseudomonadota; class Alphaproteobacteria; order Rhizobiales; family Beijerinckiaceae; genus Microvirga; species Microvirga arabica. The sequence goes on from NZ_JAFBID010000014.1 coordinate 37,275, forward strand.
CGACATCCCCGTCGACCTGCCGCATCCGCGCCACTACCGGATGAAGACGACGCCGGAGTTCTCGGATCTAAAGGCGCAACTGACGGAAGAAATTCGCCTCGAGGCCATGCAGGCGGAAGGCGTGCATTGAAATCATTCTCCGGTGCGGCGCGCATCGGAGATATCCCTTCCGGATGAATTGACCCATTGCCCCCGTTCAGGAGACGCTTCGATCTTCTGAGCGGGGAAGGCACGATGCTCAAACGTCTGTTGGTCGCTTCCATCTTCATCACGAGCTTGTCTCCCGCCATGGCCGACATTCTGATCGATCAGGCGATGATCACGGGTGGGGAGTTGCGCGTGGTCGGCCGGTTGAGCAAGCCGCGCCAGGCACCGATCACGCTCGACGAACAGCACCAGACGAGAACGGATGCCAACGGACGCTTCACCTTCCGCCTCGTCTATCACCCCGCCACCTGCATCGTGAATATCCAGGCCGAGGACGAGCAGCGTCAGGTGGTGGTTGGCTTCTGCGGACAAAGAGGCCCCGCCGATACAGCCAGTGCCGCTGCTCCCGCCCAACCTGGTCCGGCTGGGCCGGCAGGTCCGCAGGGCGAGCCCGGACGCGACGGTGCCCCAGGCCCGCAGGGACCCGTCGGCCCTGAAGGTCCTATAGGGCAGCAGGGTGTCGCCGGCATTCCCGGTCCCCAGGGGGAACCCGGACGGGACGGCCCTCCGGGTCCAGCCGGCCCTGTTGGCCCACAGGGTCCTGCTGGACCGCCTGGACCGCCTGTCAGTCTAGAGACACGAACAATGGCCGAGGGACAACCCGGACCGGCGGGTCCGATCGGGCCCGAAGGACAGCCGGGCCCTCCCGGTCCCCAAGGTCCGCAAGGGTTGGCAGGACATCAGGGTCCTCAAGGACCTCAAGGCGTTCCTGGACCAAGGGGAGAATCTGGCCCAGCCGGTCCCTCAGGTCCTCCAGGACCTCCGGGGCCTGTTGGAGCCATAGGCATGATAGGCCCCGCTGGACCTCCTGGACCGCAGGGCGTTGCCGGTGAGATTGGTCCTATCGGGCCTCCCGGCCCTATAGGTCCGATCGGTCCCGCTGGCTTGACAGGACCGATTGGCCCTCCTGGTCCCGAGGGCAAAGCGGGTTCGGCCGGAACGGTTCTGCGGGTCTTCGTGCAGGAATGCGCCTCTCAGGCGCGTTGCACGGCACGCTGTGACCAGAACGAGTATCCGGTCAACGGCACCTGCAACCGCGGCGACCGCTTCGATATGGATGAAGCGGGGGTGTATTGCTTCTCTACAACCGAAAGCCCCAAGGGCATGATCGCCCGGGCGATCTGTGCGAGGAAGTAAGCAGCATCAGCATCTCGAAGAGCCTCGGGATCGACACGGCGAAGCCGAGCCATGACACGTCGCCCGAAACAGATGGAACGTCCGAATAACCGCTCCGCACCGCAGGTGCCGTCGGGTTTCAAACCTATGATGTATAAGGATAAATGAGTGGTGCCCAGGGACGGAGTCGAACCGCCGACACTGCGATTTTCAGTCGCGTAACCCCAGATGTCGATGGACAGACCCGGACGTTGCGGACCGATTAAGTTGTTGCATTTTGGGGCCTTTTCGTACTCTACTGTTCAAGCCTGTTCGCAGGCATCCAGCGAATTCGTGCCCCCAGCGTGTCCCCGAAGAGCCAAGGCTGGATAACCGCCCATTTGGAGACGCTCGTGCAGAAGATCCTCACCGATACCCTCGTGCGCTCGATCAATCCTCCCGAGACTGGCCGCTTAGAGATCACGGATGCTCGCTGTCGTGGCTTGGCGCTTCGCGTCACAAGTTCCGGAGCAAAATCTTGGTCCTTCCGTTTTCGCGACCCTCTGACGGGTGAGGTTCAACGCATGACGCTCGGGACCTATCCGGACGTGACGCTCGCCATGGCGCGCGAGGGCGCCGACGATCTGCGCCGAGTCGTCGCGTCGGGACGAAACCCGATTGCAGAGAAAAAGAAAGAGCGAGAGGCGGCCGAGACGAGAACCTTCGGAGCACTAGCGAGCCGGTATCTTCAAGAACACGCCTACCGCTTCAAACGCTCGGCGTTCCGCGACGATCGAAATCTCGAGCTCCACGTTCTCCCCCACTGGCGCGATCGCCGATTTGACGAGATCAGGCGGAGTGACGTGATCGCGCTCCTCGAGGGGATGGTCTCAGGAGGTTTGGGGACTCAGGCAAACAGAATTCAGGCGCTTATAAGTAAGGTCTTTAGCTTCGCAGTCGACTGCGAACTTCTGGGCGCAAACCCTTGTACCCGCCTTCGGAAAAGGGGCGTTGAGAAGGTAAACGAACGTGTCCTTTCCGACGCTGAGCTTCGGCTGTTTTGGGCGGGAATTGTCCTCCCGCCGGTCTCGCACCAAGCCGGCCTAGCACTCCGGATCGCGGCCACGACAGCCGCTCGGGTCAGCGAGATTGCGGAAGCGGCAAGAGACGAGTTCCAGTACCTTGACGACCCAGCCCGGTCGGCTTGGATCCTCCCGGCCGCGAGGTCAAAGAACGGCCGCGCTCACTATGTACCTCTCGTTGGACTAGCTCGAGAGGCGGTTCTCGAGGCGTTCAAGCTCGCTGGCGAGTACACCTGGCTATTCCCCTCCTCCACCGTCGCCGACGCTCCGATCAAAGGCCATGCCTTGAGCGTTGCGATGATGCGCTTTCGGGCAGGCCTTGAGTTAGAGAAAAATCCGGCGCTGGGAGGCCGCAAGAAGGCACCGGAGGAGCGTCTACAGCGGAGGGAAGCTAAGGCTACCCTCTTGGCCTCTGCCACACACGCGAGGGCAATCGAAAGCTGGCGCAAGGTGCCGCCGACCCCTCACGATCTTCGGCGTACACTTAACACCCGGCTCTCCGAGCTCGGCGTGGTTCGTGAGGACCGCGAGGCTGTTCTGAACCACACCCCGAAAGGAGTGAACGCAGTTCATTACGATCTTTATGATCGCGCACGCGAGAAGCGTCGCGCGCTTTCTCTTTGGGACGATGCGTTAAGCTCGATCCTTGAGGAGTGCCGTACCAGGGCAGAGGTAAATTCCCCTGAGGGCCAACTACTAAAGATCGCAATCGGCAGCAATTGAGGTAAGCCTGATGCCGAAGAAAAATAAGTTTCGAGTCGAAACGCGACACGGATCAATAGAACTTTCCACGATAACTCTAGACGACATTATGTCATATATCGCGCCATGGTGGCGCCCAGAAGTAGACTACGCCCTTTGGGAGAGGCGTTTGCGCGACGCAGTAGTAAAAGAGTCTCTCAAACGCATAGATCAAGTCGCAGAGTTCTATTGCCGAGGACAGGAATTCTCGTCCAACGAAATGCGTTGGTTCTCTGTGGCATACTGTTTAGCCGTAGACGGGATCCAGGTAATCAGATTTGATTGGGACCAAGATCTCCGAGGAAGGCCTAAAAGCCGGCTCTGGACGTCCGATCTAAGGCTAATGATTCGGCTACAAGTAATCAAGGATAGCAATAAAGATGTTGAGAGGGATGCTGACGCATTGCACATCTACCTCAAAGCCAATCCGAGATATCTTGACGCAAATGTAAGTAAGAAACGGGATCAAACCAGAAAGTCGCAGATAAGCACGCTTCTTACTCGTCTCTCTAAGCTCAAATCTGAACTTTCAAGCCGCCCTCTGACAATGAGTGAGTTAGAAGAGATTGTTACTGTATCAAAATCTGAGATCTCCGACATGCCGAGCTGGTCGGCAGTCTTGACAGTCACATCTAGTTTTTTCCCGAATGACACCGTTGATGATGACCGAGAGCAGCAGCGAGAGGCCGCTGCGGTGTCCTTGCGAAAAATGTTTCCTGATTATTATCGCAAGTGAGACTGCTCCACGTTGGGTCCGCCGCTATTCAGCAGGATACAGGTGGACGATGCCATCAACGGAACGAACCCCACTAGCCTACAGTGTAGAAAGCTTTTCTGAAGAAGCTTGCACAGGACGAACTAAGATTTATGAGGAGATCGCTGCAGGCCGTTTGGTAGCACGTAAGCTCGGCAGCAGAACCATCATTCTCCGGGAGGATGGAGAAGAGTGGCTCCGCTCACTTCCACTCTTGCAGCCATCTTCTCCCGACAACCAGGGCAAAGGCGTTTCCAATCCCGGACGTTCCCAAAGAACGAGCAAAAAGTAAGGGCCGCCTCCAGCGGGAGGACGGCCCTGGCGCCTGCCGAGGCAAGCTGTACTCACAATTCAACTTACCACGGCCATTGCCTGATGTCACGATCCTCTCACTAGAGCGGCTCTCCATAGAGAGAGCTAAACATGCTAATCCTTGAGCCCTATGGTTCTACATCTACTCAGCGACACCACATCGGTGGCTTGATCTCCCGCCTGGCCCTGAGTCAAAGCGGAAATACTATCGCGATCCTAGCCTCCAGGTACTATCTCACAGCTGCAAGACTTAGCGGGTTGAACACCTTTGCTTACCTCGCCTCAGCGGAGGTGAGCCATGGATAGGTTGCTCAAAGCCGCTAACTTGGAGGCTGCTTTAGGTTTGGTACATGCAGGCTTACCCATTCTGCCTGCCACGGCCACTTGCAACCCACGATCTGGACTCTGGACTAAGAAGCCGTGCATCTCTGGTTGGAAGGAGCGCGCAATCACCGACGAAGACAACGTGAGGGCGCACTGGAAGAGGTACCCTCATGCTGTTCCGGGTATCGCTCTCGGCTTGGCCAAGCTCGTGGTTATTGACGCAGACCGTCATGGTGGCCCCGATGGTGTTCAAGCCCTTCAGGAACTTATCGACAGGTACGGCCTACCGGATGGTGTTGTTCGAACAATCACCCCAGGTCACGGCGAGCATTACTATTTTCGCAACCTCGCCGAGGAGCCGCTTGGAAACAGCGAGGGGGCCCTTCCAGCTGGGATTAACATGCGTGGGCATGGCGGCTTCATCATAGCGCCAGGCGCATTTCGTCCTGATGGTGCGCCTTGGCGCGAAAAGGAAGGGAGCCCACATCTCACCAAGGCCTTCATAGGCGGCACCATCCCCGAAGTTCCAATCTGGCTCGTTGAGCTGATCCGGCCGAAACGTCGTGGAACTACGGCAGCGTTTGACGGGAAGACCACACCAAGCCGCTTATTCGCGCGCGAGCAGGCATACGCCGAGCAGGCGCTCCGCAATGCTTGCAATGAGGTGGCGAGTGCAACACGAGGCAAGCGAAATGACCAACTCAACAGCGCCGCATTCCAACTAGGGAGGATAGTCGCTGCCGGATGGATATCGGCAGATCTCGTCCGCTCTGCCTTGTTTGATGCAGCTGTACGCTGCGGTCACGTTCGGGACGACGGCGAAAAGCCGGCTCGCGCTACGATCGAGAGCGGCCTTAGAGGTGGTTCCGCGAGCCCCCAGCCTCCCCTTCCGAACAGGACTTCTGGCACCATTGGCACCTTTGGCACAGCAACCCATGAGTTGAGTGACAGTGAATGGGCGGAGCCAGACCTCTCTTCCCTTGGCTCTGGTCGTTCCACACCGCCACATTTCCCGGTCGATACACTGGGACCGTTCTGGGGTCCGTGGTGCAAGGCCCATGCCGAAGCCAGATGTGTGCCAGTAGATTACGTAGCCGCAGGGCTGCTTGGTGGTGCGGCAGCCCTAATCGGCAATGCACGGCAAGTTCTAGCCTCTCCAGAATGGAAGGAGCCCACTGTGCTGTGGCTCTCCGCTGTCGGTGATCCGAGCGCCGGAAAAGGCCCTGCACTGGACCCATGTACCGAGATGTTACGAACCCTGGAGCAAGAAGCGATTGAGGCCACCCGCCAAGAGCGGCTTGATCACGAAGAACTGGTCCAGAAGGCGCGTGCTGCCAAGGAGCATTGGCAGCAGCAAGTGAAGACCGCAGTTCAGAGGGATGAACCGCCCCCACCCCGGCCATCGGACGCGCTTGAACCAGAACCCATTTCAATGCCACGGGTTCTTGTGGGAGATACCACCCCCGAAGCTTTAGCAGTGCTCCTCAAAGTCAATCCAAAAGGCCTGTTACTTCACCGGGATGAGCTTGCCGGATGGTTCGGTTCGTTTGGGCGCTACTCGGCGTCCGGCAATGGCGAACGGGAGTTCTGGATCGAGGCGTATGGGGGGCGGCCGTACACAATCGATCGCAAGAACAGCCCAGAGCCGGTAATAATCCCACGTCTCTCTGTATCGGTCCTCGGCGGTATCCAGCCCGAGAAGCTCGCGCTGATAACGGGCGGGTTCAATGATGGCTTTGCGGCGCGTTACCTCTGGTTCTGGCCTGAGCGCGTGACCAGTTTTCGTCTACAACGCCAATGTGTGGGGAATTCGGACCAACTCACCGCCCTCCGAAGCCTTCAACTGCTTCCCATGTCCCGAACTGAGGAGGGGCTGCTGGAACCGAACTTTGTTCCCCTAGCGGAGGCAGCCGCTACTCTTTTCGAAAGCTACACGGCAGAACTGAAGGCGCGTGACGTTTACGGACCGATGCAGGGCACGCTCGGTAAGGCGCCCGGTCATGTGCTCCGACTGGCCTTAACCCGGGAGTATCTGGCCTGGTCACAGGCCTCCGGCCTTCGTCCAGAGCCTGAGGAGATCAGCAAGGAGGCTATGGAAGATGCGATTTACCTGGTGGAGCACTATTTCCTGCTAATGGCTCAGCGGGTATTCGGGGAAGCCGCTATTCCGGAGCAGGACCGACTTGGGATGGAGCTAGCGCGCTGGATCGGTCAAGAGCGACCTCAGCGTTTCAATGCTCGCACGACGCGCCGCAAGATCAACAGAGGCCTGCGCGAGCCAAAAGCCATGAAGATAGCTTGTGAAGCGTTGACGGAAGCGAACTGGATACGTCCGTTGGAGAAGCCTGGAGGGCCTGGAATGGGACGGCCACCTACTGAATTCGTCGTCAACCCGATACTTCTACGCAGGCTCGAGACCGAGTAAGCGGACATAGTCGTGTGCCAATAGTGCCATTAGTGCCAAAATTGGTTGGGGCACCTGCTTCTTTGCGGTCGTCAAAGCCCCTTAGCAAGAGGCGACCTAAGACGAGACGCCGCAAGTACGCTGAGGTTCAGCCGTTGGGGTGTCTTGGTTGACTCGTAAGACAGGGGGTGACTCATCTCAAGAGAGGGGCCTGTCTTCCTGTCTTGTGGGGCGCTTCTTCAAGCAAACGTTGACGTACGCTAAGGCTGCGTCAGCCAAAAGGAACTTTGGAGCTGTTTTAGGCTGTCCTGGGGGCTGTCTTCCCCCTGTCTCATGAGGTGCCTCAACTGACTCGCCTGTCTCGATATCCCGGAAAACGGAGTGCATAGCCCACAGCAGCTCAAATCAGTTGTCTCAGCCTCGAAAGAATGGAACGACTGCACGCTTGGACTGTGCGTTAACGAGTTGACGTAGACTTAAGCGACGGCAACCCCTGAGTAGAGTCTCAGCTTGAATTCGCTCCGCAGGCACGGCGGCGATCCCACTTCTGCCGTTGAGGCCCTCCGAATTGACAAGGGTCCGTTCGTTACTGAGGATGCCAGCTCTCCCTGCGGGCGCATCATATCACGGTTCAAGAGGTCGTCTCACTATCGGACGAACGCGAACGGCACCACGTTCCCGGTGCGGGAGCACGACGTGTCTCGGGACGAGTCGGGACCGTCCCAAAGGGTTGCTGTGGTGTCGCGGGAGTAGGTCATGGGGAGGCTATAGCGGGGCGGGCCATTCAGGAATGACTATGGGCTGCTGGCCCAACTGACCACTGCTGTCTCGGGGTTGTTGCCTGGGGGCCTCGCAGCAACAACGGAGGCCGGCGGCGTAGCTCTTGTCATGCAAAACCGCATATGGTCTCTGCGAGCCTCCTTGATCATGGCCCTGAAATCTTCCGTGGATCTGTTGCGGGTCCTGTGGATCAACCTTGTCTCTTTGTAGCAGGAAAGCCACCGGGCCTTTCCTTCAGGCGTTGAGGCCCAGCCTCCTTCCTGAGCAGAAACACCTGCAGAAAAAGCCGCCACACCCGCAAAGGCAATAAGAGCTAAAACACGCATTCCGATATCCTCGCCGAGAAGATACTGAGAAGATACGCTCATCTCGCGAATAGATAACCGCGCAAATGCTTGGGCGTGGCATAGAAGCCCTGGGTTAAATGTATAGCCACTTTCGTTTTAGCTAAGGGCGCTCGTCTCTATCTTGGGGAGAGCGGCGGGTCGTTGTGGGTACTCTCATCGACTGAACGTCAGATGACTGCGGGGAGCATCCATTGCTGAGTAAAAGGAACGAGAGGTAGCGGTATTGATCCGGCTCCAACCTTCAGGCGCAGCGTCCCACTTCAACACCTGCAGCAACTGCAATTCTTGGGGACAATGCTCCTGGGCATAGGAGCCGCCCCTACAGCTACGTTGCGCAATGCGGGTGCAAAGTGCCATGGCCATGATGCTCCTTGGCTGCAGAACGGACAGGGATTCTTGCATCGAAAGTTCAGGTGTCCCATGTGGCGTTCGCTGCTGTGTTCTATGGTGTGTATCTTTGCGCTTTCAACCCCGTTGGCGTCGTCATACGCAGCCGGCTTGGCTACCAACGTGCGCGGTCGTATGCCTGCCGTGGGGCGGCAGTGCGCACCTGCCGCGTCGAACCGATCGATCCACACGAAGTGTCGGGTTGCCACCGCCCGCGGCCGTCGCATGTGCCGCTGTGCTGTTGCTCTCCGAGCCAAGCCTGTCCGCCGTTCAGCCTCTACGGCAAGAGTGCTTCCCCTCGTGCACCCCCGACATTACGAGAGCGACGGCTGGATCAATCCCGCGACAGGCATCGCCGCTAGAGGCTGGGATGGAGCCGATCGTTCACAAGGCCAGGCCGGTGCGAGCATGAGCAGCGCAGGTGCCCCAGCCCATGCCGGTGCGGGAGGCAAGAGCAATCCGGGCTCGACCCCGAGTAGCCCCAGCCCAGCAGGCCAGCCAGCTGCATCGCCCGCCGCTCCCTCTGGAGGTGGTTCGCAAAGTCAGCCAACCGCATCACCTGCCGCTTCCTCTGGAGGAGGCACGCAGAACCCTCCTAATGCAGGAGGTGGAAGCAGCGAGAACCCAGCAACAGGTGGTCCCAGGCACAGTGATGGGATCCCGGCGCCTGCCCAACGTTGAAGGGCACTGGTCCCACGGGATCACCATGCTCCCATCAGGGCTCTCATCAGGCAGCGGCTAGCTCTTTAGGCTCAAGATCCGGGATGGCTGCGGAAGCATTGAGTGAGGATGTCATCCTTCTGTTATGCAGAACAGCGAAGGTCCTCAGCATTCCGGTAGCGAGTAACTATAACTCACCAAAGGCATTCGTATGCCCCGCTGGCTCAGGCTGGTGGGGGCTTTTATTCGCGTTGGGCATAGAGAGGCTTCGGTCTCCGGGATCTCTATTATGGGATGAGTTGGACGATCGATGGGAACACGAGCAGAGCAACGCAAACAAGCGCCAGAATGACAAAGGTAAAAAGGCCTGGGATATTGCCGTTCATTGGGATTTCGCCTCCTGCGACGGTTGCCAGCACTCTCGCAGAGTTCCGATTGCTTTGACACCGTGAATAGCGGTGGTGTCACCGGAGTAGTTCACAGGAGCGCTACGGAAGGGAGGGGTGAAGTTTTTGATCTAGCCCAGTTCGTCTTGGTTTCCGTGGTAATCTTGGGCCTGTTCTCGATTACCCGGTCTTTGATCACCGTACCCTGGTTCAAATTGACCCAGTCAGGTCACTCCCTTCCTATGGCTTGTGAGCTTATGGAAAGCGGCTCGTCACAAAGGCGAAACGAATTGATCGGCTGATCGCCGTTTAAACCGAAATTAAACACACGAGAGGCCCGCCCTGATAGTCAGGGCGGGCCTCTCGTGTGAACGCTCAATAGAGATCTGGCTCACCAGATGATGTTGTCGGCGAAGGCTGATCGGCCTTCGTAGATGCCGTACTTCAGGTAGTGCTCAAGCGGGTTGATGTTGGCCTGCGCCACATCCGCATAGGTGGCCAGGTAGCTCGAGGTGTCGAAGGAGCCTGACGGATCGCGTCCTTCCTTCCAGCCATAGGTGTTGTAGTGCTCGAGCGGGTTGACGCCAGCAGCCGCCACATCGGCATAAGCGGCCAGGTACGCGCTGGTGTCGAAGAAGGCGCTGGGGTCCCGTCCTTCTCGCCAGCCATGATTGGCAAAGTGGAAGGCGGCATCCACATCCGCCAGCCCCACATCCGGGTTGGCCAACAGGTAGTACTCGGCATCAAACGTGCCCTGCACGTTCAGCCCCACCGCCGTGTACGCCTGCCGGCCCTCGAAGCGGCCATGGGCGAGGAAGTGCTCGAGCGGGTCGATGCCGGCATTCCTCACGTCAGCGTTGTTGATCAGGTACAGGGTGGTGTCGAAGGAGACAGACGCGTCACGCCCATCCTTCCAGCCGTTCTGGTGGTAGTGGTCGAGCGGGTTGATGTTGGCCGCGTCCACGTCCTGGTTGGCCGACAGGTAGGCATTGGTGTTGAAGAAGGCATTCGGGTTGCGGCCCTCCTGCCAGCCGAAGGCGGCATAGTGCTGGTCGGCATCGACATGAGCGTTCCACACGTCATGGTTATGGACGTAGTAGAACAGGTCACTCACCACCGCCTTGCCGTCCGCCTCGTTGACCGTGCCGTCCGTGAACTGGAACTGATCGAAGTCCGAGGAGAGGACGAAGTGCTGTCCCCCGGGTCCGTTGATGGTGACCGTGGACTCGGCGAAGGTGAAGGCAGCCTCGGTGAGCTTGAAGTTGAAGACGGCCCTATCTTCCTTCACGTCCGTGATGGCCAGGGTGAAGGGGACTGAGGTGACCTCTCCTTTGCCTTCGCTGTCGGTGGCTTTGACCTGGACGGCGTAGGAGGTCTTGGTGGTCTCGAAGTCGGCCCCGCCCTTGAACCACAGCGCGCTGCCGCGGATCTCGAACCGGGCGGCATCGGCGCCGACCAGCGACAGGGTATTGGTGCCGCGCCCATCGTCCGCCACCGCGATGTCCGCCACCTTCAGGGTGGCCCCATTCTCAGCCGTTTGGGTCACCCGGTTAATCAGGCTCACCGCTGTCGGAGCATCATTCCCATCCGAGACGTTAAGCGTGAACGCCTGCTGCTTCGACAGACCACCCGTGTCGGTCGAGGTCACGGTCAAATCGACGGTCGGCTCGTTCTCGAAGTCGAGGATGACGCCCGCCTTCAGCTTGAGTTCGCTGTTGATGACCTCGAAGCGGTCGTCACTCACCGCGTAGGTGAAGCTGTCGCTCACATCCACGTCGCTGGTTGAGAGATTTCCGACCACCGCACCGGCTTCATTCTCAGCTACCGTGGTGGCCGACAAAGCCACCGCCACCGGCGCATCGTTAGCGCCGACCAGGGTGACGGTCACCTCCTTCTCAACTTTGGCGCCAGCATTGTCGGTTAGGGCGAGCGTGTAGCTGAGCGTGCGCTTCTCACCGGCCGCCAGGCTGTTGAGCACCGCCGGATCGACATCCAGCGTCCAGCTGATCTGTCCGGGCTGGCCGTCCGCCGGCTCATCGCCGATCACAGGAGTGAAGGTCACGCCGGTCTGATTGCCGGTCTGGTCGATCACCTCAACGTCGTGTGCGTCCGCAATGTCAGCATCCGTGAAGGCGATCGCGCCCTCATACGACTGCAGCCCCTGCAGCCCCGCCGACAGGTTGATCGTCTTCGACAGATCACCCACCGTGATCACCGGCGCATCGTTAGCGCCGACCAGGGTGACGGTCACCTCCTTCTCAACTTTGGCGCCAGCATTGTCGGTTAGGGCGAGCGTGTAGCTGAGCGTGCGCTTCTCACCGGCCGCCAGGCTGTTGAGCACCGCCGGATCGACATCCAGCGTCCAGCTGATCTGTCCGGGCTGGCCGTCCGCCGGCTCATCGCCGATCACAGGAGTGAAGGTCACGCCGGTCTGATTGCCGGTCTGGTCGATCACCTCAACGTCGTGTGCGTCCGCAATGTCAGCATCCGTGAAGGCGATCGCGCCCTCATACGACTGCAGCCCCTGCAGCCCCGCCGACAGGTTGATCGTCTTCGACAGATCACCCACCGTGATCACCGGGGCGTTGTTTTCGTCCAGACTGGCCATGTTCTCGTTCCTCGTCGTCAGAATCGGCGCCCATCCCAAAGCATTCCGATTCAGCCTCGTTGAAATTTGGGGGTATATCGGATGGGTTAGCTCAAAGCCGTCACGGATGAATCACAGGCCGACCCATCTGGGGCAGATTTTGGTTGCTGCGCGACCGTGTTGTGCCATTGCCACGATAGTCCGAGCACCGAACGCGAGGAGCCCTAGCTTATTCGGCGAGAGCCTCCGATATCGATCGGCAAGAGAACGCACGTATTGGCAGTATTCTCGCGGCTCACTGTCTAAGTTCGTTCGATGCCTCGCGGGCTGCTGCAGTTTGCCGCTCCCCCTGAACAACGAGCTTTTCAAAGCCTGCCGCTCCCGCATCCCGTTGGCGAAGCCATTATCGACCCAAAAGCTCATCGTACAGAGCACGATGGCGTCGTAAATGGATCGCGTCTGCCTCGATCCGCGCCTGAGCCAATGTCGTCAAATATTTGCCGTTCGCCTGCCTCTTGTTCCCGACAATGTCGCTGATCAGGTTGGCGAGGCCCCCTGGGCTTCTCGCGGGAAACAGATAGTCTGCACTTGGATCGGTTTTCTCAGCCACTCCACCAATATTCGAGCCGATCAAAGGCCGCGCCGCCAAGCGCGCTTCCTGCATCACAATGGGCGAATTCTCCCACCAGATCGAGGGAACGACGATCCAATCGCAAGCCGCCATCAGGTCAATCACCTCTTCGCTGCGATAGCTCCCCATGAGTGAAACCACATCTTTGGCGTTCTGCAGGAGGACCTGTGTCCGTTCATGAAACTCCGTATTGAGGTAATGGCGGTTTTCGCCATGGATCCGAATGATGACCTGCCTGCGAATGTGATCAGGAAGGAGCGAAACCGCCTCAAGGAGGACGTCGAAGCCTTTGAAGGGGTTGATCTGTGCAAAATATCCAAACACCCACTTGGCCTTCTGCCGGCCGCTCTTGCCGGCTTGGGTCAAGCGCGCCCGCGACTGGGCCATTACTGACGCATCGAGCAGATTTTCGATCACCGTAATCCGCTCCTCCGGAAGACCCCACGCTACGTAGCGTTCCTTCAGGAACTGGCTCGGCGCCACAAAGTGATCAACCTGGTTGAACAGCGTCTTGAGGATTGTCGTGCGAATGAAGAATTTTCCCGCTCCCGTGGACGGGAAGCACTGCCCGCATTCGCCCGGTGATGAGACATGGCACAGCCGTCCATCCGGCTTTGCCATCTGGCCGAAATGCGCACAGATTGCCGCGTATTCGTGAAGGGTGAAGACGACGCGCACGCCGGCCCGCCGGAAAAGCTCAAAGAGCTCGGCACCCCAGAAGATGAAGTGGTGGATGTGGACAAGATCAGGCTTTACGGCGTGAATGAGGTCGTTCACGAGGTGCTTGAGCGCGTCATAGCCCACGCTCTGGAACGTGAAGCCGTCGACAGGCGGTGTGGCCACCAAGATTTCATCGGGGCGCCCGCGAAAACTGCCGAAAGGGGCATCGTGCCCGATGGCGCCGGAGTTATCAGCGGCAGCGAAGACCGCCTTGGTGACTCCCGGACTCTGCTTCAGGCGCTGAAACAGCGAATAGGCCGCTCTCTCGCCGCCCCCTGTGCTCAGGTCGGGATGCCCATGGGCAAGAATCAGGATTCGCATCGCACGAACTCAGGGCGAATGGTGACGCACGGCCTGCGGGGCTTTCAGTGACGCCTCCGCCGGGTTGCGCTTGCGTACGCTGATCGGCCGGCGGGCCGGCCGGACGAGAGTCTGGGGCGCAACGCGCGGTTCGGACTGCTCCGACAGATGGGTGCCCCACCGGGCATTGAACGCAACGCAATTCAGGTGGGTGATCATCTCCCGAAAGCTCTCATCGCCCATGCCCCGGATCGATTGCCGCTCGAGGTGGTAGAGACCAGGCCTGACATGAAGCCAGACCTCGGCGCCGATCTGCTGCGCCCGCAGGCACAGATCGGCATCCTCGAAATCGCCCCGCTCATAGCGCGGGTCAAAGCCCCCGAGCTGCCGGTAGAGATGCGACGACAGGGCCATCAGGGCTCCGGTGACCGCTGGAACGCGCCGCGTGTTTTCGCCCTCGTACAAGGCCATGGGCAGTCCCTTCATGGGATGGTCAGCAATCCGCAGGTGTCCCACGAGAGGCGAACGCGGAAACTCCATGCCGATGTGTTGGATGGTGTGGTCCTCATACAGCAGCGAGAAGCCAATGATCGCCTCCGGCTCACGGGCCTTGTGTCGCGTGCGGATGGCGTCTGCCGCCTCCGTCAAGCCCGTCGGATCCAAGATCAGGACATCGGAATTCATCAGAAAAATAACGTCGCCCCGGGCTGCCCTGAACGCAACGTTGTTGGCCCGGGCATAGCCATAGTTCTCGTTACCCTGCAGCAGAACCGTCGGAATCGAAATGGAGGATTGGCGAGCACTCAAACGGCCATAGACTTCAGGCCAGATCCTTGGATCGTCGACCATGAGAACGAGTTCAAAGCCAGGCCCCAACACGCGCTGCAGGTGGTACACGCAGTTGAGGAAAAACGCGTCACCATAAAAGGGAATGATGATGGAGGAGAGTGGAGTCGCACCATCGGGCGCCGGCCCAAACTCAAAGCGCCGCGCGCGCGCCTCGGAGGCAGGCAGCGCGAGTACAGGCCGGTAGATTTGGTCGATGAGCGGCTGAGGCAGCGACTGAATGGGGCCAAAGGCCTTGCGAACAAGGCGCGCAGCCTCCTGCTCATCCTTTGGTCCTGTGGCGGTCAGCGGCCCGGTGAAAACAGTGCCCTCCCCGGTGGCGGCAATCCTCACAATATAAAACGCTCCGGTGGCATGGCTCGCCGACGTAGCCAGGACGGCTGTGAAGTTGAAACCAGCGGTCCGGCCATCCTCGCCTTGGCCGTCCTCCCGACCTTCGCTTGGCCGGGCGCGCAGGACGACCTGAGACGGCATCGTCCCGCACCGAAGATCTGCGGACACGATGCGGATGTCTGGTTGCGCCATGCCGTCAATGGATCCATCGAGCACGACACCGGCGCCGGTGCGAACAGCGCGCCTGATGTGAAGGGAACCACCCTTGTCAAACGGTTCAATCCGAACCGGGGCGCTCACGATCGACGCAACCTCCGAAGCGCCCGAGGCTCGGAGCGCCTGACAAAGCGCCATTCGAAGGGCCTCGTCCTGCAAGCGGGTGACATCCAACGCTGTCACCTCGATGGTCCGCGCCGTCACTGTGGCAGGACCAACTGACAGGGTGATGGTTACAGGATGCTGGAGGCTGAGCGGCTGAGCGGCCGCAAAGCCGACCAGATAAGGCTGCATGGCCGACTGTTTTGTCCGCACGGGGGACACCCGACGGCCGGTGCGTTGCTTTGTCTCGGTCGGGGCGTCCCGCTCTGCCCCAACTGAAATCCACTGATCTCTTGTCGCAGAGAGAGCCTTGCCATCGTTTTCAAGACGACCTGACCAGGACCGCGTCTCAGAGAACCGCTCATCCACGCGCACCAGCGCCAACAACGTCCCACACACGTCGAACAGTTCGTCTATTTGAGCCTGCATGGTCCGTTACCAACGATTGCTTGTGCTTCAAAGCCCGAACCGAGCGAGGGCCATTGGACCTCTCCTCTTCTCGATTGCTCAATTAAGCTGTTGTGTGGTTAAAGGTGCACGATCCAACCGGGTCGTGCTGTGGTGCTATCAGGAACCTGTTTTGCAAGACAAGGGGCAGAGTGTCTCGGGCGCATCCTTCGATTGGACATAATCTGAGGAGGGTGCGCAATTTTCGCACATTCCTCCAAATCGACAGGTGCACGGTGCTGCGACGGCCGCGCTGCTGGCGGTGCGGTTGAACTTATGAACACTGATCTGACAGGCCCGCGATGACGTGCAACGTTCTGTTCCTTCACCAGAACTTTCCGGGACAATACAAACGCCTCTCCCGCGAAATGGGAGAGCGTGAAGCCTATAAAGTTGTGGCGATGGGGCAGAAATCGCCGTTTGGAGACGATTTCGGACCCATTCACTACGAGGGCTACACATCGGGTCCGGGACAGCCGACCGACCTCTTCCCGCCCCTCAGCTTCTTCTCGGAACAGGTCCGCCGCGGCGACACGGTGCGCTGGCGGCTCTTGGACCTGAAGCAACGCGGCTTTTCGCCTGACGTGTGCTTTGTTCATCCCAGCTGGGGTGAGGCGATGTTCCTGCGGGATGTATTTCCCAAGGCCAAACAGGTCTCCTTTCTCGAGTATTACTACCGCAGTCAGGCGAGCGATCTGGACTTTGATCCCGAGTTTCAGACGCCCTCGCTGGATCTACAATATGTGTCGCTGCGCAATCTGACGGTGCTGCAGGCGTCCGCTCTGTCTGATGTGCTGGTGTCACCCACACAGTGGCAGGCGCAAACCTTTCCGGCTCCTTTGGGGGATCGGATCAAGGTGATCCATGAGGGCATCGACACGAACGTCGCGCAGCCTGCCCCGGCGCAGCCCCTCTCCCTGGGGTCGCGCGGCGTGATCGCGCCGGGTGAGACGCTCATCACTTTTGTCTCGCGCTCTCTCGAGCCCTACCGGGGGTTTCATACCTTCATGCGCGCCCTGCCGGCTCTGCAGAAGCTGCTGCCGCACGCCCACATTGCCATTGTGGGCAAGGATGAGCCAAGTTACGGGCGCAAGCCCGGCAGGGGACAAAGCTGGCGGCAGGTGATGCTCGACGAGGTCGGGCCTCACATCGACCGACGGCGGGTGCATTTTCTGGGTACCCTGCCCTACGCCGACCTGATCAACCTGTTTCGCCTGTCAACGGTGCACGTCTATCTGACCTACCCGTTCGTGCTGTCCTGGTCACTGCTGGAGGCGATGGCCGCTGGATGTGCCGTGGTGGGCTCGGACACCGCGCCGGTGCAGGAGGTGATCGAGGATGGCCACAATGGCGTGCTCACGGGCTTTTTCGATCATCAGGCGCTGGCTGAGACCATCGCATCGGTCGCCGACGATCGCGACCTGCGCCAGAGACTGTCCGTGAACGCCCGGCAGACTGCGGTCGACCGGTATGATTTTCACACCGTCTCGTGGCCTGCCTACGAGCGTTTGATGCACGAAGCGCTGGCGCGCTAAAGCCGCCAGCGCTTCGTGCGCGAGGCTTAGCGCTTGGATCCGCGGCCGGAGGCCGCGGTCTTGCTGGCGCGTCCTGACGCCGGCACTTTGGATTCAGGAGCTGGCGCCGCGTCCAGCTCGGCCGCGACCGGGCGGTTGCCCTTCACTGTGTCGAGGCAATCGGCGTAGGCGTTGAGGAGCCACTCGCGATCGAACACAATGCCGGTCTCATGGGCGCGGGTCTGCTCGAGTTGGGCAAGATAGCGCAGCAGGGCAAACGCCACGATTTCCGGGCTGTCGCCCTCCAGATTGACCGGCCGGCTGCCGGCGGTTTCACCTTTCTGCTGTCCCGCGAGGGGAAGGGATCCTGAACGTCCCGCTGTCATGCTCATCTCCTATTGTTCCTTGAGAGCAAAGTCGTAAATCTTGAATACCGGATCCAGGAAGTACGCCAAAATCGTGCGCTGGCCGGTTTCGATCGTCACTTGGGCCGGCATGCCTGGGGTCAACTCCACCTCGGCCGCCTCAAGCGCCTTGGGCTCCACCCGGACGACGCCTTTGTAGTAGACCCTGTTGGTGGTCTTGTCATCGAAGCGGTCCGCGGAGACCTTTTCGAGCGTGCCCTCGATCGCCTTGTTGTAGCGCTGACGATAGGGCAGGAAGTGAATGCTGGCGCTCTGGCCCGGCCGGATCCGGTTGATGTCGGTGGGGTCGATTTCCACCGCCACGACCAGCGGATCGTCCTTGGGCACGATCTCGAGCGCGACCTGCCCGGCACCCAGCGCCGCCCCTGGCCCGAACACTGCCAAGCCATACACGTAGCCGCTTTCCGGGGCGACGATCACCGCCTGCTCGAGCCGGCGCTGTGCCGAGATCAGACGCGGCTCAATTTCCGCCAGTTTGGCATCGTTGTCGGCGCTTTCCTTCGCAATCAGCTCGAGGCGCTCCTTGGTGAGCTGATCGATCTGGATCCCAGCCGCGCGGATCCTGTCCTCCTCGGCCGTGATCAGGCCGGCGATGGACGAGAGATCGCCCTGCAACGAGGCCGCCGAGCGCTCGAGAGTCAGCACGCGCGGACGGGCAATCAGGCCTTTGTCGTACAACGGCCGCAACGAAACGAGCTCGTCGTCGATACTCTTGAGCTGCAACTGCGCGGCCTCGGCGCGGCCACGCAGGGCGCGGATCTGCCCTTGGCTGCCGTCGATCTGCTGCTTGAGCAAACTGACCTGACCGAGATAGGCCGCGCGGCGCGTGGTCAGCAAGCTCTGCTCCTGCTGAAACAGCATCTGCACTTGGGGATCACTCTGGTTCGCCGCCAGAGCGTCCGGAAACGTGAGGGTCGCGGCATCGGCGCGCTCCGCCTGCAGGCGCGCCGCACGCAGGAGGGCTGCCATGCGGCTGCTGCGCAACACGGTGGCCTCGGCCTTGGCGTCCGCCAGTTCGAGCTGAATGAGCTTCTGGCCTTGGGCGACCAACTGCCCCTCGCGCACGAAGACGGCGCCGATCTCGCCCCCCGTCGGGTGTTGCACGGCCTTCCGATTGCCCTCTGCGGCCACCTTGCCCGGTGAGATCGCAGCACTCGCCACCGACATGGTCGAGGACCAAGCCGTTACCGTGGCGAGAAGGGCCAGCGCCGCGACACCGCCGAACAGGACAGGCCCAAATGCAGAATCCTTGAACGGCAGGGGTGGGGCTGCCTGGGAGGCGGCTGCATGGGAAATGGTGCGATTAGTCACGGGCGTGCTCCACACGTTTGACCACCGTCGGCCGTCCCAGCTGTTTGAACACATCCTGGGTGGTGCCGAAGCTGACCAACATCCCGTCGCGCAACACGGCGGCATGGTCGAGGTGGACCACAAGATTGGGCCGGTGGGTGATGAGAATAACGGTCGTGCCCCGCTCCTTCAGGCTCTCAAGACAGGCGACCAGGGCCGCCTCGCCCGGTCCATCGAGGTTGGCGTTGGGCTCGTCGAGAATCACGAGAGCCGGATCCCCGATGATCGCACGCGCCAAGGCGATCAACTGCCGCTGGCCTCCCGAGAGCATGGAGCTGTCGTCGAGTGAGGTCTCGTAGCCTTTGGGCAGACGCACGATCAGGTCATGGACGCGGGCGCGCTGGGCGGCATCAATGATGTCGTCATCGGAGAAACGGCCGAAGCGGCCGATGTTGTCGGCGATCGTGCCCGGCAGAAGGCTGACGGACTGTGGCAGGTAGCCCACGAACGCTCCAAACTCGTGGTTGCTCCACTGATGGAGTTCCGCCCCATCGAGGCGAACGGTCCCCGCGCTCGGGCGAAGGCTGCCGGTCAGCAGGCGGGCCAGCGTCGTCTTGCCGGATCCATTCAAGCCCACAAGCCCCAGGCTCTCGCCGGCGGCAAGATGAAAGTTGATCCGCTTCAAGACGGGACGATCGCCCCCGGGCGGAATGAAGGTGACGTCCTGGCAGCTGATGGCCCCGGACGGACGCGGCAGCTGCAGGTTGATCTCAGGCCGGGGTGACCGGGACAGGGCCTCATCAATGCGCCCCATTGCCTCTTTCACAGGGTGGTAGGCTTCCCACGCGCCGATCACCTGATCGATCGGCCTCATGGCGAAGTTGAAGATAAAGATTGCCGCAAAGACAACGCCAAAGGGGACCTCGCCATTGATCACCTGAACGGCGCCCACGGCCAGGAGCGTGCCCTGCATCAGGATGCGGGCCGAGCCGAGAAAAGAGGAGAGGAGGACACCGCGGCCGCTGGCAATCAATTGTTCCTGTAGAGCCTTGTTACGCTCCCGGCGCCACCGGGCCACCACGGCATCCAGCATCCCGAGGCCTAAGACGGCGCCAGCGGATCGGGTCGTTGCTTCGCTGAAGAGGTACGAGGCGTTGCCGACGACATTGGCCTTGATCAGCGCGCGCTTGGTCAGCACCGAGTTGACGATGGTTGCCGCTGCGGAAATGGCAAGACAGATCGCAGCCGTCACGCCGATCGCAAAATTAAGAACGAACAGAATGCCCAGGAACAGAAAGCCCCACGGCATCTCCATCACTGCCAGCCCGCCCTTGCCCGTGACAAACTGCCGCCAGCTGTCGAGGTCACGAACGAGCTGCGCATTCGCAGGCCCGACCCCGCTCGCAGAACGCTGAACCACCACGGCAAACAGCCGATCGGCGAGCCGCCCCTCAATGCGGGCCGAGGCCCGCAGCAGCAACGCCCCCCGCACCCACTGGAAAATCCCGTTCGCTCCGCCGGCGATGAGCAGGCCGACGAGGAGCGCCACCAGCGTCTCCCAGCTCTTCGCCGGAAGGACACGCTCATACACCTGCATCATGAAGATCGGGGAGGCTAGGAGGAGAACGTTGACGAAGCAGCCGAACGCGAACGCAAACACGAAGTGCTGGCGGCATGCCCGCAGGGCCGCCTTGACGTCGTCATCGCGGTATCGGGTGTCACTGTGCTGGCTCATGGATCGATGTCTTTGATGCCCGGTTTCGAAGGCCTGGCGCTCGTCAGCGCGCGGTCCGGCCACGGACCACGCGCCACCGGCGGGCTCCAGCAGAGAAGGATTGGACGAGCGTTTGCAAGCTGTATGCGTCCAGTCTTGCGCCAAACTCGTCGATTGTGGATGTCGTGCCACTCTGCACAAAGCGAGGGGCAGCGGCAATGGACAACACTGTCGCGTCGCGGGTCTCGCGCAGAACCTGTGCGAGGACAAAAGCCTCGAACGTATAGAAGCGCGGCAAGCCGGTGAGGTCAGGTGCGCCATCAGCGGAGATGGCGCCAGCAGCGACACGCCTCTGCCAACCACCCTCGGTCTCGGTGGTTGTCAAGCTCTCGAACGAATCATCAGCGGCGTCACTCGCACGTCGGTCGTGGGCACGCAGAACGAGTGTTGTCCGTCCCATTGCGAGGGAGGCGAAAACGGACTCCAGCCAGCTGCTGTCACCAGGAACCGCGCCGGCGCGACAGAAGAGCCGCGGACGGTCCCCCTCAAACACGGCACGGGCCACTTGAGCCTCCGACGTGCGGGAGCTGTAGCAGGTGATGGCAAGCGACAGTTCATAGCGTCGCGCCCACACCTGCGCGGCGGGACTTAAGGTGCTCATGAAGCGGGGATCGAAGACACACAAGCAAACGTTCAGTGTTGCCCCGCCGGAGGTCAAGGCGAGTGCCAGCAACGTGCGGTGAAGCGCCTCGAGATCGTTGCCAACGAAGACGAAAATGTCGGCGTCAGCGTCATCGGTTAGCCCGTAATCGACCACCTGCACAATGCCTGGCGGAACATCGTGGTTCGGCGCCGTAGCCAGCGGGTGCAGAACCGTTGAGAAGACATCGGCCCTGACCTGGGCCACCGGCAAGTACTCCCGCGCCAGGCCAACCCAGTCCGGGGTCGCGTCACCGGACGCGCGGATCCAGACAGCGTGATGCTGCCCGGCGCTGCTCCAGGACACGCGATAGCATCCGGTGGATGACTCGACCTGAGGGGCTCGCAGGATGATCTTCTGCTGCAGAGGCCGGTTCTCATCCTCAACATCACACGCGATGACGTCCAGCGTTTCGGGATCTCGCGAGCCGAAGACGGTCATGTCAAACGAGTGGACATGGTCGACCGTACCTGACACGTCAATGAAGATCGCTGCGTCTTGGGTGGGCAAGCGGACGGCCCGGCGGATGTCGACGGTCGTGTGCTCCGTTGAAACACGGACCTGTGGTTGACACAGGCCGGCGATCCAGGCCGTCAGCTCAGCGGACGGGCTCTCAACGGCCCTGTACAGCGCCTCTGCAATGGCTGATCCGTCGGTTCCAACGCTTGAAGAAGTCGGCTCTGGATATGACGCACCGGAGGCATGCAGGCGGGCCTGAACCAGCGCGCCGGCGACCTCCAGATAGAGGTGCTGGATGTCGGATTGCCCGATCCAGAGCAGCAGCGTGCCATTGTGCTGCACTAGCGGCTGAACCGTCATCCGTTCAAAGCTGTGGGATGTGATGGCGTAGGCGTTGGGCTCGGTGCGGGCGCCGTCAAGATCGACGGCCACGACGCAGCCGTCCGGGAACATGGCATCGAGACGGGCCGGTGCCTGCCATGCGCAGGTAAAGGTGAGATACCGCTCGAGGATCTGACGCGGCTCGGCCTGGGCGGGGCGGCTTGCGATCAGCTTCAACACCGCGCGTGTGTCAGGCTCGGCCCAGCGGGCGAGCCGCGCCGAGGTCCGCACGACGTCGACATCGCCGGCTGCCGATGTGACTTCGAGCGCGCACGTGGCGCCGTCGCGGAGGATCACCCCTCCGACGAGCAAGGCCTCCAGCCGTGCGCCCGGGCGGAAGAGCTTTTTGCGTTCGAGGATCGTGACGGTCGCATCGCCAACCTGAAGCGCGCTGATAGCGCCGCTCTCAGCGAGCGGGCACCAGACGAACGCCGTGTCCGACGAATACGGGATCACGAAAAGAGGGGGAGCGTCCCGGTCCATGACCGGGAGCCCCCCCTTCGATGACTGAAGGTTCATGCCTTAGAAGGTGAAGAAGCTGTCGTTGACGTCGTCCGGCGCATAGCCGATCAGCTTGAACTTGGTGTTGTCCGGCAGGGTGATGATCGTGTCCTGACCATCGGCCTCAATGACCAGATTGTCAAAGGTCGTCACACCAGCCTCGGACAGATCAATCACGTCTTCGAGCGCATCAAAGTCCGTGATGACGTCGATAGCACCCGCATCTCCGTTGTCCACCACAAAGGTGTCAGCGCCCGTACCACCGGTCATGGTGTCCGACCCGGGTCCACCGAACAGCGTGTCGGATCCAAGACCACCGAACAGCTCGTCGTCGCCCGCCATACCGAGGAGATCGTCATCGCCGGCGTCGCCGAAGAGCGTGTCATCGCCTAGTCCACCGTTCAACTCGTCGTCGCCGGCTTCACCCCAGAGGGTGTCATTGCCCGCGTCGCCCGACAGCGTGTCGCTGCCGTCACCGCCCGAGAGCTTGTCGTCGCCCGCGCCGCCATGCAGTTCGTCGTCGCCCGCGCCACCCAGCAGGACGTCGTTGCCGGCATCGCCGAAGAGGGTATCGTCGCCGATCCCACCATCAAGGCGGTCATTGCCGTCGCCACCCGCGATGACGTCGGCTCCGGCGCCGCCCTTGAGGCCGTTATTGCCGCTGTTGCCGGCAATGACGTTGTTCTCGCTGCTACCCGTGGCACCGATGTTCTTGTCGCCCGTCAGCACAACACCATCGAAGCCTGTGCCTTCGAGATTGACGGCTGCCTCGGCCTGAACCACGTCAAAGCCGTCGGACGGGCCGGCAAACTTATCAAGCCGGTCGCCGAGGCCCAGTGTGACGTAGTCAGAACCAGCGGTTCCGCCAACGCGCTCACCCGGATTCGCCGTGTAATCACGCGAAACCATATCCTGGGCACTCGCGCCAGATGCAGCCACTGCAGCTAGGAACGAAGCATAGGCATCAGACGAAACCTTGCCGTCGTAGGCGCTACCAATTGTTGCCATATTATTACCCCTTGCAGGACCTAAAGAGCCCCAAACAGTCTTATGGAGATTTGGGGGTATACCGGATTAGGTAGCCCAATTCCGTCACAGATGGATCACAGGCGCGGTTTCAATCAAAATCTTCGGCTGCTGAGGATGGTGTTGTCTCATTGCCACGGTGCCCCTTAGTTCGAGTGCAGGGCGATCTGAACTCTTATTGTGAGCACCTCCGCTACTGATCAGCGGGTGAGCGCCTGCACTCGCCCCATTACCACACTCGCGAAACATTACGTTATGTCATTATCGCGGTTCCAACGTACCTGTTGAGGAAGCCAAGATGGGTTCATGCAATTAAGGCGTGTGGACATTCATTTGAGGGCCCTGAAACTGGCGGCGAGATAGATCATGGCTGAGAAGCTCAGATCCGTCTTGTCGTAGCGCGTGGCGATGCGGCGGAACTGCTTCAAGTCACAGAAGAAGTTCTCGACCAGGTGACGCCAGCGGTACATGGCGAAGTCACACGCAATCTGGCGCGCACGATTGGATTTGGGCGGGATGACGGCAGTGGCGCCACGGACATCGAGCTCCTGGCGTAGCGCATCATTGTCGAAGCCCTTGTCGGCGATCAGAGCGCCAATCTCGATCCCATCGATTAGGGGTTCTGCCCCGACGCTGTCATGGCGCTGCCCCGGCAGAAGCAGAAAGTGCGCCAGATTACCCAACGCATCCACTAAGGCGACAATCTTGGTAGTCAGGCCGCCGCGCGAGCGCCCGATGGCCTGATGACAAGTCCCCCTTTAGCGCCCGTCCCGTGTTGATGGACGCGGATGATGGTGCCATCGATGAGCGCGTATTCGAAATCGGGATCCCCGGACAGCGCCTGGAAGAGCTGCTCGAAGATGCTGGTCTGAGCCCACCGGCTAAAGCGGCGGAAGACTGTATTCCAGTTCCCAAACATCGCGGGCAGATCACGCCAGGGCGCCCCTGTGCGGACCATCCAGAGCACTGCCTCCAGGAACAGCCGGTTATCCGCTCCCGAGCGGCCGGGATCACCGGCCTTGCCGGGCAGCAACGGTGCGACGCGGGCCCACTGCTCATCCTTCAGCACCAAACGATTCAAGTCTGACCTCCAGTTTGCAGTCTTGAATCAAAGTTCGAATGCGATGGGAATCCCTCAGGTTGTCTGAATGTCCACAGGCCTTAGTGCAGCGAAGAATAAAGGTACGCCTGAAATGACCAGAGGGCTGACGCTCAAAGACTGATCACAGATGCGCCCCTGCAACAGCTTGGAGATCCTGATATTTCAGGAAATCGTTTCCACCACTTAGCCCAATCCGATCAAGAGATACTGCTGCCTAAGTATGCCAGTTAGTCGAGTTGATGAGGCCAAAACAGCTTGACGAGAGCATGTGCGCTGTGGTGCCACACCACTAATCTGTGACGTATCCGTGACAGGATCTTCGCATTCCATGCCCTATATGTGCGCCGAAATCAGCCTGAACTTCAGCACCAATACTTCTGACTGATAGCAATAAGTGCGTCGTTCAAGGGCTGAACGGAAACCTAAACAACTGACGCGCCGGCTTAAGCACGTGTGTGGCGGTGGGGCAGCATTACAGGCGTTTTCTCGGGATTCACAGGATGTGTTGATCCGAACCGACTGCGCTGCCTCTCTTTCAGGGAGCGACCAGTGGCTGTCTCAGTAGCGCAGCGTATGACCCTAAGGCCCGATGATCTCGCCCATAGCGGTGCCTATGGGGGTTGGAGGCAGGCGAGGACTGACAGTGCTTTGCGGGACTGGTACACGTCCGTCTCGCGGCCCACCTATAGATCTACACCAGCAAATCTTAATTGTGTGTTGCGTCATGCGCCAATGCGTGAACCCGCAGCAGGAGAGCGCTCAGCTGTTATGAAGCTGACGGGTTGATGAGATACTGATAAAAAAGCAATTGGATTGCATTTCATCGGGGGCTATGAATGTCTTTTCAGACTTTTGCATCGCTGCAGAATCAGCGGATTCTGATTCTGGGCCAAACCTCAAAGTATGTTGCTGTGGCAACGGAACACCTGTACGCGCTCTTGAGGCCAGATATCTCGCGCATACGGGTCGACGCCGATTGGTATCTCTCAAAGCACCCAGATGTCCGGGAGGCCGTCGAGCGGGGCGAGGTTTCAAGCGCGGAGGAGCACTACCATACGTCTGGGTACTTCGAGCATCGCATGCCATACCCAATAGTCGTCGATGAGAGGTGGTATCTCGAACAATACCCTGACATTCAAAACGCAGTGTCTGAGGGGATCTTCGACTCGGGTCAGCACCATTTCGATGTCGCTGGCTATCGCGAAGGCCGGTATCCGTTTGCGCAGTTCAGACTAGAGCAGGCACAAGAGTAAAATGGAAATTGATGAACACCTCAAAGCGCTCCTGAGCGAGGGCGGTGTCGGCTCGAGTCTCGACGTTCATGCCTCTGGAGGGCATCAGTCGGCCGTGGTGCCGGCGCAGGAGCCATTTGGGCCCATAGAGTTTAACGAAGATCTCTACCTCTCAATTTATCCCGACGTTCTCTATGCCATAAGAGCGGGAGAGTTCGGCTCAGGGCTCGATCACTATGTTCGGAAGGGTAAAGGCGACGACCTTCTCCTGTCCGATGAGTACCTGGCAGGCCTTGGCTACCGCTCCCGGTCAAGCGCCAGTGCCGTTCAGGTTCCATCCGGCATTGACGCGGCACTGGTCTCAGAAAGCGGCCAAGCATTCATCGTCGGGTGGGTCGATGACCGGCAGCGGGCCATCAGAAGCATTTCTGTGGTTTCCGGAGCGGAGGGTTGCAACACCCGCGCCTTTGGACGGTGCCGCCGCGCCGATGTTGAAGACGTGCTCAAAGCGCCCGCAGGCCACTCCTTCGGCTTTTGGACGGTGCTTCAGCTTGTGCCGGGACAATACCTGACCAAGCCCTGGACCGTTCGGCTTTTGTTTGACGACGGCACCTTTGCAACGGCAGAGGTCCATGCCCGGTTGCTCTCTGAGACGGAGTTGCGGAGCACCATCCTCGGGCACTTTGCGGTCGCACAGTACTACGGCAACCGGGATATTGAGTCCTTCCATGCCCTCGACAGTGGCGTTGGACGTGAGCTGATTCAGCTCAACCGCCGCATTTCGTCCTCGATTTGCTCCGCCGCTTATGTGGAACGTTTCGGGTCCCGCGATCGACGGTTTCGAGCATCGCTGATCGTGTGTCTGTACGGCAAGCACGAGTTCCTGTTCCTGCAGAATGCCCTCTTTGCGAGGACGAAGGGCCTTTCCGACTACGAATTTATCTATGTCTCCAACAGCCCGGAGCTATCCGAGCAATTGCACAAAGAAGCTCGCATCGCAGAGCGCGTTTATGGGATCAGCCTCACACTTGTAACCCTGCCGGGTAATGCGGGCTTCAGTGCAGCGAACAATGTTGCCGCCCGATTCGCCTCAAGCGATCGTGTCGTCTTCGTGAACCCGGACGTATTCCCGATCGACATGGACTGGGCCGAGAAGCACCACAGTCTTGTGACGACTTTGCCGAAGGAGCAGACGGCCCTGTTCGGCACAACGCTCTACTATGATGACGGGTCATTGATGCACGGTGGCATGTATTTCGAGATCGACCGCGGCCTTTCGATCAAGCCGACTAGCATTGCCTCGAGAGAGATGGTCCGGGTCGAGCACTTCGGGAAAGGCGCGCCGTCCTGGTCCGATCAGTATACCCGCGCCCGACCCGTGCCCGCCGTCACAGGTGCCTTCATCTCAGCAGATCGCGCTTGGTTTGAGGATCTTGGCGGCTTCAACGAGGCTCACCTGTTCGGGCACTATGAGGACGCGGACCTGTGCCTGAAAAGCCTTTCCCGCGGTGTTCCTGTCTGGATACACGATATTCGTTTCTGGCACCTCGAGGGAAAGGGATCCATCAAGCGCCCGGAGCACGAAGGGGGATCCCTCGTCAATCGGTGGCTGTTCACGCGGAACTGGGGTGACACGATACAAACCACGATGGACGGGAAGCATCCCACTCATCCCTTGCTTAACCCTGAGGCGAGTGCTGTTGCGTCTAGTCAACTGACGGAGCAGGCATCCAGTGGCGAGCCGGCCACCTCGCGCCGCGCCAAACGGGGACCACTCGTGCGTCGCCGCGCTGCCTCCTTAAACTAACAGCTATTGACCAAGATGATTCAGTACAACGAACGATCCCCGTTGCCTGAGCAGAGGCAAATCGTGAGCCGCCAGAAGGTGCTGCTCGTGAGCCTGTTCCATCCCGAACTCATCCGGGGCGGTGCACAACAGATCTGCTACGAGCTGTTTGAGGGCCTGAAAGAGGAGCCGGGTATCGAACCGATACTGCTGGCATCCGTCACCAGCGACACCTACCCTGCCCTCTTCAAGAGTGGTGCCCGGATCACCGGATTTGACGGCCGACCAGGAGAGTTCCTGTTCCTGACGCAGGAATACGACTACTGGTGGCACAAGACCTCCTCCTCGGTGATGGTCGAGGCATTCGCCGAGTTTCTCGAGCTGATCCAGCCGGATGTGGTGCACTTCCACCATTTCTTCACGTACGGGATCGATCTGATTTCCCTGACCCGGAGGGTCCTGCCGAACTGCCGCATTATCTTCACGTTTCACGAATTCATGAGTATCTGCGCTGCGGACGGGCAGATGGTGCGCCGCACCGATCGATCCCTGTGCACACAGGCAAGCCAGGTCCGCTGCCATCAATGTTTCCCGGAGCGTGCGCCTGAAGAGTTTCTCGTGCGCAAGATGTGGCTTCAGGCTCACCTAGGGCATGTAGACGCGTTCACATGCCCCAGTCAGTTCATGATCGAGCATTATGTACGATGGGGTATCGCGCGCAATATGATCCGACATGTCACCAACGGACAGCGGGTGTACGGTGACCCTGCTGCTATTCCTGCTGCCGAGGGGCCGAAGAAGAGATTTGGCTTCTTCGGTCAACTGGTCGACAATAAGGGGGTGCACATCCTGCTGAGGGCAGTTCAGATTCTACGCTCAGAGGGGTTTACTGACTTTGTTGTCGAGATCAACGGTGACAATCTCCGGTATGCGTCCCCAACAGTCCGGGATGAAATCACAGCGTTCTTGGCCAATGAGCAAACCCTGCCACCTAATGAGCAGATTGTGTTCGATAACGGTTCGTACCACGTGGACGAGTTGCAGAGTCGGATGAGTCGCGTCGATTGGTGCGTCGTTCCTTCGATCTGGTGGGAAATTTTCGGTCTTGTTATCTCCGAGGCATGGATGTTCAGGCGGCCCGTCATCTGCTCGAACATCGGAGGGCCTGCGGAGCGCGTGCAGGATGATATATTCGGCCTACATTTCCAAGTCGGCGACCCACGTTCGCTCGCAAGCGTCATTCGTCGCGCGTGTACTGAACAAGGACTTTGGAACCGGCTCTCCGCGTCTATCCCACAGCCCCCGTCTAGGAGCGACATGATCGCCGGATTTCGGTCGTTATACGGATCAACGTGAGACGAGGATGCAATTTTGCTAGCCAGAGGATATTGAGGCAGCTTCAAACCTGCTTTGATTACTGTTTAGTCAGTGCGTAGCCCCTGCCATCACTACATCGCTGACTGAGCCCACTTTGGTCACCTCAAACTCCGCTTGAAGCTGAAACCACATTCAGATCCCACGATTTTCGGGATTTCAAGGAGCACTCAGATGTTCTGAGGATTGATTACTTGCCTTCTGTAGTCATTTTCTCCCTTTAGCGTTGGATGGCTACCACCTTTAAATGGTGGGACTATATAGGTTTGTTTCCACCACAGATCCGTTGTAGAGCCACCGAACCCCCACCTCGTGGGTCCGGTAAGTAGGGTATAATGAGAACGATGATCTACTCAATGCCCCGCCTGGAGAGATGATGGTACAATGAGAAAGATTGCGCTATTGGTGCTGGGTGCTTCAGCCCCGAGGATTGCTGGAAAGCTGGGCGCAGCGTTCGTTGATAAGGACCGCTACTCCATATATGTTCACGTGGATGCCAAACAGGACCTGGCGCGATATACGGCCGAAGCGGGCTCAGTTGCGAACCTTCGCTATCTAGAGACGCGTTTCAACGTGTTCTGGGCAGGATTCAACATGATCAAGGCCACTATGGCTTTGATGGATACTGCCCTGCGGGACCCAGATAACAAGTACTTTGTGCTGATGTCCGACGACACGTGTCCTCTGATGTCCCCTGGTGCTATGTACGAGCGCATCGTAACGCACGATATGGCATGGATCCATTGCTGGCCTGTCCCTCAAAATCACATCTTCCATTATCGGTATGAGCGCTTTTTTTACATGGACAGCAAATTCTCCAATCCACGTTGGTTCGAGAATGAGGAGCGTTTCTTCTCTGATGACGACGCTCAAGCGATAAGCGATCTTACAACTTTACAAGCAAGGGGAAAGAAGCCTCTGCGTCAGCTCTATGCTGGTAAACAATGGTGGATTTTGAAACGAATTCACATCGCAAGTATTCTGCAGGCCTATAAAGAGGACGAGCACTTGCGCGAGTCGTTTCGTTTTTCCGCTGTGCCCGACGAGACCTATATTCATACTATTTTCAAGATTAACTTCCCCAAGGAGGATACGTTCGGAACGCAAGTTTATGACGACTTCACCCGAAATCCAAAGCCTTATATCTTCAAATCCCGCGAACAGATCGATGCCGCCGCTCTGACTAAATACCTTATGATGCGCAAGATTGATCCAAATGCAGTTGAACTCTACGACGCGCTCGCGGGGCCAACCGGACTGGTCGCAGTCGAGGGTTTCGAAGGAATCGATGTTTGATAGGTGATGGGCTTATGGATGTCCGCCCTCGATGCGTAGCTCCCTCACAGCCAAACGTGAATTCTCTGTTATGCCGTCTAAATGTAACTCTAAGAGCGGAGACCATAAAGATCTCCGATCTGTAGTACCAGGATACCATGCTCTTGCAAGCCTCGGTCTGCGCTGAAAACGCGTAAGTGGTTGTACCCGTGGCTACACTAACCAAGCTGCTTTAATGGCTCCACTTCCTGAGAACCTTCTCATTCGAACTCAGAACGTCATATGTCTGCCAGCATTTGGCGGCGCAAGGGGAAGTTGCTTCATGTCCGACCGAGCTTATATTAGAACGTCCTACAAGCCTGCATTTCTAGCTGCATTAAAGATCGCATTCATTGAAGTGAGATTGGCGGACGACCACAATACCTTTGAGAAAACCGAGGTATAACAAGTTGAAACAAGACCCGATAGCTTATCTAAAATCTAGATTCGGCACCCAGTTTCACTTCCGGTACATGCCCAACGGTGGCAACTTGGGAGATAACCTGATTGCTGCTGCAACAGTGCAGGCACTCGACGCAAGCGGATTAGACTGGGAGTTCTTCCGGGATGACGAGCGCGGCAATACTGATGACCGTCGAGTTTTTATTTATGGAGGGGGAGGAAGTCTCGTTGATCTCTATGCTGGCGGCATTAATTGTATCAAGCACCTGATGAAATTTAGTAGGCCGATTGTCGTTCTACCCCAGACAATTCGCGGCCATAGTGACTTTTGGAGTCATGCTCCGAACATCACAGTATTTGCCCGAGACCTACAGTCATATGAATATGCGTTGAAATTCCCGCAGCTAACGTGCCTCCCGGCGGACGATATGGCAACGAACTTCAACATGTTGGAGCCGGCTTTTGCTGCCATACGACGCTACCATCATTCGATGACTGCAACCGCGCCGATCTCCATCGCTTTGAATGCCTTCCGTGAGGATGATGAGAGCAGGCGAGAACCCGATAGGATCAGGGGCTGCTCAATCGATCTATCGAATCTCATGCATCCGACATTAAAGAATCGAGCCGACATATATACTGCGGCCGTGTTGTTTCTAATGAGCGTCTCTGGTTTCCGTCTTGTAAGAACAGATCGCCTTCATGTGAGCGTTGCAGCAGCGTTAGTTGGTGCGAGCGTGGAGCTATTCGATAACTCGTACGGGAAGAATCAAGCAGTATTTGATTTTACTCTTAGGCAAAGGTTCCCCAACATCCGGTTCATGGGTGTGAAATAATGGCGATGTAGAACACTGTAGTTCGCCGACTACCACTCGTTACAGTAACGTAGAGACTCCTAGGTGAACGTGTTCGGGAAAGTGGAGAACCTCACATTATGTAGAAGGAATCCTGCGTCAAGCTTCTCAGACGCTCCACGCAGGAGTTTCAGAGGAGGCTGTAAGTCTTGCCCCGACGAGCGGCCAGAGCCAGTGCGAGGTCATCCCCCAGAGGAGATAACAGCCGAACTGAAGCGGCTGCGAGGTTCCAGCTCATCGCTTTAGCGATTGACGGCTTCCCCTTCCAGCCCATCTGCCAGACTCTCGATGCGAGTCCAAGGGGATCTCGCTTGGCAATGTCGTCCAGTGAGATGCCGCCTGCGCGGGATTGTGGTCCCTTTAGTCGTATCCTCTCCGCTCTTACATGTTCCAACAGGACATCGTCCGAAGGTCCGAATTAAAAGTAGCGGGACGGACCTCTCGTACGTGCGGATCCGCTAGGGCTAGCTGTATCTGACTACGTCCTGAATCTGTTCGCTCGTTGGCGCTTGGCTGGATCGCAGGCCGAGCTTTCCAGCGTGTAAGCCCACTCCAACACACTAGGCTGAGAAGGAATTGCACTCCTCTAGGGCGGATCCTCGCCAAGTGGTTGCATGCATGTCGACGCCAGTTGAAAAGCAGTTCTGCATGTTCAATAAGGCCACGAGTGGTACGGGAATTATACAATGTTCAATCCATCTCAAATTCAGGAGCTTCGGGAGGCTCTTACTAAGGATCCAACACTCAAGGGCTTTGCGGGGGCTCACTTGAACAAAGCCTCTGTGGTATATGGAGAAAGGCCGGAAATAGTCTGGACCGCTCCAGCGAGCTCTGGAGCAATGCGTGCTCCTGCACGTGTTTTCGGGTCTCCTGAGTATCCGTCATGTATGCATGGGATCATTGACGGGTTCTTGGCTCTGCCGGCTCCCATTATTCAGGCCGTTGATCACGCTCGGGTTATAGGCAATTCGGCCGTTATAGATGCTGACGGCAGATTATATCTTCCCAAATTAGTCACCAATGAAGATGACATACGTCACCTCATGGATAAGCGCAGCTGGATTGAGGACGGCTTTCTCGTCGAAGATGGTCTCTCTGGGCCACAGGCTGTATTTTGGGCGCCCTTTGATGAATCTATAATCAAAAAGACTGCGTTGTTTCTACATAACCTTGAGCCCGCGAACTACGGCTCGTTCCTGATCCGACAACTTCCTCAGATGCTCTTGGCGCGGCAGGCTGGGCTTGCCTTCGACTGCTATGTAACACCCACCCGGACGTCCTGGTTCATGGAGGCCCTCCGTGAAACCGGGCTCCCCGAGCTCCCTGTCTTCAGTGCGAGAGAAGTTGCAGGGCGCCCATTCCAAAAGATCCTGCTACCGTCAGCATTTGATGCCGAAGGCTTCTACTCCCCCGAGATGGCAGCAGAGATTAACGGCTTTGCGGAATCACTCGGTGGTGCACAAAGACCACCTAAGAGATTCTACGCGTCTAGACTCATGTCTAGCACATCGCGGCGGTGGTACCGCGTATTGCAAAATGAGCCGGAGATTGAGCGGATAGCGCACCGGGCGGGGTTCGAAGTGTTCTACCCTGAGACCCTATCATTTCGCGAACAGGTGCGAACTTTTGCTTCAGCCACTCAGATCTTTGGGCCTTCTGGGTCCGGGCTACTAAATGCCATCTTTACACAGAAAGGCGGCCGAGTCGTCGACCTTGAGAGCTTCCACGTGACGGTACGGCAGCACGCGAAGGTCTACGCCAGTACTGGGAAGATATACGGGTTCGGCTTCGGCCATTTCATCCCTGGGACTGAAGATAAGCAGCGCCATCATCGGCCGTGGGTGATGCCAGAGGATGATATTAATGCAATAATCGATTGGCTGGGAGCTAGTATAGATTAGTTTCATATTTGGTTATCTTAAAGAGCCTGTTGGACAATGGGCGACACATCCAACATGAAGGGGTGTATACCGAACCCAGACCTCGAGGTGTTGTGCCTAGAGTGAGTTCTCAAGAGGGCTCTTACGATCTTTAGAGCGGATGATAGCGACGTGCCAATGCCTTAGTCCAAAACGACCAAGCTTAGCTTGATCCCATCGATTAGTAGAACTCAAGTTCCTTTCCGACCACCAATAGAACACTTAAACATGGGCTTCGCGAAAATGAACGCGCTTACTGTCTGGTACGAACACAAGAGGATATCTTCTGATCGGAAGAAAGACTCTTTCATTGTTGAGGACTATACAACAGGCCGGCGGCTGGGGCAGCTAGACTTCGAATCTTTCGGCTCTAATCTTCGTAATCTCAGTTCCTTCAATGCCGCAGCAGTTGGTCTCGTCTTTTATGGCATGATACATAAGCAGGATATCCGATTTCGCGGCTTAGTGTCTAAACGCCTGCTCGAAAACCTCGAAGAGTTTCAAGCTGCATGGGGGAAGTGGCGTCCTGCATGGAGCCGAATTGGCCTCTCAGCGGACGTTGAGGGGTCGACGGATACTATCCGTGAGACAGAAGACGCTATTTGCACGTTCTCAGGCGGAGTTGATGCGACGTTTTCACTGTGGCGGCACCACTTCAAGAAGGAAGGACGGCACCATAAGACGATCAAGTCCGCAGTGATGGTTCAGGGGTTTGATATTGCCGGTGGCGACGAGACTGGGATGCAGGCTGCCCTCCGGTCAGCGCGCAATATGCTGGATCCTTTAGGGATCGAACTTTACCGTGTTCGCACAAACCTCAAAGACAAGTGGTTACCTGACTGGAATATGAACTTTGGCGCTGGCTGCGCTACTGTTCTTCATCTCTTCAGCCACGGACATAGTTTTGGGATAATAGGTGGAGACGAACCCTATGATCGTTTGATCACGCCTTGGGGATCGAACCCGATCACTAATCATCTCCTATCGAGCCAAGTATTCAAAATCCTTTACGATGGCAATGGCTTTAGCCGGACCGAAAAGATCGAGCGTTTGGTCAGCTGGCCTGAGGCAGTTAATAATCTAAGAGTGTGTTGGGAAGGTAATACGCCCGGCAAAAACTGCGGTTCGTGCGAGAAGTGTCGGCGGACAAAGCTAAATTTCTTGGCCGTGGGAATTGATCAGCCCGGATGTTTTGCTGAGCCTATACAAGCCGAGGACGTCCGTACCATTAAGATTTCGAATCATGCCGTTCGAACAATGTATGAAGAAATCCTTGAGGCAGCTGAGCGACGCAAAATCTCTGCGCCTTGGGTAACTGAAGTTCGTCAACTTCTTCAAAGGAGTATAAGAGGCTAGTGAGCAATTCTACTGCTCGATCCAAGTGATTGATTCACCCTCAGTTTGGAGCTGGCTGCTGCTGCGGATGTGGGCGGTTTGACGGTTCAGGAGCCCCGCCATGGATGTCAGTTCCTATGCCAGCGATCTCAACGATGCCGAGTGGGCACTGCTTGAGCCCCTCGTCCCCCGCAGCCATCCAGCGGGACGGCGGCAGACCGATGCAGCGCCTCCGGCGTTGGAAGACCGCGCTGCTTGTGACAGCACGCGTGCGCGTTCTGCAAAAGACCACCAAAGTGTCCCCTACCCTGATGGCTCGGTGGCAGGAGGGGGATCCTGATGCCCCCGCAACCGTTGAGGCCGCACTGGCGCAACAAGGCCTGACCTGGGATGCGGTCATGGGCGAGGTTCTGGTCAGCAACCTCACCGAGTTCGAGCAGATCGAGCGCCTGATTGCGAGCACCGATGCCCGCTGGGAACGGGCGCTCAGCAACATTGCGCGGCGACAGGAGGCCTTAGCGCAAAGCTTACGCCACATGGCCGGCTGTGCCCGTCAACGCTCCCATGAGCCCACTCTAAAGGGAGCGGGGAGCGTCCCATGACCACGGCAACCAGACAAGCCGCCAACCGCGCCAATGCCCGGCAAAGCACAGGTCCCCGCACGGTGGCGGGGAAGGCCCGCAGTCGCCTGAATGCACTCAGACACGGCCTCGCTGTTCCGACGGCGGCCATGCCCGAATGGACCGCAACCGTGGCAGCCCTCACTGACGCCATCGTGGGCGCCAACCCCACGGATGCCGCCATCCGCACCGCGGCCATGCAGGTGGCCGAGTCCACGGTGGACCTCGTGCGGGTGCGGACGGCCCAGCTGATTCTCCTCGAGCGCATTGCCCGTCACGGAGAAACGTCACCACAAGACGCAGGATCACAGGCGCCTCCGGAGAGGCCAACTCGCCTGAAGGTCTCCATGGCCACGCGCGTGAAAGCCTTCCGGGACGGCACACGCGGCGTTACGCCAAGCGGAGTTGGCGCAGATTGCTGCAGACCTGCAGTACGAGGCTGAGACCGCGCGCCTCAGGAAGCAGCAGGCGAAGGCCCGCGAGAGCAAACGACAGCACGCCTCAGACTGGGACCAACTCAGCAGGCTTGATCGTTATGAACGGCGAGCGTTGTCCCGTCCGGCTCGGGCCGTCGGGGTCTTCGATAGGGCCGCAGCCGCCCATTCAGCCTCGTCCTGGCAATAACCATGAGCCGGCCCCTTGTGCCAAACCGAGGACCACCCGACGGACCGGCCCGCGCTCCATCGCAAGCAAGGCCCGCTCACGCGTTAACGCGTTCAAGCATGGCCTGGCCCTCCCCACCTCCGCGCTTCCTGAGCTGGCGCCGGATGTGGCGCAGCTGGCACAAGCACTGGCTGGAGCAGCGGCTGACGAAGAGGCCGCCGCACGCGTGGCGGAGGCGGCGCTGTATATGTTGCCCGCCCGCCACGCCAAGACGGCCCAGCTCGAGCGCCCGGTGGATGAACTGGAGCGTTCGCCATCGGCTGAGACACCGCCGCCTACGCGCTCCGAACCACCGAAATACTCCAGAGCCGCTCACGCGCGCGCCATCCTCAATGGCACAGAGGAGGAGTGGCTGGATGCTTACTTCGCGGCGCAGGCCCTGCCCGCGCAACACCGCAGCCAGACCCAACTCGCCAAGCTTGACCGTTATCGACGGCGCGCCCTGTCCCGCCGCAATACAGCAATCATGGCGCTTGATGAGGTGCTCGCGGCCATTCTGCCAAGCCCTCTGCTCCAATCTGGCAGAACGAACCCAACGAGCCGAACACCGCCCCTGAGCCTCCGCTCACCGATCCATGCAGTTCCCCGTCCTTGCTCCGCAGGGCCGGCTATCAGGCTGACATCAATCGCTGTCCGCTCAGGAGGGCTCCGGAGAGGGACCGTGACGATCCGGACAGGGCTGTATTTGACGAACGGCCTCGCCTCGGCCACACGCGAGGATCCCACACTCTCTCACTAGGGAGAACTCCATGATGGTGCTCGGTCCAAGGTATGATTTTGCCTGTGGCTCCTGCGGCAGCCCGTCCATCCGGTTCCCGGATGACATTCATGATGCAGCCGAGCTGCACTGTGCCGGCTGCGGGACGGGACTTGGATCCTGGTCCGCATTCAAAGAGCGTGCCCGCCAAGTTATCCTGGAGGAAATCGCTAAGGGCCAGATCTCCGCCACGCCCGCCTGCAGTGACACTCTCATCGTGTTCGAAGGCCTGGACCTGTCCGCCCGCTGACGCCACGGACAGCCGGAGAACGTCCGTGCAATCGTGCTGCCGGAGGGATCCTCAAGGTCCTTTTTTCGTTTCACTGTGGTTGATGAATGACCTTTCCTCACCAGAGAGGGCTCATCCCGAACAGCAAGACAGGACTGCCATCGCAACCGACCTGATCATCCCAGCCTCGACGGCATCAGGAGCGCTGCGGCTGAACTCGGTGTGTGTTGAGGAACACTCCATAACAGCCTTCCTTTCAACAGGTTTACTATGCCTGATCCGAGCAACCCCTGGACAACCCTGTCCACCCAGCGTTTCTACGAAAGCCGCTACGTCGATGTGGATCAGGACGAGGTCCGACATCGTTCCGGCACGGACCACCCCTACACCGCGCTCCGCTTCCGCATCTACGGCATTGCCGTGCTTCCCATCTTCGCTGACGGCACCACCTATCTCATCGGTCAGTACCGCTATCTCGCCCAACGCTACAGCTGGGAGCTCCCGCGCGGATCCGGCCTCAAGAGCGCCGTGCCACTCGAGACGGCTAAGCGGGAGCTGAAAGAAGAAACCGGCGCCGTAGCCGGACAATGGCTTGAGGTGCTCCGCCTGATGGTGTCGCCCGGCATCACCGACGAACTCGCCCCCTGCTTCGTGGCCTGGGACCTGGAGCAGGGAACGGCGGAGCCCGACCCGCAGGAAGATCTCGCCGTCCGGCGATTGCCATTCGGCGAGGCCGTGGCCGCCGCGCTCGACGGAACGATTAGCGATGCGGCCAGCGTTGCCACCCTTCTCGCAGTGCAGGCTCGTGCAGCGGCCAACACCCTGCCGGCCGATCTCCTGACGCGTCTACGGTGACGGGCCTTCAGCGAGCGGCCGCTCGCTTCGTCTGAGCCGCCGTCGGCCAAAGCTGAGCGATCGTATCGGGCAGCCTCACATGGGGGAAAGCCGTTTGCAGGCGGTGCACGCGGAGCACCGTAGTGGGACTCGCGGGGTCACGCGCGATCAGGAAGCCAATGGCCTTGTTCACGACAATGCGCTCGAGCCGCTCCCGCTCCTCTGACACCTTGTCGACGGCCACCCCGGGCAAGAACGGACCGCGATACAGCCGCAGGGCCTGATCAAAGGCTGCCATTCGCTCAGCTTCCCGGAGGTGATCCGCACGCAATCGCCCCAAAGCCGCCAGCAGCCGCCCGAAGTCGGTGGCAACATGCTTCGGGTTGAGACGGATGTGATCGTCCTCCTGCAGGATCGCATCAGCCCCGAGGAGCTTGCGCAACCGATAAACAGTTGTGCGCAGCGTGTGCATGGCGCGATCGCCATCGAGCTCCGGCCAAAGCTGATCAGCGAGCAGATCCTGCGAAACGCCCTGCTCATGGGCCGGAATCAGAGACCACAGCAACTCCAGCGGCTTGCGCTGCGCCTTCCCCTGCCCGCCCCGAATTTTTTCGCCGTTGATCTTAATCACAAAGCCGCCCAAGCACTCGATCTCAACCGGAAAAGGCCATAGCTCATGAACAATGTCCCCCTCGGGCGGGCTCAAGGACCAAAGATCGATGAGGCGGCGCGTGATCGCAATATCGGCCCCCACACCCAGTGCGGCACTGGCCAATCGGCTTAAAGACGGAGCGTTCATGCCGGTGATCCGGCGGAAGCTCAAGGCACAGGCGGCTTTTGCTGTGCGCTCCCAATGCCCGACAAAATCGCTCATCCGCCCTTGAGCATGTGCCAGATAAGCCTCCGCCAAGGTTGCGTGCAGGGCGAAAATCGCATTGCGCGCGCTCTCCGCTAGATTGCGAAGCTCATCGATAGACGACCGCGCGCCCTCGTGACCCGTGGCAGCCATAGCCAGGGCCAGAAGCGAAATCTGGTTGCCAATCTCCTGGGACGATCCTGTGGCAATCGCGAGCTGGTAGGCTTTCTGGGCTTCCGCAATCGCCTGCCTATGATCTCCAGCACTGAGAGCCAAAGCGGCTCTCAAAGTGCGCGGGCCGGGATACTCAACCCGCCGGCTATGGTTGATGATCCTTTCGTACTGGTGCAGCGCTACCACCGCATCGTCGTGGCGACTGTCCGCTGCCAAAGCCTGAGAGAGAACCCAGTAGACGGTCGAAAGCCGATGGCTGATGCCCCATTTGTGCGCAAAGGCTTGTGCCTCGTCGGTGAGGCACCGCAGGGTCTCGCCATCGCCGTCACGGAAGGTCGCCGTCACGGCAGCATAATACCAGCTCAGGGTTGACAA
This sequence comes from Microvirga arabica, assembly GCF_016811235.1. Lineage (GTDB taxonomy): Bacteria > Pseudomonadota > Alphaproteobacteria > Rhizobiales > Beijerinckiaceae > Microvirga > Microvirga arabica. The sequence continues at coordinate 76,772 of NZ_JAFBID010000014.1, forward strand.
CGGCGGAATGTCGGCGCGTCCGACCAGCGGCCGCAGCGCATCGATCTGAAACCGACCGGCCTCGAGATCGCCGCGCCACCACAGGAGGTAGTTTGCGAGCAGGCTGCCGGTTGAAAGCTGGAGCGTCGGCGGCAGGAGCGGCATAACCTGCTTCAGCTCAGCTTCAGCGCTGGGTACGCCAGGATGCGTCGGCTCACCGAGGAGCAGCGCGAGAGAGCGTGCAACCACCAACTGGTGCCGAACCGGATCAGGGACCCCACTCATCCCATCGAGAGCGGGGCCGGTCTCCGCAACGAGCGCTACCAGACGGGTGTCCACTGACCAATCCGTCAGGGCTGCCCTGACCTCACCGTACACGGATTGCGCGTACAGGGATGCCTCGGATGCGGGGTCAAGGCTGCGCCGGAGTGCAGCGAAGTTCTCTCGGGCAGCTTGAGGCTCAAAAGGCAGGCGGGCATAGGCCTGAAAGATCCGTATCGCCGGCTCAGCCTGCGTGCGGTCGGGCATCATGGTAATGAGCTGGAGAAGCTCACGGTTTTGGCCTGTGCCGATGAGCTCCTGTGCCCGCTCAAGCACAAGGCTCATCATTTCATCATGCGCTTCGGCCTTGGCGATCAATTGGGCGCCAGCCAGTAGGTCGTCCCGCTCAATCAGCAGCCGTCCGGTCCTGAGGCGCGCCTTGCGTAAATCGTCGGGAGGCAGGTTAGTCTCGGCCGCCGCCATGAGCCAGTCGTGTAAGAGATCGTGCTTACGAAATGTGCCGTTCACGAGCCGTGTCACTAAGCTGCGTTCCTCGGCCAGGCGCGCTATGGCGACCGTCGCGTCGGGGCCGCCGAGCGCGTACCACTCCTCCTCTTGGCCGACCTGTAGGAATGCCGTTGCCAGCAAACCTTTCCGTTCACCCTCCCGATTGCTGCGAAAAAACTCCGAGAACTCAGGCGGGGGACGCGCTGATAGGCGCCTCAAAGGCAGTCTGGATGACGGCGCGACGACCAGATCGGCGATCCAATGGCCGGAGCGCCGCAACTGGCTCAAAAAGGCACTTTCGGTCAACTCTGAGGATCCGAGGTCGCGTTTAAAATCTTCAAACTCATCCGCTTGAACGCGGAGATCTGTAATCTGGCTCAGGCGTGATTTCGGCAGGGCCGCGACTAGGCAATCAGGCGGATTTTGCCGTGACAGACAAAGCACCTGATCTCCGTCGCGCAGCCGTTCTACCAAAAGCGGCAGAACACACAGCAGTGCAGCGTCTGGGGCTAGGCTGTGGAGATCATCGAAGATGAACAGATATGGGGGTCGCACCTCGTTTTGCAGCAGCGCCTCGAACCAACTCTCAGCAAACTCGTGCAAGCCTGGGAGAGCCTCTGGGGTGAGATTGGGAAGCGCATCAACAGGCGCATCCGGCAAATGCGCAACCGCTCGTTTGAGGAACTGGAAGAACAAACAGGGATCTGCATCGGTCTCGTCGAGACGGTACCAAACCCCATGCCCTTGCGACGCCTGATTAAAGCCAGAGTGCAGCCAGGTGGCGGCAATTGAGGATTTTCCAGCTCCAGGGGGAGCTGTAATCCAGATAAGGCTGCGTGGCGCTCGCCTGAGCTCTTCGAAAAAGCGACGACGTGAGACCAAGCCGCGAGGTTCAGGCGGAACAATTTTGCTGGGAAGGCTAGACGAAACCAAGATGCTATCCGAATACGTTCTTTAATGAGCAATCAAACTGGTCGTTGTTCTCCGAACAATGATCGATTTGCCGACTTTTGATCTGAGGGATAGCTGCCTCGCTTTTCCGTCCATGCGTGATATCCACATACTACTCACGGCAGCACACACAAACAAGCTGGGAGAGTGACGGATTGTAGCAGTGCCTGCTGAACCGGCCGGCGATGAAGTCATAAAATTGATTCGAGCTCTAGCCCGAGCGAGTTGCCTTGCAGTCCCCTCCCGATCGCTCAATAGACGACGCCATGTACTGAAGGGTAAGTGTCGCCGGACGTAGGACAGCGCTGCAAAATTTTAGTTTCGTGCCTCGCGGCAACAGCCGCTGCGCTACGGGTCCAGAACAACGCGGCTGACAAAACAGGCGCCATGGTTTTGTCTGCTAGCGAAATGCCGAAAAACTGCCGTTGAAGATGCGATCCCACAGGAGGAAAGCGGCAGGAGTGCCTCCACCAAAATTGAGAGTTACCGCCTCCCTCGACAATGCAGCTGTATCTCTGATTTTTGAGAGGGCCTCCATTTGATCAGGAGCCGTCTTACAGGGATGAGGAATTCTCCGTGCATCTTGGGACCAAGATAAGGCGCCAGGCTCGTGGCTGCGGTTGTCTCGAACACGTTGCGCAGATCGATATCGTAGATGATCGCTTCCTGTCCCCTCGCGTACTCGGCAGCGACAAGCTCGAGATAAAATGAGCTTATCGGTACACTGCGCAAATGCTTCCAGCCTTTGAGAAAACGGATCAGTGATCTCGCCCTGCCTCCATGCCCCGGATCGACAGCGCGCAAATATTCATTGTGAGCGTCGGGCGCTGCCGATATCCAACCGCCAGAGCTATCAGGTATCACGAACCGCCGGAACCCGCGCTCGGTCAGCCCAACGTCATAAACCGGCATGACCTTTGTCGACTCTGAGGGATCCTGGCCACAAGGGAGGACAACAGCCGGAGAATCGGAGCGGACGCCGGTGTTGGGGAACCTACTTCGAAGCGCAGCGGCAGCAGTGACGAGGAGCCGATGCGAGTCACAGCGGGGAGAAGATTCCGGGATGACAGCAAAATAATCGACGTCGCTGTATCCGAAAACGTTGGTCCCATTCTCAAAGGAACCAACGCGGAAGAAGCCTGTGAACCCGGACTCCCCGCGGAGCTTTTGGCTCGTGGCGGCTTCGGTTTCAGCGGGTGTGGCCGATAGACATTCGAGAAACTGGTCGAAAGCGGCGTTGATCGTCGTCGCCACGGTCACCCCTGAATAATCTGAGGCGCGCCGTTTTGTGCCCCCAGCGTGCCCCCAGACTTCTCGCGGAAGCTTCCAACCCACGAGCTCGAGAACAAAAGGATTGTATTTGTAAGGAGATAAGTGGTGCCCAGGGACGGAGTCGAACCGCCGACACTGCGATTTTCAGTCGCATGCTCTACCAACTGAGCTACCTGGGCATCCGATGCGCGGCAAGGCCGTGCGCGTCGTGGAGGGGTGTATAGTCAGACTAGGACCCTCTGTCCAGCGGGTCGAGGGAGAAAAATGCGAACGGGATCGGATCAGGTCTCCCGGCGATCCTCATCCGGGTCGTCGGGCTCGCTCTCGACGACCGGGATGGCATAGCTGCCGGTCAGCCAGCGGTTCAGGTCTACGTCGGCGCAGCGCCGGGAGCAGAACGGTCGGAATTGCGGCTCTGCGGGCTTGCCGCAGATCGGGCATTTGCCGGTGGAGGCCATGGGCTTGTTCTCGTTGGCGGCGTTCATCCCTCGCCTCCTTGTTCTTCACGAGCGGCAACGTGGTGGCCGCCTGCGCCCGATGCAAGACCGAGCTGTGCTTCGGGAGGTCGCGTCAGGCCGCATCGAGCCAGGAGGAGCGGACGGGGTAGCCCTCTCCGTCGAGCAGGGCGACGGATTCGTAAAGGGGCAGGCCGACCACGTTGGTGTAGGAACCGACGAGCTTGACCACGAAGGTGCCGGCGAGCCCCTGGATGGCATAGCCACCGGCCTTGCCGCGCCACTCGCCCGAGGCGATATAGCGCTCGAATTCATCCCGCGACAGGCGCTTGAAACGCACCCTGGTTTCCACGAAGCGTTCGCGGATCGTGTCCTTGGGGGTGATCAGGCAGACTGACGTGTAGACCCGGTGCTGGCGGCCCGAGAGCAGGCGCAGGCAGCCTGCGGCCTCGTCGGCCACTTCCGCCTTGGGTAGAACCCGCTTGCCGACCACCACGACCGTATCGGCCGAGAGAATATAGGAATTCGCCAGGTCCTCGCGGGTGCGGGCCACCCGCCGGGCCACCTCGGCCTTCGAGCGGGCCAGGCGCTTGGCCAGCTCCTTGGCACTCTCGTTCTTCAGGGGTGTCTCGTCCACGTCGGCCGGCAGGAGCGCATCGGGCTCGATGCCAGCCTGCTGGAGAAGAGCGAGCCTGCGGGGCGAGGCGGATGCGAGAACGAGCTTGGAGCGCGCGCTGGGATTCGACACCTCTGAAGACGACGCCACTTTTTTCTCCACGGACCGGGATTTCACGAAGGCTTAGACCGGTGACAACATGGCACCGGCAGGGTCTGAATCAAGCGGCCGGAGGCTCCGGCTCGGAGCTTGCTGGCTGAGGCTGCGCCGCATGGGCGCGGTCGAGTTGGCGATAGCGCATGACGCTTAAGGGGATTGAGCCGAGGAACAGCACAGTGATGGCGGTGAGCATCTCCCAGGGGAAGTTCGCCAGAAGCCCGAACACCGCTGCCGACAGGACGAAGATCGGCAGAACCCAATGGCGCGGCACCCTCAATCCGATGGTCTTGCCCGAATAGACCGGAATGGTGGACACCATTAGGAAGGCGAGCCCGAGCAGATAAACCAGCGCGATAGGAGCGGCTGCAGGGCCCATCGGCACGCCCAGGAACGAGAGGTAGAGGGGCAGCATCGAGGTCAGTGCACCTGCCGGGGCCGGCATGCCGGTGAAGAAGTTCTTCTTCCACTCGGGCCGGTGAGGATCGTCCAGCATGACGTTGAAGCGGGCGAGACGCAGCACCATGGCGATGGCGAAGACCAGCACGGCGATCCACCCGACCGCCTTCAGCTCGTGCAAAAGGAAGCTGTAGAGGATGAGGGCCGGCGTCACGCCGAAATTGACGAAATCCGCCAGCGAGTCGAGTTCCGCGCCGAACCGGGACGTACCCTTGAGCATGCGCGCCACCCGGCCGTCGATCCCATCCAGAAGCGCCGCCACCACGATGGCAACGACGGCCGGCTCGTAGCGCCCCTCGAAGGCCAGCCTGATCGCGGTGAGCCCCAGGCACAGGGCAATCAGCGTAATGATGTTCGGAATGATGACCCGGACCGGAACCGGCTTGAAGAGCCGCTTGCGCGGCTCATTCGGATCAGGGGCGAAGGGAGGGAAAAGATCGCTCATGCCATGACATCTAGGGGTTGCCAGCTTAACCGGCAACCGAGAACGGAGGTGTTTCCCCTGTTGTGGGAACAGCTCCGCCCCTTTCTGACACCCGTTCTCCCGAAAACGGACTACCCGACCCGGTACTCCCGTGCGGGCTCGTTGGCGGTCAGGTCCGCCAGCACCGTCTCGCCCGCAACGGCCGTCTGTCCGAGGCCGACGAGGACCTGGGCGTTGAGCGGCACGAAGATGTCGAGGCGCGAGCCGAAGCGGATCAGGCCGAAGCGCTCGCCGGTGCTCAGGTGATTACCCACCTTCACGAAGGACACGATGCGGCGAGCCACGAGGCCGGCGATCTGGACCACGCCGATCTTGGTGTTCGCCGTCTCGATCACGAGAGCGTTGCGCTCGTTGTCCTCGCTCGCCTTGTCGAGCTCCGCGTTGAGGAACAGGCCCGGCGTATAGAGGATCTGGGTGATGCGGCCCGTGACCGGCGCGCGGTTCACGTGGCAATCGAACACGTTCATGAACACCGAGATGCGGGTCATGGGCTCGGGCGGCAGGTCGAGCTCGGCCGGGGGCACCGCCGTGGTGATCAGGTTCACACGGCCGTCGGCCGGAGAGACCACGAGACCTTCACGGACAGGCGTCACCCGCGGCGGGTCGCGGAAGAAGTAGCAGACCCACACGGTCAGGATGGTGCCGATCCAGCCGAGCGGCGACCAGAGCCAGGCCAGCACGAGCGTCGCGAACAGCGCGATCAGGATGAAGGGATAGCCCTCCTTGTGGATCGGCACGAAGATGCGGCGCATCGATTCCAGGACATCGGTCATTTTTTACTCAAGCCTTAAAAGCGTTTGCGTGGGGATGGCAGGCGGGAGCGCCTGTTGTCAACCTGCCACGCTCTCGGGACTGCGCTCCTCTTCCTCAGCCCGCTTGAGGGCTTCGCGGGCCTGATCGGCCTCGCGCTGGCGGTTCCACATGGCGGCATAGACCCCGCCATGGGCCAGAAGAGTCGCATGGTTGCCGCGCTCGACCACCCTGCCATGGTCCAGCACGATGATTTCATCGGCCCCGATGACTGTGGACAACCGATGGGCAATCACCAGGGTGGTGCGGCCGCGGCTGACCCGGTCGAGGGCGTCCTGGATCTCCTTCTCGGTGAAGGTGTCGAGCGCCGAGGTCGCCTCGTCCAGCACCAGGATCGGAGGAGCTTTCAGGATCGTGCGGGCAATCGCCACACGCTGCTTCTCGCCGCCCGACAGCTTGAGGCCGCGCTCGCCCACGGGCGTATCGTAGCCTTCCGGCAGGAGGCCGATGAAGCGGTCGATCTGGGCGAGGCGGGCTGCCTCCTTTACCTCCTCGGGCGATGCGTCCCAGCGGCCGTACTGGATGTTGTAGCCGATGGTGTCGTTGAACAGCACCGTATCCTGCGGGACCATGCCGATGACCTTGCGCAGGGATGCCTGCTGCACCTCGGCGATGTTCTGCCCGTCGATGAGGATGCGACCGCTGTTGGGCTCGTAGAACCGGAACAGCAGGCGCGAGATCGTGGACTTGCCGGCGCCCGAAGGACCGACGATGGCGACCGTATGCCCGGCCGGCACCTCGAAGCTCACGCCTTTCAGGATCGGCCGCTCCGGGATGTAGGCGAAATGCACGTCCTCGAAACGCACCACCGCCTGGTCGACCTGGAGCGGCTTGGCGCCCGGCTTGTCCTGGATCTCGGGGTTGCGGTCGATGATCTGGAACATGTCGTCGATGTCGATCAGCGCCTGCTTGATCTCGCGGTAGAGCATGCCCATGAAGTTCAGCGGGATATAGAGCTGCACCAGCATGGCGTTGACCAGCACGAAGCTGCCGATGGAGGCCTCGCCTGCCATGATGTCCCGCGCGGCCAGCACCATCACGATGGCCATGCCGATGGAGAAGATCACCGCCTGGCCGGCATTGAGCACGGCGAGCGACGTGTAGGTCTGGGTCGAGGCCTTCTCGTAGCCCGCCATGGAGCGGTCGTAACGGGCGGTCTCCCGCTGCTCGGCGCCGAAATACTTCACCGTCTCGTAGTTCAGGAGCGAGTCCACCGCCTTGGTGTTCGCGTCCGTATCCGAGTCGTTCATCTGCTTGCGGATGGTGATCCGCCACTGGGTCGCCTTGTAGGTATAGGCGAGATAGACGACCACCATCACGAAGACGACGGCCGAATAGACCCAGTTGAACTCCCAGGCGAGCAGGCCCAGCACCAGGATGAATTCGAGGATCGTTGGGAGCAGTGTCAGCACCACGAGGCGCGACAGCTCCTCGATCCCTTCGCGGCCGCGCTCGAGCACGCGGGTCAGGCCGCCGGTCTTGCGCTCCAGGTGGAAGCGTAAGGAAAGGCGGTGCATGTGCTCGAAGGTCTGCAGGGCGAGCTGCCGCACCGCATGCATGGCGACCTTGGCGAAGATGCCGTCGCGGACCTGCGTGAGCACCGCCATGAGAATGCGCGTGAGGCCATAGATCGCCGTCAGGAGGATCGGCGCTTTCCAGATCCAGGACCCGGCGGTAGCCGCAACTTCCGTGGCCTGATTGCCGCTGCTCGTGACGGCCACGAGCGCGTCCGTGGCCCATTTGAAGGCAAACGGCGTGACCATCGTGACGCCCTTGGCGACGAGCAGCAGGCCAAAGGCCAGGAAGACCCGCCGCTGGAGATCCGGTCGGCCGTGGGGCCAGATGTAGGGCCAGAGCTTTTTCCAAGTAGCGGCCAAGCCGCTCGGCTTGGGCCGGGCTGCGCCTGTCGTCGGGACGGCGGTGGAGGAAGGCATTCGCGAGGATCCAATCGAAATCTTGGACCTCGATATAAGCGATCGGCAGGGCGAATTCACCCTGCCACGGCAATTGTCCTGTGCAGCCGGGTCAAGCGGCTGCCCGAGCGAGTGGCCTGAGCTAGTTGCTCTTGGGCTCCTGCTCACCCGGCAGCACGAACACCTGGCCTGGATAGATCAGGTCCGGATTGCGGATCTGCTCCTGGTTTGCGCCGTAGATCACCGTGTAGCGCAGGCCCTTGCCATAGATCCGCTGGCTGATGCGCCAGAGGTTGTCGCCGCGGGACACGATGGCCGTGTTGATGTTGGGAATCACCACCGTGCCGACGTCGGCCACCTGCCCCTGCGGGAGGGCCGAGGCCACGTCGCGCGAGGTCTGCGGCTGGGAGGGTGCCGGAGCGCCGGATAGACGTGGCTGAGCCGGTGCGGCAGGAGCCTGGGGCTGGGTCGACGCAACCTGAACCGGCACGTTGAAGCCGACCTCGGCCCGGGACCTGACCTGGCCGGAGACAGGGTCCACATCGTCGAGCCGGATGCGATAGTCGCCGGGCTTCACGCCGCTGGCGATCGAGAAGGACACCTTGCCGTCGCCACCGGCTCCGCCGGGAGCGATGAAGCTCTCGTTGAGATAGAGCCGAACGGTCGCCCCCGGCGAGGACTGGCCGGACACATAGAGCTTCCCCTCCTCCGCCTCGACCGTCACGATCTTGATCTCGGGCCGGGCCGTGGGAGCAGTCGGAGCCGCCGGTGCGCCGGGTGCAGGAGCTGCAGGCGCGGGCGGAGACACCGTGGGAGCAACGCCAGCCTGCTGCTGTGGCGCAGGAGGCGCAGCAGGTTCGGCGGGCTTCGGCGCCTCGGCCACCTTGGGGGCCGGCGGCTCGGGGTTCGACAAGACCACCGTGGGCGCGTCCGGCGACGTCAGGGTGACGAGCGGCCGGGTCTTGCCGTCCGTGATGACCACCGTTACGGCCTGAGTGGAGCGCTGGCGCGTGCCGTCGGGCGCAATGGATTGCAGCACCACCTGGTGGGACCCGGGCGGCAGGGGCGGCGGCACGATGGCGAAGAGGCCCGAAGCGTCAGCGGCGGCGCGGGCATGAACTTGGTCGCCCCGAAGAAGCTCGATGGTGGCTCCGGGGGCTGCGCGGCCGGCAATGACGCTCTCCCCGTCCGGCTCGACGCGCACCACGTCGAAGGACGGAACGACAGGGGCTTCCTTGGCCTGTGCCGGGGGGGCCTCGCTCGGACTTGGCGGCTTGGTGGCAGCCTGCTGCTGGCCGGGCGCGGGCTGTGCCGGCGGAACTGACGGCTGCGCCGTCTGGGCGGGCGCTGCGTTCTGCGACGTTTCAGGCTTTCCTGACCAGGACCAGTAGAGAACGCCGAGGAGCACCGCGACCACGGCCGCGGCGGCAGCGCCGAGAAGCGCGATGGTGCCCTTTAACTCTTTCGGTTGCGCCATGATGCTTTTTCTCAAACGCGGCACTTTCTGCCATTTAATCCGTTTATCTTTCAAAAGGCTACGGCCATAAAGGACAAAATAATGCTCTACGACTCAGCCAGGGAGGCACCCCGCCTCCCCGAAATGCCCATGTCATCTGCCAAACCGATCAAATCCATCTGTGTTTATTGCGGCTCCGGTTTCGGAGACGACCCCGTTTTCGCTGAGAATGCGGCGGCTCTGGGCCGTTTCATGGCCGAGCAGGGAATCAATCTCGTCTATGGCGGCGGCAATGTGGGGCTGATGGGCACCGTGGCCCAATCCGTCCTCGACCACGGCGGTTATGTCACAGGGATTATCCCGGAATTCCTGAAATCCCGCGAGAAGCTTCTGGACGACGTTCAAGAAACCCTCGTCGTGCCGGATATGCACACCCGCAAGCGGCTGATGTTCGAGAAGGCCGACGCCTTCGTGGCCATGCCCGGGGGAATCGGGACCCTGGAAGAGCTCGTCGAGCAGATGACCTGGTCTCAGCTCGGCCGCCACACCAAGCCGATCCTGATGCTGAGCACCAAGGGTTTCTGGAAGCCCCTGCTCACCCTCATCGCCCACATGCGCGAGCAGGGCTTCATCCGCCCCGGGCTGGAACTCAACTACCTCGTGGCCGAGCGTGTCGAGGAGGTGATCCCGATGCTGGAGAACGCCGCCCGTCGGGTGGGGATCGTCGGCAACGAAGAGGCCATCGAGAGCCGGTTCTAAGACAATTGGTTATCCTGCGCGGGACAGCACGAGCCCGCCCAGGATCATGCCCGCTGCCAGAAGCCGTTGCCAGGTGATCGCCTGGACGGGAAGGCCGAAGGCTCCAACGGCATCGAGAACCAGCGCGGCCGCGACCTGCCCGAAGATCAGGGCCGCCACGGTGCTGACCACGCCAAGCTGCGGCACACCCCAGATCACGACGGCAACGTAGAACGCGCCCAGAAGCCCTCCGAGCCAGGACCACCAGGGTGCCGCGGCCATAGCGCTGCCGGACGGCCATGCGCCGCGAAGGGCGCTCAGGACGGCCAGCACAACGAACCCGATCCCGAAGGAGATGCAGGCGGCCAGCACCGGATCACGGAGCGACTTCGCCAGCGCCGCATTGATCGGAGCTTGCGAGGCGAGAAAGACGCCACCCAGGAGAATGCCGAAAAGCGGCAGGAGGATCATGATGTTCATAAGGACGCCTTATGCGCGCGTTTCGAGGACGTCAATTTACACTCAACCTCATCCTGAGGAGGCGCGCAGCGCCGTCTCGAAGGAGGCTCCAGCGGGCACTGGACGATCCTTCGAGACGCAGACTGCGTCTGCTCCTCAGGATGAGGGTAGTTCCTCTTAGAACGCCGCCCCACCCTTCAAGAGCTTGTAGACCATCGAATCCGTCAGCGCCTGGAACGAGGCATCGATGATGTTGGGAGAGACGCCGATGGTGGTCCAGCGCTCTCCCGTGCCGTCGGCGAACTCGATCAGCACGCGCGTCACCGCATCCGAACCGCCCTGATAGATGCGCACCTTATAGTCGACGAGCTCCAGGTCCTGGATCAGGTGCTGGTACTTGCCGAGATCCTTGCGGAGCGCAACGTCGAGCGCGTTCACCGGACCGTTGCCTTCGGCGGCTGAGATCAGCACCTCGTCACCGACGCGCACTTTCACGATAGCCTCGGACGCGGTGACCAGTTCGCCGACCGCATTGAAGCGGCGCTCCACATTGACGGAGAAGCGCTCCACATCGAAGAAGGCCGGCACCTCGCCGAGCATGCGCTTGACCAGCACGTAGAACGACGCATCCGCGCCCTCGAACGCGAAGCCCTCGGATTCCTTGCGTTTCACCTCATCGAGCACGCGCGCGATGCGCGGATCGCCCTTTTCCAGCTCGAAGCCGCAGCGCTTGAGTTCGGCTAGGATGTTCGATTGTCCGCCCTGATCCGACACCAGAACCTTGCGTGCATTGCCGACGACCTCCGGCTCCACATGCTCGTAGGTGCGCGGATCCTTGAGCACCGCTGAGGCATGGATGCCGGCCTTGGTGGCGAAGGCGCTCGAGCCTACGAAAGGCGCATGGCGGTTCGGCTGCCGGTTGAGGATCTCATCCACCTGCCGCGACACATGGGTAAGCTGGCCCAAGGTCTCGTCGGTGACGCCGAGATCGAAGCGGGCGGCATAGCCGTCCTTCAGTTTCAGGGCGCCGATCAGCGTGATGAGATTGGCGTTGCCGCAGCGCTCCCCGAGGCCGTTGAGCGTGCCCTGGATCTGGCGCGCGCCTGCCTCGACGGCCGCAAGGGAATTGGCAACCGCGCAGCCGCAATCGTCATGGGCGTGGATGCCGAGATGCGCGCCCGGCACCACCTTCGTCACGGCCGTGACGATCTCAGTCACCTCGTGCGGCAGCGTGCCGCCATTGGTGTCGCAGAGCACGACCCAGCGCGCGCCCGCCTCATAGGCGGTTTTCACGCAGGAGAGCGCGTAATCGGGATTGGCCTTGTAGCCGTCGAAGAAATGCTCGCAATCGACCAGCACCTCGCGGCCTTTGGCCCGGGCGGCTTCAACGCTCTCGTGGATGCCTGTGAGATTCTCCTCAGGCGTTGTCTCCAGCGCCACGCGCACATGGTAATCCCAAGCCTTAGCGACAAAGCAGATCGCATCCGCCTCAGCCTCCAGCAAAGCCGCGACGCCAGGATCGTTCGACACGGACCGTCCCGCCCGCTTCGTCATGCCGAACGCCGTGAACTTGGCGTTCTTCGTGCGCTTCTCAGCAAAAAAGGCGGTATCCAGCGGGTTTGCCCCCGGATAGCCGCCTTCCACGTAATCGATGCCGAGCCGGTCGAGGAGCGTGGCGATCGCCTTCTTGTCCTCAAGCGAGAAATCGACTCCCGTCGTCTGCGCTCCGTCGCGCAAGGTGGTGTCGAAGAGGGTGACGCGGTCTCGGCTCATGATGACAACTTCCTGTCTTCCTGGGGCGTCAGGCGCTTTTCCATGGTAGTGGTGCCGAGCCATTCGTCGCCGAGCGGCACCGTGTTGCGGCGCTGCGGCTGGAAACCGTGCTTCTGGAAGAACGGCAGCGCGTTGTCGCTCACCTCGGCTACAAGACGCGGGGCGCCGCGCGCGCCGGCGAGCTTTTCGACGGCATCGTAGAGCATCGTGCCGATCCCTTGGCCGGCTACGGCCGGATGCACGTAGAACAGCTCGATCAGCTCGTTGTCTTTCAGCGCGATGAAGCCGACGGGCGAGCCTTCGACAGTGGCCACCAGCGTGAGGCTTTTGTTAAGCTGCTCGGCGAAGGCATCGTCCTCAGCGAGAGCCATCCAGGCCTCCTGCTGGCTCTCGCTGTAATCCTCGCCCGTCAGCTCAGCGATGCTCTCTTCATAAATGTCGACGAGCAGCGGCAGATCGGCCGGCAGGAAGGGGCGAAGCCCCGGCTTCGGCAATGCCTGTCCCATCAGCGCGCCCCTCCCACTTCGAATGCGCCACACACCTCATGGCCGCACTCGCTGCGGTCATCTACGTCTTTGCGCGGAGTCAAGACGTAGATCCCCGGGACAAGCCTGGGGATGACGGTGGAGGGTATAAGAACGCTCATCGCGCCACCTCCCAGGTGGTGGTGCCGTCCTTGTTGTCCTTCACCACGACATTGAGCGCCGCAAGCTCATCGCGGATGCGGTCGGACTCGGCCCAGTTCTTCGACGCACGTGCTTCCTTGCGCGCTGCGATCAGCGCCTCGACCTGCGCAGCATCGACGCTCAATGCCGATTGCTTGCGCGCCTTCCAGGCTTCTGCCCCTTCGAGCAGGAAGCCAAGCGCACGAAGGTTCGCACCGAGCTCCTCGTGAGCCCCCTGCCCGTCGAAGGCATGGAGCTCCGCCAGCATCTTCGGCGTATTGAGGTCATCGCTAAGCGCATCGACGATCTGGTCCGAGATGAAGGCGGCCTCACCCGTGCCGGCCAGCTCATACCAGCGGTCGAGGGTCTTCTCGCTTTCCTCAAGCCCCTTCGTCGTCCAATCGATCGGCTGGCGGTAATGGGTGCGCAGCATGTTGAAGCGCAGCACCTCGCCGGGCCACTCCTGCAAGAGCTCGTTGATGGTGACGAAATTGCCGGCAGACTTCGCCATCTTCTCGCCTTCCACCTGCAGGAAGCCGTTGTGCATCCACACATTGGCCATGCGCGGCGTGTTGAAGGCGCAGCAGGACTGCGCGATCTCGTTCTCGTGGTGCGGGAAGACGAGATCGATGCCGCCGCCGTGGATGTCGAAGATCTCGCGCTCCGTCGGGTCGGCGCAGGTGAGCCTGGTCTCGAAGGCCTGGATCAGGTGCCGCCATGCCATGGCCGAGCACTCGATGTGCCAGCCTGGACGGCCCGGCGTCTGGATGCCGGCCGGCGAGGCCCAAGCCGGATCCTGCGGACCTGACGGCTTCCAGAGCACGAAATCCATGGCGTTGCGCTTGTAGGGCGCCACGTCCACGCGGGCGCCCGAGAGCAATTCGTCGAGAGAGCGCTTGGAGAAGGCGCCGTATTGCGGCACACCACTGAGCTTCTGCATGGCCGCGACCGAGAAGAGCACGTGCTCCTCGGCTACGTAGGCCGCCCCGCGCGCGATCAGCCGCTCGATGATCATGCGCATCTCGTCGATATGTTCGGTCGCCCTCGGCTCGACGAAGCGCGGAGGCTGGCCCGCCTCGTTCACGTCATCCGGCATGAGCACGCCGAGCGCGCGAATATCCGCGTGGAACTGCTCCTCGGTCTTGCCGGTGACGACGCGGATCGCCTCGTTATGCGGCATTCCCGGGTAATCCCGGGCCGCGCGGGCGTTAATCTTGTCGTCCACATCGGTGATATTGCGCACATACGTCACGGCCTGCCTGCCGTACACATGTCTCAACAGACGGAAGAGAAGGTCGAAGACGATGATCGGGCGGGCGTTGCCGATGTGGGCGTAGTCGTAAACGGTGGGTCCGCAGACGTAGAGGCGCACGTTCTCAGGGTCGATCGGGACGAAAACGTCCTTCGACCGGGTCAGCGTGTTGTAGAGGCGAAGTTGGGTCGCCATGAAACCATACCCCTGTCAGGCCGCAGGCCGGAGGGTGGTTTCGATCTTGGAATGAGAACGAGACGGCTCCAGCCAGCGAAGTGCGCTAGCCGCAAATAATCCCGGAAATGAGGATCGTTGCCGTGTTCATGAAGCCATCAATGCCTTTTCAGGCTGAAGCCGTCAAGATTTCCGAATTGGTAATCATGTTTAATTTGCACGGTCGCATGAAACGCCTTCCGGCCAAGCGCGTTAGAGCTTTGTTCACGCACACTCGCGCCATAATGGCACGAGTTCAAACAAAGAGGTCTACGATGCGCCGCGCATTTGCCATGCTCGGAATGGGTACTGCCGTGTTTTTTGCAGCCGCGTCCCTGACGCTGCTTCCCAATGGTACCCAGGCCTCTTCGTCTGAGGCGACCTTCATGGTCCCTGCCGCTGACGGTTATGGCGTCGCAGAATGCCTCATAGGAAACCAGGCTTGTGGCCAAGTTGTGGCAAACGCCTGGTGCGAGGCTCACGGATACGCCAAGGCCGTCTCCTTCCGGCAGGTATCGCCCGAGGAGATCACCGGAACCATCCAGAAGGCCTCCTTCGGCCCCAAGGATCCGCCGGTTTCGGTGACCTGCTCGAACTAAGGCCGATCAGGTCTGAGAAGGCATCGGCGACAGCATGGCCCGAGCGGTTGCAAGAACGGCTCGGGTCAGATCAGCCAGCAGAGGACCGACGATCCGGCTCTGCTGCCAGTAAAGCGGCACTTCCAAAGGCTCCGACGGTTCGAGCGCCACGAGGCGGCCCTCCCGGATATGCTCCTGAACCGTGGTTTCCAGGTTCATCCCCCACCCCAGCCCTGCAAGGGCCGCGTCCACGAAGGCCTGCGATGACGGCAGCCAATGGACCGGCGGCGGAATATCCACTCCCAGAGCCCTTCGGAGCCAGAGCGCCTGGAGCTGATCCTTCCGGTTGAAGACGAGACAGGGCGCGCGGGCGGCCGATGGCTCATCCAATCCGTCCGGCAGCCAACGCTCCACGAAGCCCGGGCTGGCCGTCGCGAGATAGCGCAGGGTTCCTAAAGGGTAGCAGTTACAGCCCTGGATCGGCTTGCCGTGCGAGGTCACCGCAGCCACGACCTCGCCGCGCTGCAGCCACTCGGCGCTGTGGTCCTGATCGTCCACCATGAGATCGAACAGGAAGCCCTCGGCCTCGGCCATCGCCGGGATGAACCAAGTGGCGAGACTGTCCGCGTTCACGGCAATGCGCAGGGTCACCGGGCGGGACTCGGGCTGAAGTCCGGGCAGATTCCGGCGCAGGGAGCTTTCGAGCAGGGCAACCTGCTCCACATGCTGGCACAGGCGCTGCCCCGCCTCGGTGGCCAGACACGGCTGGCCCCGCACCACCAGAACGGCTCCGATCCGCTCCTCGAGCAGCTTGATTCTTTGAGAAACAGCAGAAGGCGTCACGTTCAACTGCTCGGCCGCCCGCTCGAAGCTTCCGGTGCGCACCACGGCGGCAAGCGCGGACAGGAGGGCATAATCCAGCATTGGATTAGTTTTTCTAAACCAGGAGCAGAGACTTTAACTGTCCTAATCCTAAGACAAAGCCTAGGAAGCGTCGACTCCTCTTCGGACCATCGACATGAACGCTCCCCTCCTCGCCGGCTTTCTCCTCGGCCTCAGCTTGATCCTCCCCATTGGGGCTCAGAACGCCTTCGTGCTGCGCATCGGCCTGCGCGGGGAGCATGTGCTGGCCGTGTGCCTCACCTGCGCGATCTCGGATGCCGTGCTCATCCTAGCCGGCGTTTCCGGTTTCGCGCAGCTCAGCGCGCAGGTGCCCTGGGCCGAGATGGTTCTGCGCTATGGCGGCGCCGCGTTTCTCCTCGCCTATGGAGCACGTAGTTTCATGGCTGTCTTCGGATCGGCCTCCTTAAGGCCGTCCGAAACCGCGCCGGAGACCTTAAGCCGGGTGGTTCTCACCTGCCTTGCCCTCACATGGCTCAACCCGCATGTTTATCTCGACACGGTGGTCCTGATCGGCTCGATCTCGACTCAGTTCGATGAGGGTAAGGGATTGTTCGCCACAGGGGCCATGCTGGCCTCCTTCGTGTTCTTCTTTTCCCTCGGCTTCGGAGCCCGCCTGCTGAAGCCGCTGTTTGCTCGGCCGGTCACATGGCGCGTCCTCGACATCGCTATCGGCATCATCATGTGGGCGACGGCCGCAAGACTGCTGCTCAGCGAAAGCGCAGGCTGAGCCCTTTAAGAGTTCATCCATTCCCCGCATTTCGGCGGCACTTCGGTGCCCCAGGGCATCAGCGGCACGGTCGAGGTGGAGTTCTTGGGCGAGCCTTCGATCGGCCGGTCCGAATAGACCATGTAGACCAGGGTGTTGCGCTTCACGTCACAGCCGCGGACGATCTGCATCTTCTTGAAGATGAGAGAGCGGCGCTCGCTGAACACTACGTCGCCCTGGCCGAATTTTTGCTTGAACTTCACCGGCCCGACCTGCCGGCAGGCGAGCGAGATGTCGGACACTTCCTCGGCCATCCCGAAGGTGCCGGCGATGCCGCCGCGTTCCGGAGTCGTGTAGTGGCAGGCCACACCCTCGACCACCGGATCGTCCAGGCCATAAACGGCGAGCTTATCGTCCGGGGTGAGCGCCCGCCAGACCGTGGACTTCTTGAAGATCAGGTCGGGTTCCTGAGCCGCGGCGCCGGTGGCGGCAGCCATGGCAAGGGTCAGGCCTAGGGCGATTCGGGCAAGCATCGTCGGTTCGTCTCCCACCGTTACGCTGTCATGTGGGGATGGCCTCGGCTTTTGACGAGGGTCTATTCGGCCTGATGGCAGACGACGCAGATCTTGTTGCCGTCGAGATCGCGAAAATAGGCGCCGTAGTAGTTCGGATGGTAGTGCGGGCGCAGGCCCGGCCTGCCTTCATCCGTCCCGCCCCGCGCGATAGCGGCCGCATGGCAGGCATCGACCACGCTGCGCCTGGGCGCCTGCAATGCGATCATAGCCCCGTTGCCGACGCTCGGCGCCTCGCCGTTGAAAGGCCGCGCCAACAGGAATTGCGGCGGTCCGCCGGGCGCTCCCCACCCGACGAGCATGTCGTCCGCATAACGCACCTCGTGCCCGAGTGGAGCGAAGACCGCATCGTAGAAGGCCCGCGCCCGGGCGAGGTCATTTGCCCCGATGGTCGTATGGGAGTACATGCTGGGTCTCATTTTCGGCCTTGCCATGACAAGGAAGCTAGACAGCTTCTCTTGGAGCGGGCAAGGCGTTAATCACAATAGGGTCAAATTCGGGCGTCACATGACGAGCCAACCCGGCATATGATGCCCCAACGGACCGGTTCTGCGATCAGCTTCATGACAAAGACATCCTTTCTCCGCTCCCTCATCGCCATGACGGCCTTTCTGGCCGCCGGAGAGGCAGCGCTCGCCCAGTCCGCGCAGTGCCAGCGTTTCCAGGCCGAACTGGCGTCCCTGGAGCGCAGCGGCGGCAGCGCGCCGACCGGCCAGATGCGCGTCCAGCGGGCGGAGATCAACCGGCTCGTCACCTATTACCGCAATATTGGCTGCGAGCGCGGCCCGCTCGGCTTCCTGGCGGGTCCCGCCCCGGCCGAATGCGGCTCCATCGCCACCCAGATCCGCCAGCTCGAGGCCGGCTATGCCCGCCTGGCCGCCCAGGGGGTCGACCAGGGGGATATCGAAGTGCGGCGTCGGCAGCTCCAGGCCGCAGTCCAGCAAACCTGCTCCACGGAGCCACGCGGCTTCTTCGAATCGCTCTTCGGCGCCCCGCGTCAGCAACAGCAGCAGGTCATGCCCGAGGGTCAGCCGATCATCGCCGATGACGAGCCGCGCTCTCTCGGCGGCGGGCGCCTGATCTGCGTGAAGACCTGCGACGGGTCCTTCTTCCCGCTCACCACGCCACCGGGCGGCGGCCAGAGCGCCAACGAGATGTGCCAGGCCCTCTGCCCCGGCACGGAAACAACGGCTTTTGCCTATCCAGGCGGCGACAACGGCCTCAGCCGGGCAGCCTCGCTCTCCTCGAACCAGCCCTACACGTCGCTGGCGAACGCCTTCAAGTTCCGCAAGAGCTTCGACGAGAGTTGCGCCTGCAAGAAGCCGGACGAGAGCTGGGCGGTGGTGCTGCGCAAGGCCGAGAGCATGCTGGAGCAGCGCAAGGGCGATCTGATCGTCACCGCCGAGAAGGCAGAGGAGCTGTCGCGTCCTAAGGTGCAGGCCGCCCGCAAGGCCGCCGACAAGAAGGCCGAGGAGGAGGCCAAGGAGGCCGCCGAGATCGCCGCGGCGGCGCCGACCGCGAGCAAGGAGTCGGCCGGTATCGGCCCGCAATCGATCGAGAACAGCACTGTCGTCCGCCAGGGCGAAGGTGCAAAGCGCGAGGTTGCTGCCGGCGGCGGCCAGAAGAAGATCGTTCGCGTGATCGCCCCCGATGTGATCCCGGTTCCGAACGTTCAGAACTGAGCGTTTCGCCCACATCTTGCGTTATGGCCGTCCCTGGACTTGTTCCGGGGATGACGGTGGAGGATGTCAGAAGCACCTCCATTCCTTGCGACGAACGGCCATGCTAATACGCCCGGCATGAAACCGCTCGATTCTCTAGAGATGCCCCGTCCTGCGGGCGCATCTGACCCGATCATCACCGTGTCGGGTCTGACCAAGACCTATGCCTCCGGCTTCCAGGCCCTGAAGAAGGTCGACCTGGAGATCCGGAAGGGCGAGATCTTCGCGCTCCTAGGTCCCAACGGCGCCGGCAAGACGACGCTCATCAGCATCATCTGCGGAATCGTCAATCCGAGCACCGGAACCGTCGTCGCGGACGGCCATGACATCATCCGGGATTTCCGGCCCGCCCGCACGAAGATCGGGCTCGTGCCGCAGGAACTCACCACCGACGCTTTCGAGAGCGTGTGGGCGACGGTGACGTTCAGCCGGGGGCTCTTCGGCAAGCCGCCAAACCCGGCCTATCTCGAAAAAATCCTGAAAGATCTCTCCCTGTGGGAGAAGCGCGACAGCAAGATTATGACGCTCTCGGGCGGCATGAAGCGCCGGGTGATGATCGCCAAGGCCCTGTCGCACGAGCCCACAATCCTGTTCCTCGATGAGCCCACGGCCGGCGTCGACGTCGAGCTGCGGCGGGACATGTGGGAGATGGTCCGGGGCTTAAGGGAAAACGGCGTCACCATCATCCTGACCACCCACTACATCGAGGAGGCCGAGGAGATGGCCGACCGGATCGGGGTGATCAACAAGGGCGAGATCGTGCTCGTCGAGGACAAGCATGTGCTCATGCAGAAGCTCGGCAAGAAGCAGCTCACCCTGCACCTGCAGAGCCCGCTTTCGAGCCTGCCGGCCGAGCTGCAATCTGCGAACCTACAGCTCTCCTCGGACGGCACCGAGCTCGTCTATACCTTCGATACTCAAAGCCAGGAGACGGGCATCGCGGGTCTCCTGCGCCGCCTGAACGAGCACGGCATCGACTTCAAGGACCTGCAGACCTCCGAGTCGTCGCTGGAGGAGATTTTCGTCAGCCTGGTGCGGGGGCGCGCATGAACTTTTATGGGATTAAGGCCATCTACCTTTTCGAGATGGCGCGCACCTGGCGCACGATCATGCAGAGCATCGCCTCGCCGGTGCTGTCGACCTCGCTCTATTTCATCGTGTTCGGCTCGGCCATCGGCTCGCGCATGGCCAGCATCGACGGCGTGAGCTACGGGGCCTTTATCGTGCCAGGCCTCATCATGCTCTCGATCCTCACCGAGAGCATCTCCAACGCCTCCTTCGGCATCTACATGCCGAAATTCACCGGCACCATCTACGAGGTCCTCTCCGCGCCCATCTCCGCGGTCGAAACGGTCATCGGCTATGTGGGAGCGGCCGCCACCAAGTCGATCATCATCGGCACGATCATCCTGATCACGGCGCGGCTCTTCGTGGATTTCTCCATCGCGCATCCTGTCTGGATGATCGCCTTTCTGGTGCTGACCTCCGTCACCTTCAGCCTGTTCGGCTTCATCATCGGCATCTGGGCCGACAGCTTCCAGAAGCTGCAGATCGTGCCGCTGATGATCGTGACGCCGCTCGCGTTTCTCGGCGGCAGCTTCTATTCCATCAACATGCTGCCGCCGTTCTGGCAGACCATCGCCCTGTTCAATCCGGTGGTCTATCTGGTGAGCGGTTTCCGCTGGAGCTTCTACGGCGTCGCCGATGTGGGCGTGGGCATCAGCCTCGGCATGACCCTGGTCTTCATGCTCCTCTGCCTTGCCGCCATCGGGTGGATCTTCAGGACGGGCTACAAGATCAAGGCGTAGGAACTCACCAAGCCGTCATGGCCGGGCTCGTCCCGGCCATCCACGTCTTTGGCCGCGTAAAAACGTGGATGCCCGCAACAAGTGCGGGCATGACGAGGAATGGATTGGTCTTGGTCTATGCTGATTGGCCGGCCAGCCGCGCCTTCGCCCGCTCCGGCCCGATCAGCGGCAGCAGCGCTGCCAGCTCGGGGCCGTGATCAAGCCCGGTCAACGCGAGGCGAAGCGGCATGAACAGTGCCTTGCCCTTCATGCCCGTGGCGGCTTTCACCGCCTCCGTCCAGGTCTTCCAGGTTGTGGCGTCCCAGGGAGCCTCCGGCAGAACGCCGGTCGCCGCATCGATGAAGGCATTGTCCTCGATGACCGGCGTCACCGGCCCGCGCACGACCTTGGCCCACTCCGCCGCATCCTGAACCTTCGTCAGGTTGAAGCGCACCGCATTCCAGAACGCCTCGCCCTCATCGGCGCCGAGCTGCGCCAGGCGCTCACGGGCGATCTCATAGGGCATCTCGTGGATGAGGCGGGCGTTCAGGTGCTCCAGCTCGCTCTCGTCGAACTTCGCCGGCGCGCGGGAGATGTGCGAGAAGTCGATGAGCTTGGCGAGTTCGTTGAGATCGGCGATGGGCCGCACGGCCTCGGCCGAACCGACCAGCACCGCCAGCGATGCGACCGCCTGCGGCTCGAGACCGGCATCGCGCAGGCCCTTCACGGACAGATGGCCGAGGCGCTTCGACAGCCCCTCGCCGCTCGCCGTGATCAGCAGGCTGTGATGGGCGAAGGTGGGAGAGCCGGCGCCCAGAGCCTCGAAGATCTGGATCTGCACCGCCGTGTTGGTGACATGGTCCTCGCCCCGGATCACATGGGTGATCTTGAGGTCGATGTCGTCCACCACGGACGGCAGGGTATAGAGATAGGTGCCGTCCTCGCGCACCAGCACCGGATCCGACAGCGAGCTGCAATCCACGTGGCAATGGCCGCGCACGAGGTCTTCCCAGGCGACGTTCGTCGGCTCAAGACGGAAGCGCCAATGGGGCTTGCGGCCCTCCTGTTCGAGCTTGGCGCGGTCTTCGTCCGTGAGCTTCAGGGCCGCCCGGTCGTAGATCGGCGGCAGCCCACGGGCGAGCTGGCGCTTGCGGCGGAATTCCAGCTCTTCCTGGGTTTCGTAGCAGGGATAGAGGCGCCCGGCCGCCTTCAGCTGCTCGGCGGCTGCATCATAGAGCGCGAACCGCTCCGACTGGCGCACGAGCACGTCGGGCGGGATGCCGAGCCAGTGCAGGTCGGTCTCGATGGAATCCGCATATTCCTTCTTCGACCGCGCCACATCCGTGTCGTCGAAGCGCAGGATGAAAGTGCCGCCCTCGCGCCGCGCATAGAGCGCGTTGAGCAGGGCCACGCGGGTGTTGCCGATATGGATGTGCCCGGTCGGGGACGGGGCGAAGCGAACGATGGGCTTGGACATGCAGATGCTATGGCGAAGCGCGCACGGCGGCGCAAGGGGTGACTGCCGCTTCAGTGTCATTCCCGGCCGGAGCGTCAGCGGAGGGGAAGGGAATCCATAGCGCCAGGCATGTGAGTAGATCCCCTTCCCGGCCTGCGGCCGCCGGGGATGACACTCACTGCCGTCATGGCCGGGCTCGTCCCGGCCATCCATGTTTAAGAGGCTTGAAGACGTGGGTCCCCGGAACAAGTCCGGAGATGACGTGGTGGATGTTTAGAGCGTTTCAAACATCCATCGACCCGGTGCGCGGCTTGCCGATGGCGCGCTCCAGGGCTTCGTCCTTCTGGTGGGCCGCCAAGCCCTGGTCCCGGTAGCGGTTAACGATGGGGTAGCGGCGATCGCGGCCGAAATTCCGGCGCGTCACCTTCACCCCGGGAGCTGCCTGCCGACGCTTGTATTCGGCGATGTAGAGCAGGCGCTCCACCTTCTTAACCACCTCCAGGTCGTAGCCCTTCGCCACGATCTCCGAGACCCGCAGCTCCTGCTCCACGAGCCCGCGCAGGATCTCGTCGAGATCCTCGTAAGGCGGCAGGGAATCCTGGTCCTTCTGGTTCTCGCGCAGCTCCGCGGTGGGCGCCTTGATGAGGATGTTCTCGGGGATGACGATCCCATCGGGCCCAAGCGCGCCCTTGGGCTTCCAGCGGTTGCGCAGAGCCGACAGGCGGTAGACCTCCATCTTGTAGAGGTCCTTGATCGGGTTGAAGCCCCCGTTCATGTCGCCGTAGATCGTGGCGTAGCCCACCGACATCTCCGACTTGTTGCCGGTGGTCAGCACCATAGAGCCGAACTTGTTCGAGATCGCCATCAGGATCGTGCCACGGGCGCGGCTCTGGAGGTTCTCCTCCGTGATGTCCCGCTCCCGCCCGGCGAACAGAGGCTGCAGGGCGGCTTCAAAGCCCTCAACCGGCTCGGCGATCGGCAGGGTATCGTAGCGAACACCGAGCGCCTTTGCGCAGTCCTCCGCATCCTTGAGCGACTCGCCCGACGTGTAGCGGTAGGGCAGCATCACGCAATGCACCCGATCCGCCCCCAGGGCATCCACCGCCATGGCGGCGCAGATGGCGGAATCGATTCCGCCGGACAGCCCCAGCACCACGCCGGGGAAGCGGTTCTTCTCCACGTAGTCGCGCAGGCCGAGCACGCAGGCGGCATAATCGGCCTCCTCGCCCTCCTCCACCGTCACCACCGGAGCCTCGCGGCAGACCCAGCCCTCCTCGCCCTTCTTCCAGCTGGTGAGTGCGATGGTCTCCTCGTAGGCCGGCAGCTGGCAGGCGAGCGAGCAATCCGCGTTGAGCACGAAGGAGGCGCCGTCGAAGACGAGCTCATCCTGGCCGCCGACCTGGTTGAGATAGACCAGCGGCAGGCCGCTCTCGGTCACGCGGGCGGCCGCGATGTTGAAGCGCTCCTCGGTCTTGCCGCGCCAATAGGGCGAGCCGTTGGGCACGAGCAGCATCTCGGCCCCGGTCTCGGCGAGGCACTCGACCACGTCACCGCTCCAGATGTCCTCGCAGATCGGCAGGCCGAGGCGGATGCCCCGGAAATTGACCGGCCCCGGCAGGGGGCCGGCCTCGAAATTTCGCTTCTCGTCGAAGACGCCATAGTTCGGCAGGTCGACCTTGAACCGCAGGGAAATCGCGCCGCCGTCGAGGAGCGCGTAGGCGTTGTAGAGGAGCCCCTCCTCCCGCCACGGCAGGCCGATGAGCATGCCGGGCCCGCCATCCGCCGTCTCGCGGGCGAGCCGCTCGAGCGCCGCCCGGCAGGTGTCCTGGAAGGCGGGTTTCAGCACAAGATCCTCAGCGGGGTAGCCTGCGAGGAACTGCTCGGCGAACATCACGATGTCGGCCCCCATCCGAGCCGCCTCGGCGCGGGCCTCGCGAGCCTTCTCTTCGTTGCCGGCCACATCGCCGACGATGGGGTTGAGCTGCGCGAGCGCGATCTTGAGAATGTTCTGAGCCATGGCACCTGTAGATTTAGCGCGCAGCCGGGTGCGCAGCAATGCAACGAGCAAAGCTTTCCCACGGCGGATCAACGCGCCTGGTGCCGTGCCGATCCGCCGTTTGGGATGAACTCTGGCAGGCCGCTCATAGGCAGCACTCCAGGCCTTGTGCAAAGCTCAAGCTTTGTGGGAACTCGCAACAGTCCAGTTCGTTATTTCCACACGAAACACTGGGAGACTGACATGTTGAAAGGCGGCCTGCTTTGGCTCATCGGCATTCCTCTGCCGATCATCCTTATCCTCTTCTTCATGGGCTGGCTGAGCTAAGCTCAAATACTTGTAGAGTTGCGTATGCGTAAAAGAAAAAGGGGCGCCTCGGGCGCCCCTTTTTCTTTAAGCCATCCAGCCATTCATTCGGCCGCCAGGGCGGTCGGCTGTTCCCTTGACTGGCGCTCGCGCTTGATGAGCTCCGAGGTTAGGAACGCGATCTCCAGCGCCTGCTCGGCGTTGAGGCGCGGGTCGCAATAGGTGTGGTAGCGGTCGCGCAGGTCCGCATCCGTCAGGGCGCGTGCGCCGCCGGTGCATTCCGTCACGTTCTTGCCGGTCATCTCCAGATGGATGCCGCCCGCGTGCGTCCCTTCCGCCTGATGAATGGCGAAGAAGTCCTGCACCTCGCTCATCACCTGCTCGAACGGCCGGGTCTTGTAGCCCGAGCCTGCCTTGATGGTGTTGCCGTGCATCGGATCGCAGGACCACACCACCGTGCGCCCTTCCCGCTCGAC
>NZ_JAFBID010000150.1 GCF_016811235.1 Microvirga arabica
CCTTTTTGTGGCCGAAGCTCAAATCAGCAAATCTGTCACAACATACCCGTGCTTCATCGGAGTGTAGCTTGGTGTTACTGGACTTGCTCCGCTTTTGACACTGCTGGCGAATGCCTGATTGGCCGCTCGGAAGCATCATCAGCTAGGTGAATGCGGATCGACGCGTTCGTGCGAGCGATGTGCCGTCGAGCTAAATCGCAATCCGGATGAGGTTGATGGCCGCCGCCGCCGGCACATGCTGGAGATGCGTCTTGGCGGGGCCGAGATAGCGGGAGCGCCGCAGGTGCAGGACTCCGACACCCGCTAAAACTGTACCCGCGATGCCGGTGCGCTGCGAATACTCTCTTGAGAAGGCAGGCTGCGCTTCATGTTCACAAGCCGCCTCAAGGATCTCGTGTTCCTCGCGTAGCCGTAGCGTGATAAGGCGCCGGCCATCCCAGGTGCACTGTGGCTTCAACTGACAGAGTCGACAGTAGGTCACCGAGAACCGAATCCTCAAGGGCGTCCGCCTCTGGTGTAATCGGCCCCGAACTTCGGCTCTCGTGCCCAGCCGGGCAGGTCGCCACTTCCCAGTCCCAGTTAAGAATGAAGGGATTCGTCGCAAATTTAGAGCCGGAGCGAGAAGATGGCCGAGGATTTGCCATAGGCTCAGGCAGCGAGCATCTCGAACTGCTCAGCGAGGGATAGTTGCGAATTGCAGGCATAGTTCGCCTGTCCTTTCCGCATCATGTGAACCATCTCGATGCCGCCCAGGATCACACGGGCGGATGCCATCGATTTGAAGCCGAGCATCGGTCGAACCTGGCGCTTGACGGCGCGATGATCCTGCTCAATGCGATTATTATCGGACATGAATAGGCGCGACACCTCCATCCACTTTTCAGACAGCTGAAGGGTCAGCTACCATCAGCAGCCCGGGATAGGGGTGTCGGGAGCACGTAAGGTGGGCAGGCGGTCGTATCTCATGAGCTGAGAGCTCGCGTTATTGTCTGGCCGTCCCTTCGACTGGCCCGGGTGCGCTGCGTGCGCGGATCCGTAGGTGTCGTGTGACCCACCAGCTCCCAAGGTTATTCAACCCAACAGGAGCAGGAGATGAGGATCATTGCTCTCGATGTCCATCGATCCTTCGCCCAGATGGCGATCCTGGAGAAGGGAATTATCCGGGATGCCGGCAAGATCGACCTCGAACGCAGCCGCCTGCTGCACTTTGCCAAGACCCTGAAGCCTGACGACGAGGTCGTCCTGGAGGCCACCGGCAACACCAGCGCCATCGTGCGCCTGCTGTCGCCCTTCGTGGCCCGGGTCGTCATTGCCAATCCCAACCTGGTGCGGGCCATCGCCTGGGCCAAGGTCAAGACCGACAAGATCGATGCCCGGGTCTTAGCGAAGCTGCATGCGGGCGGGTTCCTGCCCGAAGTCTGGATGCCGGACGAGGAGACCGAGGCCCGCCGGCGTATCACGGCAGAACGCACCCAGCTAGTCGCACAGATGAGCCGGCTCAAGAACCGGATCCATGCGCTTCTGCATGCTCACCTGGTCCCACCTTACCAGGGCAGCCTGTTCTCACAGCGCGGGAGGTGGGGGCCCTCCCGCGCGCCGGGGATCAGCGCCGGGTGATCCTGCGTCATGCCGGTGAGCTGGATCGGCTTGGCGCTGAACTTGCGGAACTGGACAAGAGCCTCGCCCAGAAGGCGCTCGACGATCCGCAGGTCAAGCGGCTGATGACGATCACAGGGGTGAATGCCACGGTGGCCATGAGCGTCCTGGCGGCGATCGGTGACATCAAGCGCTTCTCTTCACCGCAAAAGCTCGTGAGTTACTTCGGTCTCAATCCGAAGGTGCGGCAGTCGGGCGATAAGCCCGCTTATCATAGACGCATCAGCAAACAGGGGCGGGCCCACGCCCGCTCGATGCTGGTGGAGGCAGCCTGGGTGATCTCTGGTGTACCAGGCCCTCTGCGGGCCTTCTTCGTCCGCATCACGAACAAGGGCGGCAAGTCGATGGCGGCCGTTGCCACGGCACGCAAGCTGGCGGTGATCGTCTGGCACATGCTGAGCAAGGACAAGGACTACACCTGGAGCCGGCCGGCGCTGCTGCAGTGGAAGCTGCGGCACCTGGAATTGACAGCGGGGCATCCATCGCACCGGGGTCGCCGGCAAAAGGGATCTGCCGCCGCGTACAGCAAGAAGGCGGTGCGTGAGGCGGAGCGGGAGATGGTCGGCCAGGCCGAAGAAGCTTAACGGCGGTTTGTGGCCACCTGGAAACAACGATCACCAAAGGGGTGCTCGGGTGCCGCCAATGAGGGGCGACGATCCTAAGCTGCGCGGCAGGGTTGCAACCTCACGCCCTGCTCTTCGCTTCGGGGTCACCCGAGCTCCATGACTATAGCAGAACCAGGCCTGCCGATCCACTCGCCGGTGGGCTGCGGCATCCTGCGCGCACTTGCCCCCAAGCGGGCCTGGCGAGCCTCTCGTCACGCCATGACGCAATCAAACCCAGATCCCGCCGCTCAGTCCGGGGACAGCGCCTGCCGCAAACCAACCGGCGATAAGAAAATTGCTCCCACCGACCTCGAAAACGGCTTGTCAAATACATCCGTGAGGTAGGCACTTTGCCTGATCCGGATCGGCTTCAGTTGGCGTCGCGATTGGACCTGAAGTCGGTCCGTTTTATCGCAAGACAGGATCGCCTCACGGAACGGCGTGCCAATCTTCATACTTACAGAATTCCGACGTGTTCATGCGCAACCTGAGTTGCCCTTGTGGCCCAAGCGTTCGGATCCCGACCCAAAATTTCCAAGCAACTTCTTGTGGCGCTGGACGACCCAATCCGCCAAGTTGCGTGCCATGACTCCTCGGCTCTGAGTCTAAAACATTCCCAAAAGTCTCGCCCAGAAACGGTGAAAGATTATCCGCAATCTTAGCTGGAGATTCCTAACGTTCAGGTAAACCATCCTCAAAATCCATAATCTAATTCAATCCTTAAAATGGAGTATAGGCATATAGTCGGAAGTGGTAGTATCTTTTAGCATTAACGATCGTAGAAAATATTCCATACTTTTGTACTCTCAAACCAAGGCCCAACCTGCGACAGCGATGTTAGGCGACTTGGCCGACTGCTCCTACGTGAAAGAGAGTTATGATGGCCACTGCGACATTGACGCCAACCTTTATTGGCAGGATAGGTGAGACAGGGATCTACCGTGTCGATCTACAAAGCAGTGGAATACTGAGCTTAAACGCCGTCATCATTAGTGACGATAACGTCATTTCAGGCGGATCGGGTAGCTTTTCAGGTATTGATATTGATTTTGTGAAGCTCTCGACCAATCTCGCAACCGACGCATCGGCTGTGCCGTCGCTTCTCGCCGAAGAGTCCTTCGATTTTAGCAGAAACGGTGTAGTTTTCGCTCCAGGCTTTCTTCAGCCTTGGAAGAGCGGCGACGATCCGTTGTATAATCAACCCTATCTCTCTGGCACGGACCAGAATTCCTATAACTCAGAAAAAGCAACGTTAGGCCAGCTTGATGGACAAGTCTCCTCCGAGAGTAGAGCTATCTCGCTCGGTGAAGGCGGCCAGCTTACGTTCCTTCTAAACCGTGCGATTTCAAGCGGTGCGAAATACCTGTACATCGGCGATATAGGAGGCGGAAACGATAGGTTCTCGGTGGTCGTCACGGGCGATTCTACCCCATACCCGAACCCGAATCCGACTATACCAGCTCCAAACGGGGTGCATATTATCGGAACACAGGGGAAGGACGTCATAATCCTGGGTCAGGGTATCAATCAGCACCTTGGAACTGGGAACGATACCATTAAGGGTGTCGGAGGCCACGATGTGGTGGACGCAGCGGCAGGTGACGATTGGCTTTATGGCGGTGCGGGCAACGACAAGGTCGCTGGCAACGCTGGTAACGATCGGACCTATGGAGGGACCGGTCACGACACCGTCAGCGGTGGCTCCGGTCACGATTGGGTCTATGGCGATATTGGCCGCGACACGCTTCACGGTAGTTTGGGGAATGACACTCTCAACGGCGGCGTAGGTAACGATGTGCTTTACGGCAATGCTGGCCGAGATATTTTCGTGTTCAACACCACACTCGGAACGTTCCGTTCTGATCGCAAGGTCAACTTTGACACGATTAAAGACTTTAATGTCCGACACGATAATTTTTGGCTCGACAATGCTGTGTTCAAGAAGGTTGGGAAGGGCACTCTTTCCAATCCCAAACAATTGAACAAAGAGTACTTTGTCGCTGGAAGCGAAGCCCATGAAAAGGATGATTATCTGATCTACAATAAGAGGACAGGTGTTTTATCGTACGATTCGGACGGCTCCGGCTACAAAACGGCTGTAGAGTTTGCTCAGCTGAAGAAGGGGCTTGCTCTGACCTATAAAGACTTCTTCGTGATTTGAGTAACTGTCTGGAAAGTCCGGATTGGCTCAAGTTGAGGTAGGGTCGGGCTTACTGAGCAGGCTGTCGCCTTGAGAACGTTAGAAGGACTTTGAGCGGCGCTATGCCTCCAACACGACGGACCGGAAAAGGTGCAGATCAAAGCTATTCTGCTCCAGCCCGTTGATCGGGGACGCAAGCCAACGTAACGTCCTCCGCGCGATCCTCATCGGGGCGGCCACTGGCTGGCTGCGGCTGGCGCTTGTCACCACACGATTTCGGACTATGGCAGGCGGCTTGCGGTTCCCTGTGAATTGTGTGTTCCGCGTGGTCGTCCAACCTCTCATGATATCGCACTTATATTCGACTTGGGAGTCGGTTAGGCGAGAGGCGCGTCCCAAGGCCCTTCAAGAAGCCAAATCGTCAAGCTACCGCAAACAGTGGGAGAGGACGGCTTCGATGCGGCTGATGACCAAGCTTTCATCTACGAGCGATGAGGCTGACTCGCTCCGGACTCAGAATCTAGGAGCCCATCTGGATTACCTCGGCGTACTCTATCGTTAGTACAAAATGATTCCTGCTTCCCTTGATGTCTGGACCTATGGTGATCGGAGCTTCCGAAAGAAAGCGATCCCAGCGCACCGGAATCCGCCAATCAGTGAACCTAATTATGCTGTTTTTGTCCTGGGTGACGAGTTCAGAAATCCGCGCTCATAGCCCCATTCACTCCAGGTACCGGCAAGGAAAAGCAACTCGGCTGTCAAAAGGAGTTTTCATCGTTGCGACTATCGAGTGGACGGTTCGCTTTGTGGAGACGCATTACAACAAGTTGCGGCGGCGTCATCTTGGTTCG
>NZ_JAFBID010000151.1:2500-5175 GCF_016811235.1 Microvirga arabica
CCGGCTTTTCCAAACCGTTCCAGTGAAGATCATGCAGGCATTGGCCTGGTCCGCGTTCGCTCGCCACTACTAACGGAGTCTCAATTGATGTCCTTTCCTCCGGGTACTTAGATGTTTCAGTTCCCCGGGTTCGCTTTAAACCCCTATGGATTCAGGGTCTAATACCTTCATCTGACCCCTCGTAGTGCAACGCCACCGTTTCCGATGCCGTCACAATACAAAGGGTCGAAGGTGGGTTTCCCCATTCGGAGATCTTTGGATCAAAGCTCGTTCGCAGCTCCCCAAAGCTTATCGCAGCGTACCACGTCCTTCATCGCCTCTCAGCGCCAAGGCATCCACCAGATGCTCTTACGACACTTGATTACTCTCATGATCAATGTCCGCTCGGCTAGACCGAACAATGATCTCAAGAAAGACCTGTTCTTGGATTTCTCCAAAAACATGTTTTTGCTTGCCAAGCATATCCGGCGCTCGACGGCTGCGGGCCGTCAGCTGGTTCGCAGGAACTAGGTGTCCCGCTTGCCGAATATGCTGCCTCTTTACGATTTCAAACATCCGCGCCGCTCACCCAACAGGGGAGGGCACGAACCTCTTTGACTGATCCACGGCCCCAGGGGCCTATGGACACGTCCAAACATCACGCAGCGCTCAAAGAGCAATGGTGGAGCCTGTCGGGATCGAACCGACGACCTGAAGCTTGCAAAGCTACCGCTCTCCCAGCTGAGCTAAGGCCCCTTGTTGCAAAGAACAACGCGATAATGGTGGGCCTGGGACGACTCGAACGTCCGACCTCACCCTTATCAGGGGTGCGCTCTAACCACCTGAGCTACAGGCCCAGTCGACCGTGGCACAGCCCCGACGGGACAGGCCAGACCAACCGATGTTTGGATGTGAGAGAAGAGAAACGAAGACGGCAGCGTCCCGCATAGTGAGGCCTGACTGGCCTCTTTTGTTCCAAGAGCTCCGATAAAGAAGGCGTGTGCCTTCTCATAAGAGAGCATCCTTAGAAAGGAGGTGATCCAGCCGCAGGTTCCCCTACGGCTACCTTGTTACGACTTCACCCCAGTCGCTGACCCTACCGTGGTCGCCTGCCTCCTTGCGGTTGGCGCAGCGCCGTCGGGTAAGACCAACTCCCATGGTGTGACGGGCGGTGTGTACAAGGCCCGGGAACGTATTCACCGTGGCGTTCTGATCCACGATTACTAGCGATTCCGCCTTCATGCACTCGAGTTGCAGAGTGCAATCTGAACTGAGACGGCTTTTTAGGATTAGCTCCCCCTCGCGGGTTCGCTGCCCTTTGTCACCGCCATTGTAGCACGTGTGTAGCCCAGCCCGTAAGGGCCATGAGGACTTGACGTCATCCCCACCTTCCTCTCGGCTTATCACCGGCAGTCCCCCTAGAGTGCCCAACCAAATGATGGCAACTAGGGGCGAGGGTTGCGCTCGTTGCGGGACTTAACCCAACATCTCACGACACGAGCTGACGACAGCCATGCAGCACCTGTGTTCCCGCCAGCCGAACTGAAGAAAGCCATCTCTGGCAATCATACGGGACATGTCAAAGGCTGGTAAGGTTCTGCGCGTTGCTTCGAATTAAACCACATGCTCCACCGCTTGTGCGGGCCCCCGTCAATTCCTTTGAGTTTTAATCTTGCGACCGTACTCCCCAGGCGGAATGCTTAAAGCGTTAGCTGCGCCACTGACGAGCAAGCTCGCCAACGGCTGGCATTCATCGTTTACGGCGTGGACTACCAGGGTATCTAATCCTGTTTGCTCCCCACGCTTTCGCGCCTCAGCGTCAGAACCGGACCAGTAAGCCGCCTTCGCCACTGGTGTTCTTGCGAATATCTACGAATTTCACCTCTACACTCGCAGTTCCACTTACCTCTTCCGGTCTCAAGCCATGCAGTATCGAAGGCAATTCTGTGGTTGAGCCACAGGCTTTCACCCCCGACTTACAAAGCCGCCTACGCGCCCTTTACGCCCAGTGATTCCGAACAACGCTAGCCCCCTTCGTATTACCGCGGCTGCTGGCACGAAGTTAGCCGGGGCTTCTTCTTCCGGTACCGTCATTATCGTCCCGGACGAAAGAGCTTTACAACCCTAAGGCCTTCATCACTCACGCGGCATGGCTGGATCAGGCTTGCGCCCATTGTCCAATATTCCCCACTGCTGCCTCCCGTAGGAGTTTGGGCCGTGTCTCAGTCCCAATGTGGCTGATCATCCTCTCAGACCAGCTACTGATCGTCGCCTTGGTGGGCCATTACCCCACCAACTAGCTAATCAGACGCGGGCCGATCCTTCAGCGATAAATCTTTCTGCTCTCGCACGTATCCGGTATTAGCCCAAGTTTCCCTGGGTTATTCCGAACTGAAGGGCACGTTCCCACGCGTTACTCACCCGTCTGCCACTCACCCCGAAGGATGCGTTCGACTTGCATGTGTTAAGCCTGCCGCCAGCGTTCGTTCTGAGCCAGGATCAAACTCTCAAGTTGAAAGATTTGATCTGACTGTCACTACACTCAATTGACAGAGTCCATCCATCTGCAGGTTTCCCCACAGCGGTGTACTCACCAAAGCATAGATCAGGTCGGTATCGTCATCCGATCCTCTCGGATCGGCGCAAGGACACCGCCGCCTACGCTTCTCTTCCCCTCTCAACAATGTCAAAGAGCA
>NZ_JAFBID010000152.1 GCF_016811235.1 Microvirga arabica
AGCGTCCTCACATCCACGGGTGGGGTCGCCGCTCCGGCCTTCTCGGCCCCGAACACGTCGGCCGCTCCGTCGAGGAGCTGGGCCTTCCACTGGGTGATCTGGTTGGGATGAACATCGAACTGCTGGGCCAGCTCGGCGAGAGTCTTCTCGCCCTTCACGGCGGCCAAGGCCACTTTGGCTTTGAAGGCTGGAGAGTGGTTCCGGCGGGGTCTCTTGCTCATCGTTTCTCCTGTTCGGCAGCCATTCTGGCCGCTCTCAGGCAGAAACTCCACTTATCCCGCTGTTCAAATTCTCCGAACCAGCTCTCAGCGCCAGTGGTCGGACAAGGCCATTGCCCGCACCACGCCGGTGTTACTGGGGTTGTTTGCGCTCGTGACAATGTGGGCCGGCGACATCCTGGCCCAGGGCTGGAAACCACGCCGCGCCGCTTGGTATGCGAAGTCTCACCTAACCTTTGGCGATGCCCTGGCGGTTGTGCGAGCCAAACTCTGGAGCGCCAGTTTTGAAACATCCCGGCAGGACCGCGACCACGTGAAAATCCCACGGGCTCAATTCAATCGCCTCACACAAGCCGCATGCTTCCCCGCCTGAAACAGCCAAAGTCGAGCTTAGCAAACGGCATCCTTCCGGGCCGGCTTAGTACCGGCTTACCACCTTTGCCCGCGCCTAAGCAGCGACAGGATGTGTTACTCAGGAAAGGGGAGTTTAGTAGTCTGATTGCGCTATGCTATATAGAAGGGTCTGGGAGATGCCGACGGTTTGCGCTGTCATTCTTACGTACAACCGATGTGATCTTCTTATAAAATGCCTTGATAGCATAGATCGTCAAACTCGGCCTTGCGACAAGATTATTGTTGTTGATAACGCTAGTACTGATGGAACACGGGATGTACTCGGCCAAGAATGGGAAAGCAGAGTCACAGTTGTTGCGCTGAAAGAAAATGTTGGTGCAGCCGGTGGCTTCAACATAGGGATGCGTTGTGCATACCGAACCGGATCTGAATTTGTTTGGGTGATGGACGACGACGTTTTCACAGAACCTGACACTCTAGAACGTCTTCTCGCCGGTGACACGAGACTGAAAGCACACGGCATCCAAGCACCTTTCTTGGTTTCGAATGCCCTGTCTCCGACTGGCCTATCGACAAACACTCCAGATATTGATTTGAGGCCAAATTCGCTTGCTTACGGAGCATGGCCCGTCTTTCTTAGATATAGCCTCGTGCCTGTGTGGCGGTCTACGTTTGTCTCGATCCTTCTCCCTCGATCAACGCTTAGCCGTTTCGGCCTCCCGATCGCCGATATGTTCATGTGGGGTGAAGATATGGAATATACGACCAGGATCACTGAGGAGAGCCCAGGATATCTTGTAGGCGACAGCCACGTTGTGCATGTCCGTGTCCTTGCAGGTGCACCCAATATCGAAACTGAGTCCGACGCGCGAAGGATTTCGTGCTTTTACCACCATAAGCGCAACCAAATGTATATGTTTCGACGGTTTAAGAAGGGTTCACCCGTGAGGCACTTTGCGCATCAGATCCGACTTGCGCTCAAACTCGCTGGCACAGGACGTTTCCGCAAAGCGGCTCTAGTTGCTGCGGGTACATTACATGGCCTTGTTTTCGATCCGCGGATTGAATCTGCAGATGAAATCTGAAGAGGGGCACTCGTGCATCGTAAGCGGTGTTCTGAACCCACCTTACGTTCGCATGTCTGAGAGGCGAGACTGACGATCTCTGCTTGGGGATCGTTTTGTGTCGATGGTTGACCATATGCCTGAGCCGCCCCGATCCGTGCGGCGCCTGGAAGTGATCACAGGAGCCGGCGGGCGGCGGCGCTGGCCGACGGATGAGAAGGCGCGGATCCTGGAGGAGGCGATGGCGCCGGGCGCGGGGGTGTCCGAAGTGGCCCGCCGCCACGGCATGTCGCCCCAGCACCTGTTCACCTGGCGCCGTCAGGCGAGGCGAGAAGCGGCTGATCCTCCGCTGGCCTTTACCCCTGTTGTTGTCGCCCCTGACCCGCCGCAGCCTGCAGCCTGTCCTCAGGCGGTGATCGAGATTGCCATGCAAGGCGCCATCATTCGTGTGCCGCCAGCGGTTGATGGGTAGGCGGTGTTCTGCCCGCACCTTTCATGTTGCGATGTGAAGTGAGAGTCTGCCGACCCTTGTATCAATGAGGATCGGCTTGTGTCTGGACTTGATCTTACGCTTGAGCCGGAGCCCGCGGTGCGCCGGTTCGAAGTCCTTCAGGGTGTTGGCGGCCGGCGGCGCTGGTCGAAGGATGACAAGGCCCGCATCCTGGAGCTGACCCTGGCGCCAGGCGCCGTGGTGTCCGAGATCGCCTGCCGGCACGGCTTGACGCCCCAGCAGCTGTTCACCTGGCGGCGTCAGGCCCGGCACGCCGCCGCTACAGACGAGCCGATGTTTGTGCCGGCCATCACCGTTCCACCCGCGCATGTCACGCCATCCAAAGCTCACCCCGAGGATCGGCCGGACCAGACGAGCGGCCGCCTCGACCTGATTGAGATCGAGGTGAATGGTGCGATCGTGCGGGTTCGGCCCGGCACAGACGCGACCACGCTGGCGATGGTGCTGCGCGCCGTGAGAGCTCTTCCATGATCGGCCCGAGCGGCAGCGTGCGCGTGATGGTGGCCACCAAGCCCGTCGACTTCCGCAAAGGGGCAGACGGCTTCGCCGCGCTCGTGCGCGACACCATGGGAGCCGATCCGTTCTCCGGGGCTGTTTATGTCTTCCGCGCCAAGCGCACGGATCGTGTCAAGCTGGTGTTCTGGGACGGCACGGGCGTGGTTCTCGTGGCCAAAAGGTTGGAGGACGGCGAGTTCCGTTGGCCCAAGGTGCAAGATGGTGCCCTTCACCTGTCGGTGGCTCAACTTTCCGCCCTGCTCGAAGGTTTGGATTGGCGCCGCGTGCATGAGGCGCGCCAGACAACAGTGCCGTCGGCAGCGAGTTGATCGCACCCTCAGCCCCACCCCGTAAGAGCAATCATCGACCGCAGCGAAGCATGATTCACTATCCCTCGTGACCAGCGCGACGCAAACCCTCCCGGATGATCCTGACCTGCTCAAGGCCATGCTCCTGGCCGAGCGGGCGCGCGCCGAGCGCCTGGAGCAGATCATCAAGGCGATGCAGCGCCACCGTTTTGGTCGCAGAGCCGAGAGCCTGCCCGAGGATCAGCTGCTGCTCGGGCTGGAAGAAGCCGAACAGGCCGAAGCCGCCGCGGAGGTCCAGCACGAGCAAGCGGATCCGGCCGAGCGCAAAAGCCGAGCGGCTCGGCGACGCCGGAACCGGGGAGCGTTACCGGCGCATCTGCCGCGGGTCGAGATGATCATCGACATCGAGGATCCCGCCTGTTCCTGCTGCCACAGCACCCTGCACCGCATCAGCGAGGATGTCTCCGAGCGGCTCGACATCGTGCCGGCGCAACTGCGCGTGCTGGTGGTGCGCCGGCCCAAATATGCTTGCCGCGCCTTCGACGCCGTGGTGCAAGCACCGGCTCCGGCCCGTATGATCGAGGGCGGACTGCCCACCGATGCGCTCATCGCCCAAGTGCTCGTATCCAAGTATGCCGATCATCTACCGCTCTACCGGCAGGCGCAGATCTATGCCCGTCAGGGCATCAGCTTGGATCGCTTGACCCTGGCTGATTGGGTCGGGCGAGCCGCCTGGCATCTGCGGCCGGTGAATGAACGCCTGCTGGCGCCGCTGAAGACCTCACCTCGGTTGTTTGCCGATGAGACCACCGCACTGGTGCTCGATCCTGGCCGCGGTCAGACCAAAACCTGGCAGCTCTTCGCTTATGCCCGGGATGACCGGCCCTGGGGCGGCACGGATCCGCCCGGGGTGGCGTACGTCTATGCGCCGGATCGCAAGGCGGCACGGCCGATCGAGCATCTGTCCGGGTTTGTCGGCGTGCTGCAGGTGGACGGCTACAGCGGCTATTGGGCTCTGGCGGCAGGCAACCCAGGTCACCCTCGCATTCTGCTGGGCGCATGTGCGTCGGCGCTTTTACGAGCTGGCCGCGGCCGGGTTCCTCCAGCGCCGATTGCCAGCGAAGTCCTTACGCGGATCGCGGAGCTCTACCGCATCGAGAGCGAGATCCGTGGCATGAGTGCGGCGGAGCGCTGCCGGATTCGGCAGATGAAGAGCCGTCGCATCCTTGAAGCTCTCGAGCCGTGGTTGCGCAGCAAGCTCGGTCTGATCAGCCAGAAGAGTAAGCTGGCCGAGGCGATCCGCTACGCGCTCTCGCGCTGGGACGGGCTGAACCCGCTTTGTGGACGACGGGCGCATTGAGATCGACTCCAACGTGGTCGAGCGGGCGATCCGGCCTTTGGCATTGACGCGCAAGAATGCGTTGTTTGCCGGCTCAGATCGCGGGGGCGAGCATTGGGCGATCATCGCCTCACTGGTCGAGACCTGCAAACTGTGCGGGGTGGACCCGCAGGCTTATCTTGCCGACGTGCTGAGCCGCATTGTCACCGGCCATCTCAACACCCGCATCGATGATCTGCTGCCGTGGGCCGATGCCACCACGCCAGACCTCAAGGCCGTGGCCTGAGAACATCGCTTATTCTGAAGCGTTTCCGGTCAAGCGAAGAACAGATCGTCGGGATCCTGCGGGAGCAGGAGGCCGGGCGAAGGCGGTCGACCTGTGCCGCAAACGCGGCATGTCGGCAGCCACCCTGTATGCCCTGCGCAGGCTGGCGCAGGAGCGGCGTCGTTTTGGCTATCGGGGGCTGTTCGTGCGGCTTCGGTGCCAGGGCGAGACGGTGGGCCTCAACCAAGTCTAACGTCTTTCCCGCGAGGTGGGTCTGAGCGTTCGCAAGCGCTGGGCGCGCCGGCGGCACGCGAGGCCCCCATTCTGATGGAGGCAAAGGGCAGTGCGCTCTGGTCCCCAAACTTCGTTCATGATCAATCTGCCAACGGTCGGCATTTTCGCATCCTTATACCAATCGGCGCTGATGCTCATGCATGGGCCCAGTCGCGCAAGCCGATGGACATGATGGTCCAAGGTTGGTCTACGAGTTTGTTCCAAGCCGCACAGCAATGATCGAGGATGTCCGGGTA
>NZ_JAFBID010000153.1 GCF_016811235.1 Microvirga arabica
GAAGAAGTCCGGGGACGGCCGAACCAGATACAGCCGCAGAATACAAGAAGCCTTGCGCATAGTGACAGCCGAGACGCTTGAGCCGCTGCTCCTGGTCGCGTGTTTCAACGCCCTCGGCCGTGATCTTCACATTCAGGCTTCTGCCGAGGCCCGTGATGGCTGCAACGATCGCCTCATCGTCCGTGTCCTGATCAAGATCCTTGACGAATGTCCTGTCGATCTTCACGTGGTCGACTGGAAAGTGCTTGAGATGCATGAGAGACGCGTAGCCGGTTCCGAAGTCGTCCAGGGCTATGCTGATACCGTTGGCGCGAAACTGCTTGAGAATGGCCGATATGCACTCGGAGCTTCTGCCCAGCAGGACGGTTTCAGTGATTTCGACTTCGAACATCTCGGGCTGAACCTTTGCACCTTGAAGCGCATCAACGATTTCCTCCACCAGGCGCGGTTGGCTGAAATCGGCCGAGGAGAAGTTTACCGCGATACGGCCGAAGGGCAGGTTGTCATCGCGCCAGCGCCCCATGTCTGATGCAACCTTCGTAACCAGTTGACGCCGGATCGCCGGAGCGAGATCGGCATCGTCGAAGGCTGCTCCAAAGAGCGCAGGGGCGAGAACGCCTTTCGTCGGATGATCCCAGCGTGCCAATGCCTCGAAACCCACGATGCGTCCGGTCGCAAGGCATATCTTGGGTTGGTAGTACGGAGTGATCTGGTTACGGGCCAGACCCTCACGCAGTTCGGCTCCAAGGGAGACGCGCTTCTCGATTTCGCGCCGCATGGCAGGCGAGTACGTCAGAACCCGGTTCCGGCCCTGCGCCTTTGCGCGGTAGAGGGCAATGTCGGCGCTCTTCATCAGTCCTGCGGGGTCGGAATCGTGCTCCGGAAATGCCGCGACGCCAATGCTGGCGCGGCTGGAGACGATGCGCCGCCTGTAGGTGAACGGCTCGCGCAAGGCCCCGATGATGCGCTCCGCGAATTCGGCGGCCTCGTCCAACATTGTCGGTCCGGCCAGAAGCACAGCAAACTCGTCCCCACCGAGCCTTGCGACGGTGTCGGACGGGCGCACGAGACCGGCCAGGCGGCGCGACGCCTCCTGCAGCAGGGCATCCCCGGCGTCATGGCCCAAGGTGTCGTTCACGTCCTTGAAGTCGTCCAGGTCGATCAGCAGAAGGCTGACGGTTATTCGGTTGATCTTGGCATCTGATAGAGCCCGCTCAAGGCAGCGGTGAAACAGGCCTCTGTTGGGCAGACCGGTGAGCGAATCGTGATTGGCGGCTCGCCAGATCTCTTCCTCCGCGGCCTTGCGCTCCGTGATGTCGAAGGTGACGCCCACGACGCGGTCAGGCGCGGCGAGTTCGGCGCGGGATCCGAACCAGAGCACCTTGCCGCTCGGCAGGATGTACCGGAACTCGGACGTGTAGGACCCTTGGCTCTTCACCACCTGGGCGAAGTGCCCCCGCAGAGCCCGATCCTCGGGATGTACCTTGTCGAGAAAGTCGGCCAGCGGGCCGGAGCCGATCCCGAGCAGGGACACGGCATTCTGGGAGCGGGTGACGTAGTCCGTCCGGAGATCCTGCTCCCAAGCAAACATGCGCCCGGCATGGAGGGCTAGGCGCAGCCGTTCTTCGCTTTCCCGCAGTTTCTCCTCGATCTGCTTGCGGTCGTGGATGTCCGCAACGCTGCCCACCCATTCGCGGATGGTCCCATCCGGATTGCGCAGGGCGACCGCATTCGCGGCCATCCAGCGGTATTCGCCATCGGCAAGCCTGAGCCGAAACTCGTTCTGATAAGGGGCTCCTGAGGCGACCGCCCAAAGCCAAGCGGCTTTGGCCCTGGCCAGGTCCTCGCGGTGAACGAAATCAAGCCATCCTTGACCCGCATAGGCATCGCCGATCAGGCCGCCGATTTCCAAAGTGCCCTCGAGATGCGTCAGCATCCCATCGGGGGCCGCAAGCCACAGCACGACGGCGCTCGCCTCCAGGAGAGCCTTGTACTGCTCCTGCCTCTCTGTCGCAGCCTGCTCGGCCGCTCTCGAGTCATGGATGTCCGTATAGGTGCCGAACCAGCGCTCGATCTTGCCTTGTGCGT
Organism: Microvirga arabica; assembly: GCF_016811235.1. GTDB lineage: Bacteria > Pseudomonadota > Alphaproteobacteria > Rhizobiales > Beijerinckiaceae > Microvirga > Microvirga arabica. The sequence goes on from NZ_JAFBID010000153.1 coordinate 2,089, forward strand.
CGCAGGAGGGGAGGGCACGAGCCAGGATCCAGCGGTACTCGCCTGAATGATGGCGCAGGCGGCAGGTCGCCTCATAGGGTTCGCCGGTGCGGGCCGAGTGCTGCCACCGGGCCCAGGTCGGGTCGCGGTCCTCGGGATGGAGCATCTCGATCCAGCCGAGACCCGTGGAGCTGGCGGCCGGCGCCCCCGTGAACTGATACCAGTGCCTGTTGGAATATTCATCTTGCCCATTGGCCTGGGCCGACCAGATCATGTGGGGCAGCGCGTCTGCGAGCGCTGCGAACGAGCGCGGCTCTTGGGCAATGACCTGCTCGGCCCGTCTGAGCTTGAGCAGGTTCATGACGGAGCCGGCGAGAGCCAGGAGGGTCTCGGACTGCGCCTGCGTCAGACCCTCCGGGCGAGGCTTGGAGTCGAGAACGCAGACGGTCCCGAGAGGAAGGCCTTCATCCGTCCTGATGACGGCTCCGGCGTAGAAGCGAAGCTCGGGTTCGCCTTGCGCGAAGGGGTTGCCGGCAAAGCGCGGATCCGTGAGAGCATCCGGCACGATGAAAAGATCGGTCTGAAGAATGGCTTGTGCGCAGAAGGCAGCATCGAGCGAGGTCTCCCGAAAATCGACCCCAATGGCAGCCTTGAACCACTGGCGATGCTCATTCACGAAGGTGATCAGGGCTATCCGTGCCTCGCAGACATGAGCCGCAATCCTTGCAATATCGTCGTAGGCTTTCTCGGCTTCCGTTCCCATGACCGCAAAGCTGTGCAGCGTCGTCAAGCGATCAGCGAGCGACCAAGAGGAAGCTTCGACGATTGGCTTTGTCATTGCCTTCCAGGCCCTGAGACGAGGGGGTCTGCTGAAGGAAGGCCGAAATGCCATGCAATCCGATAATGTAAATATTGTATCATTTTATTTGAATTTCAGGAGATCTGCCGCGACAATACATGAGATTGCTTCCTGAAAGCTGAATTTCCGATGCGACCCGTTATGCTTGGATCTTCGGTCCACGCTTCAGGAAGCGCCGGGATCCAATTATCCGTATGACTGTTGTGACTTCAGGGTTGAAATTCATCATGATCTGAAAAGCCGATTCCATGGAGATTGCGTCCGCCTTCCGGATCATTGCGTCCGACGATGACGAGAAGCCGGGTGCCCATGCGGTCTTTCCATACGACCGGGATCTGGTGCGGCGCTTTCGTGAGGCGTTCCCGCGGGCCCGGTGGCGTGGAGCCGAGGAGCGCTGGTTTGTGCCAGGCACGACGGCCGTCCAGCGGCTCGACACCTGGATGGCGCAGGAGCTGCAGGCTCTGGACCGGCACGCCGACGAGAAGGGGCGGGATGCATATGCTTTCGAGCCCCTGGAGAGCCCCTATCTGACGATCGCTGACGACCTGAGGGTGCGAACGCCCTATTCCCGCACCATCGTGGAGGCGCTTCGCTCGATCCCCTGGGCCTCCTGGGACCCGGAGGAGCGGATCTGGCGGGTGCCGTTCCGCTCCTATGAGGAGCTGAAGTCGCGCTGGCATGAGATCGAAGAGGCGGCTCGGCGCAACGAGCCCGCGGCGCGCCAGAAGCGGCGCGAGGAACAGAGGGCGCAACCTTCCGAGGAGCCGAACCGGGTTCAGGCGGAGCGTCGCCGCAGGCGCTATCCTGTGCCGGGGGACGACCTGCCGCCGATAGGCTTTCCGCTCACAACCAACCGGTGGGGCGTCGTGGTTTTCGAGGATATCGAGAGCGATCCCATTCAGGACCCCGGAATGGCTGATCTGTACCCGCATGTGCTGAGCGACCCAGCCCGTTACGTCTGGGCTCGCTGGCGGATACCCACCCTGCAGGAGGTCTATCGCACAAGGCCCTCTCGTACGGACGAGGATTCTGAGCTTCGCTCGGTTCGAGGCTGGTGGTGGTCGAGCCGCGAGGAGTTGCGGGAGAGGGCGCGCAAGCTGCGTGAGGTGGAGCGGATGCAACGCGCCCGAACCGAGGCGAGGAAAGCCGCCGCCGATGCTTGAGATCTGCATCCAGGCGTGAAAAATCCGGGCGCGAAGCCCGGATTTCGAAAAGCGTCGGTTCCTGCGGCGATTAGAACGGAATGTCGTCGTCGAAGTCGCTGTGGCGGGAGGCACCCGCCGGCTCAGGCCTGCGCTCCATCGGCGAGGAGCGTCCGAAGTCGCCGCCGCGGGAGATCTGGCCGGGTTCCTCGTCGCCGTACTCGGACCCGCCGCCGCCGCGGCTGTCCAGGATCGT
>NZ_JAFBID010000154.1 GCF_016811235.1 Microvirga arabica
CACCAGCCTCCTGCTCCCGCAAAATCCCAATAATCTGCTCGTCCGTGAACCGTGAACGCCTCATTGTCCGTCCTTGTGATGGGCCGGACTCTAACTCCACTCGGAGGAAAATCTCAGGGGCAGGTCAAAGTCATCCACGATACAGATCGAGGTCTCTTTGAGAGAGACGTCCAGTCCAGCGTAGTGCTTCATGCCGCGCCCTTTCCTGATGCTTGTGAGGGGACAACCTGACGCTATCATCAGCTCGAAGCGCTGCCTTCTAACCATTGCCGTTGCAGATAGGGCTCAAGCCGAATACCCCATCTAAACATCTAGCCCTTGAAATTTCGACGTAGAACCGAAAAATCGCGGAGGAAGGTTCTGCGCAGCGTTAGGAACGTCATCGACCAGCAGGCAAGCAGAAGAGCTGCGGCAATCGCCAGCCGCACAATCAAGCTGGGATCTGCCCACCAGGTGATCGCAGCGTGTGTCCCAGCAAAGATGATAGCAACAACTCCAGGGCGAGCTAACGCGTCGATAAACAGCGAGAGGCCACAATCTACCGTGGGCAAGAACAACTTCATAAATCGGTAGAAATACAATCCAAATGCTACGTTAAAGCCGATAGCGAGGGCTTCAAGTCCTCCCCATACAGTAGCACAAAGGATAACGAATCGCAACAATGTGTACTCCGTAGCAGTAAGAACTTGCACGTCTGTGCGATTGATAGCCATCAGGACCGTTCCATTCAATGATGTCACAGCCATGAGAGCATTCACAGGCACAAGGAAAGCGAAGAGGTTTGCTGCGGGCAGCCATCTCTCAGACAAGACTATGGAGAAAATCGATTTGCTTTCGACAGCGGCAAAGGCCATCAGTGAGAAGATCACAGCAGCAAGAATGCGGGTTGACGACAGAAAGATAACGCGCAGTTCTGCGGGGTCGTTATGCACCCGGACGAGCCGTGGATAAATCGCAGTGCTGATCGGCCCTATAAGTAGCATCCTTGGGAGACGAACTATTTGTGTAGCTACCACAAAGTAGCCAGCAGCCTCCACCCCTAAGACCTTACCCACAACCAGCGGATCGACGCCTCGTGAAAAAAAGTCAATCATTCGAAAGGTTATGAGATCCCGCGCGAACTTTACATGTTCTTTGAGTAGCCGCAGGTTGAACTGAAGCTTCGGCAAGAACCCTGCTGCGATAAGGATTCCGATAAGTTTGATTAACCAGTAGCCAAGTTGCTGAAAAACTAGTGCCCACAGCCCAGCGCCAAGCGCCGCCATCAATATAGAAACAATTGCACCAACCAATATACTGACTGACTCTACGGTCGCTAAATAGGCGAGCCGCTCCCGCTGGTAGATCCTCATATACGGAATAGTGGTCAGTCCCTGTAAAAAGGGAATAACTGCGAGTGTGGAGAGGACAGTAGCGAGAACGGGCTGACCAAATACCCATGCTATGATCTGCCCGACAAATACCAGAAGGCAGCTTAGTGCTCCTCCAACGAGTAGGACAAGCCAGAAAGCTGTTGACCAAAGGCTCTCTGATTCAGCCTTAGAACGTAGAAGGGACAACGCAATGCCTGCATCACCAAATATCATTATGAAGGTAAGGAAGGGCAACGCTATAGAGACAAGGCCAAATTCAGCCGGCGTGACAAATCGAGCCAACAAAGGCACGACCAGTGCTTGTACTATCACCTTGACGATGTTCGCCGTGGCGAGAGCGACTGCCCCTAAGGCAACTTTCGACATGGATTTCCCTTGTGCACGGCGCAAAATTTGCTAAGGTTTACTTTAGTAGAAGTAGAGAAGCTAGCACTCTGACTAGCTATTTAGTTGGTCATCATAGACGAAAGCGAGAGGGCAAAGCTGTTGAGCCTTCCACTGCACAATCGGCAATTTTGTATTACGCGTTCCCCACAACAATTTGGGCAGGATTGGTGCCATCTCGATCTGCCTGATGGGTTTATCCTCTCGCATCACATGGATCTACCTATCCGATGGATCGGTTCTGAGGCTGGTCGGACCTTGGTGGTAGGAAAGTGCTTCTCACTTGATCCTAGCAGCACTGCAACGTGCGATCTCGCGGGGCGGTTTGCGATCCTAAACTGGCCGTATATCCAAACAGATGCGGCAGGCTTGATGGCCTTGTATTATGGTGGAACTAGAGATCTCCCATTCGTTACATCAAGCCCTGCTCTTGCATCCAAGCTACAGATTACGGAAGCCTTCATTCCAACCCAGATCAAGTGGAAAGTTGGCCTGAATTGGATTCCGAGTCCGGGTAGCAGAGTAGTCGGAGTATCCCGTCTTTTGCGGGACCAAACATTGAAGATCCCGGGTCTGGATGTCGAATTCTTTGCACGGCCGATAACTCCTATTGGCTCTTTCAGCGAGGCAAGGAACGTGCTGACGTCTGGCTTGGCTCAGGTGCTTAGTCAGATCGAGAGATGCCATAGTACGGTCTACTTGGCACTGACGGGGGGCCTAGACTCTCGCACACTCTTCGCGGTTCTGCTGGCGAGTGGCATCAAGTTTGAAGCTGTGACCCAAGTTTTCCCCGGCGGAGGTTCGAACGATGCGAAAGTCGCAGAAGATCTTTGTCGCTATGCCGGCGTGCGACATAGGGTCGTGCCGATGGAGGAGCCTGACATTGGAAATGCGGTTGCATTACGCTGTCATACAGCAGACTCCGTCGATGATGCTGATCAACGCTACTTAATCCCTGGCAACTCCTATCGCTTCTTAGGTAACGGTGAGGCTTTGATTCGCGGGGGATGCTTCGAAATCGGACGTCGCTACTACCAACATCAACTCGGCAACATAGCGATTTCAGAAGCGACTGGAGCGCAAGTAAGTTCGCGATTCGGCTCAGTCTTGGATACTGAAGTAATACAATTTCTAGATAGTTGGCTGTCATGGCGCCGCAGTCACGAGAATGGGCTCGACTTAACGGACAACTTCTATCTTGATCAGCGCCTCGGTGGCTGGCTCTCAGCGGTAGAGCAAGCGTTAGACATCCTTCCAGGAACCTCGGTTCAACCCGTTAATTGTGAGCGGTTTTTCTCTAGCCTGATGGTTCCGATGTCGCAAGAGGAGAGATGTACCGGAGCACTGCAGCGAGAAGTTATCCGAACCCTCGATAGGAACCTGTTAAAGATACCTATCAATCCCGTAAAGCTCGAGGTGAAGCTTAGAAACGTGGCAAGCGCAACAAGGCGCAAGGTAAATTCGGTTCTTCAATGGATCCGCGAGTATTAGAGGCTGGTGAGTAGTTTTTAGCTCGATAGCATGGTTCAGCCCGAAAGTCAGGCTCTCGTTCAACAGGTCATCCAGCATGCGGCGAAGGCGAGGTAGAAGTTCGGCATCGGTTTGCCTGGGCCATGTAATGCCACTCGATACGGTGCCCGGCGCACCAGGCGAGAAGGGCATGCGAGGTCGGTTCGGTGCCGTTACCGGACACACGCATTCCCGGTTTGCCGCGCTGCTCGATTAAGGTTGTCGGTTCCCAGGCGACGTGCTTGCCAGAGATCGAGGTGTTGGGGATCGCCGCCAAGCACGCGCGCGTCACGTCCTCGACGATGTTAATACCAAGCGGCGTGAAGACTGACTCATTAGGGGTTTTCAGGCGTGTGCCTGTCTGATTCCATGCTGGTGACCAGGAGGTTCGCCATGCGCCCAGGGATCGAGCTACACCAGAACTATGATGCGGCCCGGCTGCGGGCTTTGGCTAAAGCGACCCGCAATGCCGGGCAAAGCCGCCGGCTGCTGGCGCTGGCCGAGATCTACGATGGCGGCACGCGGAGCAAGGCGGCGCGGGTCGGCGGGGTTGGGCTGCAGACGGTGCGGGATTGGGTGGTGCGCTTCAACGCCCATGGTCCCGAAGGTCTGATCGACGGCAAAGCGCCGGGGAATGTCTGCAAGCTGAGCGCCC
>NZ_JAFBID010000155.1 GCF_016811235.1 Microvirga arabica
CCCCCCCCGTGGTCGAACCAGCTGTTGTTGTTGATTGGTCGGTGCCTTCAGAGATGGTCTCAAGCTCCTCCTAAGGTAATCTAAGGATGCATTCCTCTTGATCCAGCCCATCCGCTTTTCAGCAAAGCTTACGTCAATGCGTTCGGCGGGTACCCCATGGAAGCGTTCGATATAGTGCTCCAGGCCAGACCGCTTCAGTAGCCGATCTCCGATCCAATATTGAGCGAAGTCCCTCGCATTTCTTGGCTGACGTCGGAACAGCCGGGCGAAAACTACGGACAACAGAATACGGGACACCTCAATCGGACCGGTAGACAGAACATCATCCTTCACGGAGATCGGATAGCGCGTAATCAGACCCTGCGGGTTCAGTCGTCCAAAGCTTGGGCTAACCGGAACGTATAGAGGGAGCAGTTCTGGAAAGTGATTAAGCAAAGGAGAGTTGTACTGGAACAGGAAGCTGCCAACATCGAATGTGTAATCACCCAAAGCACAATCGATGTGATTTCCGCCAAGGTGGTTGTACTCATCGACAACAAGGACGCGCTTATAACCCTGTTGTAGGAGTATTGATGCAGAGACCAGGCCGCTGATCCCAGCACCTAACACAATGACATCGAAATTAGAGGCGCCGTTGGTTCCAGTTTCTGTTGAAGCTTCGTCTACCAGCAATTGAGATACTTTCGGCAAGCGGAGAGGGCGCAGATTGTTGTATAACGCAAAGAATTGAAGCTTATTCCTTCTCTAATTCGGAATAAGTAGTGTCTACCTCCAGAGACTGCTGCTGTCTCCAGATCCAACACCCAGACCAGTGGTCCTGCTTCCAGTGCGGTGCCGCGTGCTCGATCTTTCAGCGAGCATCTTCACCAGCTCCTGCCCCCTGCTGCCGATGCGGCGCAGCTGCGAACTGAGTTGAAGGTCCCGAGTTGGTGATCCCGATGTGATCACATCCACCGGCGGCAGTGAAGCACCTGGGTTTAGTGGTCGATGATCAGCGTTAGCGTTCGGCATGACCCTCCGACTGGGATGGTCGGCGGCCCTGACTAAGGTTGCACGGCAGGCCATCACACCGCCTCCAGAACGGGCGGCCTATAGCCTCGACTGAAGGAGGGTCGTGGTACTCTAGTGGCGTCTCCAGCTTTCAACCAGATTGTGTGCGTCAAGTTCTGCAAAGCGGGGCGGCCGAGCAGGCTGGCTAAGCGGCTTCGCGGAGTTGATCCTTCTTGTGCTCCTTCAGGTCCTCCATGTTGAGGTAGCGGTGAGCTTCGAGCCAGTTCTCATGCGTCTCTACCGCCAGGGCCCGCACCAGCCGGCAGCATGAGGCGGCATTGGGGAAGATCCGCACCACATAGGTGCGCCTTCTGATCTCTTCGTTGAGGCGTTCCAGCATGTTGGTGCTCTTGAGGTGCTTATGGTGCTGGCGCGGCAGCCGGTAGAAAGTGAATGTCTCCTCGATCGTCTCCTCGGCCCAGGCCACCAGGCGCGGATAGCGGCTCTCCCACTTGGCAATCCAGGCGGAGACGCGTCGGGCCTCCTCGACCGATCGCCGGTCATAGAGCCAGCGCAGCTCCTGCAGGCAGTCATCATCGGCCTTGCCCGGCAGGTGATCGAGGGCGTTCCGGAGGAAGTGCACGTAGCACCTCTGAAACGCCGCTTCCGTCAGCACCTCACGGATGGCCGCCCGCAGCCCGGCATGATCGTCTGCCACCACCAGCTCCACCCCTGAGAGGCCGCGCTCGCGCAGGCCGAGCAGAAAGGTCCGCCACGAGGACTGGCTTTCCCGGTTGGCCATCTCGACGCCCAGGATCTGGCGCCGGCCATCCCAGTCGATGCCCACTGCAATCAGCACCGCCTGCGAGGCGACGATGCCGCCCTCGCGCACCTTCTCGTACCGGGCGTCCAGGATCAGGTACGGGAACGGCTCCTCGAGCCGTCGCGCGGCGAACTGGGCCAGGCTGTCGTCGAGGCGCTTGTTGATCGAGGAGATCGCCGAGGCCGAGAAGCTGTGGCTGCACAGCTCCTCGGTGATCGCCTTGACCTTACGGGTGGAGACGCCCTGAACGTACATCTCGGCCAGGGTGGCGACGAGCGCCTGCTCGGAGCGCTGATAGCGCTCGAACAGCTCGGTGGAGAAGCGGCCAGCGCGGTCCTGTGGCACCCGCAACTCCAGTTTACCCACGCGGGTCACCAAGGTCCGGCTGTAGTAGCCCGAGCGGTAGCCGAGGCGGGAGGCGGTGCGCTCGCCCTTCTCGGCCTGGAGGGCGTCGGTCATCTCGGCTTCAAGCATCTCCTGCATGACGACCCGGACGACCTCGCGCAGCCCGTCCGGGCTGTGGCTCAGAAGGTCCTTGATGGCGGCAGCGGCGGGTTTATCCTTGGTGTTGGTCATGGTGGGGCTCCTCTCGGAGGGTGACTTGGACATCACCATCCTGCCATGACCGCCCCGATCAGGCGATTTGCAGAACCTTCACCACACTACTAGCGTACGCCACCATTGGTCACTCGGTGCCAGGCCCTTTACCAGTCGGCACCCTTTGGGCCGCAGAGCGGCATAAGCTTTGCCGTCTCCGTCAGCCAGCAACCTACCCGCACGAGGTAGCCTTACTCGCCTTATGACTGCCTTGCTGACGCTCGTTGAGGCCATAACCTGATGCAACCGGCATCTTTTCATCCTGCATGTGGGAGGGGAACAGTGACACGCCGTCTTACAGGTGGACGAACCCATGCCACTCGGGCCAGACAACTCTCTCTTGCCACTCTGCTCCCATTGACCTTGGCCGTTGTGCAGGTCGAGGGGGCAGATGCCCGCGATGTGGGCGTGAGCGGAGGGGCTGCTGGCTTGGGCGCAGGCGTAAGCGCTGGCGTTGGATCCGGCGGGATCAGTGCCGGAGCCGGTCTCAACGGCGGAGGTAACGGGACGTCGGCCAGTGACGGCCTGGGCTCACGTGGCGGTGGTGGGGGGATTGGCGCTCCTGGAGGCGCGGTGGGAGCGTCGATTGGTGCAGGTATCGGATCCGATGGGGTCAGCGCGGGAGGCGGCGTTAGCAGTGGCGGCAGCGGGGCTTCCGTCAGTGGCAGCGTTGGCCCCAGTGGCATTAGCGGTGGACTGGGAGCTAATGCTGGCGCGGCGGGAGCGACCGCTAACGCCGGTATTGGAGCCGGTGGGGTGAGTGCTGGCAGCAGCCTGAGTGGCGGAGGTAGCCAAGGTGGATCGCGGGGTCCCAGCGGTGGGGCGGGAGCTGCTTCGGGAGGCAGCGGAACCCCTGCCGGTGGCAGCGGCAATTCCACCAGTTCATCAACCAACGCAGGCGCACCTTCTGGGGTCGGCTCGGTCGGCACAGGACCGTCAGCCGCGACGAATGGGGGCAATCCGGGCTATGGTGCCCCCAGTGAGGCACGGACCTCAGGATTCGTCGCCAGTATTGCTCCCACCGCCCGTGCAACATCGTCGTTCGCAGAGGCCACTGTTCCACAGGCGCTGTTGCCGGTTGAGCGTGGAGGCGGCGATAGCGGATGGTTCCGGAGCGTACACCAACTCCAACCTCTGCGCGCCAAACCCGGTACGCCGTGGAGTGTTGTTCAGTCCTGCCGCAACGCGCTGATCCCCGGCGCGTTGCGCTACGGTGCCAGGCAGGTGGATGTCGCCAGTGCCGGACGAACTGTTCGTCTCAAAAACGGTGGCTTGTCCGCTCCCGTTGAAGCACGGGTTCTGTTTCAGCGCGGCGATCATGTGCAGGTTCGACAGGCTCGGGTGACGTGCCGCTTGGATCACGCGGGGCGCGCGGCAGCAGTGTTCTAATACTACAGCCGGGCCTTGTGCGTTGTCTTAGACACGGAGGTGTCGCGCCATGACGTACGCAAGCGAGGCCCACC
>NZ_JAFBID010000156.1 GCF_016811235.1 Microvirga arabica
AGCCATGATCGGGGTGGCCATGAGCAGTCTCATGCTCCGCCGCATCGCTCACCCGTAGCAATTCTCAAACGGGCACTCAGGTGAGCGTCATAAACTTCAGAGACAGGCTGATGACCAGCATAAGCCCGAATGCAATGTTAAATACGGGTCGTACGGTGGTCATATCGAACCCCTAAGAAACAAATACCAACAGTGACCCCGAGGATGAGCCAGCTGGCTATGGCTCCGCCAACAGGGCCATGCACCAGTTCATAATGCCAGGGATAAATCCCAATCAGGCTCATACGAGCAACGTTGACGCCAACAACCGCCGCGCAGGCTGCCAGAACCCACCCCAGATCGCGCAGTGAACTCGGGCGGTCCCGAGCCTTAGCCAGCGTGACCCAGCACAGGATCGCCAATGAGACGTTCGCCAAGGACGAACAACCTGGGGCAATCCACAGGTATCCTGAGCCATCGGCGAGTTCGATGGCATTGCCGACACGCTCCGTACCAACCAACCATCCGACAAGAACAGCATCTCCCTCCAAAATTGGGTTGCTCATCATGTAAAAGAGGAGCCGCGACCAGAACATGGGGAATGTGACGGCAAGGAGGATCCAGGCTCCTCGGGTTAGGAGGTTTGACCCCTGGGACGTGACAAGGAGGTAGATCGCCAAGCCTGAGATGATCACCCAACTCATCTCAACGACAGGCACAAGAAATGCCATAAGAGCACCACTAGCTACAATCCAGTCTGAAGGTTGCGCCGCTTGTGTCGGCGCTTGCAACAGCAATCTTATGCAGATTGCGAAGGCAGCCCAGACAATGATGCTGATCTGGAAAGTGCTCAACACCGCGGCGGTGATGCCGCTGCTGAGCACAGCCCCAACGAACTTCCCGCTGATGCCATTGGCAAAGCCGATCAAGGCAACCGCTGCAAACAGCTGATTGCGAGAGGCAAGTTCAGTCGTGCCGCTTATTGAATCGAGCTCGGCTTTGTCAGGGCATGGCACGGCTCCTACAGCGATGGCTGTGGAGGTGGGTAATTTCGTCACTGCTTCCTCCCAAGGGGAAGTAAAAGTTATCGATCCGGAAAGCTAAGGGTCAGTTGCTTCCCGGGCCGGGTTGTCAAAGAACAACAGGAGGCATTGAGGCGCTGCTATTCCACTGGCTTAAGGCTACGATAGTGTCACACCAGAGCATAGCCGCCTGCCAAACGCAGGAAGGGCAGTCCCGCCCAAACAATCCGGCCAGGATCCCCTTACTGCTCTTGTCGGGCGGACCCGAGGCACCACCCTTGCTGCAAAGGCAGAGACGGAGGTGATTGCAGCAAGAACGCAGTTCTTCCAGGACTACATCCATCTCTCCTATGGATAAAGTCAGCCCAACCATATAATTCATGGATGCTGACTAGGAACAGGCCCCCTATTCCAAAGATTTCTTTTTCTCCTTGGTGCTAATCACCTAGAGCAAATGCATCATGAGTGTGATTGGCGAAACCACACATTATGACACCTAAAATTTTCTTTCGCTGTGTCGGATGGCTGCTCTTCTCTGCAATTGCCGTTTTCACCCTCTCGCCGATTGGAATGCGCCCCTGCACTGGAGAGCAGCCGAGCTTTGAGCGACCTACTGCCTTTGCCACTATTGGAGCCGCGTTTTGCCTTGACTATCCGAAACACCGCCACTCCATCCTTGTGCTGCTGATTGGAGCCGTTGGTGTCCTTGAGGTCGCCCGAAACTATGTTCCGAGCCGCCATGCGCGTCTGCTGGGCAGGCTCGTGAAGGCATTGGACGCTGTCCAAGGAGCAGCTTTCACTACGTTCGTAGCCCGCTAATAGTAAGTCTTATTGATGGCTTCCGCGTCGCTGCCAGACTATCTCGATAGGCTACCTCGGATTTGCTGCGCTGCAATCATTACAGGAGTGTTTTTTCTCAGCTATCCCAAATACCACATCCTCCAGCTGATCATCGACTTAGTTGTGCTGCATGCTGCTTGGAGCGAGTTCAGAAATTTGCACCCGAACACCACGGTCTGCCTTGTTTGGTAGCGGAACGTTGTTGGGATCGGGTGCGTTGGGCAATTGAGAACTATACGTGGCGCTTCGATGGCTCGCGGCGCCCACCCCGTGCCTGGTGGAGGATCTGATGCACTCGCTTCATCCCCAAGCCCGCACCACTCCAGCCGTTCGCCAGGAGATCGCCCGCTCGAGAGAGCCCACCGGCATGCTGGCCCAACGCTTCAGCGTGAGCACGGACACCATCCGCAAGTGGCGCAAGCGCGGCGCATAGGACTGCCAGGATCACTCCAGCCGACCGCACAAGCTGCCCTGGAAAGCCACCGCGGAAGAGCGCGCCATCGTCTGCGCCCTGCGCCAGGCCACCGGCTTTCCGCTCGATGACCTCACCTTCGTGGTCAGCCACTTCCTGCCGCATCTCAACCGCGATGCGGTCTACCGCATCCTCAAAGCCGAGGGGCTGGGACGATTACCACCGGCCGAGCAGCGCAAGCGCAAGATCGGCACGTTCAAGGACTATGACCTCGGCTTCGTGCACATGGACATCAAGCACCTGCCCAAGCTGCAGACCGCCGACGGCGAGCGCCGCAAGCGCTTCCTGTATGTGGCCATCGATCGCTGCTCCCGCTGGGTGTATCTGGCGGTCAAGGACGACGAGCTGGCCACCAGCGCGGTCGCCTTCCTGAAAGAGGCGGTCTGCGCGCTCCCCTTCAAGGTCACGCACGTCCTGACGGACAGAGGATCCTGCTTCACGGCGGATGGCTTTGAACACGCCTGCCGCCAGCTGAAGGTGGAGCACCGCAGGACCAAGCCCTACACGCCGCAAACCAATGGCCTTGTGGAGCGCTTCAACGGCCGGGTGCAGCGCGAGGTGCTGGGCATTACCATCTACCGCCACCGGGATCTGGAGACGCTGCTCAAGGGCTTCAATCAGGCTTACAACAGTAGACGTCAGCGGGTGCTCAAGGGCGCCTCACCAGAGCAGGTTGTGCAACGGCGCCTGGCTGCCGAGCCGAAGCTTGTCAACCGCCGCTACAAGCCACCCGATTCAGACGCGTTGCCGCCAGCCCTCCAGGTCGTCGCTCACGCCAAGGAGGTCTCGCATCCAGACAGTCGACAAGGTCCGCGACATCGTCGGGCTCTATCTGAACCCGCCTGATCGGGCGTTGGTGCTGTGCGTAGACGAGAAGCCCCAGATCCAGGCCAGATCGCCTACTGCCCCGAGCGTGCCCATGCGCCCGGGTCAGGCTGAGCGTCACACGCACGATTACGTTCGTCACGGCACCACGGATCTGTTTGCGGCCCTGGATATCTGCTCCGGCCGGGTGGTGGGTGAGTGTCGGGCGCGTCACACGGCCCAGGACTTCCGCGCCTTTCTGGATACCATCGACCAGACGGTGCCGGAGGGGCTGGAGGTGCATGTGGTGCTCGACAACGCGGCAACCCACAAGACCCCGCTGATCCACCGCTGGCTGGCCCAGCGTCCGCGCTATCACCTGCACTTCACGCCCACATCCGCATCCTGGCTGAACATGGTCGAGGGCTGGTTTGCGCTGCTGACCCGACGCCAGCTCCAGCGGGGCGCCTTCCGCAGCACGCATGCCTTGGAGATGGCGATCCGCCGCTACATCGAGGCGAGCAATGCCGATCCCAAGCCATTCGTGTGGACCAAAACCGCTGGCGATATCCTCGACAGCGTCAAACGCTTCTGTCAGCGAACCTCTAACTCACACCACTAAGTACAGCATTGGAAGTTCTGTGGTATGTTGGGGTGTGGGAGCAGCCGGGAGGCCGCCATGCACCCCATTTGCCTGGATGCGCTTAGCCCAGAGCAGCTGA
>NZ_JAFBID010000157.1 GCF_016811235.1 Microvirga arabica
GTGCCAGCACCCGACCTTCGCAGGGTGTTCAAAACCACCCTGAAACTTGGATGCAAACCCTTAGGCCGGCTTAACCTTTGCAGGCTTTGGAAACCTAACCGCTTGCAGCCAATTACGAGCTGACCTCCGGAACGGTGCCGCTTCGCGGGCGTTCCTCTCAGCTGCTCCCAGGACCCGTAAGGATCCGAGATGTTACCTCCCGTGCTTGTGCAACAAACGTGCCGAGCACCGGGCTCATGCTCCTCCCTTGCAACTTCACCAAGCCCACTGGGCGTTCTGTCTCAGGAAGCTCCAACGGGATCGCGACTATGGCAGGTTGAGCACCGGGAAAACGCAACATGGCTCTCGGAAGAAGCGTCAGATGAGGGCCACCGCTCATCAGGCTCAGCCGCAGCTGAAGTGAGGGGGCCACCACAGCAGCGCGGGGCGGCTCGAGACCGCGCACCCGAAAGATCTCGGCTCCAAATCGACCGAGCACCGTCTCCGGAGGCGGAAGAACCCAGGGCTGATCAATGAGATCGGCCAAGTTGATTGACTGGCGTCTTGCCCATGGGTTGTGTGCTCCCGCCGCCACCACAAGTGGGTCCGCAAACAGCACTTCCATCTCAAGATCGTTATCGGCACCAGGCTCGGGCATGCGCGTGAGCGCCACGTCCAGCCGCCGCTCGCGTAGTGCCTCGTAGAGCACCGCGGTGTCGCCCACCATCACCTGAAACCGGATCTTGGGCATCAGGGCGAGAACTTCGTTGATGATGACGGCCAGCACCGGGGTGACGGGCTCAGGAGCGCCGACCCTCAGCTCCCCTTGCGTCGGATCCCGCAGGAACTCGATCTCGGCGAGCCCCTGCCTCAGGTCATCGAACACGGCGGCCCCATGTCTCAGCAGGGCACGCCCGTAGGCGGTCATCTCGACACCCCGTGGCGTCCGGTCGAGCACGGGTACGCCGAGCGTGTGCTCCAGATCGGCAATGGCCTTCGAAACGGCGGGCTGTGAGACGGCCAGCCGCTCAGCGGCCTTGGCCATGCTCCCCACGTCGGAGATAACCTGAAGCGTATGAAGATCTCGCAGCCGAAGCCGTCGGCCGATGCGCTCGTCCCACTGCATGAGGCTCTTCCGAAAAGTTATAGGCCCATTCCAGAATGCGAATTCTCTTTATAGCTCAATCCAGCGACACTCACGACATCAATGATGCGGAGGCAGCGATGACCCTGGGCGAGGCTGCGTTTCTGGCGTTCTCGGCGTGTAACTTTCTGCGGCTGGGGTCCTATGTGCCCCAGATCATCCGTGTGGCACGCGACCAGCACGGGGCGTCCTGCATCTCGTTTACATCGTGGTCGATTTTTCTCCTGGCCAACAGCACGACGGCGGCTCATGCGGCGGTCAACCTCGGGGACGGTTTGCTGGCCCTGATCAGCGCAGTGAACGCCATCTGCTGCCTGGCCATCGTCGCACTCACAGCCTGGAAGCGAGCCGCTCTGAGGCCGGATCTCTGCCTTCGGGTGCTCTCCTGCCTGCCGCGTTGCTCCTACCGTTGGCCCCGGCGGCAAGCCACCGCCACATGGTTGGGTCAACGGCAACCCTAGAGAGGTTCCCATGAAACGGATGCTCGCTCCTATCCTCGCCCTGGTTGCTGGCCTGGTCTACTCCTCCGGGAGCTCGGCAACGGAAGCAATTCGGCTGGTCATGCCGTTTGCCGCCGGCTCCGCCACGGACGCCCTCACCAGGGTCATCGCCGACGAACTTGAGACAGGCCTGGGCCGGGCGGTCGTGGTCGAGAACAGAACCGGCGCGGCCGGACGGGTCGGTGTGCAGGCCGTCAAAAGCGCCGCCCCTGATGGGGCCACGCTCCTGTTCACCCCCATTGCTCCCATGGCCGTCTACCAGCACGTCTACCCGGCGCTGGGATACGATCCGGTTCAGGATTTTGAGCCCGTCTCGCAGGTGGCCACATTTGACTTTGCGGTCGCCGTGGGGGCTGACATCCCGGCAGACTCACTGTCCAGCGTGGTGGAATGGCTCAAGGCTCATCCTGAACGGGCCAACTACGGCACGCCCGGGGCCGGCACTCTTCCGCATTTCTTTGCCGTGCTGTTCGGCCGTGAGACAGGTCTTGATCTGCGTCATGTCCCCTATCGGGGCACATCGGCGGCCGTCAACGACCTCCTCGCCGGCCAACTCCCGATGCTCTTCACCAACACGGGCGAACTGCTGGAGCTGCATAAGGCAGGGCGCATTCGGATCCTGGCGACTTCGAGCACCTCGCGCTCGCCCTTTCTGCCGCTCGTTCCGACCTTCCAGGAAGCAGGCTACGCGATTGCCGGAGCAGGCTGGCACGGTGTCTTTGCGCCCCGCGGCACACCTGCCGACGTCCTCGACCGGTTCAATCAGCTCATCACAGCTGCGTTGCAGAAGGAGCAGGTGAAAGAGCGGGTCATCGCCATGGGATTTGAACCGACCGGGACGTCCCGTGCACGGCTTGCCGAAATCCTGAACCGGGATGCAGCAATGTGGGCCCCCGCGGTGAAGGCAGCTCGCTTTACACCCGACCAGCAGTGAGAGGACCTGCCAATGCCCCACGACGCAACTCCAGGCGGTCCCCTGGGCGAGGACAGGCTCATTCTTCTCGGCACGAAGGGTGGGCCGCGCCCGAGCCTCCTGCGGTCCAATCCGGCCAATCTGATCCTCTCCGAGGGTTCAGCCTATCTGGTGGACTGCGGCTACGGCACCACACGGCAGCTTCTGTTAGCCGGAGTTCAGCCTCATGAACTCGACGCAATCTTCATCACTCATCATCACTCCGATCACACCCTGGAGCTCGGGCCCCTGCTCTACCAAGCCTGGGTGGGTGGTCTTCGCCGGCCCATTGACGTATTTGGACCGCCCCCGCTCGCAACACTGATCGACGGCTTCTTTAGCTCGCTCTGGTTCGAAATCACCACACGCATGGAGGATGAGGGGCGCTGCGATCCGCGGCAGCTCGTCCGCATTCACGAGGTCGACGCAGCAAGCGTTGTGCTGGAAACCGCGAAGATCCGGGTGACAGCCGGGCAGGTCCATCACCCTCCCCTGCGGCGTGCATTTGCGTATCGGTTCGACACCCTGCACCGTTCACTTGTCCTGTCCGGCGATACGGCCATGTGCCCGGGCTTGGTTGCGTTGGCCCGGAGGGCGGATGTGCTGGTGCATGAGGTCATGCGGGTGGAGAGCCTGCCGAGGCTGGTCGCCGGATTGCCGAATGCCCCCGCGCTACATGCGCACCTGCTGGCCAGTCACACCACCACAGAGCAGGTCGGCGCTGTTGCGGCTCGGGCCGAGGTTGGAATGCTGGTGCTGAACCATTTCGTTCCGGGCGACGATCCCGCGATCACCGAGGAGATGTGGCTTGCCTCCCCGAAGAGGGACTTCGAAGGCACTGTGATCGCCGGGCGGGATTTACTTG
>NZ_JAFBID010000158.1 GCF_016811235.1 Microvirga arabica
ACCGGGTTGCCGCAGGTATGGCCGTCGATGCAGAAGAAGGTGTGGCGCGCCATGGCCTCACTCGCTGTTCACAAGAGATAACTGTCAAGGACGCATAGGCAGGGCACCATACCCTGCCATGTTCATTAGACCGTAGGTACGAGGTCCGCGCGGGGCAGCTTCGGTCGTGGCTTGAGGGTGTTGTTCATAATGGCCTCGATCTGGAACTTGGAGCCCGACTTGAACGGGATCTTGACTGAGGAAGACATGTACACCCAGTCAATTTCGTTGGCCATCAGGCTCCTGTTCCTACAATACAGCATTGAACTTTACCAACGTAGATTGTATAAAATCTCTAGTGTCAAGCTGATCTTTTGTCCATCCGCAACAGAGCCATAAGATCCATTCCTCCATAGGATCTGCAACTAACGACAGTGGAAGCTATGCCCCCTGCCAGACCAGCTCAGAAGTCCCTTCAGCATAGGACCATCGCCTCTGCCGTCGCAGAGGAAGTGCGGCGCAGGATCGTGGATGGTGAGTTCAAATCTGGTTTCCAGCTTCGTCAAGATGCACTGGCTACAGAGTTCGGCGTCAGCCGCATCCCGGTGCGCGAAGCCCTGATGCAGCTCGAAGCTGAAGGGCTGGTCAAGATCCATCCACATCGCGGCGCAATCGTCTCAGAACTGTCTATGGAAGAAGTTCAAGAGCTCTTTGAACTTCGAGCGCTATTAGAACCACGCCTCCTCAAAGCCTCCGCTAAACATCTGACGGAAGCAGACTATGAGCGGCTGAGTCAGATCCTTCAGGAATACAGCTCAGAACTCCGTGCCAAGCATGTCAGGCGCTGGGGTGAGCTGAACACGGAGTTCCATAACGTGCTGTATCAGCACGCAGGACAGCCGCGTGCGCAGGCAATCGTTGGAGGCCTACTTCAGGAATGTGACAGGCATACCCGGCTTCAGCTTTCACTGACAGGAGGCATGGAGCGCGCCGAAGTCGAGCACGCTGAACTCGTGCGCCTCTGCAAGAGTGGCAAAGTCTCCGCGGCCTGCGCCCTCCTGAAAAAGCATATTGAAGATGTGGGCAAGTCGCTCCGCAACTACTTCGAAGAGCATACAAAAGCGACTTAGAAGTCGTCGGCGGGCGAAACGCCCGCCTTGATGAGTGGAAGTGAAGTGGCCTCAGAGCGTTGCGCCCACCTTGCGCAACTCCGCCAGAACCGGGGCCTTCGGCAGCCAGATCTTGTCGTACTCGGCAATCACTGGATCCGCGTCCTTCACATCGGAGATGACGATCTTGACGGGTTGTTTTGAGAAGTTCTCCAAGAGACTAGGCTGGTTGGCGACGATCTCGTCGATCTCGGCATCGAGTGCTGCGCGGGTAACCTTGGAGATCAGCTCACGATCAGCTGCTGGCAGGGTGGTCCAGACCCGGCCGGAGACCAGCGCTATCATCGGCATGTGAACGGCGTTCATCCGAAGGATGGTCTTGGAAACCCGGTCAAAGCGCTGGTTCCAGGAGAAGTCGAGATCTGCCTCAAGACCGTCGACCTGGCCATTGGCCATTGCGTCGAACACCTGCGGAGTCGGGATCGGTGTGGGGGCGGCCCCCAGGATCTGATAGAAATCGCGGAAGGCCGGCGTCGGATTGATCCGCAGCTTCATGCCCTTCAGGTCGGCGATAGACGAGATTTCCTTGGCCGAGAACACTGCCCGAATTGACGTAATGCCCCAGCCCAAGCCAATCGTGCCCGTCTCTTTGGGAAGATAATCGAATAGACTGAGTGCAACCGGGTGGCGGACGAGCTTCGCCACAGCCTCCGTGGAGCGCACCACGTAGGGGGCATTAATGGCTGCAATCGCCGGAACACGCGAGCCAAGCTCGGCTGCCTGGATGAAGGCCATGTCGAGGGCTCCCGACTGGAGCTGCTGCATCATGGCGCCCTCGTTGCCGAGCTGACCAGCATGGAAAACGGTGAGCGAGAGGCGACCGTTGGTCTCTGCTTTAAGCGTCTCGCCAACCTTCAAGGCAGCGTTGTTCCAGGGATGGTTCGGAGGCGTAATGACACCAAGGCGGAACTCACGGCTTTGAGCGCGAAGCACCGTCGGGGCCGCAAGCGGCAGGGCGGCGCCTGCTGCTAAGGCGAAGAGATGTCTGCGGGAAATGGTCATGATCAGTCCTCCGTTCTTTCTTCAGGTTAATCGACGAGGGCAAGCGAGAGGGTGGGCCATACTGACAGAATGATCAGCATCAGGCAGGCAACGATGAAGAAGGGCAGTGTCACTATGAACATCTTCCCGGGCTTGGCGCCTGTGACGGCGGCCGCGACGAAGAAGCAGAGGCCAACAGGAGGTGAGAGAAGTCCGAGCACCAGATTGATGACAACAACGACCCCAAAGTGCCGCGGATCGATATGATAGACCTCGGTCGCGATGGGCAGGAGAATCGGCACTGTCATAATCAGGCCGGGCACTCCATCGATGACCGTGCCGATAACAATCAGGATCACGTTCACCAGCAGCATGAAGGTGACCGGATCCTTCGCAACTGACTGGATCCATCCCGCCACTTCCTGCGGAACCTTGCCGAAAATCAAAATCCAAGAGAACACTGCTGCGGCAGCGACCAGGAACAGGACGATCGCCGAGTAGATCCCTGAGCGGAGCAGCATTTCCGGGATCTGGGAGAAGCGGAACTCGCGTGTCCAGTAGCGGCCAACCAGTGCCGCCGCAATTGCACCTACAGCCGCCGCCTCTGTGGCATTGGCGAGGCCCGTGAGGATGGAGCCAACAATCACCACCGGGATAGACAGCGTCGGCAGCGCGCGAAGCACAGTCATCACGCGCTCGCGCGGTGTCATGCGAGCTCCGGCCGGAAAATTGTGAACGAAGCCCATTACTGCAATGATGGTGCAAAAGAGCACCGTCAACAGCAATCCGGGGATAATGCCGGCGATCAGCATGTCAGAGACCGGTACCTGAGCCAACACACTGTAGACCACGAACATCACCGACGGGGGAATGATCGGGCCGAGCATTCCGGCATAGGCGGTCAGGCCCGCCGCGAAGGTCTTATCGTAGCCCTGACGCTCCATCTCGGGCACCATGATCTGCGACATGATTGCGACTTGAGCCGTGGCAGAGCCCAGGATTGATGCGACGAACATATTGGCGAGCACGTTCACGTAAGCCAAGCCGCCGCGCAATGCGCCCACGAACGCCATTGCCATTTCGACAATGCGCCGGGTTATTCCGCCTCCATTCATGATTTCGCCGATCAGGATGAAGAGTGGAATGGCGATGAGGCCATAACTGTCGACGCCGCCGAACATCTGCAGCGGATAGGATTGGAACAGCAGTGGATTGCCGGAAACAACGATATAGACAATACC
>NZ_JAFBID010000159.1 GCF_016811235.1 Microvirga arabica
TTGGTCCACATCCGGCTCATGTGGACTCGAGACTATCCCAATCCGACCCCGTGCGACATTCTCAAACAGGCTCTTAGTCTACTCTCAAACGGTCTCTCAGAGACGTACGCGGTCGCGCCGCTGAACTTGCCGTTCGAGCGAGGACATAGGTGCCAGAGAGCATCCAAGCGGCATGACGACCAGCATTCCGCCAGATCGACAAACGCTCTCGGGTCTGGGCTTCCTTCGGAACATCGCCTGTGCTGCACAGGTTAAGCTAATCCAGAGGCTCCTGCATCCCGCTCCTTTACGGAAGAGCAACGTGCGCGTTCAACAGATGACCTCGCCCCATCCCCGCGTAGAAGCCAAAACCGCCGGTCAGGTCCCCCGATGAACAATTTCAACGCCATCGTTGCCCTTCTCGGAGGAGTGACACTGATCCTTGGGCTCGGCTCCAAGTGGCTGTCCCGCAGCCCTCTTCCGCCGACCCTGCTGGCCCTTGTTATCGGGGTGCTCGTCGGCCCTGGGGTCTTCAACCTTATTGATCTTGAGGCGCTGGGTGACCGTCCCTCCCTGATGGAGAGCGCTGCCCGCCTGACGCTGGGCATCGGGCTCGTGGGCGTGGCGCTGCGCATTCCTGGCTCTTATCCGCGCCGCAACTGGCGTGAGATGCTGGTGCTGATCAGCCTCGGCATGGCTTTGATGTGGGCCATCAGCACGGCCCTGGTCTTCCTCCTCCTCGGGGTGCCGTTCTGGATAGCCGCTCTGATCGGCGCCATCATCACCCCCACCGATCCGGTGGCTGCAAGCCCCATCGTCACCGGCGAGTTGGCGGAGGAGAACATCCCTGAGCCCGTTCGCCACGCCATCTCCTTCGAGTCTGGAGCCAATGACGGGTTGGGCTATATCTTTGTCTTCCTGCCCTTCCTCCTGCTCACACGTCCGACCGGGGAGGCCCTCTCTCATTGGCTAACGAAGTCGCTGCTGTGGGACGTCGGCGTGGCCACGCTTGCAGGCCTTGCGCTCGGCTACATTGCGGCCAAGCTGTTGCAGGCGGCCGAGCGGCGCGATGCGATCAAGAGCGAATGGCGCTTGGTCTACACGGTGGCGCTTGCTCTGCTTGCCGTGGGCGCAGGGCGGCTGATCAAGAGCGACGAGGTGCTGCTCGTCTTCGCCGCCGGCGCCATGTTCACACAGGTCATCAGCCAATCGGACCGGGAGAACGAGGAGCATGGGCAGGAGGCGGTAAATCGCTTCTTTGCCATCCCGATCTTTATCCTGCTGGGGACCGTTCTTCCATGGCGGGGATGGCTCGACCTGGGTTGGGGCGGCCTGCTGCTTGTCATTGCCGTTCTTCTCCTGCGCCGCCCTCCCGTGCTTCTGCTCCTGCGGCCGCTCCTTCGTGATATCCGCACCCCGTCAGAAGCGCTCTTCGTGGGCTGGTTTGGTCCCATCGCTGTGGCTGCGATCTACTATGCCTCGTTGATGGAGCATCGGACGGGAGAGCCGGTGATCTGGCACGCCGTGAGCCTCGTGATCTGCGGATCAGTCGTGGCGCACGGCATCACGGGAGCGCCTCTCACCAAAGCTCTCGGGCGCAGGCTCAACCGGCAGGAGCAGACCTCAGGCCTTCTGCCGAAGGACGTCCATAAGGCGCATGACCTCGCGCGCTAGGCGCTGGCGCTCCTCCTCGGGCAGATCAGCGGACAGGCTCGCCTCTACACACGCCTTCAGGTGATCCCGCAGCATGTCGACCTGAACACGGTGCAGCGCGGCAACCGCAGCGTTGATCTGATTCACCACATCACCGCAGTAGCGGCCCTCCTCGATCATCTGCTCAAGGCCACGCACCTGTCCCTCGATGCGCCGCAGACGTGGAAACTGACGTCTGTGATCGACGGCGACACGGCCGTGGTTCTCCTGCGGTCCGGGCATGATGCCATGGCACCTCTTTGTCCGTTAACGCGCCAAACCGGAACTTGGGCCAGGAACAATACCCTCCCCCTGTATGTTGCCCCGGCGATGGCACGACGCGCCTCAAGCTAGGTGCCGTCGAACCGAAGCAGTGACGCACTCTCAGCACACCAGGAGGAGCAATTCTCCGGGGAGAGAAGCCATGAACCAGCCCTGGCGCCGCCCGTCATCCTTCATGCCGAGCAGTGGCGGCCTTTCAACCAAGGTGCTCCTGGGCGCCCTTGCCGGTGCGCTTGCCGGAGCCGCCGCAGTCGCCATCTGGGGCAGCAGCTCACACGCAGCTCACGGGTCGCGACAGAGCCCAATCCGCGAACGGAACACTCGCAACGCAAGGAGAACGACCATGCATGCACAGCAGATGATCAGAACGCACCCGCACGTGAAGGGCAACACCAACGACGCTCTCATCCGTTGCATCGAGGAGTGCTATTCCTGCGCTCAGGTCTGCACCTCCTGCGCCGACGCCTGCCTTGGCGAGGACATGGTGCAGCAGCTCACCCAGTGCATCCGGCTGAACCTCGACTGCGCCGACGTCTGCGCCGCTACCGGGTCCGTGGCCACCCGCCGGACGGGTTCGAACGAGGAGGTGATCCGCCGGATGCTCGAGGCTTGCGCCACCGCCTGCCGCCTTTGCGGGGAGGAGTGTGAGCGCCACGCCAGCATGCATGAGCACTGCCGTATCTGTGCTGAGTCCTGCCGCCGTTGCGAGCGCGCCTGCCAGGAAGCCCTCAGCAGCATGGCCCACTGATCACGCCGTTGGCCACCACAGGGGCCTATCAGCGACAAGCTCTGTGAATGTGGGCACTCCTGGTCATGGTACGGGGTGGGCCGCGGCCTGCCTTGTACCAAGAGAAGACCATCCAGTCTCCAAAGACAGACGACTTTCGTCTTCAGCGGGAGGATGGAAGCATCATCGAGACACGGCAGGCACAGCCATGACAGGCAGCGGTCGGTCTTGCGGCACAGAGGGTCGACTGCTCCACAGCCTCAGCCAACTCGCCGTCCGTCCGAGACACGTCGATGTGAGTTGTCTGCCAGGTCTCGCCTCCCTAAGTTTGCCCCATGCCGCTGCTCCGATCCCTAGGTGCACTCCTCATTGCCCTGGCATTCGTGCTGGGAACGATCATGCCCGTCCCGCATGGGGCGATGGCCCACGACGGGCACGACATGACCGTTGCGGCTGGCATGGACGCGATGCCGACAGACTGTGACAATGGTCATGGTGATGCAGCCGGCCCGGTGGCCTGCGCGAAGGTGTTCTGCGCCGGGTCGGCCATGATCCTCACCCATTCCGTTGCAGGATTTGTAGTAGTTGGTATTTGATCTGACATCTGGCGTCTGAGAGTGATCGGGTTGAGCCTGTCGGACAAGATCAGGCTG